>NZ_JBFAFR010000033.1:0-94999 GCF_040639675.1 Actinosynnema sp. NPDC023794 | reverse complement strand
GTGGCAGATCCTCCGGGACGCCGGGGTCGACCCGGCGCCCGAGCGCACCACGACGACCTGGTCGGCCTTCCTCCGCTCACAGGCCGAAGCGCTACTGGCCTGCGACTTCTTCGAGGCTTCCACCCTGAACGGTGCCCGCCTGTACGTGCTCGCGGTCATCGAACACGCCAACCGCCGGATCCGCGTCCTGGGCGCCACCGCGCACCCGACCGCCTCCTGGGTCACCCAAGCCGCCAGAAACCTCGTCATGGACCTCGAAGACGAAGGTCGACACGCGCGCTTCCTGATCCGCGACCATGACGGCAAGTTCCCCGCCCTGTTCGACTCCGTCCTCGCCGACGCGGGCGTCCGGGTCGTCCTCAGCGGAATCCGCATCCCGCGCATGAACGCCATCATGGAACGCTGGATCCACAGCTGCCGACGCGAACTCCTCGACCGCACCCTCATCTGGAACCAGCAGCACCTGCTCCACGCGCTACGCGAGTACGAGCACTTCTACAACACCCACCGACCCCACCAAGGCATCGCCAACGCCCGACCACTACAACCACTGCCACAGTCAGCCCTCGATCAGGCGACCCTCCCCCGCCTCGACATCCGCCGTCGGCAACGACTGGGCGGAATCCTCAACGAGTACCACCACGCCGCCTGACCTGCACGGACGACATTTTCGGCAGGCACAGGGCCGCCGGCCTCGGCGCCAAGCAGCTCGTGTTCGGCATCGAGGGCACCGGCTCCTACGGCGCCGGCCTGACCTCCGCCGTCCGACGCCGCGGCCTGGGCGCGGTCGAGGTCCTGCGCACCGACCGACGCGACCGGCGGCTGCGCGGCAAGAGCGACACCATCGACGCCGAGAACGCCGCCCGCGCCGTACTCAACAACACCGCCACCGCCGTGCCCAAGACCAACGACGGCACGGTCGAGATGATCCGCCAGATCAAGGTCGCCAAGGACGTTGCGGTCAAAGCCCGCACCTCGGCCATGATCACCCTCAAAGCCGTGCTCGTCACCGCCGACCCCGAACTGCGCGAGCAACTGCAACCCTTGACGAAGATAGCACTGATCCAGCGCTGCGCCGGCCTGCGCCCCGGCACGGTCGACACCGTCACCGCCGCGACCAAACACACCCTGCGCGCCATCGCCCGCCGATGGCAGCACCTCGACGCCGAAATCAAGGCACACGAGGCACTTCTCGCCCAGCTCACCGGGCAACTGGTGCCCCAGTTGGTCGACGCGTTCGGCATCGGAGCCGACACCGCCTCCGAGATGCTCATCGTCGCCGGCGACAACATCGACCGCGTCCGCTCCGAGCCGGCCTGGGCCCGGTTGTGCGGTGTCGCACCGATCCCGGCGTCTTCGGGCATGACCAACCGCCACCGACTCAACCGCGGCGGGCACCGGCAGGCCAACGCAGCCCTCTACCGCGCGGTCATCGTCCGCATGCGCTTCCACCAACCCACCATTGCCTACGTCGCCCGACGAACCACCGAAGGCAAGACCAAAGCCGAGATCATCCGCTGCCTCAAACGCCTGCTGGCCAGGGAAATCTGGGCGCTGCTACGACCGCTGCGCACCCTGGCCACCAGCACCGCACAGGCCGCTTGACAACTATAGGAGCGTCAACGCCGTATCCGAGTCGTTCTTCGCCACCATCAAGACCGAACTGCTCGACCGACAGCCCTGGCCCACCAGGACCAGAGCGCACAAAGCGATCTTCGAATACATCGAGGGCTGGCTCAACACCCGCCGCCTGCATTCGAGCTTCGGCTACCTCAGCCCCGCCGCCTACGAAGCAACCTGCCATCACCCGGCGGAACGGGTAGCCTGACCACACCTTATCGACCCTGTCCGTCAGAACGGGTCAACCCCACGTGTCACTCAGTCAGGTGGAATGCCTGGACAATCCGACGCCACCGTAAGAGCGTTGGTAGTGCTCACCCGCGCATTGATCACGAAGACCGAGGTCGCCTGGGGGTCATGATGAGCGCAGATCCGAAGACTGGACCGGTCGTGCAGCCGAAGTCGGGTCGTTTGTGGACCGCGCTTGCGAGCGTCGTGGCGTATGCCGCGATCCGGATAGTCATTAGGGTTGCGCCCAAGCCGAAATCCAGTCGGGCGCGTTCGAGCATGCACCCGCATCGAGCCGGCCGAGCTGTGATCACCTGGTTCGACTCGGCCTATCAGATGTCTCTTCTTCGTGACCGCCTGAAGAGCAAGGGAAATGTCTGTGTCTACCTGCCCACCTGCACGGAATACGCGAAACGGGCAGTGCTCAGATACGGCATCTTCCGGGGTCTGATGCTCACCGGCGATCGGTTCCGGCGCTGCGCCGAAGGCGGCAGCGGTAGCTACGTCGACTTCCCGTGAGGTCGATCTCCTCGAGGAGGTACAAATGTCCAGACCGGCAGACTTCGGTCCTGGTGAGTTCAGCCAGCGCGTGGCCCGCGCCGCGGCGGACACCGACGCGAGGATGCTGCGGGGCTTCGCGCTCGGCCGCAGTCCCGCCGAGGACAAGTGGCGGCTCTACCTCAACGCGGACCTCACGCACTTCGTAGAGTTCAGTCCCGAGGATGCGGTGCACGCCGAGGAGGCCAAGCCCGGCCGCACGCTGGTCTGGGTCCAGCGGCAGGCACGGATCACCGAAACCACCTCGCGCACACTCCCGATCGAGTTCCTGCAGGGCCAGGTGCGCAACGGCTTCTTGCGCGGGGTGGCGGGGCTGACTGGCGTGACCGCGCTCGCCGCGGAGGGCTGCCCGTGCTCCGGCTGCGCGCACTGCACCACGTCGTGCTCGTCGCTGCCCGGCGGCGATTCGGTCGGCCTGTCCTGCGGGTGCTGACGTGGCCACCGCTGTCGACGTCGCCGTCCAGGTCGGTGCCACGCGCACCTCGCCGGAACAGGCGCCGACCGGCACACTCGACCCGACCGGAGCGCTCGATCTGCTGCGTTCGCTGGGGCTCGTGACGGTCGCCGACGTCGTCGGCGGGCTTGTCGTGACCGACGTGTCTCGCCGCAACCACAACTACCGGGTCGTCACGACCGGCGGCCCGGCGTTCCTGATCAAGCAGGCGGGCGACGCGGACAAGGTGCGCACGCTCGCGAACGAGGCGCAGACCTACGCGGTGCTCGCGCAGCGCGGGCCCGCGGCGGTCCGCGCACGGCTGCCCCGTGTCGTCCGGTACCTGCCGGAGCCGTCCGTGCTGGTGTTGGGCATACACCCCAACACGGAGAGCCTGGCGACCTACCACCGCCGCGCTCGCCGGTTTCCGCCCGGCGTGGCGTCGACGCTCGGCCACAGCCTCGCGGCGCTGCACGCTGTCCGTGACGTCGAAGCGCATGCGCTGATGCCCGTCGTCGACGGACTGCCGCTGGTGTTCTCGTTCGACTGCCCGGATGTCACCGTCTACTACGGCGCGAGCGCGGCAACGCTGCAGCTGTTCACCGCAGTGCACGGCACCGGCGACTTCGCGGAGCTCCTCGGCCGGTTGCGTGCCGAGTGGCGGCCGGACTGCCTGGTGCACGCCGACGTGCGGCTGGACAACTGCGTTGTGCGCCCGGACATGCCCACCCGCGTGGGCAAGGAGCTGTGCCTCATCGACTGGGAGATGGCGATGTGGGGCGATCCCGCCTGGGACGTCGCCACGGTGCTCTCCGAGTACCTGTCGCTGTGGCTGGACCACGCGCCCGTGAGCGAGGCGACGCCGCCCGAGCGGTTCCTCGAGCACGGCCTGTTCACGCTCGAGCGGTGGCAACCGTTCGTTCGCCGGTTCTGGGCGGCGTACGCGTCCGGCGCTCCCGCGGCCGACGCGCTGTGGCGGCGCGCGGTCCGGTTCGCGGCGGCGCGCCTGGTGCAGACCGCGTACGAGAGCACGCAATACCTCCCTGACCTGCCAGGGCAGGTGGTGCTCAAACTGCAGCTGGCGCACAATATCCTCACCGATCCGGTCGCGGCGGGCCGCACGCTCTTCGGGATCGCGACATGAACGGGCGGGCGAGCGAGTCGAGGTCGGAGGACGCGCGGGAACACGTCACCGCCGCGGTCGCCGCCACCGCAATCGTGGGCGACCACGGGTTTGCCTGGTTCGGCAAGCGACCTCCTCGGCTGCCGAGGAAACTGGTGCGCTCGCTCGATCCCGACGTGCGGCGCGGCTACCTCACGCAGGCGCTCGCCGAGCACCTGTACGCGTACTTCTACATCAAGGGCCACGCCTCTCCGATGCACTGGGAGGCCCTGGCGGCCGGCGGCGGCTCGGCCGCGTTCGTCGCGGGGCTGCGCCGGTCCAACGCGGGCACGGGCAGCTGGGAGGCGGGCTGGCGGCGCCGCCCGGGGCCCGCGGCTGGGAGCGCGCTGGCGGAGCTGCGCCTGGAGCGCGCAGGTCTGCGCGTCAGCTTGCTCGACGAGCGGCTCGTGCAGCGGTACACGGAGGACGCGCACGCGCTCCGGATGCCCAAGGAGTTGCTCGGCCGTTCTCCCGGCCACTACCTCGCGTTGTCCGATGAGCCCGTCCCACCGGCGTCGCCCGTGGTGCGCGTCTACTGGAACTGCACACCCCGGGCAGCGCTCAGCCTCGTAGCAGAGTTGACCTCGAGCCTCAACGGCGACGGAATCCCCTACCAGCTCAAGGTGCTCGACGACCCCGCCGCGTTCGACCGCTGTGACGCGGTGGTGCTCTACCTCCCTGCGGACGCGTTCCTGGCGGCGCACCCGCTGTTGGACCGGGCGCACCGCCTGCTCGCGGATGACCGGCGCGCGCGGGTCCCGGTTTTCACCAAGCAACTCGGCGCGGGCGTTGGGCTCGCGGAGGACACCGACAACGGCCGCTCGTTCGGTATGCACCGCTGCCGGCTGCTCGCCGACGGGCTGGTCGAGGCGTCCGCCGAGGGCCGACGGACGCTGTTGGCGCGGCTGACGTTCGTCGACGAGTACCTGGCGGAACAGGGGGTCTTGCTCGACACGTCCTACCTGCGGCCGGGGTCGGTCGACGACTACCCCGGCTTCGACTGCGGGCCCTCGGCACGGCCAGCGCGAGCACCTGTCGCGGGCCCAGCCAATGACGACCTGCTCGACGTGGCCCGCCGCCTCGGCGATCGGCTCGTCGCCGACGCGTTCCGGGATGGAGAGGTCTGCACCTGGCTCGGTTCGGTCGTGCCCGCCGGCGACGGCCGGGTGCTCGCCACCCTCGGTCCGGCGCTCTACGAGGGCCTGGCCGGCGTCGCGCTCGTGCTCGCCCAACTGGCGGAACCCAACTGCGTAGACGCCGCGCGGGCCGCACTGCGCCAGGCGGCCCGCCACCGCGAGGACATCGCGCCGGAACGCCGCCTCGGACTGTTCGACGGCTGGACCGGGCTGGCTCTCGTACAGGGCTACGTCGCGTGCCAGCTCGACGAACCGGTTCTACGTGCGGAGGCGTGCACGACCGCACACGAGGCCCTCTCGCAGCCCTGTACCGAGCACGATCTGATCAGCGGCGCCGCGGGGGGCGTGCTGACGGCAGTCGCGCTCGTCAGACTCACGGGGGACCGGACACTGCTCGACGACGCGGTCCGTCTGGGGGACCTGCTCGTCGAGCACGCGACACCTGCGGGGGACGGGTTGTCCTGGAGCACGATCAACCGCAAGGGCGAGTACCACCTCACCGGGCTCTCGCACGGCACCGCGGGCATCGCGCTCGCCCTGCTCGAGCTGGCCGAGGCGACGGGCGACACCCGCTACCTCGTCACCGCCGAAGGCGGCTTTCGTCACGAACGTTCGTGGTTCGACCCGGCTGTCGGCAACTGGCCGGACCTGCGCGAGACCCGGGCGACCCGCGGCGCCGGCAGTGGCGCGCTGGCGTACTCCACCTATTGGTGCCACGGTGCGCCCGGGATCGCGATCTCGCGGGTGCGCGCCTGGCAGCTCACGAACGACGCGCTGTACCGCGACGAGGCGCTCACCGCGCTCGCGACGACGCGCGCGTTCGTGCGCGAGACGTCCACGCTTGCCGACCAGTCCCTGTGCCATGGCGTGCTCGGCAACGCGGTCGTGCTGTCTTTCGCCGGCCGGGCCCTGGGAGACCGGCCGAGCGAGTGGGCGGCGCGTGAGGCGGTCGCGCGGGCCGTCGCCGCCCACGGTGGCGGCCGGTGGCCGCTTGGCACCCCAGCCGAGAGCCCAGGGCTGATGCTCGGAACCGCCGGGATCGCCCACGCGCTCCTGTGGCTACGCGACCCCACCGAACCCATGGTGCTGCTGCCTGGGCTGTTGTCGACCTGTCTCTGAGGGGAGAAACCGTGCCCGGCATCGCCACCCACTTCACCGTGCTCGACCTCACACTGGAGCGGCTCACCGCGTCGGGCGACCCCCAGCTGACGGCAATCGCGGACGCGATCAATGCCGAGCCCGCGTACGCGAACCTGGGCGTGATCGGACCGGCGATCGCCGACTTCATGCCGAACGGCCGCGTCGAGGGGGACATCTCCGCCGACCCGAATCCGTACGCCTTCGTGTGGAAGCAGATCTTCGGCCTCCTCGGCGGCGATGAGTCCCGGTTCCCGGGCAGCGGTCTGGGACTGCATGCCGTGCTGGTGCGGATGCGGCGCATCCTCGACGAGCTCAGCGCGGTTGCCGAGGCTGAGGACTGCGACCGGCTGGAGGACATCCGGGACGGCAACGTCCCTGGCGTCAGCCTGGCCGACATCGAGACGACCGCGAAGGACTTCGCGAAGATCATCAACGTCCTCGACCCCACCAGCAGTCCGCTCATCGCGGAGATCGCCTCGACCATCACCGGCCGGCTCAAGCCCGCCGTCACCACCGCAGCACCTGCCGACCCGGTACCGCCTGCCGAGGCGTGGCACGCGCGCGACTTCCTGCACTGGCGCCGCACGGGCGCGTTCATCGACGCACTGCTGGACCAGGCGAACACCAGCGGCGACAACCGGCTGCTGGCCTACGCATACGGCTATCTCATCGGCTACTCGGCCAACGTGTGCGGGAGCCCCTTCGTCAACTCCTGCGTCGGCGGACCGCACCGGACGCAGTGGTGGCGGCGCCGGTTTACCAACAACTTCATCGACACGTGGGTGCACGGTCGCTACGCGCAGAGCCCGCGACCCGACCCCGACGACGCACCGACCCCGCCGTACCAGCAGTGGCCGTCGCTGTGCTCGGCCAACCTCCAGCAGCGCATCGAGTTGCAGCCCATGGATCCGGGCGCGCTCCTGGTCGACGTCAAGCAGAACCGCGACCTGCCATCCGGGGTACTGCCCGATGACTTCGCCCAGTCCTGGCTCGCTGCCTTCGAGGCCGCGCACCCCGCGCCCCGGCCACCCGGCCTGGCGGCCGAGCAACTCAATGGCGCGTACCAGATGACGTGGCTCATGCTGTGGTTCCAGACCAGTGGCGAGATTGTCGGTTGCAACTTCGCCGCCCCGATGGCACCGCCGGACGACTGCGGCGCGGCGCCGGGAGAGCTCGACCCATTCGTGCCGGCGCCCGGTGGCGGGCCGAGCCTGCCACCGGCCTTCGACGACGACCTCGAGGACACCGCCGCGGTGGTGTGCGGCATCATCCTCGCGATCATGGGCGGGCTGGCGCTCGCTGCCGGGTCGCTCGTCGCGGGCGGTGCCTCGATCGCCGGCGCGGCCGCGCTGCTCGACTGCTCCAACGTCGTCGAGTGGCAGAAGCTGCGCTGCCAGCTGTTCTGGTACAGGACCTACCTCTACAACGGGCTCAAGGGCATGAACGAGCTGCTCGCCCTAGTGGGGTTCGGGTATCCCTACCCGGAGATGCTGGCCGAGGACGAGATCGTCTCTGACACCCTCGCTGGGCTGCCGTTCGAGTCCGGGCGCAACCTGGTCAAGTCCCGCGGCCGGAAACAGCAGTTCCCGTCGAAGCCGTGGGACGGCGGCCTCCTGACGTTCAACCAGCGCCCGACGTCGGCCAACCCCGGCTTCGAGACGCCGGAGACCATTGCCTACCTGTCCCAGGTGTACCCGTCGTTCTTCATCGATGACGACATGAACAACCCGCTGTCGAACGGCGACGTGGCGACCGAGGGCGCCTTCCCCGCGCGCTTGAACGCCCAGGGCGACCCCACGCAGTTCGGCAACGCCGTCGCCAACGCGGTCGACCTGCTATCACGCCTCGGCGACGAGCGCCCAGGGTGGAACCTGGACGCCGACCGCAGCCTCGCGCACCTGACGTGGGAACTGACTGGCGGCTACGACCCCGACGCGGTCTCGATCCAGCCCACCCCCTGACGGCGTGCGAGGAGGACATCATGAGCATCGACCGACCGCTGCGCCAACGGGAGCCCGGCATCGGCCTCGATGGCGTTTGGGAGCTGGAGAACGAGCAGCACGAACGGATTCGCAAGGCGTGGGCGCGGCTCACCGAGGACCGGCGACGCACCTGGACGCCGTTCCTCGTCGTGCCGTACAAGTCAGTGGTCCCCGCGCTGCCCGGCCACACCCCCGACCTCGGGCGGATTCGCCCCGTCCCGTCCGGGGACGCCTTCTGGGCCTCGCCCTACATCGTTGTGGAGAACGGCGGCGGCATCGGCCTTACCGCGCGTGCCGGCGAGGACAACTTCGTCCACGCACGGGTGTTCAACTTCGGCAAGGCCACCTCCGCGCCGACTCAGGTGGACTTCTACTGGGCAGACCCGTCTCTCGGGCTCGGCCCTGGCAGCTTTCACCACATCGGCACGGAGCGGGTCGAGATCCGGCACGGCGCCTCGGTGGACGTGCGCTGCCGCACGGCATGGGTCCCGGTGTTCCTCAACGGCGGCCACGAGTGCCTCATGGTCAACACGAGTAGCCCGATGACGGCGGCCGCTCCCGGCAGTGTCTTCGGCCCCTTCGACCCCATCCAGGTTCCGTTCGCGCCGTGGCTCGACCGCCACGTCGGTCAGCGCAACCTCACCGTGGTACCCGCGCCGTCCAGCGCCATGAAGCTGTCGCTCACGTTGACCAACGTGTTGCCGTTCGGCACGTTGATGCAGGTCACGCTCGCGGCCGCCCTGTTCGAGGTCGACGCGGAGTTCCTCGCCAGGGCCGGCGAGGCCGAGGTGCTGACTGGGCTCGCGGCCCCTGCGGGCGACCCGAACGCGCCTCTCGAGGGTCCGGTGCGCATGCTCGACCGGCGCCCCGTGGTGCGGGTCGAGGTCGGCGAGGTCACTGGCACGATCTCCACCGACGGGGCCCGCGAGTATGCCGTGAGGCTCGTCGAGTACGTCGGGAAGGGCGGCCAGATCCGCGGAGATGTGGTCGCCGAGGTCGACATGAGGCCGGGTGAGCAGCGCCGCGTCGAGGTTGTCGCCGACACGCCCGGGGCCGAACCAGGCCAGTTCGCCGTGGTCACGCTCGGGCAGCGCTGGGAGGACCTGCCGCTGGGCGGCTACACGATCGTCGGGGCCGTCGAGTGACCGCGACGGCGTCGCCCGGTACGGGACTGGGGTTTGCGCCCGACGAGGTGCGCCGCCTCGTCCTCGACGTTGCGAATGCCGGGGTGCCGGGAGTCGACTCCGTCGTGCGGTACCTGCCGTCCCAGCCGGGTAAGGGTATACGTCCCCGGCTTACGCTCCTTGCCGCGGCGGCGATCGCCGTTGACGCGCCGGCCCCAGTCGCCGCGGCCGCTGGCATCGAGCTCATGCACCTCGGCACGCTGCACCACGACGACGTCGTCGACGAGTCACCCGAGCGGCGCGGGCACCCAACGGCCGCGGCGCTGTGGGGCAATCGCGCGGCCGTCTTCGCCGGGACGTTCCTGCTGGCGAGGGGCACGGAACTGATCTCGGGCACGGGTGAGCGGGCCGCGCGGGCCGCGGCCGCGTGCGCGGCGGAGCTGTGGCGCGGGCAGACGCGCGAACTCGTTTCCGCGTTCCGCACCGACCGCACCCAGGAGACGTACCTAAACGTGATCGAATGCAAGACTGGCGCGCTGTTCGGCCTCGCCGGCCTGGTCGGCGCCCTCGCGGCCGACGCTCCGGCCGAGGTCGCCGACGCACTGGGGCGGTTCGGCCGGACCTCGGGCACGGCGTTCCAGCTCGCCGACGACCTCGCGGATCTGACGAGCTCGCCATGCAGTCTCGGCAAGGCCGTCTCCGTGGACGTTCGGGTGGGGGTCTACACGTTGCCGGTGATCCTCGCCCTCGCTGCGGGCGGCAGCGCGGCCACCCGGCTGCGGGCCCTGCTCGGCGTACCGGGATTGGATGCGGCAGGCGCCGGCGAGGTCCGCCAGATCGTCGCCGCCGCCGGTGGCATCGACCGTTCGCTGGTGATGTTGCGCGGCCTGCAGGACCGCGCCCACGCCGAGCTGGATGTGATAGCGGACTCGTGGGCTCGGGACCAGCTGCACGACCTGGTCGAGGGGGTGGCGGATGTCGTCTGAGGTGGACGTCGTGGTGGTCGGCGCGGGGCCCGCCGGTTCCGCCGCTGCGGCGGGCCTCGCACGGCGCGGGCGTTCGGTCCTCCTGCTCGACCGGGCCGCGTTTCCCCGCGAGAAGGCCTGCGGCGACGGCCTGACGCGTGCCTCGATAGCGCTGCTGGCCAGCTTGGGCGTCGAGTCGGAGCTCGTGCGCTGCCAGCCCATCCTGGGCACGCGGTTGTCCTTCGCGTCAGGGGCGGAGTTCACCCGCGCGACCCCCGACCGGCCAGCGCGGGTGATGCCCCGCGCGACGCTCGACGCGCTGCTCGCCGACCGGGCCCACGCGCTGGGTGCGGTGCTCGCCCCCTCGTGCCGGGTCACAAGCCTGCTCCGCGACGAGGAGCGCACGGTGGGGGTGCGGTACCTCGCCGGTGCCACGACCCGAGAAGTGACCAGTCGGTTCGTTGTCGCGGCCGACGGCGCGACCTCCGTTCTCGCCCGCCAGGCCGGACTGTCCAGACCGACCGACCGGACGGGATTCGCCGTGCGAGCCTACGTGCGCGGCCTCGGCGATCTGGCCGACGAGTTCCGGGTGCTCGTCCCGCTGGTCGACCCCGACACCGACCGCACCCTGCCCGGCTACGGCTGGGTGTTCCCGGTATCGGCTGGCGTCGCGAACGTGGGAGTCGGCTTCCTGCGCACCCGGGAGCGAGACCACAACGTCAACCTCCGCACGGTGTTCCGGAGCTTCGTCGGGTCACTGCCAGCCCGTGGTCCGCTCCACATCGGACCTCTTCGCGGGGCCCCGCTGCCATGTGATTTCGACCCTGCCCGCTGTGCGGCTGAGGGTCTGGTCCTGGTCGGTGACGCCGCCAGGCTCGTCGACCCGCTGTCGGGCGAGGGAATCGACACGGCGCTGGCATCCGGTGCGCTCGCCGCCAACCTGATAGACCAGTCGCTCACCACCGGCGCGTGCAACGTTCCCACCTACGGCGCGGAGCTGCGGCACCGGTTCGGTCGCCGCATCGACACGGCATGGTCGCTGGTGGAGAACCACGAGTTCGTGTGGGGCGTCGTGAGCGGCACCGCAACGGTCGACCGCCCACTATACCGCGGCGCCCGCAGGACGGTGCGCACCTACGCCAACGACGAACCGCAGCCGCCGCCCACGCAGGACCCCCTGGAATCCTGGCTCGCCCGGCATCGCCTGCTCGACGACGTGCGGGTCGTGCAGCGGGCCGTGCTGACGGACGCTAGCACCGAGCTGCCCATGCTCCTGGGCGCGGTGGCAGAATTGCGCGACGAGGCGGCCGAGCGGGTGCGGACAGCATCCCTGCTCGTCTGCGCGGGGCGGTGGCGACGGGACGAGGCGATCCGGCTCGCCGTAGCCTCCGAGCTCGCCTGCCTCGCACTTACCGCGCACGAGGACGTCCTGGACACCCTGCCGGGCGACGGCCCGCGCGCCGCGAACCTCTTCGCCGTGTCCGCTGGCGACTACCTGCTGTTCCGGGCCTACGAGCGCGCCGCAGCGGTGGGATCGTGGGCAGTGCGGGTGATGTGCCGCGCGAGTGCGGACGTCTGCACCGGCACCCTGCTCGGACAGGTCGACGATCCTGGCCTCGACCCAGCTGGACGCGCAGCACAGGCCCGCGCACTGACGACCGGCACGGTGTTCTCGCTGCCCGTGCGCCTCGGCGCCCAGCTCGCCGGTGTCGACACTGCGGCACTGGCGCGTCTGGACGATGTCGGCCGCGCGCTCGGCGTCGCATGGCACACGGCACGTCGTGGAGGACCACACCGCCCGGGTGACCTCGACGAGGCGTGCGCCAGGCTTGGCCAGCAACCCGCAGAACGTACGCTGCGCGACCTCGCCGGTTTCGTGCCAGCCTGACCGCACGCGCCCGCCATCAGGCCCGTCGAGTTCGGCAAACCACGCCAGTCCTCCTTGACGCTAGCGTCGGTCGATCTCGACAGTTTCGGCGACGAAGAGGTCCTTCGATGTCGAACGAGCCGAGCGTCGCTCGTGGAGCGCCTCCGGCAACTGGATCAACAACAAGTGCACGCGGTTGGACTGGACCGATCGCGCGGTACTCGCCGCGTTGGTCCGACGCCTGCCCGGCTGGTACGGGAACACCGGTTGGTGACATCGGGCCCCCTCCTGCGATGGCACCGGCGCCTGGTCGCGAAGAAGTGGACCTTGTGCCGCTCGAAAAGTCATCGCCGCTGGTAGAGCGAGGGCACCGTCGTCTGCGGGAGCATGGCCGGGTGATCGTGTCCCTGCTGTACAAGGTGCCCCGGAAGCTGCTGTCCGTCCCGGCGGTGTTGCTGCGCAGTCAAGCGGCGAAGGACGCCGAACTGCTCGTCCTGCGCCACGAGAACGCCGTACTCCGACGGCAACTCGCCAGTCCAGTCCTCTACGAGCCCGCGGACCGGCTCTGGTTCGCCGCCCTGTCCGCGCTGGTGGATCGCCGCCGGTGGCGAGAGGTCTTCCCGGTCACGCCGGGCTGCGGGGTGCCAGAACTCTGCACTGGGGTGCTGAGCTGCGGCGATCGCGCACCATGTGCTGCAGGAGCATGATCGTGAGGCATGGCGCTACGACTGCTTTACCTGATCTTCGTCCGACTCAGTGACTGGCTGGTCCTGCTCGGCCGGTCCTCCGCGGCCAAGGACGTCGAGTTGCTGGTACTGCGGCACGAAGTCGCCGTGCTGCGCCGGACCAACCCTCGCCCGCGACTGGATTGGGCCGATCGTGCGGTGCTCGCCGCGTTGGTGCGACGCCTACCCGACTGGTTACGACACCACCGGCTGGTGACGCCGGGCACCGTCCTGCGATGGCACCGACGCCTCGTCGCGAAGAAGTGGACCTACCCGAACCGCACCGGCCGACCACCGATCGACGATGCCGCGGTGGCGTTGATCGAGCGGATGGCCCGGGAGAACGCCGGCTGGGGCTACCGCCGGATCCAGGGCGAACTGCTCAAACTCGGCTACCGGGTAGCCGCCTCGACCATCCGCCGCGTGCTCAAGCGCCTACGCATACCGCCCGCACCCGAGCGCGACACCGACACGTCGTGGCGGCGATTCCTGCGCGCCCAGGCCGCGAGCATGTTGGCCTGCGACTTCTTCCACGTCGACTGTGCCGTCACCCTCAAGCGGGTCTACGTGTTCTTCGTGATAGAGGTCGCCACCCGCTACGTCCACATCCTCGGCGCCACTACCAACCCAGACGGAGCATGGACCACCCAACAAGCCCGCAACCTGCTCATGGACATCAGAGACCGGGCAGACGACCTCCGGTTCCTCATTCGGGACCGGGCCGGCCAATTCACCGCCTCGTTCGACGCGGTCTTCTCCGGCGCAGGCATCCAGGTCGTGAAGATCCCACCACGGTGTCCACGAGCCAACGCCTACGCCGAGCGGTTCGTCGGCACCGTCAGACACGAAGTCACCGACCGCCTGCTCATCATCAACGAACACCACCTGCGCACGGTGCTGAACCGCTACACGACCCACTACAACCACCGACGACCCCACCGAGCACTGCAACTCGCACCACCACGACCAGACCCACCGACCGCAGAGCCGGGCTACACCTCGATACGCCGCCGACCAGTCCTCGGCGGCCTGATCAACGACTACGAACCCACAGCAGCATAAACCCAGGTCAGGTCCTGTGGCCGACTTTTGACACCCCACAGGGTAAGTCTACGCCGCAACCACGATCTCCACCGCCAGGCCGATGGGGTGATCAAGCTGTACGGCGCGAACAGGCTGCTACCTCGAACCCGCACGACTCTGCTGGTTGTACGCCGACCAGGCCCATCAATCGGCGTGTAACACCACCATGTCGACTTGCGACTAACTGGTACGACGTAAGTGGGTGATGCGATGCCTACCGTCCCAATAATCCTCACCGTGGTAGTGATCGTCTCGGCGTTGACGCTGGCCATGTGCGGCGAGCGTGCCGTGGCCAGCGATGCGACTGCAGCCATTCAACTGGCGAGGCAGATCTTCGGAGCGGCCATGGCTACCGCTAGTAGGCAGTCGCGCGATCATGGGGTAGTGACCGTGACTGTTGACCCACCTTGCGGCGCGCAGCAGTCCCAGCGGCAGTCCATTGTGGTTCTCGACGCACCTGGCGCGGTCTTGAAACACCGGATACAAGTGGTTGAAAGCAAGGCTGGTCAGCCCCTTGCGATCGATTTCGGACTCAAGACACGCACCGTTAACAAGATAAGCGTCGAAATATCGGTGTACGACGCTCGAACGTTGACAGCCCTAGCCCGACTCAACGTCATCGTGCCACCGGCGCATCCGGACCCGAGCCTTGCGCGAATCTTGAGGAACGCGCTGGAATCGACCAAAGTGCGGAGGTCGAGAAAATGACCGGCCCATCTGCCGGGCTGCGTTCGGCGCCTCGAGACCCAACCGATCCCGGCCACGACCTCATCGCCCTAGAGACGAAGAACACGACGCAGCCACGTGCGTGGGTCGTCAACTCCCGCGGATCTTACATAGCGGCGCCGTTCAGTATCAGCTCCGACGAACTGGACGAAATGGCGCTTGAACTACTGCAGGCTTGGCAAGGCGAGATCGGCGTAACGAACGCGGATACACCCATGCAGCGCTCGCTACACCAGGAAGAGTCGGAAGCCGGACGGCTCCGCACAGTATTGGCCGCTCATGGAAATCTCGTTCTATTGAGAATCCTCGAAGCGATCGGTCAGCCGATGCGGGATGTCGTCGAGAGCCTGATCGAGCGACATATCAATAAGATCGAATCTGATCGGCGTGCCCTCGTGTTCATGTCAGACACCCTGTTCCCGTGGCGTATGCTATACGCTGATCCAAAGGTTCCAGATCGAGAAGTCGCCTTTGACGATCAACCGGGAAGCGTCGCTCCGAATGGATTTCTTGGCATGGTCGGCGTTGTCGACCATCAACCACTTATCACCAGTCCTCCGAGACGGTCTCATGGTAGGATTGTACCAATTGCAATGCATCCTGGATTCAGCAAGCTTCCGGGCGGGCGCGCCGATGTCCAGCGGGCGCTCGAGTCAAGGTTGGGACTGGAATTGCAGTTCGCAGACGACGAGATCGATTTTGGTCGCGCAATAGCGACCGATGAGGCGGCACTCATCTATGCGTTCTGTCACGGAAGATTTCGTGATGCTACCGGCGGGCGGGCAGTGCAAGAATTGATCTTGCACCGTAAGCCGGTTCACGCTCAATTTTTTGAGGTCGTCCTACGTCGACTCAAGACACGCTTTTCCACTGCCCCGATAGCGTTCATCAACGCCTGTCAAGGCGGTGTTGTGAACGCTGCACATCCATCGACCGTGATAGATTTTCTTCGCGCCAAGGGTGCCGTCGGAACGGTCGGCCCGCTAGTAGACATGCCTACCTGCTTCGGAGGCGAGTTCGGTGCCGAGTTGATCGGCAAATTGGCTGGCGGATGCTCGCTGAGCGTTGCTCTTCTCGAAGCTACCCGAACCTTTATGCTTCGCGACCTTAATCCGCTCGGGCTTGCCTATGCGTCGATTGAGGGCAGAAATTCACACCTTCCGGTGGACCGTGTAGAACGGAGATAGTAATGATGACATCGAAGAAATTGAATATGTCTACCCAGGGCCTCGTGGCACCCATTATGGGAATTCTCATACTCGCCGGGTTCGGACTGTTCGTCCTGTACATGCTCGGCCGCCTAGACCTTGGCGAAACAGCCTGGGCACGAGCGATTTATCTTTTTTCCGGAGTGGAGGCGGTCGCTTTTTCTGCTGCGGGATACTTCTTTGGCACGCAGGTGCAGCGCGGTAAGGTGGAGGAGGCCAAAAAGGAGGCCCAGACCGCCGAGCAGGTGAAGGAGGCGGTTACCGCGGCGGCCAAGTCGGAGCGACGTGCTTCGCGAGTTCTTGCTGAAGGGATTGTTGATTCCGCAGGTTCCGGTGGCGGGCTCATGAACGATTCATCCAACTCTACGCTCGTCGCACAAGCTCGAGCACTCCTCGCTGACTGACGGAGCACCACGAGCGACCGTGTGGGTGAAGCCGGTTGGCGTGGCACCGACTTCATCGGGGTGATATCAGCAGTCCGGTTTTTTCATGATCCCTGCTGCCGTCGACGACTCGTTCAAGGAGCAGGATCCGAGACCGACGAGCGCCTTGAAGGGTTGATCAAGCGTGAACACGGCTAGGACCCGATCTACGTCCACATCCCTCGGCGCTACCACGAACCCCGACGGGGCATGGACCATCCAACCAGCCCGCAATCTATTGATGGACCTCGGTGACCGGGCAGACGACTTCCGGTTCCTCATCCGCGACCGAGCCGGCCAGTTCACCGCCTCGTTCGACACGGCCCTCTCCGGCGCAGGCGTCCAAGTCGTGAAGATCCCGCCACGGTGTCCACGAGCCAACGCCCACGCCGAACGGTTCATCGGCACCGTCAGACGAGAAGCCACCGACCGACTGCTCATCATCAACCAACACCACCTGCGAGCGGTCCTGAACCACTGCGCGACCCACTACAACCACCGCCGACCACACCAAGCCCTACAACACCACGGCCGGACCATCCGACCGCAGAGCCGGGCTGGACCTCGATACGTCGCCGACCAGTCCTCGGCGGCCTGATCAACGAGTACGAACCCAAAGCGACATAAGCTCAGGTCAGGCTATTTGGCTGGCTTTTGGCACCCCACAGGCGGCGCGAGCACAGGTCCATCACGGTGGCCAGGTAGAGGAACGTGCCGTCGGCGATCGGCAGATAGGTGATGTCGCCGACGTAGCGGGTGTTGGGCATCTCGGCGGTGAAGTCGCGTCCGAGCAGGTCGGAGGCCTTGACCGCCGTCGGGTCGGCGAGGGTGGTGCGGTGCCGGCGGCGCAGCCGCAGCCCGGCCAGGCCGATGCCGCGCATCACGCGGGCCACGCGCTTGTGGTTGACGCGGTCTCCGGTGTCGCGCAGTTCGGCGGTGATCCTCGGGACGCCGTAGGTGCCGGCGGACTCGCGATGGATCACCCGGATGCGGTCGGCCAGGCGCGCATCGTCCGCGACGCGGGCGGCCCGGTCGGGCGCGGTGGCCTTCCAGTGGTAGTAGCTGGACCGGGCGACCCCGATGACCTGGCACAACCGCTTCACGCCATATTGGCGTCGGTTTTCGGAGACGAACCCGAAGCGGTTCACCAGCGCGTCTCCCCTGCGAAATACCGGGCTGCCTTGCGCAGGATGTCGCGTTCCTCCTCCAGCTCGCGGATCCGCCTGCGCAGCGCGGCGTTCTCGTCCTCCGGCGAGGCTGGCGCCGAGGCGCTCGCAGTGGGTGCTCCGGTGCGTTGTGCGTCGTCGAGGCGGATCCAGTTGCGCAGCGTCTCGTGGTTGACCCCGAGGTCCTGGGCCACCGATTTGATCGTCGCGCCGGGGCGGGACCGGTACAGCGCGACCGCCTCGGCCCGGAACTCCGGCGGGTAGTGCTTCATCACCATCTGAACGGGACTCCTGTCCACCCGGATCGTCAGGATCCAAGTGTGTCTGGTGCCCAACATCCAGGGTCAAGTCCCGGTCAGGCGTGGCCGCTTGTTGTGTTCTCAATGTTCGAGCGGATCGTTCTGGTCACGCGGTGGTCGGGGCCCAGCACCCGCTCGGCATCGGCCAGGGTTTCCTTGAACAGCGGGATGGCGCGTCCCAGGTCACCCGCCGCATAGTAGGCGCCAGCCAGGTTGACGCGTGAGGTCAGTGTGTTGGGGTGGTCGGGGCCCAGCACTCGCTGCCGGTCGGTCAGCGTCGCCTCGAACAGCGGGATCGCACGCTCCAGATCACCTGCCGATTCGTAGGCGCGGGCCAGGTTGTTCCGCGAGATCAGCGTGTGCGGGTGGTCCGGGCCCAACACGCGCTCGTAGTCGGCCAGCGTTGCCTCGAACAGCGGGATCGCACGCTCCAGGTCACCTGCCGACCGGTAGGCGTAGGCCAGGTTGTTCAACGAGATCAGTGTGTTGGGGTGGTCGGGGCCCAGCACTCGCTGCCGGTCGGTCAGCGTTGCCTCGAACAGCGGGATCGCGCGCCCCAGATCACCCGCCGATTCGTAGGCGCGGGCCAGGTTGTCGCGTGAAGTCAGCGTGTGTGTGTGGTCGGGGCCAAGCACCCGTTCGAAATCGGCCAGCGTTGCCTCGAACAGCGGGATGGCACGCTCCAGGTCACCCGCCAACCGGTAGGAGCCGGCCAAGTTGTTGCGTGAGGTCAGTGTGTTGGGGTGGTCGGGGCCCAGCACCCGCTGCCGATCGGCCAGCGTCGCCTCGAACAGCGGGACCGCACGCTCCAGGTCACCCGCAGACCGGTAGGCGTAGGCCAGGTTGTTGAGCGAGGTCAGCGTGTCGGGGTGGTCCGGGCCCAGCACCCGCTGCCGATCAGCCAGCGTCGCCTCGAACAGCGGGACCGCACGCCCCAGATCACCCGCCGACTCATATGCACAGGCCAGGTTGTCGCGCGAGATCAGCGTGTGCGGGTGGTCCGGACCCAACACCCGCCCGAAATCGGCCAGCGTCGCCTCGAACAGCGGGACCGCACGCTCCAGGTCACCCGCAGACCGGTAGGCGTAGGCCAGGTTGTTGAGCGAGGTCAGCGTGTCGGGGTGGTCCGGGCCCAGCACCCGCTGCCGATCAGCCAGCGTCGCCTCGAACAGCGGGATCGCACGCCCCAGGTCACCCGCGGACCGGTAGCCGCAGGCCAGGTTGTTGAGCGAGGCCAGCGTGTCGGGGTGGTCGGGGCCGTGGAGGCGTTGGCGGCCGTGGACGGCGCGGGTGAACACAGCGACGGCTGTGGTGGTGTCGTCCTGGCCGTCCAGGTAGAGGCCGAGGCGGTCGGCGAGTTCGCAGAGCGATTCGGTGTCGGTGTCGGTGTCGGTGCGGCCGAGCAGTGCCCGCGCGTGGGGCAGCACCGCCCGGAAGACGGGCCAGTCGGCGGGCAGACGGTGGTCGGCTCCGGCGAGGGCTGCAGTGAGGGCAGCGGTGGTGGTCTCGCGGGCGTGGGCGATGTCCGTGGGTTGGCGGTGGGGGTCGGTCGGGTCGGGGGTGCGGGTGACGGCTTGGACCAGGCGGTGCACGCCGATGGTGTCGCCGGTGAGGGTGATCATGCTGTAGGCGGCCAACCGGCCCAGCGCCTCCGACAGGTCCGGCTCGTCGAACGCGCCCGCGACCAGCGCGCGGGGGATGGCGTCGGGGGCGTACCAGGCCAGGTGTCGCAGCAACTGGCTGGCCAGGGGCGTGTCGGCGAGGCGGTCGAGGGTGACGTGCCAGATCCGGGCCATGGAGCGCGGGGCGTCCCCGCCCTCTGCGGTCGCGGTGAACATCCGCGCCGGAATCCTCGCCAGCAGCTCCAGGTAGGCGACCGGGGTGATCCGAGTTTGGGCGATATAGGCGCCGGCCTGCTCGACCGCAAGAGGCAGCCACCCCAACTCCGCGCACAGCCGGTCAGCGCCCGTGAGGTCGGCCTCCGGCCACTCCGCGCGCACGATCCGGTTCAGCAGCTCCACGGCCTGCTCCGCGGGCAGCACGTCCAGCGGCACCGGCTCGGCCACCCCGCCCCAGCCGCCGCCCCGCCGGCTGGTGATCAGCACCGTGCCCGTACGCACCCGCGCCAACAACCCCGCCACATCGGCCGGGACGGTGAGGTTGTCCAGCACCAGCAACCAACCGTCCTGAGCGGCCAACCACCGCACCGCCGACTCGGTCCGCCGCTCCAACGGCACTCCCGCCAACTCGGGCACCAGCGCCACCGCCAGGTCGGCCAGACCGGTGTCGATCGCGGCCGGCGAGTCCGCCGTCACCCACCACACCGGCGCGAACCGGCGGGCGTGCCGCTCGGCGAAGCGCGCGGCCAGAGTGCTCTTGCCCACCCCTCCTAAACCATGCACCGCCACCACAACCGCACGTCCCGACCCGGCCAGCGCCGCGTCCAACCGCGCCAACTCCCCGTCCCGACCCACGAACACCCCCGAGGACACCGGCACCCGGCCCACCCCCGACGGCGGCGACACCGACTCCATCCCCTGCACACCGTGACCACCCACCACTACATCACCGTGGAACGTGACATCCCGACCGGCCTGCAACACCACCGACCGCCCCGACACCTCGGCGGACTGGATCACCCGCCCCGCCTCACCACCCATCCCCACCGCCCCGTCGACACCACGGCCAGCCGATCACCCACACCACAACCCAAACCCATCTCGACGACAACGCACTAATGCGGTCACCTCACCCACGCAAGACGCATTCACCGAACGTTCATGCCGCGATGCGGGAGACGCGCTCCGAGACATCTCGTCACAATGCGTGCGGTCTCCGAGGCGGGGCCACTTCAAGCTGCCCTGCTGGGGCCTCTTCAGACCGCCAGAGCCAAGCGGGACAACGAAACTCGAAAAGCCGGCCACGAAGCCGGCCACGACGGCCGACACGACGACAGCACGACCGAGCAGCGGCCCTCCCAGCACGGTGCCGTTCAGCGTCGCACCGGGCCGCACGCACTGTCTGCGAGCCTGCTCGGGATTGACCCGACCGCCGAGCGACTCCATACGACGGCGGTGTCGCCGAACCGCTCTGGAGCTATGCCGGAATCAAGGCCCGGGCCACCGCCGCGAATGAAGCCCATGCCGATTGCAGGTGCGGCGGCGGGGAGAACCCGGTGCGCCGGTGCCGTCTCAGCCAGGCCGAGACGGCACCGGCGCCGGTGCCGGTCACATGGCGGTGGACGAGGATAAAGCCCGCCAGGGAATTTCTACTGCTCCGGGGTTTGTCCAGCACCTACCGCTTCTCCGAAGGGAGCACACCCGTGTTCGTCTTCTGACCAGACCCGATCGAGCCGGTGCAGATAGACGTTGGCCAGCAACGGGGACACCACCCCGCCCTGCGGAGTACCGGTGACCGACCGCCGGACCTGGTCATCCTGCATGACACCGGCGCGCAGCATCGCACGCAGAAGCCGCAGCACACCCTGGTCACAGATGCGTTCCTCGACCGCTTGCATCAACTTCTCGTGCGGAATCGCCCCGAAACAGTCGGAGATATCCGTCTCCACCACCCATCGCCTACCCTGCCAGGACTCGTCGATCAAGACCTGGAGGGCGTCGTGCGCCGACTTCTTCGGACGGAACCCGAAGCTGCACGGCAGAAACCCGGCTTCGAAGATCGGCTCGAGCACGATCTTCAGCGCCGCTTGCACGATGCGGCCACGGACCGAAGGAATGGACAACGGACGTTGCTCACTCGTACCGGGCTTGGGAATCAACACCCGCCGGGCCGGCGACGGCCGCCACTGTCCGTTCCTCAACTCCTCGGCAACCTCGCCCAGGAGCCGATCGACGCCGTACTCCTCGATGTCGGCCAGGGTGGTTCCATCGATACCCGGCGCGCCATCGTTTCGGCGCACCGCCGCCCACGCCCGCCACAGGACGTCTCTGCGATAGACCTTGTCCCGCAGCGCATGAAACCGTCGTCCCGGATCAGTCTTGGCCGACCGGTAAAGCGCGTGCTGCAAGGCACGAACCGAGTCCATAGTGGACCCCGACGCGGTGGAACTAGCCTGACCGACACTCACCGGGCCCCTCCTCCCAGACACCGCACGTGTAGCCGAAGCTGCCGGTGCCCTCCACGCCGGCCTGTCGGAGTTCGCCGAAGCCCGCGGCCCAGCCCCACAATGCCCGGTGGTGGGCGTCGTCGGTGGGGAATTCGGCGATACCCAGTCGGCGCCCGAGCTGGTCCAGCGCGACGGCGACATGGAGATCCTTGTGGGTGTCGACGCCGAGGGTGACAACACAGGTTGCAGACACGCGATTCCTGTCCGTTGGAGACGACCGGAGGTGCGATCGGCGGTCCGCCCGCGGACAGGACACTCACCATGCAGGGCAACGCCCCTATCGGGTCACGCACGCGAGGCCGCGATCGCGGCGAGGGACACCGCTCCGAAGCCGACAGATCAACGCATCGGCACCCGAAGGGCCCGTCGTAACACGGGTCAGACTCCGAAGCGGCGTCCATACCCATCATCCACCGGCACCACCCACGAAGCCACTCATATGACGAGTCAAGCTCCCGAGCGGTGACCCTCACCTATGATCCTGGACTGAGTGTCATACGAGTCGCCGACAGACCCCATCGACGGCAGAATCCCGTTGTCTGCCAACCGTTGCGTGAATCGGAAGGCCGTGTAGGTCGACCCGCGGTCGCTGTGGTGGATCAGCTGCCCGTCGCGCACGTCGCGGGACCAGATGGCGTATTCCAGGGCGCCGAGCACGAGGTCGGTGTCGCAGCGGTCGCTGGTTTTCCAGCCGACGATCCGGTTGGAGAAGGCGTCGCGGACGGCCGCGAGCCAGAAGGTGCCCTCGCCGGTGCGGATCCGGGTGGCGTCGGCGACCCACAACCGGTCCGGCGCGGGCGCGGTGAAGTCCCGGTTCACCCGATCGGGCGCCGGTGCGGCTCGTGGATCCCGCCTGGTCGACGGTGTGCGCCACTGTTTACGCAGGAAGGCGCCCTGCAGTCCGGCCTGGCGCATCAGCCGCTCGACCCGCTTGCGCGACACGCGGACACCCCGACGCCGCAGCACCTGGTGCACCCGCGGGCTGCCATAGGTGCCGCCCGAGGCTGCGTGAATGTCGATGATCTCGGTGGTGACCGCCTCGTTCTCGCGCTCACGGCGGGACGGGTCGGCCTGCCGGGCCACCCAGCCGTGGTAGGTGGACGAGGCGACACCGAGGACCCGGAGGACGAACTCGACCCCGAAGCGGCCGCGAAGCTGCTCGACGAGCTTCACGACCGTCGCCGGGTCGGGTCGAGTTCCGCCGCGAAAAACGCGGACGCGGTCTTGAGGATTTCGTTGGCCCGCTTGAGTTCCGCGTTCTCTTTACGGAGGCGGCGCAGCTCCTCCGACTCGGTCGCGGTGGGCCGGTCGTCCCGCTCGCCGCGGTCGGCCTCGTCCTGCCGGATCCAGTTCCGCAGCGCCTCGTGGTGCACGCCCGGCTGCTCGGCCAGGCGCCGGATCACCGGCTTGGGGTCCGACACTCCCGGTACAGCCGGACCGCACGGGACCTCAGCTCCTCGGGGTACTTCTTCGGTGGTGCCACGGACGACTCCCTTCAGGCCCTATCGGACCATGTCTGGAAAGCCACCGGGCTACCGGGGGAACCTCACCTGCGTCGTGACTCCTGCAGCTCGGTCGCGTGACCAGCGAAAACGTTAACTACCCGGCCCCGGCTGCCTTCCCCGCTGGCTGATACAGCCCTGCGCTTGCCCGGCTTAAGAGGCAACGCCCCACGTGGGACGGGACAGGGCGGAGCCCCGCCCCGTCCCCCACGGGCGGCTACTCGGGTGCGGACAGCCCGAAACTTGACTCCACCACCAGACTGCCGGTGTAAAACCGCTGGTCAGCCCTGTTCCCATCCTTTGGTACTCCCGCCCGAGGTCCGGCCCCACGGCTCCCCTGGGCAGGCGGCATTCGTCGACGCCCTCACGGACCTCACAATGCTGCGACACACGCCAGGTTGCTGCTGATGGCGGATCTGGTTACGTGTCAACGACACACAGACCACGGCGTCGTCCGCTTCCAGAGCGCGGCGGTCCGCAGCGATCGCTCTAGCGACTCGCATCGGACCACTCTTCTGCCCAGTGCACGGTGTTGTGTCGGTTCCAGTAGTGCGGACTCAGCCCTGACAGCGCAACCTTGTCGGCCCCACGTGCCATCATCGAGCAGCCCGAGCTGACGAACCTCATCTTCGGTCGGGCCAGCACGTTGGCTCGAGGCAGACTAAGGAAGCACATGGACCTGAGGTCGACGCACTACGGCTACGCGTACCAGGACCTCATCACGGGTATCGCGCTCGTCGACCTCGTGCTAGGCACGACCGAAAGCTTCGCGGTCGACACCAAGGGTTTCAAAGGTGACCGTTTCGACGATCTGACCATCGGCTACCGGACCGGTGAGCGAGTCCGCATTCAGATCAAGCACACGACACAGGATCGTGAGCTGTCGAAAGACAGCTTCTCGGCAGATGGGAGAAGCCTCCGCATCGACCTGCTGTTCACGTCTTTGTTGTCCGACCTGGGCCGGCACCCCGGCACTGAGTACCGGGTCGTCCTCCGCGACGGCAGGCCGGACGCACAGCTCGCCGAGGTCCTTGAACCGACGAACGCGGCGAACGACCCCGGTGATCCGTTGCCCGGCCTCAGCACGGTCAGGTTCAAGTTCAACCCGACAGCCTTGCAGGCGAAATCCCTTTGGCAGAAAAAGCTGTCCACCTTCACAGCGCAGGAGATCCACGCGGCGTGCGAACGCCTCACGATCGACACCAGCGCTCCGGCCTCGACGATCGACTTCTCCGCACCCGGCCCCGCTGAGCGCGTGCTCCTCTGGCGCGTCACCGAAGAACTCGGCGCGGGCCGCACCCCCAACGCCCACGTCTCACCTGACTACGTGGCCCTCGCCCTGACCCACGCGGCTACCGGCTCACGAGCACTCGACGGTCACGTAGCACGAGAACACGTGTTGCCTCAGGTCGGACTTGCGACCGACTTCGGTGCTGTCGCCGAAGGACACCCCGTCGAAGCGGCCGTGGTCGTACCGAGGGCTGACGCAAGCGCCGAAGTACGTCAGCAGGTTGACGTCGTGGCCCCGAACGGTGGCCGCGTCGTCGTGACCGGCGAGCCTGGCGCCGGCAAGTCCTGGCTGTGCGAACAACTCGCGGACACGTATCGCGACGAAGGCTGGGTCGTCGCTCGACACCACTGCTGGCTCGGCGCAACCGACACCAGCCGTGAGCAACGCGTCCTCGCCGACGTCGTCATCGGTAGCCTTCTGCGACAGCTTGAGCAACACGTGCCCGAGGCCACCGCGGACCTGCGTCCCAGATTTGCCGCGACACCCGAGGCTCTTACCTCGGCACTCCGAAACTGCCGCAAGGCACGCCCCGGCCAGAGCGTGCTCCTCATCGTCGACGGGCTCGACCACGTCGACCGGGTCCTCGGCAGATCGGCCGGCTGGCGGACAGACCCGTCACTTCACCTGGTCGATCAGCTCACCGCGATCGACCTCCCGGCCGGCGTCTGCGTGCTCATCGCCAGCCAACCCGGTTCTCACCTGGCCAACGCAAGACCGTCTTCAGGCGTTCCAGTTCAGATGCCCCGCATGTCGTGGTCGGAGATGCGGGTTCTCGCCACCAAGCACGGCCTCTTCACCGACTCTGCGAGAGTCGGTCCGCTAGGGGAGAGCGAACAGGCAGTCGTCGATCTGCTCCACGAGCGATCAGGCGGCAACGCGCTGTACGCCACCTATCTGTGCCGGTATGCGAGCCGCACCTCACCGCTTGACGGCGGAGACCCGGGCACGGTTCAGGATCTCCTGCGCAGGCTGAAACGAGTTCCCGACACGGCTACCGACATCGACACGTACTACGAGTACCTGCTGAGCGCTGTGACCGGCGACCAGATGCTTGCGATCGGCACTCTCGCGCTGTGCGACTTCGCCTTGTCGGCAAGCGAGCTCGGCGAACTGCTGCCCCCGATCGTGAAGCCACTTCTAGAACCTGCTCTGAAGACCCTCGCGCCGGTGCTGACCTCACTACCGGGTCTCGGTGGCCTGCGCGTCCATCACGAGAGCTTCAGCCGTTACATCCTGCGCGACAAGGACATCGCATGGGTCACATCCGTTCGTGAACACGCAGCCGTGTGGCTTGCGGGGCGCGGGTTCTTCGCCGACGCACGGGCGTTTCGGCATCTCCCCGAGTTGCTCGCTCAGCTGGGCCGGTATGACGAACTGAAGGCACTCGTTCAGCCGGGGTTCGTCGCGGAGGGCATTCGTGCGTTCCAGCCACCAGAGGCGCTTAAGCGTGTCGTCGGCACCGTGTCTCGTGAAAGTGAAGCGAGGCTTGACTGGCCAACGCTGATCACCTGTGTCGAGACCCGCAAGGCGATCGACACCTACGAGCTTGACTCGCTGGCGAACTCGATTGCCGAGTACTCGGACGTCGTGGTCGCGATCGTAGGTGCCGATGTGGTAGCGGAACGACTCGTTTACGAGGGCCGACCCACGCTCTCCGAGGAGTGGGGACTTCGCCTTTGCGCTGCGGTCGACCGCGCCGGGGCGGCAGCTCCGTGGAAGGCATATCTCGACGCCCGCGAGTCAGATCCGAGTCGCCGACGCACCGCCGGCTCCGACCACGACGGTGCTGTCCACCTCGCCGTACAGCTTGGTGAACTTCGCCTCCGCAATCAGCGCGGTGACATCCCACCGGACCTGGCCGAGCAGGTGGCCGCGAACCTCGAACTCGACCACAAGGCCACGCTCGAGAACCTCGTCGAGGTCTTCACTGCAGGCCTCACGACGGGTGCGATGCCTGACGTCGCTGCAGCGATGACCAACACCGACAAAGCCGCCCAGGTTTACGTCACACTTGCCGACCTCGCTGCGGCTGGTACGCCGGGTCTTCCGGACCCCGCTCACCTCGCTCACCTCGCGTGGACGCTGGCACCTGCTCTCGATATCGTTGCATATCTGAAGTACGGCATTCCCCCGGCCGACGTTCTGGCAGGCCTGGGGACGACCGATCTCGAAGCAGACATCGAGGCCGCCACCAGCGCCGTCCTTGCAGGCCCAGGCGTCGATCACCGCACCGTCGAATGGTGGCTTTCGCTCCTCACTCTCGCGCACGTCCTGGATCGGGCAACGCCTATCAGGTACGTCGGCCAGCTTGGTGGCGTCGGCTTCTACCGCGCCTGGCTGCGGTACGCCGTCATGACACTCGGGATCGCGGATGACGTCGCCGCTGGCGTCACGACCGCGGAAACAGCCTCTACCGCTGTCCTAGTCGCGCTTGCAGACCTCGCTGCGGAAGCCCATCCGTTCACAGGTGATCCACGCGCCTGCGACCTGTACTCGATTCACCCGCTCGTGCACCAAGTCATCGAGAAGTCCCTCGTCGTCATTCGTCCCAAGGACCTCGACGCTGTGCTCGTCCACCTTGTCGAGATAGCTGACGGCACCACGACTACAACCAACTTCGGACTGCCGGAAAACGGGCCGCTCGCTACCAACGATCTCCTGGCGATCCTGGCTCGTGTCTCCGACCACATAGGCGCTGGCGCTGTGCACACGTTGTTGAACGTCGTCCGCGCCCGACGCCGGGACAGCCACACGCAGTACAGCGTCACAGCCAACTTCGAACTCGCGACTGCCCGAATCTACCTTGCAGCAGGCGCGATCGACGAAGTCGACGAGTGCTGGCGTCGCGCATCCCTGCTCCTCGCGAGCTACGGCGGGCACAAAGATCCCACTCTGGCCGAGATCATCGACAGTCTCGACGATCTCGCGGACGTGAACGTCCTCACCGCTCAGGCGTGCTTGGGAAAGCTGGTAGATCTTGTATACCTGGTTCGGCAGCACACCAACGGCCGCAGCACCTCACATTTCGTGAATCAGTGGTGGGAGAAGGCCGCGGCAATCGATCCGACAGCTGCCGCCATGGATGCCGCGGATGTCCTGCTCAGCGAGATCGGGTTCGACGACGTACGCGCGCACACCGCACACGCGGAACTGCTCACAAACCTGATCATGACCGCCGACCCGATGGTGCTCGCAGCTCTCCGCCTCACCCTCGGCACGGAGTGGCGCTTCCCCGAAACCGACCTCCACCTTCTCATCCGACTCCGAAGTGAACTCGGCAAGACGAACCAGTCCGACACGATGCTCACCATCGTCGCGAACAACATCACGGCAACTTATGACGATCAACCGATGCTGTACTCAAGCGACCAGTCCAAGTCCGTAGTCTCCTCGGAACTCGTCGACGCAGCAGTCCACCTCGGAGGCTCAGCTTTTGCACCTCGGATTCCACGTCGAGAACAGACACGGAACAGCTTGGAATGGAGCCCCAGTCCCAAAGCTGACCCGTTGCAGTTGCAGAAGCGCCTCGTGAATGCTCAACGTCCTTTTGTTCCAGAGGGGCGGACTGGGGCACTCCTCGCAGCGCGCGAACTGAAGTCCCAGCGTTATGGAGGCGACGCCGCCACCAGTTGGGATCTCGACACCGCAACGAACGTCATCGGGTGGCGTATCATCGAGTCGACCATGGTCCATGGGCAAAGATTTGGCATCGAGCTACTTGATGACGTCGCCCACGAACTTGGCTGGTACCGCGACAACAAGGTGTTTGCTGAGATCGGCGAGGGCATCGCCATGCGCTGTGGCGACAACGATGCTTTGCAGACGGTCGCCAGCTACTGCCTGACGCTCGCATACGTTCACATCCGTGGCGGCGGAGGCTGGCGCGCCTTTGCGGGACGAGAGCGCGCAGATCTGTGGCGCAGGGCGTACGAGCTGGACTCTGACACAGCACAGCGCACGCTCGCTGCGGCGGTTGTTCAAACCGTCCGGTCTGATGCCCAGAGCACATACGGAGTGACGCAAGCCGTGATTGCCGCGTTCGCTGCGACGCAAGACAGCACACGAGATGACACAGCAACCGCATGTTGGGAAGCTGCGTTCACCGTGCAGCAACATCGCCTTCCAGGCACGGCGGAACGCGGTGGTCACACATACCGGCCGACCGAGAATCCTCCTTCCCAGCAAGCGATGGACGTCGCGCTGACGACGCTTGCCCTGGCCACCATCGCCCGGCCCCAGCGACAGGAACTGCGGCGGACACTCATCGCCGTGACCCTCTTGGTGACGTGCCGCCCTCCGCTCGCGCAAGCCGCGCTCATCAACGTGCTGCGTTCTGACTTGGACGCCGGCCGCGCTACATGGCTGTTGGACATCGTCCACACCTACCTGCCGATCGGCGCGCTTACTGCCGAAATGGCGGCAGAGCTGACACTGCTGGCTCGCGACGAGCGTCTGTCGGTCCGCGCCCTCGCGAGCCAGGTCCTCGACGTGCAGGGACATCCAGTACCACGTCCACCAGCGACAGAACCCGAACCAAAGATTCGTGCCGTCCACCGCCACACACCGGGAGGGCGCGAATGACCTCGCCGACACCGTCAGAGCGAGCCGAAGGGCTCGTGTCGATGTTTCTCGACGTCCGCTTCGAGGAGGCCGGCGAGCCTCTCGGTTTGCGCGAGGCCGTTGTCGACCGCCTCGCCCAGCGGATCGCCGGTGTCAGCTCGCGTCTCGGGGAACAAATCGACCATCTGAGTTCGTCTTCGTCGGACCAAGTCCCGGACGCCTACCTTGCTGACGAAGAAGCCGTCGAGGACGACCTTCAGACCTGTGCTGCTGGCATCCGAGCCGCGACGGCGATGGAGCGCCTCGTTCCAGATCCTCGCCGCTTTGAGAGGGATCTCGCGCACGGCCTGGCGCCGGACGCACTGTGGGCGCTGCGCAGCGAAGCGTCCAGAGTTCCCCGACCTTCAACCCGGACAGGTCAGCTCGAGTGGTCCCTCTTGCCAATCCCTTGGGTGGAGAAGGATATTCACTGGCCGCCCGCCGGATCGATCGCGCTTGCCGGAGTCCGGCAACTCGCGCGCGACGAGAAGGTGGTGCGTGTCGGCGAACAGCCGTACGAAGGCTGGGTTCAGCTCGGGATGTTCGAACAGCAGAAGACGCTTGCCACCCGTCACCCCGACATCGCCGCCCGTCGTGTACTCGTCACGACCGGACTTGAGATCTGTGAGGAGCAACCTCCCACCGGAAGCATGCCGTTCTCTCAAGCCGCGCCAGATCTCTGGGTTGTCGATTGTGGTCGCCTGGTACCAGGGCTTCATCCCGAACGCGCGCGCAGAATCCTTAGCGCTGTTCAAGGTCCCTTGGTTGCGATCGTCGACTATGAAGGACAGCCCGGTGCTCCAGCGCACAACCGGGGGATCGGCCTCCAACGATTCACCCTCGTCCCCCGCGTCGAAGTGATCGCCCTGCTGGGGCTCCGTCCCGAGACGCCTGCACTGCGCCACGTCCTGGTCGATGACAACGGGCCCGCGATCGTCGGCAGGCAGTGGCGCGGGTTCCTCGTGCACGACGGCAACTTCAGCACGCTCGAGCCTGCTGTCCGTGGTGCTGATCTGATCATTCGGCCGGATCTCTACCACGTTCTGGCCGCTGCCTGCGGCGAGGAGAGGCTCGCGTTGGGGGTGACCGCTAGCCATCGAGAGGTTGCGCTGTCCCCTCATGAGATCGGAGACGGCGACTGAAGCGCGTATGCAGCATGAGGTTGCCGATTGTGCAGGACGACGACCAGTTGGGCACGAGCGGCGTGAAGGCGTTTCGCGGCTTGTCGATCGGGCCTGCCAACCTGGGGCGAGGCGGTCGTCCCGCCCCAGGTAGCCGTCACGGCTGCGAAGACAACTCGAACCGCGATTCAACTACTAGGCTTCCGGTGGGAATCCGCAGGTCAGCCCCGTTCCCATCCTTTGGTACTCCCGCCGGGGATTCGAACCTGCGCACCTACCGCCGAGCCTTTCGTAGCCACCGGCCAACACCACGACCTCGGAGCGCTACGACCGCTGCGGTGCGCCTGCGCGGCCTGCCCGTCCAAGCCCACACGACCCGGTCCCCGTAACCCGAACATGCTGTGCTCCTTGAACACCATCCAGACGACCGCCGCCCGAGGACCACCGCGTCAACCCCACACCAGCACCGTCCATCGGATCAGGTGCCAGCGCGCGATCCATGAGATCGACAGCTTGGACCGCCTGGACATCGCCACCGCAGGCGCCGACCGCGACCAGGAAGAACACCCGAACGGAGGACACGATTCGCTTTAGCCAACGCGACCCCATTTCGCCCTGCGCAAACCGATCCTCCCAGAATCCTCCCAAACGCGCGGTTACCGACCAGTACAGACCACTGTGGATAATCGCCCCAAGATCGAAACGGGCGCGCGAAAAAGCCCGCCGACCTGGGCTTTCATCCAGATCGAGCGGGCTTCTTCAGACCGTCGGGACGACAGGATTTGAACCTGCGACCCCTTGACCCCCAGTAGTGCGGTCGCGGTCGGTATCGGTCAAGGGCAAAAGTTGTCCTGCGCGTGTCCCTTCGGGCCCGTTTTTGCGGAGTTCAGGGGTGTACAGGGTGCGGCGTCGGAGTCCGCGCCCGTTGCACTCCCGGAGGTCCGCGTGGACTACCCCTACGGTGATCGCCTGTTCGCCGCTACCGCTTCCCCTTCGGTGCCCGGCGACGTGCCCGAGCCGGTGGCGCCGCAGTCGGAGCCCTCGTCCGAGGCCGCGGTCGTCGCGGTCCCGTTCAGGCTGTTGCACACGCCTGCCGAGGCGGCCCGGTTGTTGGCGGTGCGGGAGTCGTGGCTGCGTCGGATGGCGGGACGGCGTGAGATCGCGTGCACGTTGGTGGGCAAGCATCTGCGGTTCTCCGACGCGGACTTGCGCTCCGTCGTCCAACGGGGATCTCGACCCGCCCGAGGGGACCGCGCGACCGGGCATGAGAACCGCGGCCCACGCCTCCGGCGCGGGGTGGCCTGAACACATTTCGGTTGCTCTCCAACGGATATGGAGCGTCACTGTCCGTCCGCCGTCGTCCACGACGGCGGACGGACAGACCGACGAAGAGGAGTATGTGATGGGCTGGGTGGAGAAACGCGGTGACGGGTTCCGGGTGCGCTACCGGTTGCCGGACGGGTCGCTGTTCACCGAGAACGGGTTCGACACGCGCGAGGAGGCGGAGAACCGGATCCGGGACGTCGAGTCCGATCAGCGGCGCGGGAAGTTCGTCGACCCTCGGCTGGCGCAGACCCGGTTCGGCGACTGGGTGCGCGAGTGGGTCCAGGCCCACGACGTCAGTGCGGTCACCTGGGCCACCTATGACTCGCACCTGCGCAACCACATCCTGCCCCGCTTCGCCGACACCGAGCTGGGCGACATGACCCGGATGACGATCAAGGTCTGGGCCAAGCAGCTGCGCCGCAAGCTCGGCGAACGCAGCGTCGGCGACGTGGTCAACCTGCTGTCGCGGATCATGGGCGAAGCCGTCGACGAGGAACTGATCGGCGCCAATCCCTGCCGCAAACTGCGCCTCGCCACCGGCGACCAACCCGAACGACCCCACGCCACCGCCGCCCAGATCACCGACCTGGCCGCCCGCGTGTCCCCCGACAACGCCGCCCTGATCGTCACAGCCGCCTACACCGGCATGCGCTGGGGTGAACTGACCGGACTGCAATGGTCACGGGTCGACACGGTCAACGCAGAGATCCGCGTCGACGGCAAGGACGGCGCCCTGCACGAGGTCGGCGGCAAACTCACCCTCGGCCCGCCCAAGACCCCCGCCAGCGTCCGCACCGTCCATATACCCCGGTTCCTGGTCGACCTGCTCGACGACCACCACGACCGCCACCCCGCAGCCCGGTTCGTGTTCACCGGAGCCGACGGCGGCTTCCACCGACGCTCCAACTTCCGCCGCCGCGTCTGGCTACCCGCCCTGCGCGGCGACACCGCCACCGGCCGACCGCGGATCAACCCCGAGATGCACTTCCACGACCTACGCCACACCCACAAGACCTGGCTCATCGAACACGGCGTGCCCGAAGTCCTCCAGCACAAAAGGATCGGCCACAAGTTCCACGGCGTCATGGGCGTCTACTCCCACGTCACCCAACCCATGATCGACACCATGCTCGCCGGACTCCAACACCGCTGGGAGCAAACCCGGGAGCAAACGGGGAGCACGACACCATGACCACCTTCGTAAATACGGAGGTGGTCAAGATCATCCGCTCCCAATTTGCTCCCCGCAACGATCAACGGCCCGCAGACGAAGATCGTCTACGAGCCGTTGACCTGCAAAAACACACTGTGGGCGATACTGGGATCGAACCAGTGACCTCTTCGGTGTGAACGAAGCGCTCTCCCGCTGAGCTAAACGCCCGTATTCGGTTCTCACACCCGCTCTCGCGGTGCGGTCATAGCTTACAACATCATCCCCGCGAACCAAAAATCGGGCTCTCCAACCAGGTCCACTCGAGTCCGAACCAGCCACCTACCAGCGCGAACACACCGAGCAGCCAACACGTCACCACGACCACGAGGCCGGTGCCGGCCAGCACGAGCCCCTTCACCAAGAGGTTCTGCCGCCGCAACCACGCGACCCACGCGTCGTAGTAGCGCTTGACGAACCTCAGCACCCGGCCCGCCCACTCGAACTCGGTGGCCAGGATCGCCAGGCCGGCGAAGACGACCAGCCAACCCGGTCCGGGGTACGGGATCATCAGCACGCCCGCGACCAGCACCAAGCCGCCCACCACACCGACACCGATGCGGTAGGTCATGTTCAGCGCGGGGTTGCGGCGGAACCAGCGGACGTGCTGGGTGCCCTTGTCGGTGTCTTCGCGCTGTTCTGTGCTCATGCCCATATCATCGCTCATTCGCCCCTCACGCGGGGCCTACCTGGCCCGATGCCAATACGGTCGACGGCCGCGCGGGCGCCGCGCGGCCCTCTTCCAACGAGATCCCGAAGCCGTTGTGCCGGTGCGCGTCCGGCGACCACGCCAGAAGTCGCACGTCCGCATCACTCGCCGTGACATCGAATGTGGCTAACGCCACAGGCTCCGGAGTGCTGGTCCCCCACACCACGTAGACCTGCCGCGTCACGTCGTTGGACGGCAAATCCGTCGGCACGATCGCGGCGGCGTCGGCGGCGGACAGCAGCACGGCCACCGCGTCACCCGACTTGCCCTGCAGCACGGCCCGCGTCGCATCCGGGTCGGCCACGATCCGCAGCGCGCGCTCCATCTGCCCGGCCCGCACGTCCTGCTCCGCGACCCGGTCGTTCAGCTGACCGAACCGCACGCCCGTGACACCGATCCCGGCCACCACGACCAGCGCCGCCGCGGCCAGGAGCAGCTTGCGCCCCCATCCGCCGGGCCGGTCACGTCGCCGTGATGCCGGCGGAACCGGCTCCTCCGCCACCCGCACCTGGGGTGTGTGCTCGATCGCATCCATCAGACGCGTCCGCAGGCGTTCCGGCGGGTCGTACTGGCGGACCGACCCGCCCAACGCGGCCGTCACCTCCTGGGTGGCGCGGACCGACTCCTGGCACCGCGCACATCCCCGCACGTGGGCCCACATCAGCGCTTCCTCGCCGGGCTCGAGCGCGTGCATCGCGTACCCGACCGCGAGCTCTTCCTCAGGGCACCGGTCGTCGTTCCGCTCCCCAGTCACCGTTGTGCTCCCGTCGTCTTCCCCGGCGCGTCGCCGCCGGTCTCGCCCGCCCACACCGAGCGCAGTGCCGTGCGCAGCCCGCGGATGGCGGCGAACGTGCGCGATTTCACCGTGCCGAGGGGTATGCCGGTCAACGCCGCGACCTCGATCTGCGTGTAGCCGCCCAGGCAGGCCAGCGTGAGCACTTGCCTCTGGTCTTCGGGAAGCCGTTGCAGCGCCTCGCGCACTTCGGCGCCCACGACAGCGGTCAACGCGGCGTGATCCGCGCCTTCCGCCGGTGTGACGTTGCGCTCAGAGACCTCGTCGGCCAAGGGGACACTTCGTCTACGCTGGGTGTTCTCGCGACGGACCGCGTCAACCGCGCGGTGGTGCACCACGGTCATCAGCCAGGTGCCGAACCCGCCGCGTGAGCGGTCGTAGGCCGCGGGGTTGCGCCAGAGGGCCAGGAACGCCTCCTGGACGACGCCCTCGGCCAGGCCCGGGTCGACACAGATCCTCCGGGCGAGCGAATACGCCGGTTTCCCGTACCGGTCGTAGAGTTCACCGAACGCCGTGCGGTCACCGACCGTCACCCGTGCGGCGAGTTCCACGTCGGTGGGACGTCGCAGGTCCGGGTCGCGTCGCGGCGGGGTGAGTCAGCCACCAGAGAGGTCCTCACGTCCAACATTCGCGCAACAGCCGGTACCGGGTTCAGGTCAAACCCAGCAAGATGGAAGCAGCCTGGCCCAGTGGACACGGAACGCATCGAGGTGGTAGCCCAGTGGAGTTGCATGACCCCAATCGGGTGATAAACCATCAAGAGTCGAGCGTTCCTCGCCACATATACGTCACAAGTAGAGAACTCGGTCGTTCCATTGGCCGGGAAGGGAGAAGAGGGTAACGACGATGCGCAACGACCACGTGACACTCCGCTCAACAGCGGTCTTCGACCTGCTGGCGCCGAGGACACCGGCCGTCCCGGTGCAGGTGGAGCTCCGCTATGACACGAAAGACCCGTACGCGGTAGTCGCCGCGTTCCGAACCGGCCGTGCCGGATGGGTGGAGTGGGTCTTCGCCCGCGATCTGCTCGCCGACGGCCTGATCGCCGACGCGGGGGACGGCGACGTCCGAATCCGCCCGGCCGCCGACGACCCCGAGGTCGTGGTGATCGAACTGAGCTCGCCGTCCGGCCACGCCATGTTCGAGGCCTCGGCACAGGAACTCGCCGACTTCCTCGACCGGACCTACGACGTCGTCGTGCCCGGGAACGAGCACCTGTGGGTCGACGTCGACGAGGCCCTGACCCACCTGATCTCCAACGATCTGACGTAAAAGTGCAGGTAGCGGGCCCGCGAGGCGGTCACGGACCCCCCGATTTGATCCCGCTGCGGTGCATGTAATAAAGTTCCTCTCGCACCGAGGAAGACCGGAACGACAAGCCCCAAAAGGGAAAAGTTCCAAGTAATCCACGGGGCATGCGGATGTAGCGCAGTTGGTAGCGCATCACCTTGCCAAGGTGAGGGTCGCGAGTTCGAGTCTCGTCATCCGCTCGGCAGAGGGCCCCTTGGGCTCAGGCCTGACTCCTGGGTGCTAGCCTTCAGGAATCACGGCGGAGTGGCCGAGTGGCTTAGGCAAGGGCCTGCAAAGCCCTGTACACGGGTTCGATTCCCGTCTCCGCCTCGGACGATTAGCTCAGCGGGAGAGCACTACCTTGACACGGTAGGGGTCACTGGTTCAATCCCAGTATCGTCCACCATCTATAAACGCAGGTCAGACAGCCCGTCGGTGATCACCACCGGCGGGCTGTTCTGCTGTTGTGGGAGCAAATTGGGAGCAAACGATCTTGATGTGATCGTCGACACCGTATGTGGTCACCCCTGCCGGACCCGTGGGAGCAACCAGCGAACGCTGCCACCGACGCTGTAGCCCATCGAGCATCGCGTCCACCATGACCTGCGTCACATGCGAGTAGGTGCCCCGGACGCCTGCCATCCGGTGTCCGAGTCGCTTGCACTGGAGGATCTCCGGCACGCCGTCCTCGATGAGCCAGGTCTTGTGTGTGTGACGTAGGTCATGGAAGTGCAGACCGGGGTGGATGGGCGCCCATCCCTGGATCGGATCGCCGTTGACGAGGGGCAGCCAGACCCGCCGCCGGAAGTTCGACCGGCGCAGCAGACCCCCGTCCAGACCGGTGAAGACGTGGTCCTGCATCCGGCCGGCCCGGTGCTCGGTGAGCAGGTCCACCAGGAACGGCGGCAAGTGCACCGTGCGGACACCGGCCTTCGACTTCGGCGGCCCCAGCTCCAACCGGCCACCCACCTCGTGCAGCGCTCCCCTGTCCGGGTCGATCGTGATCACACCGCGGGCCATGTCCACCCGCCCCCACCGCAGTCCGGCCAGCTCACCCCACCGCAACCCCGTGTACGCCGCCGTGACCACCAACACGGCATCCGCGGGTGAACACCGCTGGGCCATCGCCCGCACCTGCCACGACGAAGCATGAGGCCGCTCCTCATGATCACCGGTGTTCACCCGCAACCGCCGACACGGGTTCGCCCCGATCAACCCCTCGTCGACCGCCTCACCCAACAACATCGACAACAGCGTTACGACATCACCGACGGTCCGCTCGGCCAACGACCGCCGCAGCGTCTTGACCCACCCCTTCACCGCGATCCGCGAAATCTCCTTCAACGGCACGTCACCGAACCGCGGCAGCACGTGGTTGCGCAGGTGCGAGTCGTACTTCGCCCACGTCGTCGCACTCACGTCATGGGCGTCCGCCCATGTAGGTACCCACTCCCCCAGCGGGATGCCGCCCACCGAGGGGTCCACGAACGTCCCCCGGCGCTGATCCGACTCGATGTCCCGCGCCCGACCGACCGCCACCGAACGATCGATGAACCCGGTCTCCGAACCCAACGTCCCGTCCGGCAACCGGTACCGCACCCGGAAACCCGAACCGTGCTTCTCCACCCACGCCATACCCATGACTCCTCGTCGACGACGAAACCGCGCCCCGGCGGACGCAGCAGGTATGGACGCTCCATAAAGGACAGGTGTCAACCCGTATGTGGTCACCACACCCACCCGAAGCCGAGTGCCCGTCGATCCCCGAACCCGACATCACCCCCACTACGGAACACAGCACGACGAACCTTCCGCAGCACAACCCGTCGGTCGCTACGGCTTTGACCGGAGCCGGCGATCACGAGCGGGACGCGACCCACTGGTGACGATCGCGTGCAGGTCCTCGACCGAGAACCGAAGATGCCTACCGACGAACGTGCACGGAACCTCACGGCGACCCGCCTTGCGACGAAGCCACGACTCCCGCACAACCAACAACTCCGCCGCACGCGCCGGCGTGAACAACAACCACTCGCCGCCACCGGCAACGGGCTTTACGCCCGTCTCCGTGTCGAGGCCACTCCCCGAAGCCACCATCGTTCCTCCATGGAAGCTCAGTGCACTCCCACCGATGAGCGCATCTACCTCTGAACTCCGCAAAAAGGCACCGCGAGGGACACTCGGCACCGCCCTCAGCGAACACTTCAACCGAACGGGCTACACATCACTGACGTGGTCTTCGTGGTGGAAGCGGCCGCTCACGACCTGATCAACGAGCACGAGCCCGCGGCCCTTCAACGCAGCTCAACGGCGGATGTCAGTTTCAGGCCGGTGGGCGGAGCGGGAAGCCCAGGTCGAGGCCAGCTTCGGTGAGTTCGTCGCGGACCTGGGGGTGGGCGACGTGGTCGATGATCTGCTGGGCCTGCTCGCCGGCGTCGTGGCCCCAGATGGTGGCGGCGCCCTGTTCGCTGACGAGGTAGCTGTGCTGGAAGGAGGTGACCGGGCCGGCCAGTCGGGGCACCACGGTGGACACGTCGGCCTTGGGGTGCCACGAGGGCAAGGCCACGATCGCCCGGCCACCCGGTGAATGCAGGGCCCCGACCACGAAGTCGGTCTGCCCGCCGAACCCGGAGTAGATGACCCCGCGCACCCGGCTCGCGTTGGCCTGGGCGTACAGGTCCACCTGCAGCGCGCTGTTGATCGACACCAGGCGCGGCCGGCGGGCGATCAGCCCGGGGTCGTTGGTCTTCTCGGTCCGCAGCAGCCGGACCCGCGGGTTGCGGTCCACCCAGCTGTACAGCTCCGCGCTGCCGAACACGAACGACGCGGTCACCGGGGTGTCCGGGTCGAGCGCCCCGGCCCGGTCGAGGCCGAGCACGCCGTCGCTGAACATCTCCGACCACACCGACAGGCCCTGTCGCTTGGTCAGCGCCGCGAGCACCGCGTCCGGAACGGCACCGATGCCCATCTGCAGCGTCGCGCCTTCCGGCACGAGCGCCGCCACCCGCTCGGCGATCACTCGAGACACCTCGCTGGTCGTACGAGGCGGGGGCGAGGTCAGCGGCACGTCGACCTCGACCGCGTAGTCCACCTCGTCGCAGGGCACCACCCCGTCGCCGTGGGTGTAGGGCATCTGGGGGTTGAGCTGGGCGATCACCAATCCGCCCCTGGACCGGACCGCCTCGATCGCCGCGGGGAGGATGTTCACCTCGGTGCCCAGCGACACGCAACCGTCCACCGGGGTGGACGTGTGGACCAGCACGATGTCGGGCGGCAACGCCTGCTGGAGCAGGTGCGGCACCAGTGACAGCCGGGAGGGGAAGTACCGCAGCGTCCGCTTGCCGCGCATGCCCGGACCGACGAACGGGGTCTCCAGCACCACACCGTCACGGTCGGGGATCCCCGACTGGGCGTTCAACGCGAACAGGCGGTACTCGTCCACCGCCTTGTCCAGCACGTCCAGCACGTGATGAGGGGTGGCGTGGTTCCCGCTGACCACCACCCGCGGACAGGTGGCGGCACCGGACAGCACAGCGGCCAGCTGCGACTCGGACAGAACACGCATGGAATCGATCACCCAACTGGGTCGGAGGTGCGGTGGGGCGTTGTCGAACGTGGTCGGCCTGACGAGCGTCGGCTGCGGCGCGCGCGGCCCGGTGGGTACCCGACGAGGCTGAGGACAATCCGGCGCCTGCCCGATCGTCACGCGCTCGGGTGATGGGTGGTCGGTGTGGTGCGTAGAGGTCGGAGACCCTGACGACGGGTCGATCGGGTCGAGCGCGACGACGTCGACCGGAACGGGATCAGGTAGCCGGAGGTGGAGGACTTCATGCGGATTCGCCGCCAACGCGTCGGGCGGGAGTGTTGCCCGGCCCCGCCCTCCCGCCCACCGCAGGCGCGTGCCGGCCGTGCGGTGATGACCGCCCTCGGGGAGGGATTGTCAGAATTCGATGACGAGCCTGGCCGGGACCGCGCCGGACAGCACCTCGGCGAAGGACTCGTTGACGTCGTCGAGCTTGCGGGTCTGGGCGATCACCGTGGTGCGGCCTGCGGCGTGCAGGGCGAACACCTCGGCGAGGTCCTGTCGGGTGCCGACGATGGACCCGACGACGCTGATGCCTTTGAGGACCAGGTCGAAGACGGGGATCGGCAGGACGCCGTCGGCGGGCAGGCCGACGCAGACCAGTCGTCCGCCGCGGCGCAGCGAGGCGAACGCCTGCTGGAAGCTGCGCGGCGAGGCGGCGGTGGCGATGGCGACGTCCGCGCCGCCCAGCTCGCCGATCGCGGTGACCGGATCGGTGGTGCGGGCGTTGACGGTGTGGTCCGCGCCCAGGTCGCGGGCCAGGGCGAGCTTGTCGCCCTCGACGTCCACGGCCACGGTGAAGCCGCCGGCGATACGGGCGTACTGCAGGGCCAGGTGGCCCAAACCGCCGATACCGAACACGGCGACCCGCTCGGCCGGCCGCACCCCGGCGACCTCCACCGCCTTGTAGGTCGTCACACCGGCGCACGTCAGCGGCGCGGCGTCCAGGCTGGACACGGCGTCGGGCACAGGCACGACGTAGCGGGCGTCGGCGAGGGCGTGCTCGGCGTAGCAGCCGTCCACGGAGTAGCCGGTGTTGCGCTGCTGCTCGCACAGCGTCTCCCAGCCCGACACGCAGTAGGAGCACTCACCGCAGGCGTGTCCCAGCCACGGGATCGCCACCCGCGTCCCGACCAGCGTGGCGGCGACTCCGTCGCCGACGGCCTCGACGATGCCCACACCCTCGTGACCGGGCACGAACGGCGGGGTCGGCTTGACCGGCCAGTCGCCGTTGGCGGCGTGGATGTCGGTGTGACAGATACCCGACGCCTCCAACCGCACCTGCACCTGACCCGCGGCCGGTGCGGGAACCGGCACCTCCCGGACCTCCAGCGGCGCACCCAGCTCCGTGACAACAGCAGCCCTCACGACGACTCCTCTACTCGTTGGTCTTGCATCAGTCTTTCCTGGTCGCCGTGCGAGGACCGCAGCCCGACGTCACGGCCGAGCAGGGCCTTTCGTCCCGAGCCACCGACTTCACAATCACCTGCTGCATCGGCCGTCTAACGGTTGTCGGTGGTCGCGTCGGCCTCGCCGACCGCGGCGCGGCCTGCTTCGAGGCGGGCGACGGGCACGCGGAACGGTGAGCAGGACACGTAGTGGAGGCCGACGTCGTGGAAGAACTGGATTGAGGCGGGGTCGCCGCCGTGCTCGCCGCACACGCCGACCGTGAGGTCCGGGCGGGCGGCGCGCCCTTCCCGCACCGCGATCTCGATCAGCCGGCCGACGCCTGCGCGGTCGATCGTCTCGAACGGGGACACGTCGAACACGCCCTCCGCCAGGTAGACCGGGAAGAACGAGCCTTCGACGTCGTCACGGGAGAAGCCCCACACCGTCTGAGTCAGGTCGTTGGTGCCGAAGGAGAAGAACGCGGCGGTCTCGGCGATGGCTCCCGCAGTGAGCGCGGCACGCGGCAGCTCGATCATCGTGCCGATCCGGTACCGGATGTCCACACCGGCTTCCCGGGTGACGTCAGCGATCGTCCTCCGGGCCCGTGCCGCGACGATCTCCAGCTCGCGTGCGTCGCCGACCAGCGGGATCATGATCTCCACGTGCGGATGCCCGGCCGCCAGGATCCGCGCCGTCGCGGCTTCGGCGATCGCGCGGACCTGAAGGTCGTACAGCTCCGGGATGAGCAGGCCGAGCCTCACGCCGCGCGTGCCGAGCATCGGGTTCTGCTCGTGCAGCCGGTCGACCGCGCGCAGCAGATCCTTCGGCGCTTCGGTCCGGCCCAGCGCCTTCGCGACCGCGACCTGGGCGGTGAGCTCGACGCGGTCGGGCAGAAACTCGTGCAGCGGCGGGTCGAGCAACCTGATGGTGACCGGCAGGCCGTCCATCTCCTCGAAGATGCGGGTGAAGTCCTCGCGCTGCAACGGGAGCAACGCGGCGAGCGCCTCGACACGGGTATTCTCGTCGCCGGCCAAAATCAGCCGTTCGACCAGCACGCGGCGGTCACCGAGGAACATGTGCTCGGTGCGGCACAGCCCGATGCCGGTGGCACCGAGGCGGCGGGCACGAGCGGCGTCTGCGGGGGTGTCGGCGTTGGCCCGCACCTCCAGCCTGTGCCGGCGGTCGGCGTGGGTGATGATCCGGTCCACCGCCCGCAGCAGGTCATCGCCCTCGGCAGGGCGGCGGCCCTCGAAGTAGTCGGCGACCGGCGATGGGGCCACGGGCAGTTCGCCGAGGTAGACCGTGCCGGCCGTGCCGTCGACCGAGATCACGTCACCTTCGGTGACCACCGTGCCGTCGGCGGTGGTGAAGCGGCGGGCCTCGGCGTCGATGGTGAGCGATTCCGCCCCGCACACGCAAGTCCGGCCGAGACCGCGGGCGACGACGGCGGCGTGCGAGGTCTTGCCGCCCCGACTGGTGAGCACCGCTTGGGCGTGGATCATCCCGTCGAGGTCGTCGGGGTTGGTCTCGCGGCGCACCAGGACCACCGCGGCGCCCTCCTCTGCCCGACGGACCGCCGTCGCGGAGTCGAGCACTACCTCGCCGACCGCCGCGCCGGGCGAGGCGGCGACACCGGTGGCCAGCGGTGCCCGGTCGGTGTCGCCGAAGCGCGGGAACATCAGCTGGGACAGTTGCGCGCCGGTCACCCGCCGCAGCGCCTCGTCGGCGTCGATCACGCCCTCCTCGCGCAGCGCGTCGGCGATGCGGAACGCGGCGGCGGCGGTGCGCTTGCCGACGCGGGTCTGCAGCATCCACAGCTTGCCGCGTTCGATGGTGAACTCGATGTCGCACAGGTCGTGGTAGTGCTGCTCCAACGTCGCCATGATCTCCATCAGCTGCTCGTGGGCCCGGGGTTGCAGGTCGGCGAGGCGGTGCAGCGGCAACGTGTTGCGGATGCCGGCGACGACGTCCTCGCCCTGGGCGTTGGGGAGGTAGTCGCCGTAGACGCCGGGTGCGCCCGTGGCCGGGTCGCGCGTGAACGCGACGCCTGTGCCCGAGTCCTCGCCCAGGTTGCCGAACACCATGGCGCACACGTTGACCGCCGTGCCCAGGTCTTCCGGGATGTGCTCGGCGTGCCGGTAGGTTCGGGCACGATCGGTGCGCCACGACGCGAACACCGATGCGATCGCCATGTCCAGCTGCTCACGCGGGTCCTGCGGGAACTCCCGGCCCGCCCGCTCGCGGACGATGTCCTTGAACGTCGCGGTCAGCGCACGCAGGTCGGCTGCGTCCAGGCCGAGGTCGCCGGCGACGCCCTTGGCCCGCTTGGCCTCCCGCAGGGCGGCGGCGAAGTGCTCTGCGTCGACACCGAGCACCGTCGTGCCGAACATCTGCACCAGCCGGCGGTAGGAGTCCCACGCGAGCCGCTCGTCCCCCGACCACGCGGCGAGCCCGGCCACCGAGTCGTCGGTCAACCCGATGTCCAGGACCGTGTCCATCATCCCGGGCATCGAGAACCGCGCGCCGGAGCGGACCGCGACCAGCAACGGCTCGTCGACCTGCCCGAGCTTGCGGCCCATCGCCCGCTCCAACGCGTGCAGGTGCTCGCCCACCTCCACTGCGAGTCCGTCCGGCACGGCGCCGGTGGTCAGGTAGGCGCGGCACGCTTCGGTGGTGATCGTGAACCCGGGCGGCACGGGCAATCCCATCACGGTCATCTCGGCGAGGTTGGCGCCCTTGCCGCCGAGCAGGTCCGCCATGAACCGGTTGCCCTCGGCGAAGTCGTACACGTACTTGGGCATCGTCGTCACTCCTCGATCAGTCGCTCGTGGACAGTCACGTGCCTCGTCCGCCGTTGTGGTCCCTCGGCACTGCGCCGCACCGGGTTGCCGCCGTGCCGAGGCGGAACAGGTAGGACGGCGCTCCCTCCGGTTCCATCCCGTCCTCCCACGATGCACCGGCTGCAACTGCCACGCCGCTGCCGAAGGTCCACGATCAACGCGCCCAACGTCCCTGGTCGCCTCGCCGTCCAAGCGCTGACGTGCCGGCAGGGCAGCTCCGTGCGTTCCGGTTCCCGGTCCTGGGAGCGGCTTGCCGCTCCGCGCCGTGCCACGGCGTGATCAGATCAGGACCCGCTCGCCGTCACGGGGCACGACCGCGTTCCAGCCGTGCTCGGTGGACAGTCGGTCAGCCAGGGCTGCCGACGCCTCGGGTTCGCCGTGCACGAGGTAGGTGCTGCCGGGTTCGGGCCCGCCGGTGGCCCAGGCGAGCAGTTCGTCGGCGTCGCCGTGGGCGCTGAACGCGTCGAGGACCTGGATCTCGGCCTTGACCGGCACGTACCGGCCGTGGATCTTGAGCTCGCGGGCGCCGGTGGCCAGTTGCCTGGCCCTGGTGCCGGCGGCGGCGTAGCCCACGACGAGGACGGTGTGGCGGGGGTTCGGCAGCATCTGCTTGAGGTGGTGCAGCACGCGTCCGCCGGTGGCCATGCCGGACGCGGAGATGATGATCGAGGGCTGCTCGGGGTTGTTGACGGTCATGGATTGCGTGGCGGTGTGCAGCTCGGCCAGCCGGCCGGGGTCGAACGGGTCTTCGTGGGTGTGCAGCAGCTCGGGTCGGACCTCCGGCCAGGCCTCGGCAACGGCTTGGCGGTAGACGCGCAGCGAGGCGAGCGCCATCGGGCTGTCCACGAACACGGGCAGGTCGGGAATCGCGCCGGCGCGCGTGAGCTTGGCCAACTCGACGAGGACGACCTCGGTGCGGTCGACGGCGAAGGCGGGGATGAGCACGCTGCCGCCGCGCGCGGCGGTGCGGCGGATGGTGTCGGCCAGCAACGCGGTGGCGCGCTCGTCGTCGTGCGTGCGGTCACCGTAAGTGGACTCGACCAGCAACGCGTCGCACTCGGGACGTGGCTGGGGCGGTCGCAGCACGCGGTGGTGCTGCCTGCCGAGGTCGCCGCTGACGACAGCGGTGCGGTCCCCGAAGCCGAGGTGCGCCCACGCCGAGCCGAGGATGTGCCCGCCGCGGCCGAACTCCAGGTCGACGCCGCGGGCGATGCGCCAGGGCACGTCGAAGTCCACCGTCTGGAACAGCCGGACGGCCGCGGCGGCGTCGTCGGTGTCGTAGAGCGGCAACGCCGGGTTGTGCCTGGTCCAGCCGCCCTCGTTGGCCTGCCGGGCGTCCTCGGCCATGAGGTGGGCGCTGTCGGCGAGCACGATCGCGGCGAGGGCGGCGGTGCCCTCCGTGGTGTAGACGGGTCCGCGCCAGCCGTTGCGCACGAGGACCGGCAGGTAGCCGCAGTGGTCGAGGTGGGCGTGCGTCAGGACGACCGCGTCGAGGCGGTCGAGGTCGAGTCGGGGTGGCTGCCAGTTGCGCCGGCGCAGCGGCGCGAGGCCCTGGAACAGGCCGCAGTCGACCAGCACGCGGGACGACCCGGTGTCGAACAGGAACTTGCTGCCGGTCACGGTGCCGGTCGCGCCGAGGAACGTCAGCGAGGTCGGCTCGGCGGAGCGCTTGCCCATCACAACTCCTGGCTGATCTGTCGCGGGACACCACGGTCCCGCGTCTTCGCGAACGGCCCACAGCGGCGGTCGGCCCGGTCACGCGGGGTCTTTGGTCCCTACCTCGCCAGCCGGTCGAGGACGGCCGCGCCCGTGGTGGTGAGCACCGCCGTCGAGCCCGCCGACCGGACGAGGCCACCGAGCACGAGGTCGTTGGTGGCGGTGAAGTCGCACCACAGCCCGTCGACCGCCAGGTTCGGCCGGCGACCTCCCACCAGTTGCCCCCTGCCTTCCGCGACCGCCTTCAACATCGCCTTGTGCCTCGATGTGTAATCCACGTCACTCATCTCCTCTCTGCTGTCCAGGTTCCGCGTTCGGCGGGAGCACTGGCAGGTTCGAAGGAGGTCGATCGGGCGGGACGATCGGCCGCGAGGGTGCGGGACTTGGTGCTCAGCGCAGCGATGCCGCGTGGTCTGGGACGCAGGTCTGCAGGCACAGGTCGGTGCGGTGGTAGCCAGTGGACGCGGGACGCACCGGGAGATGGAAGGCGGGCGGCTCCACCTCGTGGTGCGGCAGGGTCGACCACAGGTGTGGGCGATCATGTTGACGCGGGCGCGCCGCTTGTCGTCGCTCTCCACCCCGGGCCAGGGGCACTCGGCGGTGTCGGTGTGGACGAACATCTCGTCCTTGGCGCGGGAGCAGTCCTCCCACGCAGCAGGATCCGGTCGTCGACGAGCATCCGCTCGAACACCGGGCACTGCTGCAGGAACCTGCGGTGTTCCTCGGGCGTGCAGAACCCCATGACCCGTTCGACGCCGGCGCGGTTGTACCAGCTGCGGTCGAGCAGGACCGAGTCGTCATCGACTCCTGGTCGGTCGCACGATCCCGGAGAATACGTCGTGGTCTCGCGGTTCGACGTGGCAGAGGAGGTCGTCGAGCAGGCCGCTTGCCTCGGTGCGCACCGAGAACGGCATCACACGTCCTGCACGGTCGCGCGCACCACCAGCACCGGGCACGGCGCGTGGTGCAGCAGGGCGTGGCTGGTGGAGCCCAGCAGCAGGCCGGTGAGCGCGCCGCGGCCCCGGCAGCCCACGACCAGCAACGAGGCGTCCCGAGCGCGGTCGATCAGCGCTCGTGCCGGGTTGCCGCGGGCGACGACCAGCTCCAGCGGGACGTCGGGGTACTTCTCCCGCCACGGCGCCACCAGCGCGGCGAGGTCCCCGCCCTGCTCGGCGTCGTACTCGGCCAGGTCGATCCCCACCATGTCGGCCAGTGGCTCGGGCGGGGCGTGCCAGGCGTGCACCAGGACGAGAGCCGCACGGCGTGCCGACGCCTGGTCGAACGCCTGAGCGAGCACGGTCGGGCTGTCGCCTTCCACCCCGCACACGACCGGACCGGACCGCCGGTCTCCGCGGACGACGACCACCGGGCAGCCGCCGCGGCTGGTCACGGCGATGGCCGTGGACCCGAGCAGCATCGAGGTGAACCCGCCCAGCCCTCGCGAGGCCAGCACGACCAGTTCCGCGTCGACCGACTCGGCCACCAGCAACGGCGCCGGGTCGGCGACTTCCACGTGCACCTCGAGCCGCACCTCGGGGTCGACGTCACGGGCGACGTCCGCGGCCTCGTGCAACCACTGCCACGCCTGCTCGTGCAGCGCCTTACGGGTGCGTCCGTCGGCGTCGGGCACGTCGCCGGGGAGGCGCAGCTCGGCGTGCACCAGCCGCAGCGGCAGGTCGCGGGTCCGCGCCTCCTGGGTCGCCCACCGCACCGCGTCGAGCGCGGGTCCCGAACCATCGACGCCGACCACCACGGGCTTGCTCATGCGAGACGCCTCCTCATCCACTTGTGCCCGGCATCCACCAGCAGGACGGCCGGGATGGTCATCGCCGCGAGCGCCCAGCCCAGCGGGGTCGGCGCGCTGCCGCCCAGCAGGTCGGGCAACGGCGGCACGAACAGGAACACAGCCAGCACAGCCAGCTCGAAGATCACCGCGCCGATCAGCAGGCGGTTGCCCAGCAGGGTCCTCACCGGTGTGGTGGCGCTGCGGCACGCGAACGCGTTCGCCAATTGTCCCAGCACGATCGCGGTGAACGCGGTGCCCGACGCGGTGGCCAGCAGCACCGGGTCGCCCAGGTCCCAGCCGCCCGCGAGCAGCACGAGCGTGAACGCCGCCATCGCCGCCAACGCCTCGGCCGGTCCCAGCACGCCGAAGGCGCGGACCAGCACCGAGCGGTCGATCAGCGATCCGGCCCGTGCGGGGCCGATCATGGTGCGCGGGTTCGGCTTCTCCGCGCCCAGCGCGAGCGCGGGCAGCAGGTCCGTGCCGATGTCTAGCGCCAGGACTTGGAGGACGCTCAACGCGAGCGGGTACGAGCCGCCCGAGAGCGCCCAGAACACGAACGGCGTCAGCTCGGCGACGTTGTCGGTCAGGTGGTAGGTCAGGAACCGGCGGATGTTGGCGAACGTCGCCCGGCCCAGCTCGACGGCGCCGACGATGGTGCCGAAGTGGTCGTCGAGCAGGACGAGGTCAGCCGCTTCGCGGGCCACGTCGGTGCCGGAAGCGCCCATGGCCACGCCGATGTCGGCCGCGCGCAGGGCCGGTCCGTCGTTGACGCCGTCTCCGGTCATGGCGACGACGTGGCCGCGGTGTTGCAGTGCGTGGGCGATGCGGAGCTTGTCCTCGGGAGTGACGCGGGCGACGACGACACCGTCGTGGTCTAGCAGCTCACCCAACGTCGCGTCGTCGGCGGGCAGGTCCTTGCCCTCGACCACCAGCCGGTCGGGTCCGAGCAAGCCGACCTGGTCGGCGATGGCGCGGGCGGTGGCCGGGTGGTCACCGGTGACCATGGCGAGCTTGATGCCCGCCTTGCGGCACAGGGCGATCGAGTCGGTGACGTCGTCACGCGGCGGGTCCTGCAGCGCGACCAGGCCGAGCAGGACGAGGTCGCGTTCGGCGTCCTGCCAGCCGGTGGCGGTGCCGGGTCGCCGGGCCACCGCGAGCACGCGGAGCCCTTGCGCGCCGAGTGCGTCGATCGCCTCGTGCGCTCCCGGCGATGGGGCGCACAGCGGCAGCACGGCGTCGGGGGCGCCGGTCACGTGCACGCCGTCACCGTCCACGACGGACGAGCGACGGCGGCGCGGGTCGAACGGGAAGCGGGTCGCCGCCGGGGTCGCGGTGTCCGCGACGACGCGCGCGGCCAGGACGTGGAGCGCGACCTCCATCGGGTCGCCGACCGGCAGCCACCGGTCGTCCCGGTGGTCGACGTGCGCGGTGGGCGAGCAGCGGACGGCGCTGATCGCGAGCGTCCGCACGGCGGCGAGGGCGTCGGGTTCACCGGTCACTCGGGCGGTCGGGGCGTAACCCTGTCCTTGGACCGAGACCTCACCGTTCGGCGTCCACACCCGCACCGCGGACATCTCGTTGCGGGTCAGCGTCCCGGTCTTGTCGGTGCAGATGAACGTGGTCGCGCCCAGCGTCTCCACCGCGTCCAGCCGCCGCACGAGCGCGTTGCGGTGCGCCATGGTCTGGGCGGCCCGCGCCAGCGACAGCGTCACGGTCGGCAGCAGGCCTTCCGGGACCAGCGCGACGGTGACGCCGACCGCGAACAGGAAGCCCTCCGTCGGGTCGAGGCCCAACAGCGTCGCGACCCCGTAGAACGCCACGCCCACGGCGACCGCGATGAGGCCGACCACGGTCACCACGCGGTGCAGCCGCAGGGCGAGCGGGCTCTTGGGCCGGACCGCGTGGCGGGTGAGCGAGGCGATGCCGGCGAGTTGGGTGTGGGAGCCGGTGGCCGTCACGACGGCGGTCGCCTCGCCCTCCGTGACGTAGGTACCGGCCCGCACGACGTCACTCGCGGACGGGTGCACGGGCACGCTCTCGCCGCTGAGCATGGACTCGTCCACGGCCAGCGTGGCGACCTGCGCCACCCGGGCGTCGGCGCAGACGCGGTCGCCGCCCTGGAGCAGGACCTCGTCGCCGACGACCAGCTCGGCCGCGTCCACGACCAGGGGCTTGCCGTCGCGGCGGACGGTGGCGCGGGTGGGCATCAGGTCTCGCAGGCGTTGCGCCGCGCGGTCCGCCCGGTACTCCTGGGCGAACGCGAACCCGCCGTTCAGCACGACGACCAGTGCGATCGCGACCGACAGCGCCGGCATACCCGCGACGTAGGCCAGTGCGGCTGCCACCCACAGCAGGATCGCGAAGAAGTGCGCGAACTGCTTGAGCAGCAGCACGACCGGGTGCGCCCCGCCACCGGAGGGAAGCACGTTCGGGCCGTCCTCGCGCAGCCTCCGGGCGGCCTCGGCCGAGGTCAGGCCACCCGTGGTGCGCTCCGCCGCGTCCAGCACCGTCGTCACCCGATCCGGTGGCTGATGTCGGTGTCGTCCCAGCCGTAGGACAGGTGGTTGTGGACATCGACCACACCGGGCATGGCCAGGGTGAGGCGGTACGCGATGTCAGCTTCACTGCGGCGCTCGATGGTGCCGCGCAACGTGACCACGCCGTCGACCACCTCGACCTCGACCGCGGTGGGTTCCACCCACAGCGTCCGCTGCAGGACCTCGTGCACGACAGTGCGGCGCAGGTCCTCGTCGCTGCGCAGGAACACCTTCAGCAGATCCCGACGCGACAGGACACCGAGCAGCCTGCCGTCGGCGTCCACGACGAACAACCGGCGCACACCTTCCACCGCCAGCTCGTGCGCGGCGGCGCTCGCGGGCGCGTCCGGGCCGATGGTGACGACCGGGGTGGTCATCACGTCGCCCGCGGTGGTACCGCTCGCCTGCCGCCAGCGCTGCTTGATGTCGCGGCGGGCGAACACGGACGGGCCTGGTTCGGTGCCGCCCCGGTACTCCTCCTTGGGCAGCAGGTCGGCCTCCGACACCACGCCGATCGGCCGGCCGCCGGTGTCCACCACCGGCACGGCGCTGAACGCGCCGTCGGTCAGGATGGCGGCGACGTCCTTGAACGGGGCGCCGACGTCGACCTTCACCACCTCGCGGGTCATCAGCGAGGCAACCTCGGGTTCACGCATGGGTCTCTCCTTCGACGGTGGTCGGGACGGGTGGGGTCGTTCGGGTCGGGCGGGTCGCGGCGAAGAGCACCAGCCCACCGCCGAGGAGCAGCAGGAGCACGCCGGCGCCGAGCGCCGCCCACGCCGCCGGTGCGAGCGCGGGCAGGGTCGCGGTGGCCACGAGGGTCGTGTCGACCGTGCGCGAGCCGTCGGCGTTCATCACCACGGCGGTCCAGGTGCCGGGCTGGGCGGTCCAGGTCAGCGAGCCGTAGCCGGAGGACACCCAGAACGGCTGGGCGTGGGGTGGTGTGGTGGGCGCGGTGCCCGTGCTGTGCTGGTAGATGGCTTGGTCGCCGAAGCCGGTCACGCGGTCGCGGTCGACCCCGGCCAGGTAGCGGGTGACGTCGGCGCTGGGGCCGATGCCGACGAACGCGTCGGGGTCGACCCGCAGGCCGATCGCGCCGAGCCAGTCCTCGCCGACCGCCCAGCCCGCCTCGGTCCAGTTCATCTCGGCGGTGCCGAGCTCCACCGCGTACCCGGTGCCGCGCAGGATCTGGGTGGGCGCGGTGACCGCGCCGGTCGCGTCGCGCTGGGTCTGGTCGGCCCACAGCCCGAGCGCCCCGGCCGCCGAGAGCCCGGTGCCCGTCAGGAGCAGCAGGACGCCGATCACCGCTGGGACGACACGGCCCGCGGTGCCGCCCGACGGTGCGGGCGGCGGCACGTCCAGGGTGGCGGCGCCGGGTTCGTCGCCGCCGGTGTCGAACCGGAACGGCGGGTAGGCGTCGGTCATCAGGCCGACGTAGGCCGCGACGCGCAGTGCCCAGCGGTCCATGCCCAGGACGAAGTCGAACACGCCGCGCGGGTAGCGGCCGGTGAACAGCAGCACCACACCGGCGATCAGCACGAGCAGCCCGACCAGGCCGCCGGCCGGGCTGTACGCCCACTCCCCCGCCCGGAAGGCCAGGTAGCCGCCACCGCCGAGGAAGATTCCCACGATGACCAGGTGCGGGATGGCCAGCAGCCACTTGACCAGCACCAGGCCGCGCGAGAGACGCTCGGGGTAGGCGATGTCGAGCGTCGCCGGGTAGTCCGGCTCCTCAGCGAGGCTGAACGGCGGGTACCGGTCGGTCGCCAGCGCGCCGAACGAGTAGTAGGCGACCCGCCACGTCCAGCGCAGCACTCCGAGCGCGAAGTCGAACAGCGGGCGCGGGTAGCGGCCGGTCACCAGGATCGCGATGAACGCGACCAGCCCCACCACCGCGAACGCCATCCAGAGGAAGGTCAGCACCAGGTAGTGCGGGATCACGAGCAGCCACTTGACCAGCCACAACCAGCGGTTGAGGGCTGGGTCGAACCGGCCGTGCACACGAACGGGATAGGTGGTCATGCCAACGTCCTCCAATCGGGCCCGACAGCGGCCCACTCGGTCTTCCACAGGCTCCGGAGCCGGGTGTGCGCCGAGCGGACCAGCACGTACCCGAGCGCCACCGCGCCGCCGAGCGCGATCCACGAGCCCATCGCGACGGCCGCCCCCATGACGACCGCGCCTTCGACCACCTCAGAGGCGGTGATCGCGGTGCCACCGCCCGCCGAGCCGGGCGCGTCGATCGGCAGGACCGCCTCCGCCGAGTAGCGGGTGCGCAGGTGCTCCTCGCACCGCGATGCTTGCGCCGCGTACACCTCCGCCCCGACCGCCACGGCGATCGGCAGTTCGAGCAGCGTCACCGCGACCGAGGCGACCGCGACGGCCCCCTCGATCCGGTCGTCGAGCGGGTTGCGCCCGGCGAAGGCCCGGCGTGCCGGTCCTCCTGGGCTCGACCGCGTGTCCATGTCCCGCCCTCCTCGTCCGCTCCGGTGCCTCTCAGGCTCGTCCGGTACGAGGTCGGTCCACAGAGTCGTTGGTCGCCGTGAGGGTCCCTGATGGGTCGGGACCTCCGACCCCTGCGAACGCCGCCGCGGACGTCGGTGGACGACGCGCAGTCGAGGGTGCGGGCAAGCCGAATCTCACTCACTTCGGGCTCCCGCCCCGGTCGATGTGAACGGATCGGCTGCGAGCCGCAACGCACTGCGCTGGGCGTTGACCCAGTCGGCGCGGACCGGTGACACCGCGGAGGCGATCATGGCCACCCCGCGAAGGAGAGCCGGCTCCGCGCGTTCCACGAGCGGGCAGCCCGTGTCGACCGACCGCGTGCGGTACTCGGCGTGCCCGGTCGTGATCGTGCCCTCTGTGGACTCCTGAGCCGCCGCGGCCCGCTGTTCCGGCGTCTGCGGCTGTTCCGGCGCCTGCTCAACGCTCCGCGTCTGCGGCTGTCGTCTCGTGCACGTACGCGCTCAGGACCCCGGGCACCGCCTCGGCCAAGGCGACGACGACCCTCCAGGACCTCTCGTCGGGGAATGTCGTCCCGATGTCGGCATGACCGTCGCGCACGGTCACCGACCACCGACCGTTCGGGTCGTAGGCGTCCAGGCGTTCCCGCACCTCGCGCTCGACGGAGGCGTCGGTGCGGGCCAACGCCCGCACCAGGTCGTGCCTGGTCACCACGCCGACCAAACGCGGACCGTCCAGGATGGGGACGCAGCGGATCCCGTCGTCGACCATCACCCTGGCGAGCAGGCCGGCCGGTGCGGTGGGGTCCACCCCGCGCACCGGGGTGGTCAGCACGTCACCCACCGGCGCGTCGCCGGGCTCTCCGTCGGTGTAGCGGCCGCGCAGCAGGTCGGCCTCGGTGACGATGCCGACGAGTCGCCGGCCACCGTCGACCACGGGCAGCGCCGCGAAGCCGTGCGAGACCATCAGCGCCGCCGCCACGCGGATCGGCACGTCCGGTGTCACGGCGATGACCGGGCTGGTCATGATGTCTCGTGCCCGCACGGCGCACCTCCCTCGTCGCAGGTGACTTCGACGTTAGGCAGCCGTTGCCCTCTCGCCAGCGGTCGATGGTCCTCGGCGACCAGGGCCCAACGACGGCGCCGCACGCGCAGGTGTCCCCGAACGGGTGACGTGCCGGTGGTCGGGGGACATCCGCAGATCTCCGGCATACGCTGCCGACACCGACCACGGGAGGCGCGGACATGTCCATCGACGTGCAGCAGCCGAAGGCCTACGACCTGGTGGGCAACGACATCCTGATCGGCGGGACGGCCGGTGGGGCGTTCGAGGCCGGCTTCAACTACCGGATCCACGAGGGCCACGACGAGGTGACCGGCTTCTTCATGGCCGGTGACGGCGTCGGCGGGCACAGCCAGTTCCAGCTCAGCGTCGACGTGTCGGGCGCGAGCTTCACGCTCTCCCGGCTGTTCGTCGAGGTCTTCCACATCTCACCGAAGGACGGCGAGGAACTGGACAAGGTGGTCGTGCCCGTGGTGCTCGGCCCGAAGATCGTCCCCGGCTACCGGACCTACCTGGAGCACGTGGTCGTGGCGGGCGAGACGCTGTGGGCGCTGTCCACCCGCTACTACGGCGCGGGCAACCTCCACCACCGCCTCGTGGCGGCGAACCCGCAGACCATCACCGACCCGGATGTCATCAACCCGGGCGACGTCATCCGGGTGCCGCAGGAGTGACGCGCGACGGCACCGGACCGGTGCCTCCCGCCTGTGCGGCGCGGCGCCCGTCCGGTCCTCGTGACCCGGTGTGGAGACCTGCTCCTCCGGTGTCCCGACCGGGGTCTTGCGCGCACCCGCGACCCGGGTGACCGGGCAGTGCGACCGTGCGGTTAAGGAGCCGTCGTGGAACTCGGACCGGTGCTGTCCGCGCACCTCCTGTCCCGCTTCGCGGTGATGGTGGGCCGGTCGCCCGCGGTGCCGACCTCGATGTCGGACTCCGCGTCGAGGCCCGGCGGCTCCGCGCGCAGCACGGAGGCGCCGTCCTCGAAGAAGTCCTCGACCTGGACCGAGTGACGCGGGCCGAAGGGCCACGCGCCCTCGAACGGACCGCGCACCTCGGGGATCAGTCCGCCGACAGGACGCCTCTCGATCGTCGTCGCAGGCGCTCGTTCGTCAGGGACCTTGGTCCTCGCGGTGTCGGTGCCCATCCGCGCGAACGCGCTGCCCGAGGCCCTCCTGAGGTGGTGCCCTCGTGCCGTGTCCGGAGGTGTGGTGCCGGGCGGACGCTCGACATCTGGACCAAGACCTTCGGAGACGACGATGACCACGCTGCTGCAGACCACTCGACGCGACACCTACGCCGGTATCCGGGACCCGAGGCTCGCCGCTGTGCTCGCCGCCGAGGACGACGCCGAGGAGACCGGGTTCAACCCGCTCGAACGCATCAGCTGTCGCGTCCACCGCCGCTGGCTGCACCAGTGCGTGCACTCCCCGGCACACGTCATCTCCGTGACCGGCCACCGCTGGTGCAGGAACTGCGAGTGCCCCGCCTCCGTCAGCGTCGACGAGCTCACCGGAGCGGTCACCGTCCACTGCCTGCGCTGCCGGCGGACCCCCGACAGCCCCGCGACCCGCCAGATCGTGCGCTGCTGCCGCGCGAGCCTGGCCGCCGCCCAGGACGGCCGACGGTGAACCGTCCGGTCGCCGGGCTGTGCCTTCACCACCGGACCTCCAGCACAGCGACCGGGATGCGTTGTCACGCGAGCTTCCGCCAACCGGGCTCGACCGCCGCCCACTCCAGTTCCCACCGGTGCCGGCGGAGGCGGGTGTGGACGCATCGGACCGCCACGCAGAACACCACCAGCGCGCCGCCCAGAGCGAGCCACGAACCCGTCGCGACCGCCACTGCTGTGACCACCGCGCCCTCGGCGGTCAGCGGCGCGGCCACCCGCGCACCGCTGTCGTCGACCCAGATCCGGACCCCGCTGCCGGCGAGCACATCACTGGTGACTTGAACCTCGCCCCGCCGGGCCGTCCCGTCGGGCAGCGTCCACGTCGCGGGCACGTCGAACTTCGTCACCGACATGTTGTGCGCCGCTCCTCCGGCGGAGCCGGGCGTGCCTTCCAGCAGCACGGCGTCGACTTGGTGGCGCGTGCGCGACTGCTCCGAGGACAGCGCTGCCTGTTGCACGTAGACCTCGGACCCGAACGCCGCTGCGACGGGCAGCCCCAGCAACGCGACCGTCACCGAGCCGACCGCCACCGCGCTCTCCAACCGATCTCCGAGGCGGGCCAAGGGGTTTCGCCAGACGAACAGCTTCCGCGCCATCCTCGAAACGGCAGTCGCCGACCGTGCGTCCATGATCCGACCTCCTCGGTGTGGTGGGCCACTCCAGGCTGCTCCGAGCTGGGCTCGGCACCCAGAGTCGTTGGTCGTCGCGGCGGTCCCGGGTGCGCAGGGACTTCCGACCCTGCGCCCGGCCTGGCGCGAACACGCCGAGCACCGGGTCGTGGACCCGGTGCTCGACTCGTGCCGCACGCGGTCAGGTCCGCCCGCGACCGGTGCGGACGACCAGGCCGAGGCCGACGAGCAGCGTGAGCAGGCCGCCCAGCGCGAGCCAGGTGACGTTCACCCCCGTCGCGGCGAGTTCGGCGGTCGGTGGTTTGTGTGCAGGCCCGGCACCAGGGGGCGGCGTGGGCGCCGGTGGTCCACCCGGCTGCGGCGCGGGCTGGGGGTCGGGGTCGGGCTGATCCGGGCCCGGCACCACGATCACCCCATGCGACAGGCCGGCACCTGATCGAACGGTCAGGTACTTGCCGAAGATGATCGCCCACGGACCGACGACGCCTACGTCGTAGTAGCCGACAGGGACGTCGTGGAACTCGAAGCCGCCCCGAGCATTCGTGGTGGCGCGGGCCAGGACAGCACCGGTGTGCCACTCCTTCAAGTAAATCTTGAGGTTGGGCACCGGTGCGCCGGGATACGGACCGCCCAGCGTGCTGGGCCACGACACCGAGCGCTCCACCGCCACCCAGCCGACGACCTTCGGCGCCACGACACCGATGATCCGCGCGGCTACCTCGGTGGTGGCGACGCCCTGGTGCACGCCGATCGAGCACCCAACCCTCAGGTAGCCCTCCTCCGCCATGACGTCCACGATCGGGATCTGCACGTCGAAGGCCCGGGTCGCGTTCGGGGGGAGGGTGGCACCCGGGCCGGGGTCCGCGAGTTCCCCGAGGTCGATGCGAACGGCGCCAGTCACCCAGCAGCCTGCTTTCACACCGGGGATCGGCAGCGCACCAGCGTTGGTGAGGGTCAGCGTCATGTGGGCGGTGTCGCCCTTGCGGTAGGCATCCCGGTCGAGCGCCGCCGAAGCGGTGAGGACCGAGTCGACCGGGAGCGCGCCGCGGATCAGAAGATCCGGATCATCCTCGCCGTCCACCCGCACGGCCGTCCGCGGGAACGTCACCTCAGAGCTGCTGAACCAGGCCTCATAGTTCCCGCGCGGTAGGTCGCGGAACAGGAAGCGGCCCACCGAGTCCGTTTTCGTTGTGTAGGAGCCGGACGGCCGGCCGCCTCGGACCTCCACCCGGAGGTCGGCGAGGGCTTCACCCGCGTTCATGGTCGCGTCGCCGTTGCGGTCGGCGTAGACGGTTCCCGCGAAGGTGCCGCGGACAACGGTGACCGGGGCGCTGATCGCGACGACGTTGTCCGCCGGGTTCACGTCCGGTTCGTCGAGCGACCTGATCGTCACGACCATCGACGCCGAGTACTCCGTGGTCGTCACCCGTCCGACGAACGTGGCTTCCACGGTCTGCCCGGGTTCGACCCGCACGCCGTAGTACCCGATCTCCTCCCAGTAGCGCTCCTCCTCCACGTTCCCGGGCGAGTCGATGGTCACGCGGCTCGCCGGCGCGGTGCCGACGTTGGTCACCCTGGCCCGTGCGGTGACCGGCTCGTCCGCGACGAACTCCGGTTTGTCGAAGGCGACCGTGAGGGTCAGGTCCACGAACGCCGGTGAGGGCTCCGTGGTCGCCGGGCCGCCGGGCCGGGCCGACGGCGCGCTCGGGTCCGTCGTGGACGGCTCGGTCGTCGCGGTGGGTCCGGTCGTCGTGGTGGGTCCGCTCGGGACCGTCGTCGAGGTCTCGACCGGCGCGGTGGTGGTCGGCTCCGCTTCGGCCGGTGCGGTCGCGCTGGACCCGGCCGCCGCCGGGGTGTCGCCGAACGCCGGTCCCGCCGACGCTCCCGCGCAGACGAGGACCGTCAACAACAAAGCGCCGATGGATCGGCGTAACCGTGACATCGTGTGCTTCCCCTCTGCCCGTCCTCCCTGTGAACTACTCCGATCTCAGCGTCTCGCCGCACCAGAAGACGGTGCAGAGGCGTCGGCACTCGCTCGCATGCAGCCGTTCCCGAGTGGCACAGGGCCTTGCTGCTCTGGTGCCCGATGCGGTCAGGCGATACCGGTGGACGCGGGAACCGGACGCAGCTCGATGCCGGCCACGCCGGGAACCGTGCGCACCAGGGCGGTCACGACGCGGCGCTCGGCCTCGTCGTCGAACTGCCCGGTCACCACGATCCGGCCGCCGGTCACGTCGACGTCCCAGCGGCGGGTGCGGCTGTAGGCGGTGAGGAGCCGGTCGACGCGGGCGGCGAGGACGTCGTCGTCCGTGGTGAGCACGCGCAGCAGGTCGCCGCGGCTCACCACGCCGACCACCGCTCCCCTGGCGTCCGCCACGGGCAGGCAGCGCAGCCGGTTGCCCAGCATCGCGCTCGCCAGCTCGCCCGGTGTGGCGGTGAGCGGCGCGCTGGTCACCTCGGTCGTCATCACCTGCCCGACGGTGGTCGCGACGCCCCGTTCGAGGTTGGCCGGCAACAGGTCCGAGCCGGACACGATGCCGACCAGCAGTCCTCCCGGCCCCACCACGGGGAGCGCGGAGAAGCCGTGGTCGACCAGGACGGCGCTCGCGGCGCGCACGGTGGTCGACGGTTCGACCGAGTAGACGGGCCGGGTCATCACATCTGCGGCGTTCATACCCCGCAACGGTCCGCTCACCCACCGGCCGTCGGCAGGGCGCATCGGCCCTTCCGGCCGGTGCCTTTGGTCCTCCGGCGCGGACGCGGCACGTCGGTCCCTGGTGGATCGGGACTTCCGCCCCTGCGAGAGCACCCACCGCGGATGCCACGGTCGGAAGCGATCCGCAGAACGAACAGCGTGGAGGTGAGTCGGATGGACCGCAGCCGGCCGGACGAGGAAACGATCGCAGCGGCGGTGGCCCTGGCCTGCCGCGCGCCTTCGGTGCACAACACGCAACCGTGGCGGTGGCGCTTGGGCGACCGGAGCGTGCACCTGTACACGGATCCGTCCCGTCAGTTGCCCGCCACCGACCCGCGCGGCGCGGACCTGCTGCTCAGCTGCGGCGCCGCGCTGCACCACCTGCGCGTCGCGCTGGCCGCGCTCGGGTGGCGCGCGATCGTCCACCGGTTGCCCAACCCGGCCGACCCCGACCACCTCGCGGCGGTCGAGTTCGCGCGACGGGAACCCACGGACGCCGACCTGGCGATGGCCGCCGCGATCCCCCGCCGCCGCACCGACCGCCGCCGTTTCTCGTCCTGGGAAGTGCCCCGCCCGGTGCTGGACCTGCTGGCGAAGCGGGCCGCCGAGGAAGACGCCATCGCCCACGAGGTGGTCGGCACCCGTGACCGCTTCGAACTGGCCACCGCGATCGGCAAGGCCGCGGCCGTCCAGGACGCGGACCCCGCCTACCGGTCCGAGACCCGCCGGTGGAGCGGCGGCCACGCGAACGTCGACGGTGTACCCGCGGCCAACGCGCCGTCCGGCGCGCCGCAGCACGGTGACGTGCGGCTGCGCGAGTTCCCCGGCGGTGAACTGATCGACAAGCGGATGGACGAGTGGGACGACGACGGCGGGTCGCTGCTGGTGCTCGCCACGTCCTCGGACGACCGGCTGTCGCTGTTGCGCGCCGGCGAGGCCATGAGCGCGGTCCTGCTGGAAGCCACCGCGGCAGGCCTGGCGACGTGCCCGCTGAGCCAGCCGCTGGAGGTCGCCGAGACCAGGGACCGGGTGCGCACCGATGTCCTGGACGGCACATCATGCCCGCAGATCCTCCTGCTCGTCGGCTGGGCCGCGTTCAACGCCGACCCGCTGCCGCCGACCCCCCGGCGGCCCGTCACCGAGCTCATCGACCAGTGGGAGCCGAGATGAGCGGTTCCACCAGGCCGGGATGACGACATACCCGTGGCCACCCGGTCGTCCGCCACGACCGAGGACACCGCCGGTAGGTCGTTCACGGGCACGACAGCACTTCACCGACACCATCGGCGACCACGACCCAGGGCACCACACCACTGGACGTCGAGTGGGTGATCGCGGACAGCCGCACCCGGTTCGTCCGATTCGGACCGATCACCACTCTGCCAGGCGACGCGGAGCAGCTTCCCCTCACCGCTCCGACCGTCGCCGGCTTGGGCGCGACACCCGGCCCGGACTCCGGCCGGGTGCGCGTCCTCCCCCACCCCCTGCGAGACCACCACCTTCGCGAGGGTGAGGTTCCGGTCGCGGAGGTGCCCGCCCCCAGCTCGGGCGGGCTGGCGCCCGCGCCCGGGGCCACCGTGGGGATCGTGGAGGCCGACGAGGGCTGCCTGGTGGTGCTCGTTGCACCGGCGTCCGCGCCGCCGGCCATGCACGCCCTGCAGGAGGGCGTCGGGACGGCCGGGTGATCGACGGGGGCACGGGCCCTGGTCGGCTCGTCGCGGATCGTGGACGTCCTCGTCGGCGAGCAGCTACCCAGGATCTGCTGCCCCCACCAGGGACCCACGGACCGGCAGGCGAGGACCTTCGCCACTCCCCGCGCCGACCGGACGGGACGAGCATCGAAGGACAACCGGAGGAGGACGCGATGACGGTTCGGGTTGGCATCAACGGGTTCGGGCGGATCGGGCGGGACGTCATGCGGGCGGTGTTCGACCGCGGCGACACGGGCATCGAGATCGTCGCGGTGAACGACCTCACCACGCCGGAGGCGCTCGCGCACCTGCTGGCGTTCGACTCCACCTACGGGCCGTGGGCGCACGCGGTGAGCGCCGAGGCGGACGCGCTGGTGGTCGACGGCCACCGGGTGCGCGTCACCTCGGAGGCCGACCCGGCGAACCTCGACTGGAACGCCGACGTCGTGATCGAGGCCACCGGCCGGTTCCGCACCCGCGAGACCGCCGGCGCGCATCTCGCCTGCGGTGTCCGCAAGGTGCTGATCACCGCGCCGGGCAAGGACGTGGACGCCACCATCGTGATGGGCGTCAACGAGGACACCTACGACCCGCGCCTGCACCACGTGGTGTCCAACGCGTCGTGCACGACGAACTGCGTCGCGCCGATGGCGATGGTGCTGCACGACGCGTTCGGCATCCGCGAAGGCCTGATGACCACGATCCACAGCTACACCAACGACCAGTCGCTGCTGGACGGTCCGCACAAGGACCTCCGGCGGGCGCGGTCGGCGGCGGTCAACATGATCCCCACCTCCACCGGCGCGGCCAAGGCGGTCGGTCTTGTCATCCCCGAACTGGCGGGCAGGCTCGACGGTCTCGCGGTGCGCGTGCCGGTCGAGGACGGCTCGCTCACCGACCTCACCGTGCTGCTGGACAAGCCGGCCACGGTGGACGAGGTCAACCGGGCGTTCGCCGAGGCCGCCGACGGCAGGCTCAAGGGCATCCTCCGCTACACCACCGCGCCGGTCGTGTCCCGCGACATCATCGGCGAGCAGGCGTCGTGCGTGTTCGACGCCGGTCTGACGAAGGCCACCGGCTCGATCGTGAAGGTCTTCGGCTGGTACGACAACGAGTGGGGCTACGCCAACCGCACCATCGACCTGGTCCGCCACATCGCCGGGACGCTGCCGTGAGTGCCGTGCTCGACATGGCCGGCCTCGGGGCACTGATCACGGAACTGCGCCTCCACGGCTACGCCTGGCCGCGGTGACACCCCCGAGTTCGCAGAGGAGAGGAGACCGAGCCATGGACGGCGTCAAAAGGATCTTGGTCGGCGTGGACGGGTCGCCGGCGAGCAGGGCGGCGCTCGCGTGGGCGGTGCGGCACGCCGAGGAGCGCGGCGCACGGGTGACCGCGGTATCGGTGTGCCAGGTGCACCCGGTGCCGCCCACAGGTGGGACGCCGCCTCTCGGGATCGGACCGGACGCGTTCCGCGGCCTGCACGAGCGCTTCCTGCGCGAGGCGGTGGCGGAAGTCGGTCCCGAGGCCGAAGGCGTAAAGCAGCTCGTGCCGACCGGCGGTCCCGGACCGGTGCTGGTGGAGCTGTCGAAGGACGCCGACATCCTGGTCCTGGGTGGCCACGGCTACCGCAGGACGGGACTGGAGGTCGTCGGGTCGGTGGCCGCGCACTGCCTGCGGCGTGCCCACTGCCCGGTCGTGATCGTCCCGGTGGAAGGGAAGGACGATGACAACGCGGACGGTGCTCGCCTGTCGCGGACTGCGCAGGAGTTTCGGTGACCTGGTCGCGGTCGACGACCTGAGCTTCGAGCTGGCCGCCGGTGAGACCTACGGGCTGCTCGGCCCGAACGGGGCGGGCAAGGCGACCGCCATCTCGATGGTCGTCGGCATCCTCGAACCGGACGCGGGCGAGGTCCTGGTGGACGGCGGGCGGCTGTCCACCAGGACCGCCGACGTCAAGCGCCGTGGTCTGCCCGCGCAAGCCCGACCGTTGAACCACTCGCCGAGACGACGCCCCACGTCCCGGACGGCTCAATCCCCGCGATCGCCGCCGGAGTCGCCGTGGGCACCGCCGGAGGAACCACCACCGCCCCCTGATCAGCCCGCTCCAGCACACCGTCGGAATCGGGCGGGTCGAACTCCGGCGCGTCCGGGTCGTCCGCCGTCGACTCCCGCCGGAGTTCGGGGTCTCGCGCGTCCGCCGGCGCCGCGAACGGCAGGCGGGAGCCGGTGAGCCGATGGCGGCGCAGATCCCGGCGCATGCGCAACCCGGTGATCAGGAACATCACGCCGAACCCGGTGCCGGCGAACAGGTAGGTCATCGTGCGCATCGCGGGAGACATCCCCGGGCCCTCCGTCGGCAGCCGGCCCCGCGGATCGACCAGGACCTCCAGCCGGTCGCCGACCCGCAGGTCCCGGTCGGCGTGGTAGGCAAGCTCGCCGAGGTCCGCGCCGGTGCCGGCGTCCGCGACCCGAATCTTCTGATCGGTGTCCGGAGCGGAGTCGCCGTAGACGTCGTCGACGACCACGACGGCCACCCGATCCGCAGCCGTGTGCAGGTAGGCGAGCGACAGACCGATCGGGGCGTAGAAGAACAGACAGACCGAGGCGATCGCCACCGGCACGATCCACTTCGGTTCGACATCCAGCGAATGCTCGCCGATGAACCACACCATCCCGCCGGCGAACACGCCGGCCAGCAGGGGCAACGAGATCAGGACAGTGAGCCAGGTGAAGCCGAAGCTGAAGCTGAAAGCCACTCCGCCGCTGGTCACCACGATGGCGAGCAGGAATCCGAGGGTCAGCAGAACCTGTCGTACGCAGATCCATGTCCGAGGCACACCACCATCGTGCCCGCCGCGGGCAACCGGCCGGGAACACCGGGGCGCCGACCCGCTCGACAGCGTGAGCCCAAGACCACCTGGTGCGGCGGCCGCACTCACCGTCCTGGCGACCACGGCCCAGCAGACCGTGAACGAGCTGGCCGTCACCGAGATCCGTCGGCTCGTGAACGCGTCCTTGACCTCAGCCACCCGTTGTACTGGTCAGGACGGTGACGACAGCACCAACTCCGCGCCGAAGCGAGCCCCCGGCGCCCTCCGACACAACCGCGAACTCCAGCTGGAAACTCGAACGACGGCTGCCGTACCAGGCTCGTGGCGCCTCCACCGCTCCTTGTCCCGGTGAGGTCGGGCCGCGTGCCCATTGCGGCCCCAGCGGAAGTACGCCAGTGGGCCGACGAAGTTCACCGCGATCGCCACGGCCCACCAGCGCTTGCGACCGTTGACGGCCTCGGCGGGACGGCGGGCGAGGTCCGCCCACGCCGCCCCCGCGAGCAGGACCTCCACCGCGCTCAGCGCCAGGATGCCGCGCCGCTGGGCCGAGGTCATCTCCAGCCAGGTCTTGTGCCTCTTCATACCGCCCAGCGTCCTCCGGCGGCACGCCTGGCCACAGAGTCCTTGTGCTCCAGTCGACGGACCTGGTGCCCTGCTCGTCGAGGGCCTTCGACCGCATTCACCGAGGGGTGCGGGGTGAGCTACTGGTGTCGAGGAAAGGAGTGGTCATGCACTGGTACAACGGGTACGGCGTCGGCTACGGCGGCGTGATGACGGTCCTGATCGGACTGCTACTGCTCGGCGTGGCGGTCGCGATCACCGTGTTGGCGATGCGCCGCACGCCGGACGACTCGGGTTCCGCCCAGCGCATCCTGGAGACGAGGTTGGCCAGGGGCGAGATCGACGTGGAGGAGTTCCAACGGGTACGCGACCTCCTGCGGACCCGATAGCGAAGACCGACCTTCCACCCGAGGTGATCCGCCGTGACTTCCACCCTCCCCCGACCGCTGCTGATCGACCGGCTCTCGCCGCGGCCCGACTTCACCCGCACCGCGCACGTGGTGGTCGACGCCGACCCGTCCACCACCTACCGCGCCCTGCGCGGACTCGACTTCAGCGATCTCCACGGGCCCGTGCTGGACATCGTGACGTGGGCGCGCAGGTTGCCCGACCTGCTCAGGGGCCGTCCCACCTGGCACAGCCGGATGACCCTGGACGACATCCCCGCCGGCTCCGGTTGGGTCCGGCTCGGCGAACTCCCGGACACCGAGATCGTGTTCGGCGCCATCGGCACGTTCTGGCGGCCGTTCGTGCACGTCCGCGACCTCGAAGCACGCGACTTCCCCGACTTCGCCCGGCCGGGCTACGGCAAGGTCGCCTGCTCGCTGTCCGTCTTCCCCTACGGACAACGCCGCACCGTGCTGACCTACGAGACGCGGACCACCGCGACCGACCCGCGGGCGTGGACGCGCCTGCGCCGTTACTGGCGCCTGGCCGGCCCGTTCATCACGATGCTGGAACACGCGGTCCTGCGGTCGATCAAGGAGCACGCCGAGCGGGGTGGTTCCCGGTGACCGTCGTCGTCCACACCAGGCAGCTGACCAAGAACTACGGCCGCCGGCCGGCGCTGCACCGGCTGGACCTGGACCTGTACGCCGGCGAGGTCTACGGGCTGCTCGGTCCGAACGGCGCGGGCAAGACCACCGCGATCCGCCTGCTGATGGACCTGATCCGCCCCACGCGGGGCCGGATCGTGCTCTTCGGCGAAGACCTCGCGACCGGGTCGGTCCAGGCGCGGCAGCGTATCGGGTACGTGCCAGGCGACCTGGTGCTTTACGACCGGCTCACCGGTGAGGAACACCTGCGGCTGTTCGCGGGCCTGCGCGATCACCCGAACCTGACCGACGCCCGCGTGCTGGCCAAGCGGCTCGACCTGGACCTGGCGCGCCGCGTGGGCGAGCTGTCCAAGGGCAACCGGCAGAAGCTGGGCATCACACAGGCGTTCCTGCACCGCCCGGAGCTGGTGGTCCTGGACGAGCCCACCAGCGGGCTGGACCCGGTGGCGCAGCGGGAGTTCCACGCGCACTTGCGCGAGTTCACCGCCGGCGGCGGGACCGTCCTGTTCTCCTCGCACGTGCTGTCGGAGGTCGAGCAGGTGGCCGACCGCGTCGGCATCCTGCTCTCGGGCAGCCTGGTGGTGGACGCGAAGGTCGCCGCGCTGAAGGCAAAGGCGTTGCGGGCGCTCACGTTCGACTTCGCCGAGCCCGTCCCGGCCGACGCTTTCGAGAACGTCGCCGACGTGCGCGACGTGCGCGCCGACGGCGCCTCGGTGCACTGCAGGGTCGTCGGACCCGTGGGCGAGCTGGTGCGCGTCGCGTCGCGGTTCCCGCTGGTCAACGTGACCAGCCACGAACCCGACCTGCAGGAGATCTTCCTCGACTACGTGGAGGGTGAGGACCGTGACCGCTGAGCTGATCACGAAGTCGTTGCGGGACAACCGGAGCAGCGCGCTGGGCTGGGGCGCCGTCCTCGTGGCGAGCGTCGGCCTGCAGCTGGCCGTCTACCCGGCGGTCCGGAATGCCCGCGGCGACCTCGACCAGCTGCTCGACGCCTACCCGGAGGCGTTCAAGGCGCTCTTCGGCGTGCAGGGCTCGTTCACCAGCGGGGTCGGGTACGTGCAGGCCGAGGTGTTCGGCTTCCTGGCCCCGCTGGTGCTGCTCGGGGTGGTGATCGGCCAGGCCGCCCGCGCCACCGCGACCGAAGAGCGGGCCGGGACGCTGGACCTGCTGCTGGCCAACCCCATCTCCCGCACCAGGGTGCTTGCGGACAAAGCGCTCGCGATCCTGGCGAACCTGCTGGCCGTCACGTCGGCCTTGGCGGTGACGCTCGTCGTCGGTGGCCGGGCGGTCGGCTTGGACGTGCCGATCCCCGACCTGCTGGTCGCGTGCGCCGCCGCGGCGGTGGTCGCCCTGCCGTTCGGGGCGCTCGCCCTGCTGGTCGGCGCGGGCACCGGACGTCCGGGGTTCGCGGTGGCGGTGCCGGTGGGTGTCGCGATGCCCGCCTTCCTGCTCGACGCCCTGTCCGCGCTGAGCGAGGACGTGCAACCTTGGCGCGTGCTCTCGCCGTTCCACCACGCCGGTATCGACGACGCCCTGGCAGGCCACCCCGCTTGGGGCGGGTTCGCGGTGCTGCTGCTGGTCACCGCCATCCTGCTGGCCGCGGCCGTCGTCACGTTCCAGCGCCACGACGTCCGACGGTGAACGACGCCAGGACGAGAGAGGAAAGCCGTCATGAAACCCGTTCGGATCTGGATCGGCACGGTGCTGGTCACGCTCGGCGTGCTCGGTGTCCTCGACGCCACGGGCACCCTGGACTTCGGCGCCGCGCTGGGTGACTGGTGGCCGGTCGGCGTCATCGGTGTCGGCGTCACGGCCATGATCGCCCAGAAGCACGTCTCCCTCGGCCCGGGCGTGGTCGCCGCGATCGGGCTCGTGCTGCTGGCCGACCGCCAGGAGTGGACCACCGGCAGCCTCTTGTGGCCGGTCGTGCTCCTGTTGGTCGGGTCCGCCGTCCTGTTCGGACTGCGGACCCGCCACACGGCCGACCACCGCGACGACACCGGTGCGCCCGTGGCGCTGTTCGGCGGCACGAAGGTGCGCAGCCGTGCCGAACACCTGACCCACGCGGCCGTGTCCGCGGTGTTCGGCGGCGCGACGCTCGACCTCCGCGACGCCCACATCGACGACGAAGCCTACGTCGACGCCTTCGCCCTGTTCGGCGGCGTGGAAGTGCTGGTCCCGCGGGCGTGGCGGGTGTCGCTGGGCGGACTGCCGTTCTTCGGCGGTTACGACGACAACACCGAGCGCGACACCGCGATGGATCCCGACGCGCCGTTGCTCAAGGTCAACGCCACGGCCATCTTCGGCGGCATCGACGTCCGCAACGACCCGAAGTAGTCCGCTCGAACCCGTGCGCGACTGTCGCGCTCGTTCGGTCGGGTGGCCTCAGGGCTGCGGAGTCCGGCGCGGCTCGGCGGTGTCGCGGGCGCTCAGGAGGACGACGGCGAACACCGCGGTCCACAGCAGGTAACCGCCGATGTTGATGCGTTCGCACACCCCGAGCCAGGGGCGGCTCGTTCGCGGCAATCCAACCACCCGCATCCCGGCCGACGCGCCGAACACAAGAAGTGACATCCTGCCCTCGTTGGCGCGCGGAGGATTGACGGCGCGCCCGTTCTCGAGCGGACCAGGGCTCAGCCGGTGCGCTGCGCGGAGCGGACGATGGCGCGCACGGTCGCCCGCATGATGTGGCCGACGAACGGCCGGATCAGCCACCAGTACCGGGCGAACCGCGGACGCGAGGCGTCGTCGGTCCTCGCCACTCGGCCGGCACATCGCGCCACTCGATGTCAGGCTGCCAGTACTTGCCCACCGCGCCCACGGCGATCTCACGGCCCTCCCGCTCACCGAGGCCGACCCAGCCGGCCATTCCGTGGATGTCGCCGAAGGACAGCGCTGTCAGCCCGACCGCGGGCTTGGGGCTGAACCTCGCCGGAAGGCCGCGAACCCACGCGGCCGCGTCCAGCAGCGAGGTGCGCACGCCCAGCAGGTCGAGATCACGCACGGCCCGCCAGGTGGCCTCCGCTGGAGCCAAGACCACTACCTGCGCGGTGAACTCCACCTCCCAGGTCGGCAGGCGGTCATCGATGATCAGTCTCTCTCGGCCACGGGCTCACCGTCCGTTGTCCGCGGCAAGTCGGGTGCGAGTCCGCCCTTCGGTCGAGGCGAGGGTGAAGTAGGCCTCGTCTTCCTGGGCGAAGTGCAGCGTCAGCACGGCGTCCAGGCCGTAGAGGGTGGCTCGCACGTCGTCCACCTGGTCCGGTTCGATGCCGTCGGGCGATTCGCGCAGGTGCCGGTCCAGCCTGCGGCTCAAGCGCTCGATCTCGGTATGGCCGCGGCTCATCGTGACCGTGCTCTCCGGACCGCCGAGGATCCGGGCCAGCGCTGGGTACAGCTCGGTCTCCTCCGCTCGTTCGTGCGGCAGGATCCGCTCGGCGAGCAGGTGGTGGGCGCGGCGGATGGCGGCGTCGGCCTCCGGGCACGCTCCTGCGGACAGCGCGTCGGCGGCCTGCCGGACGGCGCTGCGCGCGGCGAGCAGCTCCCCGTGCTCGTGCGCGAACCGGTGCAGCAGCCGGTCGGCGTCACGGGGGACGTGGTGCCGGGCCCGGCCGCGCAGGGCCCTCAACGCGTTGAGGATCACCGCCACGTCAATGGCCTCCTGCACCAGTGCGCCGGCGATCGGGACCAGCAGGCCGAACGCGGCGGCGAACATCGCGAGCAGGGACAGTGCGGTGCCGAGGCCGGCGCTCTGCAGCGCCAGCCGGCGCGATCGGCGGGCGATCTCGACCGCGTCGACCAACCGGTCGATCCGGTCGTCCAAGATGACCGCGTCCGCCGCCTGCACCGCCGCAGTGGACCCTCTCGACCCCAAGGCGACCCCGACGTCCGCGGCGGCCAGGGCCGGCGCGTCGTTGATCCCGTCGCCCACCATGACCGTGACCCCGACTGCCCGTGACGCCTCCACCCGCTCGATCTTGTCCGCCGGGCTCGCCTCGGCCTGGATCTCGCCCACGCCGAGCATCGCGGCGACCTCGGTGGCGTTGTCGACCCGATCGCCGGTGAGCAGCACGACGTGGCGCAGGCCGATGGCGCGCAGCCTCCGCATCGTGCGGGCGGCGTCCGGCCGGATCCGGTCACGGACCAGCAGCACCGCCACCGGTTCACCGTCGCGCTCGACCCACACCGTGCCGGCCAGGTCGAGCCGTCCCCGGCGCTGCGCGCCGCGTGCCCACTCGGGCAGCGGCGTGCTCGCCGACAGGCGCCCGACCAGCACCCGCCGCCCTCCGACCAGCCCCGAAGCACCGCGCCCGGGTTCCTCGACCACCGATGTGGCGGGCGTCGGATCGGCGCCGGCCCGCTCGGCCGCGCGCACGACGGCGCTCGCGAGCACGTGCGGCGAGTACTGCTCGACCCCAGCGGCCAGCGCCAAAGCGTCCTCGGCGTCCACGCCGGGGGCGCAGACCACGTCGATCACTTCCGGTCTGCCCTCGGTCACCGTGCCGGTCTTGTCCATGGCGAGCGCACTCGCCCGGCCCAGGAGCTCGAGTGCCGCGCCGTCCTTGACCACCACACCGGCCCGCGACGCCCGCGACATACCGCCCGTGACCGCGATCGGCACCGCCAGCAGCAGCGGGCACGGCGTGGCCGTGACCAGCACCGCCACCGCGCGTTCCGGATCCCCTGTCACGGCCCAGGCGACCGCGGCGAGCAGCAGCGCCGCGGGCAGGAACCACACCGCGATCCGGTCCGCCAGCCGAGCCACCGGCGCGCTGCCCGCCGCCGCCTGACGAGCCAACCGCACCACACCGGCATACGTGCTGGCCTCGGCCGTGGCCGACGCGGTCAGGTCCACGGCGGCACCGGCGTTGACGACACCGCTGCGCACGGAGTCCGCGGGCCCGCGCGTCACGGGTGCGGCCTCCCCGGTCAGCGCCGACTCGTCGAACACGCCGCGGTCGAGGATCACACCGTCGACCGGCACGACCTCGCCGGGCAGCACGACGAGCCGGTCGCCCGGCCGGACGTCGCCGATCGCCACCGTGTCGACCCGGCCGCCCAGCCGCACGTGCGCCTGGCTGGGCGCCCGTTCCAGCAGGGCAGAGAGGTCACGGCCGGCCCGGTGCCGTGCCGCGGTCTCCAGCAGCCGTCCCGTGGCCACCATCACGGCGATGATCGCCCCGGCGAGGAACTCGCCCACCGCGACCGTGCCACCCAGGGCGAGCACGGCGAGCAGGTCGGCACCCCAGCGACCGGCACGCAGGTCCGCCACCACCCAGACGACCGCGGGAACCAGGGCCACACCGTCCGCGATGGCCCACAGCACGGTCGCCGGGACCGTGCCGGACAGCCGGGCTACCCCGCCTCCGGCGAGCAACGCGGTCACCACGATCAGCAGCAGCAGCTCGCGGGAAGGTCGAGGTCGATCGGGTGACATCGGATCAAGCGCTCCACCGTCGGCGGGCGCTGCCCGCGACACCGCACAACAACGCGGTGATCATGATGCCGATCACGGCGTTGAGCACGGCGGTGAAGACGCGGCTCTCAGTGCCGACGTCGAGGCTCAGCGGCAGCACCACGGCTATCGCCGTGAGCAACAGCATGATCCAAGTGAAGAATCGGACCGCCCGCGGGGTGGTCGTCAACAGCAGTTGCATCAGCCCGGTGGCCGCGAACGCGCACAGCGCGGAAACCAGGGCGTAGGTCAGGGTGTTGGCGTTGCCCCAAGTGCCCTCACCCTTCGGCGCGAGCACGGCGACGTCGAGCAGCCCGCGGGCGGCCAGGATGCCGACGACCGCGAGCAGTCCGGCGACCAGCGCGGTCGCCGCTCCCCCGGCCCACAACCGCCCGGCGTGGAACCCCTGCGCCGAAGTGGACCGTCCGGCCGGGAGGACCGCGGTCTCCGAACGGTCGTTCTCCGGGGGCCACGTGACGAGGAAGTCCTTCCTCTGGCCCGGGTGTCGGGTGCGGTAGTCGTCCATGCGATCGGTCATGACGCCCTCCTCAGGGCAGGCGTGACACCCGTGACACACCGACACGGGCATGTCCTCGCGCGCCGTCCTGCCAGCACTCGGCCGAGGACTTCCGCACGAGCACCTTCAGCTTCGGCCCCCGCCACAGCCGTCCCCAGTGCCCGAGGTCCCGGCCGATCGCGGTCGGATCCCGACCGAGGCGAGCCGAAGGTCCCTGTGCCGCCGCACCGTCCGCGAGAACTCTGGAAGACACAGAAGAGAGAAGGACGCCATGACCACCGCGCTCGACACCATCACGACCGCTCTGAACCCCGTCGTAGACCGGTGTGACCGGTGCGGCGCACGTGCCCGGGTGCGCGTTGTGCTGCCGGACGGTCAGTTGACGTTCTGCGACCACCACGAACGCCGCCACCGAGCCGCGCTGGAGCGCGTCGCCGTGCGGATCGAGCACCACGTCGAACACCGCAACGCCCGGCCCCGGACACCGGCGTGAAGGAGGACCCGATGCGAGAGACCAAGCAGTGGCGCGTCGACATCACCATCGACGAGCACGACGACAAGACCAGGGCGAAGGCGCGTCTGCACACGCGGGACGACACGCACCTGGTCGGTGTCGGCACGGCGAGGCTGAACCCCGCCGACACCGACATCCCGGAGATCGGTGACGAACTCGCCACGGCGAGGGCGCTGTCCGACCTCGCGCACCAACTCCTCGACGCCGCGACGTCCGACATCGAGGGCGTCACCCACGAGCCGGCGCACCTGACCAGGTGACCGGGAACGGAGGTTCGACATGACCGAGCAGCTGGAAACACGCGACACCACGCGCCTGCGCGGGCAAGCGCTCGTCGAGAAGGTCAAGGAACTGCTCCACGAGGGCAACGTCCGGCGGCTGGTCATCAAGGACGGCAAGGGCCACACCGTGATGGAGATCCCCGTGACGGCCGGCGTCGTCGCGGCGGTCGTGGCCCCCGTCGTGACTGCCGTCGCGGCGATCGCGGCCCTGGCGAGCGAGTGGTCGATCGACGTCGAGCGCCACGAGCCACCGCAGACCTGACCGATCGACCGGGTGCGAGGTGGGAGGAGACGATGACGAGCACATCGATCCGCACGTCCGCGACGGCGGGACCACGTGTCGGCTACCTGGTCGGCGCGGCGGTCGACGTCGTCCTGCTGGTCCTGATCAACGTGTCCCCCGGGTGGCGCGCCGTTGCATTCCTCACCGAGGACGCGGTCGACGTGGTCCTGTGGGTCAACGTCGGGCTTGCACTGGGCGTCGTCGTCACCACGCTCTGCGCGCTGTTCCCCCGACGGCGGCTGGTGCTGCTGGGTGACGTGCTGACGACGACCGCGACGCTGGCCGCGCTGACGTCGATGTCGGCGGTGTGGCCCTTCCGGTTCGACGACGCGGAAATCCCGTGGACGACGATCACGCGCACGACGTTGACGATCGTGCTCATCGCCGTGTCGATCGCGCTCGTGGTGCAGCTCGTCAAGCTTTTGCACGCCTTGGTCGCGCCGGACGTCGACCCGTGACGGCCGACTCCCGATCGTGGTGCCGGACGTCCTCGTCGATCAGGGACCTTCGCCCGCGTCGCACAACCGCCGCCGGCGCGAAGCTCATGCCGACAACCAGAGCAAGAGGAGAGAAGCCATGACAGCGTTCAGCCACTCCACTGCTGCGACAGGAACCGCGGCCCGTGCGACCGCCACGACGGCGGTCCGCGCCGACGCCGGGGCCATCGCGCTCGCGGTCCTGCGGATCACGACCGGGTTCGTGTTCCTGTGGGCGTTCCTCGACAAGGTCTTCGGCCTGGGTTACGCCACCAAGGCGGCCAACGCGTGGATCAACGGAGGCTCGCCCACCAAGGGGTTCCTCAGCCGGGTCGCGGTCGGCCCGTTCGAGTCGACCTTCCACGCCATGGCCGGCGCCTGGTGGGCCGACTGGCTGTTCATGCTCGGCCTGCTGGCCATCGGCGTCGCCGTCGTCGCGGGAGTCGGCCTCCGCCCCGCTGCGATCGCCGGCACGCTCATGATGCTGCTCATGTGGGCCGCCGAGTGGCCGCTGGCCCAGTTCACCTCGGCCGGCGAGCCCAGCATGTCGACCAACCCGATCATCGACTACCACGTCGTCTACGCCGTCTCGCTGATCGCCGTCGCCCTCACCGGCGCGGGCGCCACCTGGGGCCTCGGCCGCTGGTGGGCAACCCTGCCGGTGGTCCGCGACCACGCCTGGTTGCGGTGACCGACACAGGAGCGGGCGGACCTCGTCGGTCCGCCCGCTCCGACGCGCCGCGCGGGTAGTGGTCACGACAGGAGGCGATGCCGAGCCGGGGTGTTCCCGCCGACCACGTCCATCTCGAGGTGCTCGGCCGTGCGTGGTCGACAGCGCGAGCGGCTCACCGGCATGACGGAAGTCCTTTCCCGACGGTTGCCTTCGGCACTGCCTCCCACCCAACGGGGTGAGCAGGCTCGAAGGCGGAGGTGCCACCAATGACGAGCACGATGCACACCGGTCCTGTCACCGCGGACGACATCGCACACCTGCCCGAGCCGGCGCAGCGCTACCTGAGGTTCACTCGCGTTCTGGGCCGTCCGGCCGACGTGTCGTTCCACGCCACCGCGCACGGCTTCTTCCGGACGCGCCCAAACCGGAGTTGGATCGCCTGCACCAGCGAACAGCACAACGACGCCACCGATCTGACCCGCGAATTCCGGATGCGCCTCAAGCTCGCCCACATCGTCCCGGTGCGGGCGGAGGACGTCTACGAGCACGGGCACGGCCGGATGCACGCCACCGCCCTGGGCCTGTTCCCGGTGGCCGACGGCCAGGGCCGCGAGTTCGACCTCGGCGAGCTCGTGACGTTCCTGAACGACGCCGTGCTACTGGCACCGTCGATGCTGCTCCGCCTGCCCGTCGAGTGGACCGCGATCGACGACCACACCTTCGGCCTCGCCCTGACCGACCACGACAACACCGTCACCGCGCAGGTCACCGTCGACGACCGCGGCGCACCACGCGAGTTCACCACCGAAGACCGCTGGGCGGACCTGCCCGAAGGCCTGGTCAGGACCCGCTGGTCGACCCCGGTCGACGGCTGGTCCCTGGTCGCCGGCCGCATGCGCCCCCGGCGCGGCACCGCGGTCTGGCACCTGCCCGACGGGCCGTTCGCCTACGCCCAGTTCGACTACACCACCGCCGACATCACCTACAGCACGGTGCCCGACTGCCCCACCCGCCCGAACGCCTCCGGGTGAGCGTCCGCCTCAAGCGGTGCCGGGAGTGCTCGGCAACCTCCACGCCGACCGCTCCCGGCCATCACCGGCAGCATGGTGAAACTGTGCTTCACCAGCAGTCGCGCGGCGTCCTCGGCGACCATGTCCGGCCGCACGCCCACCACAGGGCGGGTCATCAAGTCCTGGGCTTTCATCAAGATCGTCTTCCGATCCGGTGATCTCCGTTCCCGGTGCGGCCCGGCACGCGGTAGGCGGCAATTCCTCGTCGCCCATGTCCGAGGTGCCGTACCGGCACACCAGAGGGAAAACCGCGCGCGGCGACCACCAGCTGTTCACCGTCTGTAGCGGTGCCGCCGGTGATTGCCGCGATGCCGGTCGTCGGGGCCGTATGACCCCGACAACCAGGGGGTCACGTGCGGCTGGTGGCGCGGATGGTCCGGGCCCAGGCCGTCGCACGGTCGACCTCGCCGTCCAGCAGCGGGCCCGGGGTGCCTCCGACATAGAACGACACCGGCGCGCCCGCGACGGTGAAGCGCAGCCGGCGCAGGCGCTTCGTGATCGCCTTGGCCGCCGAGCCCGGCAGCCACCCCACCTTGACCTTGGTGTCGAACGCGATGGCGCTCACCGTGCGGTCGGCGGGTGCGAGCGCGTCGAGCCACTCGCGCACGCCGCGTCCCCGCGACACGATCTCCCCGGTCGCCTGGTCGGACGCGGACTTGCGGGTGGAGGCCCGGCTCAGGCTCAACGCGTGCGTCGGCGCGCCGACCACGAGCAGGTCGACGTCATCGGGCAGCACGTCCGGCGCCGCGGCGACCTCCACGACGTCGACCTGCCTGCCTCCCGCCAAGCCCGCGCCCACCGCCTCGGCGACCGCCCTGGTGTTGCCGAACATGGATTCGAAGACCACGAGTGCCCGTGCCATCACCGGTACCGCCTTTCCTCGTCGCTTCACCACGCTGCCCCTCCCGCGGACCTGTCGACAGCGGCCAACAGCCCTGACCACCCGGGACCTCGGACCCTGCCCCGCGGACCGGCCCGGGTGGACGCTCGAAGTGGACGGAATTCGAGGAGGAGACGATGAAGGCGCTCGTTTATCACGGTCCCGGCCGACGGGCGTGGGAGGACGTGCCCGACCCGGAACTGGTCGACCCGACCGATGTGATCGTGCGGATCACCGCGGCCACGATCTGCGGCACGGACCTGCACATCCTCAAGGGGGACGTGCCCGAGGTCGAGCCCGGCCGGATCCTGGGCCACGAAGGTGTGGGAGTGGTCGAGCGGGTCGGTGCGGCGGTCACCGGGATCAAGCCCGGTGACCGGGTGCTGGTGTCGTGCATCAGCGCGTGCGGTCGGTGCGAATACTGCCGGACCGGTGCGTACGGGCAGTGCCTGGGCGGTGGCGGCTGGGTGCTGGGCCACACCGTGGACGGCACGCACGCGGAGTACGTGCGGGTGCCGTTCGCGGACACCTCGACCTATCCGCTGCCCGACGGTGTCACCGACGCCGCCGCGGTCATGCTGTCGGACATCCTGCCCACCGCGTTCGAGGTCGGCGTGCTCAACGGGAAGGTGCAGCCCGGTCAGACGGTGGTCGTCGTGGGAGCCGGGCCGATCGGCCTCGCCGCGATCGAGACCGCGCGCCTCTACAGCCCCGGTCACGTCGTGGCGGTGGACCTGGCCGAGTCGCGGCTGGAGGCGGCCAAGCAGTTCGGCGCGGACGTGACCGTGAACGCGGCCGACGACGTCGAGCGCGTGGTGTTCGAGCTGACCGGCGGGATGGGCGCGGACCTCGCGGTCGAGGCGGTAGGCGTGCCGGAGACCTTCGAGCTGTGCACGCGGCTGATCCGCCCCGGCGGCCGGGTCGCGAACGTCGGCGTGCACGGCAAGCCGGCCACGCTGCACCTGGAGCAGCTGTGGATCCGCAACGTCACCATCACCACCGGCCTGGTCGACACGGTGACCACGCCGACGCTGTTGAAGATGCTGGCGGGCGGGCGTCTGGACGCCGATCGGTTCACCACGCACCGGTTCGCGCTGGACGAGATGGAAACCGCCTACGACGTGTTCGAGCGGGCCGGCGAGACCGGCGCGCTCAAGGTGGTGTTGACGCGATGACCGCGGTGGACGAACGGCTGGACGCATGGGCCGGGTTCCGCGGCGTGGACTGGCGGCACGACATCGACGTGCGCGGGTTCATCCAGGCCAACTACACCCCTTACGAGGGCGACGACACATTCCTGGTCGGGCCGACTGAGCGGACCGCGTCGCTGTGGCGCGATCTGTCCGGGCTGTTCGCCGAGGAACGGCGGCGCGGCATCCTCGACGTGGACGTGCACACGCCGTCCACCATCACCTCCCACCGGCCGGGCTACCTCGACCGGGCACAGGAGCTGATCGTCGGGTTGCAGACCGACGCGCCGCTCAAGCGGGCCATCATGCCCAACGGCGGCCTGCGCATGGTGGAGGCCGGTCTGCAGGCCTACGGCTACGAGCTCGACCCCGCCGTCAAAGAGGTCTTCACCAAGTACCGCAAGACGCACAACGACGGAGTGTTCGACGCCTACACCGACGAGATCAAGCGCGCCCGCCGCGCCGGCGTCGTCACCGGCCTGCCCGACTCCTACGGGCGCGGGCGGATCATCGGCGACTACCGGCGGGTCGCGCTGTACGGCGTGGACCGGCTGATCGACGCCAAGCGCGCCGAACGCGCCGAGATCGACGACGTGCCGTCCACCGAGGAGGTGATCCGCGACCGCGAGGAGTTGGCCGAGCAGATCCGGGCGCTGGGCGAGCTGAAGCAGATGGCGGCGTCCTACGGCGACGACATCTCGCGCCCGGCGATTACCGCCCGTGAAGCCGTCCAGTGGCTGTACTACGCCTACCTGGCGGCGGTGAAGGAGCAGAACGGGGCGGCGATGTCGTTGGGCCGCACCTCGACGTTCCTGGACGTCTACCTCCAGCGCGACCTGGAGGCCGGGCGGCTGACCGAGTCGCGGGCGCAGGAGCTGGTCGACGACCTGGTGATCAAGCTGCGGATCGTGCGGTTCCTGCGCACCCCCGCCTACGACGAGCTGTTCTCCGGCGACCCCACCTGGGTGACCGAGAGCATCGGCGGCATCGGCGAGGACGGTCGGCCCCTGGTGACCAGGACCAGCTTCCGGTTCCTGCAGACCCTCTACAACCTGGGCCCCGCGCCGGAGCCGAACCTGACCGTGCTCTGGTCGCCCGCGCTACCGAAGGGTTTCAAGCGGTTCTGCGCGAGAGTGTCGGTGGACACCAGCTCCATCCAGTACGAGAACGACGAGCTGATCCGGCCCCGCTTCGGCGACGACACCGCGATCGCCTGCTGCGTGTCGGCCATGAAGGTCGGCAAGCAGATGCAGTTCTTCGGCGCACGGGTCAACCTGGCCAAGGCGCTGCTGTACGCGATCAACGGTGGCCGCGACGAGATGACCGGCGAGCAGGTCGCACCGCACCGCCCTCCGATCGGGGGCGAGTACCTCGACTACGACGAGGTGCGTGCGGCGTTCGACCGGATGCTCGACTGGCTGGCCCGCACGTACGTGGACGCGCTCAACATCATCCACTACATGCACGACAAGTACGCCTACGAACGCATCGAGATGGCCCTGCACGACCACCCCGCCCAACGGCTGCTCGGCTGCGGCATCGCCGGGCTGTCGGTCGTCGCCGACAGCCTCTCGGCCATCAAGCACGCGAAGGTCCGGGTCGTCCGCGACGACACCGGTCTGGCCGTCGACTTCGCGGTGGAGGGCGACTTCCCCCGCTACGGCAACAACGACGACCGTGCCGACTCCATCGCCGTGGGACTCGTGGAGGACTTCATGGCGCTCGTTCGCGGCTACCCGACCTACCGGCACGCCGTGCACACCCAGTCGGTCCTCACCATCACGTCCAACGTCGTCTACGGCCGCCACACCGGCAACACCCCGGACGGCAGGCGCGCGGGGGAGCCCTTCGCGCCCGGCGCCAACCCGATGAACGGCCAAGACCGCCACGGCCTGGTCGCCGCGGCCCTGTCGGTCGCCAAGCTGCCCTACGACGAAGCGCTGGACGGCATCTCGCTGACCGCCAGCATCACGCCGAACGGGCTGGGCCGCGACACCGAGGAGCGGGTGACCAACCTCGTCGGCGTGCTCGACGCCTACACCGACGCCGGCGGGTTCCACCTCAACGCCAACGTGCTCAACCGGGAGGTGCTGCTCGACGCCGTGGAACACCCGGAGAGGTACCCGCAGCTGACCATCCGCGTGTCCGGCTACGCCGTGAACTTCGTGCGCCTGACGGTCGAACAACAACGCGACGTGATCAACCGCACCTTCCACGGGGCACTGTGATGACCACCGGGACCGTACACTCCTGGGACCTCGCCACGGCGGTGGACGGCCCCGGCACCCGGTTCGTCGTGTTCACCGCCGGGTGCCCGCTGCGCTGCCTGTACTGCCACAACCCCGAGACCCGGTTCGCGCGGTACGGGCAGCGCGTCAGCGTCGACTCGGTCGTCGTCGAGATCGAGAAGTACCGCCGGTTCATCCAGGTCGCAGGGGGCGGGGTGACCATCGGCGGCGGCGAACCGCTGCTGCAACCGGCGTTCACCGCCGAACTGCTGCACGCCGTGAAGGGCATGGGCCTGCACACCGCCCTGGACACCTCCGGCTTCCTCGGCGACCGGGCCACCGACCAACTGCTGGCCGACACCGACCTGGTGCTGCTCGACATCAAGTCGTGGGACCCGGCGACCTACCGCCACGTCACCGGCGGCGAGGTCGCGCCGACCCTGGAGTTCGCCCGCCGACTGTCGGACCGGGGCAAGCCGATGTGGATCAGGTTCGTCCTGGTCCCGGGCCTGACCGACGCGATCGACAACGTCGAGGGCATCGCGTCATTCGTGTCCACCTTGGACAGTGTGGAACGAGTCGACGTGCTGCCCTTTCACAAGATGGGCGCACCGAAGTACAGGGCCATCGGCCTGCCGTTCCTGCTGGCCGACACCCCGACGCCGGACGCGGAGCTGGTCGACCGAGTGCGAGAGCAGTTCCTGGCGCACGGTCTGGCGGCATGAGCAGGGTTGGTCACGGCTCGAAGGTGAGCCGGTTCCTCGCGGCGAACTCGTCCGGATCTCCGACGCTGTAACGGCTCCAGTAATCACGTCGCAGCTCTCCGGCACTGGTTACCTGCAGGGGTTCCGGGAAGCCGAACCCCTGCATCAGGCCGGCGCACAGACCGTGGGTCGCGGAGAGCAGGCTTGCCCCGTCGTCGACGAGGTCACCGACGTCCGCCAGCACGGTCGCAGCTGCCAGGTCGCCGACCCTCTGGGATCCCAACCGCTGCGATCGACCGTACGGACGCCTGTGCGTCAGCACTGCCCGGCTCTGCGTGCTGATCGGCACCACCGTCGCCCGAAGCGATGCGGTCCCCGCCGCCGCGGCGCGATCACGGGCGTGCCCGGCCAGGAAACGAATCCCACTCGCGATCGTCACGACCAACCACTCGTCGTCGATCTCGGCGTCATCTCCGGGCTGTTCACGCCTGCTCACCTCAATGGCGATGGATCCGGCACCCGTCTTGTGCAACGCACAGGCGAGGGCGTGGAAGAGCACATCGCCCGCGTCGTCGGGGTCGCGGTAACCGATGTCGGCGATGAACCTGTCCGGGCCGACGGAGGCACGGCCCCACGAGTCGCCGTGCACCAACAGCGGTGTGCGCCCCGCGGTCTCGAGCTGGAACGCCTCGAAACCCGCACGGTCGATCTCGACGTGTCCGTCGAGATCGGGTACGAGTGTCACCACCGCGTAGACCGAGGTACTCGTGTTCATGCGATCGACCAGGTACTTCTCGTGCTGGACCGCGACGTCGAAGCGGCTCTGCAGACCGGTGAACCGGTCGCGGTAGGCCTGCGCGACGTCGGACTCGGACAGGTAGGTCGTCGTCCGACCGTGCCGCCGCGGATAGCGCAGCGAGTCGTTGACCACCACGGCGTGCGGGCCGAGCGGGCTTCGCGGCACGGCGATCAGGATGAAGCCGGTGCCCGGTCGATCCGTGTTCTGCACAGCTCGCACGTCGAGACGCGGAAGCGGCGCCACCTGTACCGCCAGCACCTGATGCATGCGATTGATCTCCGCGTCGGTGACCTCGACGTAGGTGGGAGTCGAGGCATGCCCCTGATCGTCCTCATCCATGCCGAGGATGATCAGACCACCAGCGGTGTTGGCCATCGCCGCCACGTCCACCGCCAACGAGCGCTTCGCGCTGTCCGACGTGCCGTAGAGCTCGCTCTTGAAATCGAGGTCGTAATCCTCGGCCACCCGACCTTGAGCGAGTGCGACGACCTGGCTGTGGGTGACGGAGCTGATCGTAGCTCCGAGCAGGGTTTCGAGCCGGCGTGAGCGGAGTGCCACCATGGCGGAGAAGTATCTGCTGTTCGACGTGTCGTAGCCAGGTGTAAACGGAGTCAGGACCTCGGGCGGACGCTCAAGGCAGTCCGGGTGCCGGCGGCGATCTCGGCGTCCTCGCGCGCTGCGACCACCCAGGCTGACACCACCGACACATCGGTGGTGATGCGGCTGTCGACGTGGGCGGTGGCGTTGCGGTGCCGGTCGAGGCGCAGACCCAGGAACTCCAGTCCTTCGAGGGCACGGGCACGGACGACCGCATCGTGCTCACCGATGCCGCCGGTGAACACCAGCAGGTCCAAGCCGCCCATCGACGCGGCCATGGCGGCGATGCCCTGGCGCAGGCGGTGGGTGAACACGTCCAGGGCCAGCACGGCGTCGGAGTCACCGGAGGCGATCGCGGCGTGGACGTCGCGCAGGTCGGCGCATCCGGACAGGCCGAGCAGACCGGAGCGGTGGGCCAGGCCGTCTGCCACCTCGTCGACGCCGAGGCGGTCGGACAGCCACAGCAGCAGGCCGGGGTCGACGTCGCCGCTGCGGGTGGCCATGGGCAGGCCGGCCAGCGGGGTGAACCCCATGGTCGTGTCGACCGAGTGGCCGTCGTGGACGGCTGCCAGTGAGCAGCCCGCGCCGAGGTGGCAGGTCACCACGCGCGAGCCGCTGCCCGCCAGCTCGACCGCTCGTCTGGCCGCGTAGGCGTGGGAGAGGCCGTGGAAGCCGTAGCGGCGCAGGTCCCAGCGTGCACGCCACTCGGCGGGCAGCGGGTAGGTGGCCGCGGCGGCGGGCAGGGTGCGGTGGAACGCGGTGTCGAAGCACGCCACGTGCGGCACGTCGGGGAGCAGCGCCCTGGCCGCGTCGATGCCCGCCAACGCCCCAGGCTGGTGCAGCGGCGCGAGTTCGGTCAGGCCTGCGATCTCCCGGCGCACGTCGCGGGTGATGACGGTCGGGGCGGTGAACCGGGTGCCGCCGTGGACGACGCGGTGGCCCACGGCGTCCACGAGCGGCAAGGAGAGGTCGAAATCGGGGGTGCCGTCCCACCGTTCGACGTGGTGCTGGGCGAGGACGGTGTCGTCCTCTCCCAGCACCGACAACTTCAGGCTCGACGAGCCCGCGTTGACCACGAGCACGTTCATCAGTAGGACCAGGTCCAGTCGCGGATTTCGGGCAGGTCCTCGCCGTGCTCCCGGATGTAGGCGTGGTGGCGCGTGCGCTGGTCCTGCATCCGCTGGCGCAGTCCGGCAGTCTTGGCACCGAGGCCCGGCACCCGGTCGATGACGTCGATGACCAGTCGGTAGCGGTCCATGTCGTTGAGGACCAGCATGTCGAACGGTGTGGTGGTGGTGCCTTCCTCCTTGTAACCGCGGACGTGGATGTTGTGGTGGTTCGTGCGGCGGTAGGTCAGCCGGTGGATCAGCCACGGGTAGCCGTGGTAGGCGAACAGGACCGGCTTGTCCGGGGTGAACAGGGCGTCGAACTCGCGGTCGGGCATGCCGTGCGGGTGCTCGGTCTCGGGCTGCAGGCGCATCAGGTCCACCACGTTGACCACCCGCACCTTCAACTCCGGCAGGTGTTCGCGCAGCAGGGCCACCGCGGCCATGACCTCCAACGTCGGCGCGTCCCCCGCGCAGGCCAGCACCACGTCCGGCTCGGTCAGGCCGTCATCGGTCCCCGCCCACTCCCAGATCCCGGCCCCGCGGGCGCAGTGCAGCGCCGCCTCCTCGGGCGACAGCCAGTCGGGGGTGTAGTTCTTGCCCGAGACGATGACGTTGACGTAGTCGCGGCTGCGCAGGCAGTGGTCGGCCACCGACAGCAGGGTGTTGGTGTCGGCGGGCAGGTAGACGCGGACCACCTCGGCCTTCTTGTTCATCACGTGGTCGATGAAGCCCGGGTCCTGGTGGGAGAAGCCGTTGTGGTCCTGCCGCCACACGTGCGACGAGAGCAGGTAGTTCAGCGACGCGACCGGGCGCCGCCAGTCGATCTCGCGGTGCGTCTTGAGCCACTTGGCGTGCTGGTTGAACATCGAGTCCACGATGTGGGTGAACGCCTCGTAGCAGTTGAACAGCCCGTGCCGCCCGCTCAGCAGGTAGCCCTCCAGGAATCCCTGGCACAGGTGCTCCGACAGCACCTCCACCACCCGGCCGTTGGTCTCCAGGTGCTCGTCGGTGGGCAGCTTCTCCGCCAGCCACTGCTTCGCGGTCACCTCGAACACCGCGTCGAGCCGGTTGGACGCGGTCTCGTCCGGGCCGAACACGCGGAAGTTCTTCTCGTCCGCGTTGAGGGTCATGATGTCGCGCAGCATGCGGCCCAGCGCGCGGGTCGGCTCGGAGGTGGTGGTGCCGTGCTTGGTCACCTCGACCGAGTACGGCGTGGTGCCGGGCATCCGCAGTTCCCGCAGCAGCAGGCCGCCATTGGCATGGGGGGTGGAACCCATGCGCAGCTCCCCGCGCGGGGCGAGGGCCAGCAGCTCGGGCTTGGGACTGCCGTCGGCGTCGAACAGCTCCTCCGGCCGGTAGGACTTCAACCATGCCTCCAGCTGCCGCAGGTGGTCGGGGTTGTCGCGGACACCGGCGAGGGGTACTTGGTGTGAGCGCCACGTGCCCTCCACCGGCACACCATCCACTTCGGATGGCCCGGTCCAACCCTTGGGTGTGCGCAGCACGATCATCGGCCACCGCGGGCGCTCGACGTCGCCGCCGGCGCGGGCGGTCAGCTGGATGCGCCTGATCTCGTCCATGACCTCGTCCAGCACCTGCGCCATGCGCGGGTGCAGCACGGCCGGGTCGTCGCCCTCCACGTAGAACGGGGCGTAGCCGTAGCCGCGCAGCAGCGAGTCCAGCTCGTCGTGCGGGATGCGCGCCAGCAGGCTCGGATTGGCGATCTTGTAGCCGTTGAGGTGCAGGATCGGCAGCACCGCGCCGTCACCCACCGGGTCGAGGAACTTGTTGCCGTGCCAACTGGCGGCCAGCGGCCCGGTCTCGGCCTCACCGTCGCCGATGACGCACGCCACGACCAGGTCGGGGTTGTCGAACGCCGCGCCGAACGCGTGCGCCAGCGAGTAGCCCAGCTCGCCACCCTCGTGGATCGAGCCTGGAACCTCGGGCGCCACGTGGCTCGGCACGCCACCCGGGAACGAGAACTGGCGGAACAGCTTGCGCATCCCCTCGCCGTCGCGCTGCACGTTCGGGTGGGTGTCGGTGTAGGAACCCTCCAACCAGGTGTTGGCCAACAGCGCGGGGCCGCCGTGACCCGGACCGGTCACGAACAGCACGTCCTGGGAACGGTCGTTGATCACCCGGTTCAGGTGGGCGTAGACGAAGTTCAGGCCGGGCGTGGTGCCCCAGTGGCCGAGCAGGCGGGGCTTGATGTGCCCCGGGGTGAGCGGCTCGGCGAGCAGGGGGTTGTCCAGCAGGTAGATCTGCCCTGCCGAGAGGTAGTTCGCGGCCCGCCAGTAGGCGTCGACCAACGACAAGTCCGGCGCGCTGTTCTCCGGCTGCTGCGACATCTCGCTCTCCTGACCAAGTCTCGGGGTGATGGTTCCCAGCCTGGTTCCGTCATCGATCCAGACCCAGTTCCGAGAGTCCCTGCCGGCCGGGACCTTGGTCACTGCCGGCCGGTGCGGCGGAGGAGGAGGGTGGAGGCATGAGCCACGTGCACGAGATCGCCAACATCCGGGTCGACCTGGCCGCCGGTGTCCCGGGGGACGCCGCCGACTACGCCCGCGGCAAGGTCGCCGCCATCGCCAAGTACGCCCCCGCCGACATCGCCTACGCCAAGGTGCGGCTGAGCACCGACGGACCGCGGCTGCTGGTGGCGCACGCGTCGTTGGACGTCAACGGCACTCTCGTGAACGCCGACGCGAGCGCGGGGACCTACCACGAGGCGGTGGACCTGCTGCACGACAAGTTGCAGCACCAGCTGGCCGGCATGGGTCGCTGAAGCCGGTCAGCGAAGCCGTGGTGGAGCGACCGCGGCGCGACGGTCAGGCCGTCGTGCCGCGGTGTCGCTGGTAGTGGCGGGCGGAGCGGGCGCGGTTGCCGCAGCCCGCCGAGCACCACTCCCGGCGCGGGTGGTCCTTGAGGAAGTACAGGGCGCAGCCCGGACCGAAACAGGCCCGCAGCCGGTGGCGGTCGTCCTGGCCGAAGAGCGCGACGGCATCCTCGGCAATGGCGGAGACGGCGGCGGAGACGGCCTGCCCGTTGGTGCGGGTGTGACGTGAGGGCGCCTGCCCGGGCGTCCAGGACAACGCCGACCAGCGGGGCGTGTCGCCGGCGGCCTGGTTGAGCACGGTCACGGCCGCTTCGAGTCCGCGGATGTCGGAGGCGGCTGCCGGGCGCGGGTCCTCGGTGACCTCGGTCGCCAGCCGGCGCAGCGCGTCGCGCAGGTCGATCAGTCGGTGGCCGAGGCGGTCGAGGTCGGACGCGGTGAGCGCGTGGAGGTCGTCCGGGGTCATCAGGTCCGTCCTGGCGGAGACGGCACGCAGCCAGGCCCTGGTGCCGTCGCGATCGCGCAGCGAGTCGTGCACGCCGTCGCGGTCGGCCCAGACGGTGTTCATCAACTCCACCGGGAGCGGCTCGCCCAGCAGCGGCGCGTCCGTGTCCATGCCGTCGAGGCTAGCGCACATCTAACGGTTGACCAGGCCTCCATCCGTTTGACAACCGGCACGGTCACGTGTCATGGTCGTTCTAATGGTTACCGACGCACGCAAGCGTCAGAACGGTGATCGAAGGAGCGTTGCCGCATGACCGGTTCCGCCGCCGAGAGCACGAGCACCGCGGGCTTCCACGAGGGCGAACTGGCCGTGCAGCGCCGCGCGGGCGTCTCCACGGATGCCGCGCGGCTCTCCGGCATGGTGGCTCCCGCCCGACTGAGCACCGGGGTGACGCGGTTCCTGGCGGACCGGACCTTCGCCGCGATCACCGCACGCGACACCGACGGCACGCTGTGGCTGTCCCCGCTCACCGGCCCGCCGGGCTTCCTCCACGTCCACTCCCCCACCGCCCTCACCGTGCGGACGTCGCCGGTCGAGGGTGATCCGCTCCGCGGCCTGCCGACGGGCCAGCCGGTGGGGTTGATCGTGGTCGAGTTCGCCACCCGCCGGCGGCTGCGGGTCAACGGCGCCTTGTCCGCCGCCGGGGACGACGGCCTGCGCATCGACGTCGAGCAGGCGTTCGGCAACTGCCCCCAGTACATCCAGGTCCGACACCTTCGCCCCGCGCCCTGCACGGCCCGGAGCACCGAGCCGGTCCGCCGCGGGACCGACCTAGCACCGGACGACGTCGACCTGATCCGCCGGTCCGACACCGTCCTGCTCGGCACCGCCCACCCCACCCGCGGCAACGACGCCTCCCACCGCGGCGGCGCCCCGGGGTTCGTCCGCGTCGAGGACGGGAGGCTGTGGTTCCCCGACTACTCGGGCAACAACATGTTCAACACCCTCGGCAACCTCCACGCCGACCCCGACGCCGCGCTGCTCTTCTGCGACTTCGCCACCGGCCGCACCCTGCACCTGTCCGGCCGGGCCGAGGTGGAGTGGACCAGCCCGGGAGTCCCCGGCGACGACGACCGCACCGGCCGCCGCGTCCGCTTCACCCCACGCCACGTGCGGGCCGGACACCTGCTGCCGCTGCGGGCCGATTCCGTGGCCCCAGCCCCCGACAACCCACCGCTCGCCGCACCGCGGAGGACGACCCGACCATGACCGACGCCCGCCCGCCGTTCCCGCCGTTCGACCTCGACAGCGCCCTGGCCAAGGTCCAAGCCGCCGAAGACGCCTGGAACACCCGTGACCCGCACCGCGTGGCCCTCTCGTACACCGAGGACTCCGCCTGGCGCAACCGCGACGTGTTCCTCACCGCCAAGTGGGGGCGCGAGCTCGACTACGGCCTGCGCAAGAGCCTGTGGAGCTTCCGCGAGAACCGCATCGCCGTCCGCTTCCAGTACGAGTGGCACGACGAGGAAGGCCGGTGGTTCCGCTCCTACGGCAACGAACTGTGGGAATTCGCCGACAACGGCTTGATGAGCCGCCGCGAGGCCGGCATCAACGACCTGCGGATCGACGAAGCCGACCGCCGCTACCTCGGCCCCCGTCCCGAGGACGAGCGGGGCCACGGCCACGACATCCCGCTCGCCTGACACCGCCGCGGCCGTCAGCTGGACGACCTCCGGCGCCCCCACTTCTCTGCTTCGACCACCCCGTAGGCGACCACGGCCAGCGCGACCACGACGGCCCAGTCGCGCCAGCCGATCGGCGCGGTGTGGAACAGGGTGTTCATCGCCGGGAGGTAGGTGAACAGCAGTTGGAGGACCACGGTGACGGCGATGCCGGCCGGCAGCCAAGGGTTGCGGCCGAAGCCGACGTGCGGCCGGAGGTGCCGCAGCGACCGGCAGTTGAACAGGTAGGCGATCTGGGCGGCCACGAAGACGTTCACCGCTACTGTGCGCGCCTGGTCCAGTGTGCCGCCGTGCAGGTGGAACGCGGCGAACGAGCCGGCCAGGAGCACGGCGGAGACGAGCAGGATGCGTTGCAGCAGCGCGGCGGTCAGCAGGGGCAGTGTCGGCGGCAGCGGTGGGCGGTGCATGACGTTCGGCTCGCGGGGTTCGAAGGCCAGGGTCAGGCCGAGCGCGACGGCGGTGGTCATGTTGATCCACAGGATCTGCACGGGCAGGATCGGCAGGGCGGTGCCCAGCAGGATCGCGGTGAGGATGACCAGGCCCTCGGCCATGTTGGTCGGCAGCGTCCAGATGATGAACTTGCGCAGGTTGTCGAACACCGCGCGCCCTTCCTCGACGGCGGCGCGGATGGACGAGAAGTTGTCGTCGGTGAGCACCATGTCCGCGGCCTGCTTGGCGACCTCGGTGCCGCCGCTGCCCATGGCGACGCCGATGTCGGCCCGCCGCAGCGCCGGGGCGTCGTTCACGCCGTCGCCGGTCATCGCGACCACGTGTCCGTCGGACTGGAACCGCTTGACCAGCCTCAGCTTCTCCTCCGGTGACACGCGGGCGTGCACGGCGTCGTCGGCGAGCGAGAAGTGGGCGGCGATGGCGCGGGCGGTGCCGAGGTGGTCGCCGGTGATCATGCGGACCTCGATGCCCGCCTCCTGGCAGGCGCGGACCGCCTCGATCGCCTCGGGCCGGGGCGGGTCGTGCATGGCCTGGAGCCCGAGCAGCACGGCGCCCCGCAGGGCATCCTCGGTCAACGGGGTGCCGTCGGGCACGTGTGCCCGGGCGAACGCGAGCACTCGTAGTCCGCGACCGGCCAGTTCTTCGGCATTGGTGTGGTCGGTGGAACCGGTGAACTCGAAAATCCGCTCCACCGCGCCCTTGAGGTAGACGACACCGTCGGTGTGGCGGGTGGCCATGAACCGGCGCTGCGAGGTGAACGGCAGCTCGTCCACGCGTTCGGGCACGTCGTCGGACGTCAGCCCGCCCTTGCGGGCGGACACGACCAGCGCTGCCTCGGTGGGGTCGCCGACGGCGGTCCACCTGTCGTCCTGCAGGACCACGTGGGCGTCGTTGCACGCCAGGCCGGCCAGCAGGACCTCGCGCACGGCTTCCGGTGGCGGCGAGTGCTCGCCCAACGGCGAGTAGCCGATCCCGTCGACCTCCCACCGCTGCCCGTCGGCGACGACCTCGCGCACGGTCATGGCGTTGGCGGTGAGGGTGCCGGTCTTGTCCGTGCAGATGATCGTGGTGCTGCCGAGGGTCTCCACCGTGGGCAGGCGGCGGATCACGGCGTTGCGCCGCGCCATGCGGGCCACACCGATGGCCAGCGTCACCGTCACCGCGGCGGGCAGCCCTTCGGGGATCGCGCCGACCGCGAGGGCTACGGCGGCGGTCACCATCTCGGCGAACGGCTCGCCCCGCAGCACCCCGATCACGACGGTCACCACCGCCAGGCCGAGGATGACGACCGTCAGCAACTTGCTGAACCGGGCCAGCTTGCGGGTCAGCGGCGTCTGCACGGTCGTGGTGCTGCCGACGAGCCGGTGCACGTGCCCGATCTCGGTGTCGGCACCGGTCGCGACGACGACGCCGCACCCGCCACCGGTGGTGACGAGCGTGCCGGAGTACGCCATGTTCGCGCGGTCGGCCAGCGCGGTGTCGTGCGGCACGGGCAGCGGGTCCTTGGCGGACGGCTGCGACTCGCCGGTCAGCGCGGACTCGTCGACCCGCAGCTCGCGCGTGCGCACCAGCCGCAGGTCGGCGGGCACCTGGTCCCCCTCCTCCAGCACCACCAGGTCGCCGGGCACCAGTTCCTCGGACGTGATCCGCGCGGCGGTGCCGTCCCGGATCACGGTCGCCTCGGTGCGGACCATCGCCTCCAGGGCGTCGAGCGCCCGTTCGGCCCGCACTTCCTGGAGGTAGCCGACGATCGCGTTGACCATGACCACACCCAGCACGACGGAGGCGTCCACGGTCTCGCCCAGGGCGGCGGTCAGCGCCGCCGCACCGAGCAGCACGTAGATCAGCGGGTTGTGGAACTGGCCGAGCATCCGTCGCAGACGTCCGGGGCCGCGCCGCTCGGGCAGCCTGTTCGGTCCGAGCGAGGCGAGCCGCTCGCCGGCCACGGCACCGGACAGGCCGGCGTGCGCGTCGGTCTCGGCGAGCAGCACGACCTCGTGGACCGGCATGCCGTGCGGCGTGGCCTCGCGTTCAACCGTGGTCGACGGCATGACGGGCCTCCGGGAAACGGACACCCACCACGCCGGGCACGGCACCCGCGAGCACCGCGGCCACGTGCCGGTCGCACTTGTCGTCCAACGAGTCCACGATCGACACGTGACCGTCCACCACGGATACCGTCCAGCGGTGCGGGTCGGCGTACAAGCCAAGGCGGTGCCGGACCTCGGCGGCCAGCGTGCGGTCGTCGCGGCTGACCGCGCGCAGCATGTCGCGGCGGGTGACGATGCCGATCAGCCGCTTGCCGTCCACCACGCAGGCGCTGCGCACGCCGTGCTCCACCATCCGCCGGGCCAGGTCCGCGACGTCCGTGCCGGGCGTCGACGCGACCGCCGGTTCGCTCATCACGTCGGCGACCTTCCGCCTCGGCGTGGCACGTGCCCGTGACGGCTCCCCGTGCACGAGCGACCGGGGGTCGACCGGCAACCGGTCGCGCAGGGCGTCGGTCTCGGTGACCACGCCGACCAGCGTCCCCGCCCCGTCGACCACCGGCAACGCGGTGAACCCCTTCGCCGCGAGCAGCGCCGCCGCGTCACGCGCGGACGTTTCGGGCGACACGGTCACCACGTCGCGCGTCATGAGGTCACGGACCCTCATCGCCCGGCCTCCTGTCCCGCGCCGACAGCGGCCCCATCGTGCTGAGCGTCGGTCGGCGGGAGGACCACCACCGGCACGGTCGCGTGCCGCACGCAATGCGCGCTCGTGCTGCCCAGCAGCACCTGCCGCAGCCGGCTGCCGCTGTGCGAGGCGACCACGAGCATCGACGCACCGCGCGCCTGCGCCTCCAGCGCTTCAGCGGCCGGTCCCCGCACGCAGTGCCGGATGATCTGCGGAAACTCGAGCCTGCCCACGGCCGCCGCGCGGAGCGCGTCCTCGACCACCGCCTCCGAGCGGGCGTGTGCGTCCTGTTCGGAGGTCATAGTCCAGTCGGCCAGCGGCTCGTAGGCGTAGGCGTTGAGCACGTGCAGCGGGACCTTGCGCTGGATCGCCTCGTCCATGGCCCAGCGCAGCGCGCGTTCACCCGCCGGCGTGCCGTCGACACCGACCACGATCGGACCTGCGTTCATGATTCCACCTCGTTCAGCTCGATGACGATCTCCGGCGCTCGCCGGAGCGTGTTGTGCACGGTGCAGTGCTGGACGACGGCCAGCAGGGCGGTCTTGTGCCGCTCGGACAGCCCGGCCGGCACCCGCACGGTCAGGCACACCTCGGCGACGCGCGCGAGCGGGTCGGAGGCCGTCCGGTACCGGGCGGTCACCGCCAGGCCGCGGCGCGACTGGCCGTGGTGGTCGAGGAACCGGCCCGCGTAGAAGGCGGTGCAGGCGGCCATCGACGCGACCAGCAGCTCGACCGGGCTCGGGCCCTCGTCGTGGCCGCCGGACTCCTGCGGCTGGTCGGTGCGCACGCGGTGGTCCCGCATCCGCACCACGTACTCCTCCCCTGCCTCGTAGGTCACTTCGACCGGGACGGTGGCGGTGACGGTCATGACGTCCTCCTCGGATCGCGGAGCTTGCGCAGGAACGGGTCGACCGGTTCGGCGGGCGCGACGCGCACCCTGGCATCGACCGCCACCACGCGCTGTCCGGTCAGGACCAGCGGGTTGAGGTCGAGTTCGGCGATCCCGGGGACGAGTTCGGCCAGTCGGCCGACCCGCAGCAGCACGTCCCGCACGGCCGCCTCGTCGTACTCGGCGAACACCCGCGGCGCGGCCCGGAAACCGTGCAGCAGGTCGGCAACGTCCGCCTCCGACAACGGTGCGAGCGCGGCGGCACGGTCGTCGACCAGGTCGGTGTCCACACCGCCCAGGCCGGTCACCACGAGCGGCCCGAACTGGGGATCGGTGACCACACCGACGAGCAGTTCGCGTCCCCGCTCGGCCATCGGCTGCACGAACACCCCGCTCAACCGCTCGCCGAACCGGTCGCGCAGCGACTCGAAGGCGCAGGTCACGGCGTCCTCGCCGGCCAGGTCGAGCAGCACGCCGCCGCCCTTGCTCTTGTGCAGCAGTCCTCGTGCCACGGCCTTCAGCGCGACGGGTCCGCCGAAGGACCGCTGCGCGGCCACCGCGGACTCCGCGTCCACCACCAGCACACCGCCGAGAACCGGCAGCCCGAACGCGCCCAGCAGCCGAACCACCTGATCGGGGTCGAGCCAGCCGCCTTCCGGTTCGGTGGCCAGGTGGGCGGCGACAACCGCACGGGCGGTCGTCAGATCCACGCCCGACAGGTCGGCAGGCTCAGGCGGCGGGCGGCGCAACCACGACGCGCGCTCGACCAACGCGGCGAGCACCGCGGCGGCACCGGCAGGCTCGGCGTAACGGGCGATGGAGTCCTCTCGAAGCGACACCGGACCGTCCTGGTCGGCGGTCACCGCGAGCACCGGCTTGACCGTCGGGTGGATGCCACCGGCAGGGTCGCCCAACGCCGTCGGCACGGTCACCGCGATGACCGCGTCCACCGCCGGATCGGAGATCAGCAGGTCCAGGCAGCGACCGAACGTCACGTCGTCCACGACGGCCGTCGTGTCGACCGGGTTGTGCGGGCTCGCCGTGCCCGGCAACAACGCCGCCAACGCCTCGACCGTGCCCGGCCCCAGGTCGGCGATGGTCAGGCCGTGCCGGACGCAGGCGTCTGCGGCCAGCACACCCAGCCCACCCGCGTTGCCCAGCACGGCCACACCACGGCCGGAAGGCAGCGGGGTGGCGTGCAACGCGGCCAGGACGTCGACCATCTCGCCGACGCCGTCCACCGCGATCACGCCCGCCTGCCGGAACAACGCGTCCCGCGTCACCGCCGGAGTGGCGGTCGAGGCGGTGTGCGACGCGGCGGCACGCTGACCGGCCTCGCTGCTCGCGGCCCGGATGGCCAGCACCGGCTTGCGGCGCGCCACCCGGCGCGCCAGGCGGGCGAACTTGCGCGGGTTGCCGAACGACTCCAGGTACAGCGCCACCGCCCGGGTCCGCTCGTCGTGCTCCCACCACAGCAGCAGGTCATTGCCGGACACGTCGTACTTGTCACCGGTCGAGACCAATTCTGAGGTGCCCAGCCCCGACCGCCGCAACTGCTCGGCCACCGCGATGGCCACTCCACCGGACTGGGTGGCCAGGCCGATCCCGCCCGGTTCGGTCCGGTCACGGGTGAAGGTGGCGTCCAACCGCACGTCCGGGTCCGTGTTGGACACACCGACGCAGTTCGGGCCGACCATGCGCATGCCGTACCTACGCACCACCTCCAGCAGCCCGTCGGGGTCGACGCCGGACGTGATCACGACCAACGCCTTCACCCCGCGTCGACCGCAGTCCTCGGCGACCGGCGCGACCGCCTCGGCCGGCACGCACACCACCGCCAAGTCGGGGATCTCTGGCAGGTCGGTGACAGTCGGGTGGCACTGCACGCCCAGGATCTGCCGGGCGTGGGGGTTCACCGCGTACAACGCACCGGTGAACCCGCCGTCGACCAGGTTGGCCAGCACCGCGTTGCCCACCGAGGACGGCTTGCGGCTCGCACCGACCACCACGACCGACGTCGGCTTGAGCACCGCGCGCAGGCTGGCCACGTCGGCAGCCTGCTCCCGGTCGGCGACGGCCTCCAGGTAGCGCTCACCGGGATCGAGGCCCAGGTCGATGCGCACCTCGCCGTTGTCCGCGGTGGAGGTCCACACCAGACCGAGGTCGGCGAAGACCCGCAACATCTTCGAGTTCACCGCGAGTACGTCGGCGCGGAACCGCCGCACACCCCTCCGGCGCGCCAACGAGACCAAGTGCTCCAACAACAGCGTGCCAACACCGTGGGACTGCCGGTCGTGCGCCACGACCAACGCCACCTCGGCGGTGTCGTCGTCCAACAGCACGTAACTCGCGGCGCCGACCAGGGAGTCCGAGGCGAACGCCCCGATCACCACGTGCAACGGCTCCTCGGGCGAGGTCAGCCGGACGACGAACTCGTCCAGGTGACGCGGCGAGGCGCTGAAGAACCGCAGGTAGCGGTCGTCCACTGGCAGGTCTCGGTGCAGCGCGAGCAGCGCGTCCGCGTCGGCCGGGCCCAGCTCGCGCAGCGCCACCAAGGACCCGTCGGCCAACAACGCCCGGTCGACGTTCAGCGAGGCGGTCACAGCAGCGGCCCAGGGGTGATGACGGGCTTCGGCTCGACGTGCGCGGGCTTGGGCGCACGCACCACGACGACCGGGCACGACGCGTGGTGCGCGCAGTAGGAGCTGACCGAACCCAGCAACACCTCGCGGATCGCACCCGCGCCCCGGCTGCCGACCACCAGCAGTGCCGCGTGCTCCGACGCCGTGACCAGCACATCGCGGGCGTCGCCATCGGCGAGCACGGCCCGAACCTCCGCACCGGCCTCGGCCACCAGCTCGTCCAGAACGCGCCGGTGCTCCTCGCGCAACTTGTCGCGGTCCATCCCGGCGGCGACCGTGGCCGACATGGGGCCGATCACCATGCCGTAGTCCACGTGCCAAGCCAGGACCGCCTCCACCGCGCAGCCGCGCAGCTTCGCCTCTTCGACCGCCCACCGCAACGCCATCCGGCTGACCGGCGAGCCGTCCACGCCCACCACGATCGTCTCGTCCATGACCCCTCCTCGGGTGCTCGGCTCAAGCCTCTCGGCACCTGTTCGGGGAGGTCAGTGGCTGCGGTCCTCTCGACGACGGGACCTTCGACCCTGAAGGCGCCGTCGGTCGCGCACGGGTGCGCATCGACCCTCGAGGTTGGGGACCTAGGACCCTGCCGGGCTCGCCGTCGCAGGGCGAACGCTCCAGGTGGATGGAGAGGAGAAGGCCATGATGCTTGTTGGTGTGGACGGCTCGCCGGCCAGCCGCGAGGCGCTGCGCTGGGCGTTGGCGCAAGCGGTGAAGACCGGTGACACCGTCGAGGCGACGATGGCGTGGCTGCGCGAACCGGAGTTCGTGGCAGCCACGTCGATGGGCGTGCACCCGCACGCCGACAACCCGGGTCACCGACACCCGGCGCGCGAGCTCCACGTAATCGTGGAAGAGGTCCGCGCGTCCCTGCCGGGTGCGCCGCCGGTCACCGAGGTGACCATCACCGGTGACGCGGGCACCGCGCTGGCCCAGGCGTCCCGGCAGGCGGACCTGCTCGTGGTCGGCACCCACGGGCACGGCAGGCTGGCCGAGCTGGTCCTGGGCAGCGTGGCGGCGGACTGCCTGCGCCACGCGACGTGCACGGTGGTGGTCGTGCCGCCCACCCGGACCTGACTCCCGCAACGGGACGCCATCACGGCCCGGTGGGACGTGACGAAGGGGGCCGGTCCGGTGACCGGTCCCCTTTGTCGATCCCTGCTCTCACCCCACCGCGGTGGTCGGTCGGACGACGGCGAGGGGGCAGGGCGCGTGGTAGACGAGCGCTTGGCTGGTCGAGCCGAGCAGCATGCCGGTGAACCCGCCTTGGCCGTGGCTGCCCACGACGAGCAGCCGGGCATCCTTCGCCGCGTTGAGCAGGGCCCGGACGGGGCGGTCGTGGACGACGACGCGGTCCACGGCGACGTCGGGGTACTTCTCCTGCCAGCCGGCGAGGCGTTCGGCCAGCAGCCGCAACTGCTCGTCCTCGACCTGCGACCAGTCGACGGTGAAGCGGGAGTGGTAGGCGCTGTCGACCAGGAAGTCGGTCCAGGCGATGACCGCCGTGAGCGGTGCGCCGAGCACGGACGCCTCGGCGAACGCGAAGCCGATCGCCTCCTCGCTCGCGGGCGAGCCGTCCACGCCCACCACGACCGGACCGTCGTACCGCAACTCGTCGCGGACGACGACCACAGGGCTCTTTCCGTGTGCGGAGACCGCGACGGCCACCGAGCCGACCAGCAGGCCGGAGAAGCCGCCCAACCCCTGGGAGCCGAGCGCGACCAGCCGTGCACCGTGGGATGCGGCGATCAGCGCGGCGGCGGGCCGGTCGATCACGATCGCCGTCTCGACCTCCACCTCGGGGGCGGCCGCACGGGCGGCGGCCGCGGCCTGTTCGACCCACTGCCGTCCCTGCTGCTCGAACGCCTCCCGCACCTCGTGGCCGGTCAGCACGATCTCCGGGTAACCACGGGTCGGCAGCAGGTAGGCGTGCACGAGCCGGAGCGCCACGCGGTGCCGCGCGGCTTCCTCCGCCGCCCACCTGGCGGCGGTCAACGCCGACGCCGAACCGTCCACGCCGACCACGATCGGGGCACTCATCACAGGTTCCTCCGAATCCGATATCGGGATCGCGGTGGACCCCGTCTGTCTCCGGTTTCGACGCTAAGCAGCCGGCGCGACGCGGGCAGTGGTCCTAGTGTCCTGCGCCTGAAGTTCGTTAATGAATTGTAGAGTTGTCGGGTGGCTCGTAGGGGTCGGCCGGTGGCCGTGGTGACGTTGACAGACGA
>NZ_JBFAFR010000032.1:0-98812 GCF_040639675.1 Actinosynnema sp. NPDC023794 | reverse complement strand
TGCCGGTCAGACCCGCGGCGTGCGCGTAGGCCGCCCGGACGCCGAGTTCCCGTTGCTCCATGTACGTCGGGTACGTGTGGTAGTCCGACGCCACGTCAGCCGAGCCACTCCGGGCGCAGCGGCATGTGCGACGTGGTGCCGTCGAGCTTCACGCCCAGCACCTGGTGCAGCTGGATGTTGTTGCGCTCGAAGCCCAACCGGGACGCGGCCAGGTACAGCCGCCACACCCGCGCCCGGCCGAGCCCCACCTCGGTCACCGCGTCGTCCCAGTGCTTCTCCAGGTTCTCGCACCACCCCGCCAGCGTCATGGCGTAGTGCTCGCGCAGGTTCTCCTCGTGCCGCACCTCGAACCCGGTGTCGTGCATCAACGACACGAGGTGGCCCGGCCCGACCAGCTCGCCGTCCGGGAACACGTACCGGTCGATGAACCCGCCGGTCCGCGCCGGCTGCTTGTTGTCCGGCCGGGTGATGCAGTGGTTGAGCAGCCGCCCGCCCGGCTTGAGCTTGCCGTACAGCGACCGGAAGTACGCGGGCAGCTTGGCCTTGCCGATGTGCTCGGTCAGGCCGATCGAGCTGACCGCGTCGAACCCGGTCTCCCGCACGTCCCGGTAGTCGAGGTAGCGCACCTCGGCCAGGTCGGACAGCCCGGCCTCCACGATGGCCTTCTGCGCCCACTCCGCCTGGTTGCGCGACAACGTCACGCCGAGCGCCTTCACGCCGTACTCGCGCGCGGCGTGCATGACCATCCCGCCCCAGCCGCAGCCGACGTCCAGCAGCCGCATGCCCGGCTTCAGCCCGAGCTTGCGCGCCACCAGGTCGTGCTTGGCGAACTGCGCCTCCTCCAAGGTGGACTCCGCGGTCGGGTACACGGCGCACGTGTACGCCATGGACGGTCCGAGGACCCACTCGTAGAACGTGTTCGACACGTCGTAGTGGTGCGCGATCGCCTCGCGGTCGCGCGCCTTGGAGTGCCGCAGGCCGCGCAGCCGGCGCTCCTGCGGCGGCACCTCGATCCTCGTGCCCAACCTGGTGCGCCCGAGCGTGGCCAGCAGCTCCACCCGCTCGCCCCAGGGCACCTCGCGCAACGAGATCTCGGACAGCTGCTTCAACGCCCCGTACACGTCACCGATGATCTCCAGGTGCCCGGTCACGTACGCGCGCGCCAGACCCAGCTCACCCGGCGCCGACGCCAGGTACGACAACGCCTCCGGTGTGCGCACCTCGATGCTCACACCCGCGTCGGCCGGCCCCGCGTGGCTGCCGTCGTACGCGCTGAACCGCACGGACTCGCCACCTCCGACCGCCCGCTGGAACACCTCCGCCAACCGCATTGGCCCCGGCTCCCTTCACCTACGGAGAACACACTTGGCGTACAAATCGGGCAGCCGGCCCGCCGGGTCGTACCGCTTCTTCAGGTCCTGGTACGTCGGGCCGTTGTAGTTCTCCCAGAACTCCTCCTCGCCGTAGTAGGAGTCGGAGTACAGGGACTTGTGCCCGCCCAGCTCGGTGACCTTGTCCTCGATCAGCCGGTTCCGGCTGCCCAGCTCCTCGTCGGGCCGCAGCGACACCGTCGACCAGAAGCCGACGTTGACGTACAGCACGTCCGGGTCCATCGGGTACAGCGGCCAGACCGTGCGACTGCCGTCCGGGCGGGCCCTCAACCGCACCGGGCACAGCCACACCGGGCTGATGCCGATCTCCCGGTGGAAGAAGTCCAGGAACTCGGCGAGCCGGTCCACCGGGATCTCCACGTCCTGGATCACCGGCTCCTGCACCGCCTTGCTCAACCGGTCGGACAGCTTGTGCCGCCGGTCCCACGCCACCACCTTGCGGTACACGTCCGAGCGCAGGTACCGCTTGGGCACGAGCCGCCGCACGACCGGGTGCTGCACGCCGAACGCCCGTGAGCACCAGAACCAGTCGGTGTCCCACCGCCACAGGTAGTCCCGCACGGTCAGGTAGTCGACGCTGCGCCGCTGGATGGACCGGTAGTAGATCTGGTTGCCGGTGTAGTCCGAGGTGAACGGCGCGGTGTCGGACCAGCTCCCCAGCGTCACGTACTGCTCGCCGCCGGAGAACACCGTCCCGTCGACGAAGTCGACCGGTTCACCCTGGTGCGAACCGTCGGCGCAGACCTCGGCGAGCATCCGGGCGCACTCGGCGGCGTCGGCGAACGGCACGTGCCGCAGCCGCACGTACGGCTTCACCGGCTCCAGCTCGATCTCCAGCCGCAGGGTGTAGCCGAGCGTGCCGTAGGAGTTCGGGAACCCGTGGAAGAGGCCGCCGTGGAGATCGTCCTGGGGGCGCGTGGTGACGACCTCGCCGTCGCCGGTCATCACTTCCAGCTCGCGCACGGACTCGTGCGGCAGGCCGTTGCGGAACGAGCTGGACTCGATGCCCAGCCCCGCCACGGCGCCGCCCAGCGTGATCGTCTTGAGCTGCGGCACGACCAGCGGCATGAGGCCGTGCGGCAGGGTGGCGTCGACCAGGTGCTCGTAGGTCGTCATGCCCTGGACCTGCGCGGTCCGCGCGGCGGCGTCCACCGACAGGACCCGGTTGAACCGGGCCACGTCGAGGCCGCCGGACTGGTCGGCGCGGAACCGGAAGAGGTTCGACGTCGACTTGGCCAGGCGCACCGGCGCGCCTGCCGGGATCGCCGCGTACTGGCCGCGCAACGCGGCCACGGCCCGCTCGTGGTCGGCCTCCTGGCCCTGCCGGTGATCCGTCACGGCACCGACGTTAGGCCGCCGGAGCTTGATCAGCACCCCCAAATTTCGCACCACCTCAAGTTACCGACGGGTAGTACGCTAGGCGGTTATGACCCACGCCACTCATGAGGTGACCAACCAGGTCCCGCCGCTGGAAGGGCACGACGTCTCGGCCGACCCGGCGTTGCTGGACGGCCTGCGGCGCGGCGGCGCGGAGTGGGCCGAACCCGAGGTGCGCGCGCTCGGCGTGCTCGCCGGCACGCCGCACGTCCAAGACCTGGGACGGCTGGCCAACGCGCACCCACCCGTCCTGCACACCCACGACCGGTACGGGCACCGGGTCGACGAGGTCGAGTTCCACCCCGCCTGGCACGAGCTGATGGGCACGGCGGTCGCCAACGGCCTGCACGCGGCGCCGTGGCGGGACGACCGGCCGGGCGCGCACGTCGCCCGCGCGGCCAAGTTCTACGTGTGGAGCCAGGCCGAGGCGGGCCACGGCTGCCCGATCTCGATGACGTACGCGGCCGTGCCCGCGCTGCGCGCGACGCCCGCGCTGGCCGAGCGGTTCGAGCCGCTGCTGGCGTCGCGGGAGTACGACTTCGGGTTGCGCGAGCCGTCGACCAAGCGGGGCCTCATCGCGGGCATGTCGATGACGGAGAAGCAGGGCGGGTCGGACGTGCGCGCGAACACCACGCGCGCCGCGCCCGTCGGTGACCACTACCTGCTGACCGGGCACAAGTGGTTCACGTCCGCGCCGATGTCCGACCTGTTCCTGACCCTGGCGCAGGCGCCGGGCGGCCTGTCGTGCTTCGTGCTGCCGCGCGTGCTGCCCGACGGCACGCGCAACGCGATGTTCCTCCAGCGGCTCAAGGACAAGCTCGGCAACAAGTCGAACGCGTCCGCGGAGCTGGAGTACGACGGCGCGGTCGGGTGGCTGGTCGGCGAGGAGGGCCGGGGCGTGCGGACCATCATCGAGATGGTCAACATGACCCGGCTGGACTGCGTGCTCGGGTCCGCGTCCGGGATGCGGCTGGGTCTGACGCAGGCCACGCACCACGCGGCGCACCGCGAGGCGTTCGGCGCGTACCTGGTCGACCAGCCCGCGATGCGCAACGTGCTGGCCGACCTGGCGGTGGAGTCGGAGGCGGCGACCACGGTGGCGTTGTGGCTGGCCGGCAACCGGAGCAGGCTGGGGCTCGCGGTGAGCAAGTACTGGGTGTGCAAGCGGGCTCCGGCGCACGCCGCCGAGGCGTTGGAGTGCCTGGGCGGCAACGGGTACATCGAGGACTCGGGGATGCCGCGGCTGTTCCGGGAGTCGCCGTTGATGTCCATCTGGGAGGGTTCGGGCAACGTGGCGGCGTTGGACGCGCTGCGCGCGCTCGGGCGTTCGCCGGAGGCGGTGGCGGAGTTCTTCGGCGAGTTGGACGCCGCGCGCGGCGCCGACCGGCGGTTGGACGCGGCGGTCGACGGGCTCAAGGACGAGCTGACCGATGTGGCCGACCTGGAGGTGCGGGCGCGCAGGCTCGTGGAGCGGATGGCGTTGGCGTTGCAGGGCGCGCTGCTGGTGCGGTACGGGCACCCGGCGGTGGCGGACGCGTTCTGCGCGTCGCGGTTGTCCGGTGACTGGGGCGTGGCGTTCGGCACGCTGCCGCGCGGTGTCGACTTCGGTGCGATCGTGGAACGGGGGTTGCCGAAGCCGTGAGCGCCGTCCGGGTTGAGCGGTCGGGACCGGTGTTCACCGTCCTGCTGGACCGGCCCGCCGTGCGCAACGCGGTGGACGGGCCGACCGCGCACACGTTGACCGAGGTGTTCCGCGAGTTCGACGAGGACCCGACCGCGGCGGTGGCCGTGCTGCACGGTGAAGGCGGCACGTTCTGCTCGGGCGCCGACCTGAAGGCGTTGGGCACTCCTCGGGGCAACGACGCGGAGTCGCCGTCCGGGCCGATGGGTCCGACGCGGTTGCGGCTGTCGAAGCCGGTGATCGCGGCGGTGTCCGGGCACGCGGTGGCGGGCGGGCTGGAACTGGCGCTGTGGTGCGACCTGCGGGTGGCGGACTCCGACGCGGTGTTCGGGGTGTTCTCGCGGCGGTGGGGCGTGCCGCTGATCGACGGCGGGACGGTGCGGTTGCCCCGGTTGATCGGCGCGTCGCGGGCGATGGACCTGGTGCTGACGGGTCGGCCGGTGACCGCCGCGGAGGCGTTGGACATCGGTCTGGTGAACCGGGTGGTCCCGACCGGGACGTCGCGTGCGGCGGCGGCGGCGTTGGCGCTGGAACTGGCCTCGTTCCCGCAGGTGTGCCTGCGGGAGGACCGGCTGTCGTTGCTGGAGCAGGAGGGGTTGCCGGAGGAGGCCGCCCTGGCCGGCGAACTGGAGCACGGCCGGATCTCGCTGACCGAGGTGGACAAGGGCCTGCGCCGGTTCCAGTCGGGTGAGGGCAGGCACGGGCGGTTCTAGCCCGTCACGCGCGCCGCTGATCAGGCCTTTCAGCGGCGCGAGGGCGGTTCGACGAGTCGCGGTGCCTCCGGTGGGCGGTACCGGGCCGGCCGGGGAACCGGGATGGTGGTGGCGTGCGATCCGACCGCGGCGCCACTGCCGGAACCCTCATCGCGAACAGCGGTCGAGCCGTGCACGTGGTCACCGGCGCGGCCCTCGGTGGTGGCCTGGTGGCCGCCGCCGCGCCCTGGTGGGCGTGGGTCGTCCTGCTCCCGGGCCTGTGGCTGTCATCCGTCGCCTTGCGCCGGATGACGCCTTCGGACCTCTTCACCAGGTGCGGCGCCTAGACGAGGCCCGCGCCGGGCGTCCGCAGGAACGTCGTTCGGGTCGCCCCGAGGACGTCTCGCGCTTCGCTTGTCCGCCATCGCGGCACCGCACTACCTTGCCGACGTGGACCTCTTCTCCCACACCTGGACGGCGTTGCGCACGGCGGTCGCCGAACTGCCGGACGAGGACTTCACCCGGCCTTCCGGCTGTGCCGGCCGGCTCGTGCGTGACCTGGTGTGCCACCTGGTCATCGACGCCCAGGACGTCCTGATCACCCTCGTGACCCCCGCCGGAACGGGAGCGACCCGCGACGCGGTGACCTACTGGAACGTCGCCGCGACGCCACCGACCGGCGACGACCCGCTCGACGCGCTGACCGTCCGGCTGGCCGCGGCGTACCGGGAGCCGGGGCTGCTCAAGTTCCACCTCGACGACGTCGGCGCCGCCGCCGGCCGTGCCGCCGAACTCGCCGACCCGGACCTCCTCGTGAGCACGCGCGGTGAGGTCCTCACCGCGGGCGACTACCTCACCGCGTACGTCCTGGAGTGGACGCTGCACCACCTCGACCTGGTCGCACACCTCCCGGACGCGGCGGACCCGCCCGCCGAGGGCCTCGCCCGGTCCCGCGAGATGCTGGAGGCGATCGCCGGAACCGCGTTCCCCGGGTCGTTCTCCGACGAGGACGCGCTGCTCGTCGGCACCGGCCGCCGCGCACCCACCCGGGCGGAGGAGGTCGAGCTGGGCGGGTTGACCGCGAAACTCCCGCTCATCCTCGGGTGATCGCCCAGGCGGGTGACGCGCCCGCCGGATCAGGCCGAGCGGGTCAAGCCGGGCCGAGCGAGCAGGTCAGGCCGAGCGGGTCAGGCCCAGTTCGCGGGCGATCAGCATCTTCTGCACCTCGCTGGTGCCCTCGCCGATCTCCAGGATCTTCGCGTCCCGGTAGAAGCGGCCGACCGGGTACTCGTTCATGAACCCGTACCCGCCGAAGATCTGCGTCGCCTGGCGCGCGTTGTCCATCGCCGCCTCCGACGACACCAGCTTCGCGATCGCCGCCTCGCGCTTGAACGGCTCGCCGCGCAGCATCTTCGCCGCCGCGTGGTAGTACGCCAGCCGCGCGGTGTGCGTGCGCGCCTCCATCTCGGCGATCTTGAACTGGATGGCCTGGTACTCGCCGATCTTGTGGCCGAACGCCTCGCGCTCGCCCGCGTACTTCAGGGACTCGTCCACGCACCCCTGCGCCAGGCCGACGCCGATCGCCGCGATCGCCACCCGGCCCTCGTCCAACGTCTGCAGGAACTGCGCGTACCCGCGCCCGCGCTCGCCGACCAGGTTCTCCAACGGCACGCGGCAGTCCTGGAACGACAGCTCACGCGTGTCCGACGCGTTCCACCCGACCTTGGAGTACTTGCGCGAGACCGAGAACCCCGGCGTGCCCGACGGCACGATGATCGCGGAGATCTCCGGCCTGCCGTCCTCCCGCCGCCCGGTCACCGCCGCCACCGTCACCAGACCGGTGACGTCCGTGCCCGAGTTGGTGATGAACGCCTTGGTGCCGTTGATCACCCACTCGTCGCCGTCGACCCGCGCGGTGGTCCGCAGCGCGCCCGCGTCCGACCCGCTGCCGGGCTCGGTGAGCCCGAACGAGCCGAGCACCTCACCGCTGCACAACCGGGGCAGCCAGGCCGCCTTCTGCTCGGCCGAACCGAACCGGAACACCGGCATCGTCCCCAGCGAGACGCCGGCCTCCAGCGTGATCGCCACCGAGGAGTCGACCCGCGCCAGCTCCTCCAACGCCAGGCACAACGCGAAGTAGTCGCCGCCCATCCCGCCGAACTCCTCCGGGAACGGCAGCCCGAACAGCCCCATGCGCCCCATCTTGGCGACGACCTCGTAGGGGAACTCCTCGCGCTCGTAGAAGCCCCCGATGACCGGCGCGACCTCCTCGCGGGCGAACTCCTCGACGGTCTTGCGCAGCGCCTCGTATTCCTCGTCAAGGCGGAAGTCCAACATCGCTCACTCCTCGTGGGGCACGACGACGGCAAGGGTTTCGTCCAGCGCGACCTGTTGGCCGGCCTGGACGTGCACTTCGGCGAGCACGCCTGCCACGGGTGACGTGACGGTGTGCTCCATCTTCATCGCTTCGACCACGAACAACGGCTGGCCGGCCGTCACGTGCTCGCCCCGCGCGACCCGCGCCACGAGCACCGTGCCGGGCATCGGGCTGGTCACCGGTCCACCGCTGCCCGCCGACGACGACGCGGCGGCCTCCGACGGCAGGGTCTCGGTCAACGCCCACGCGCGCCCGTCCGCGCCGAGCCACAGCACGTCGCCCTCGCGGGCCACCGCGTACCGCCGGCCGCCGACCACGAGCCACGTGCCCTCGACGTGGGCCGCGAGCCGCAGCGGTTCCCGTCCGTCGACGGACACCTCGTCGCCGCGGACCCGGACCTCGACCCCGTCGATCAGCCACTTCGTCCACGCGTGCTCGCCGACCCGCCACCCACCGGACCGCTCCCACGGGTCGTCGCCGCGCGTCGCGAGCTGCCGTTCCAACGCCGCCGCCGCCAGCACCTCGTCCGGCACGTCGTGGCGCGTCAGCGACTCCAGCTTCCGCTCCACCAGCCCGGTGTCCAGCGCACCCGCGCGCACGTCCGGGTCGGCCAGCAGCGCGCGCAGGAACGGGATGTTCGTCGTCACGCCCAGCAGGACCATCCGCCCCAACGCGGAGTCCAGCCGGCGCAACGCCTCCTCGCGCGTCGCCCCGTGCGCGATCACCTTGGCCAGCATGGGGTCGTAGTCGCTGCCGACGGTCAGCCCCACGCGCAACGCCGAGTCCACCCGCACGTCGGACGGCTCGTGCAGCGCCAGCACCGTGCCGCCGGTCGGCAGGAACCCGCGGGCCGGGTCCTCCGCGTAGACGCGGGCCTCGACGGCGTGCCCGGTCAGCTCCACCTCGTCGAGCCGGAGGTGCTCACCCGCCGCCACCCGCAACTGCCACTCGACCAGGTCCACCCCGGTCACCAGCTCGGTGACCGGGTGCTCCACCTGGAGCCGGGTGTTCATCTCCATGAAGTTGAGATCGCCGGACTTGCCGTCCGCGATGAACTCGACCGTACCGGCCCCGATGTAGCCGACGGCCTTGGCCACAGCGACCGCGTACTCGCCTGCCCGCTCGCGGGCCTCGGGCGTGAGGAACGGCGAAGGCGCTTCCTCGACGATCTTCTGGTGCCGCCGTTGGAGGCTGCACTCCCGCTCGCCGAGGTGCACCACGCGGCCGTGGGCGTCGGCCATCACCTGGACCTCGATGTGCCGGGGGTCGGTGACGAACCGCTCGATCAGCAGCGCGTCGTCGCCGAACGACCCGCGCGCCTCACGCCGCGCCGACTCGATGGCGTCCCTCAGGTCGTCACCGGACTCCACCAGCCGCATGCCCTTGCCGCCACCGCCGGCCGACGGCTTCAGCAGCACCGGGAAGCCGATCTCGGCCGCCGCCTCGACCAGGTCGTCGTCGGTCATCCCGACCTCGGTCCGCCCCGGCACCACCGGCACGCCCGCCGCCGCGACGGCCAGCTTGGCGCGGATCTTGTCGCCCATCGCCTCGATGGCGTCCGCGGGCGGCCCGATGAACACCAGCCCGGCCTTCTCGCACGCCCGCGCGAACTCCGCGTTCTCGGCGAGGAAGCCGTACCCGGGGTGCACCGCCCGCGCGCCCGTCGAGAGCGCCGCCTCGATGATCCGCTCGACCGACAGGTAGCTCTCGCGCGCCGACGCGGGTCCGATCCGGACCGCCACGTCGGCCATCCGCACGTGCAGCGCATCGGCGTCGGCATCGCTGAACACGGCCACCGAGTGGATCCCGAACCGCCGCAACGCGCGGATCACGCGCACCGCGATCTCGCCGCGGTTGGCGACCAGCACAGAGTCGAACATCGCCATCACATCCGGAAGACGCCGTAGGAAACCGGCTCGATCGGGGCGTTCGCCGCCGTGGACAGGGCCAGGCCGAGCACCATCCGCGTGTCGAGCGGGTCGATCACGCCGTCGTCCCAGAGCCTGGCCGTGGAGTAGTACGGGTTGCCCTGGTCCTCGTACTGCTGCCGGATCGGCGCCTTGAACGCCTCCTCGTCCTCGGCCGACCACTCGTCGCCGAGCTGGTCGCGCCGCACCGTCGCCAGCACCGAGGCCGCCTGCTCGCCGCCCATCACCGAGATCCGGGCGTTGGGCCACATCCACAGGAACCGGGGCGAGTAGGCCCGACCGCACATGGAGTAGTTGCCCGCGCCGAACGACCCGCCGATGACGACGGTGAACTTCGGCACCCGCGCGCACGCCACCGCCGTCACCATCTTCGCGCCGTGCTTGGCGATGCCCGCCGCCTCGTACTCGCGGCCGACCATGAACCCGCTGATGTTCTGCAGGAACACCAGCGGCACGCCGCGCTGGTCGCACAGCTGGATGAAGTGCGCGCCCTTCAACGCCGACTCGCCGAACAGCACGCCGTTGTTGGCCACGATGCCGACCGGGTGACCGTGGATCCGGGCGAACCCGGTGACCAGCGTCGCGCCGTACTCCTTCTTGAACTCGTGGAACCGGCTGCCGTCCACGACGCGGGCGATCACCTCGCGCACGTCGTAGGGCGTGCGGCTGTCCGTGGGCACGACGCCGTACAGCTCGGCGGGGTCGACGGCGGGCTCGACGGTCGGCTCGACCTGCCACGGGCGCGGCGCGCGCGGACCCAGCGTGCTGACGATCGAGCGCACGATCCGCAACGCGTGCGCGTCGTCCTCCGCGAGGTGGTCGGTGACGCCGGACGTGCGCGAGTGCAGTTCGCCGCCGCCCAGCTCCTCGGCCGTGACAACCTCGCCGGTCGCGGCCTTCACCAGCGGCGGGCCGCCGAGGAAGATCGTGCCCTGGCCGCGCACGATCACCGCCTCGTCCGACATCGCGGGCACGTACGCGCCGCCCGCCGTGCACGAGCCGAGCACGGCGGCGATCTGCGGTATGCCGCGGGCCGACATGGTGGCCTGGTTGAAGAAGATCCGGCCGAAGTGCTCGCGGTCCGGGAACACCTCGTCCTGCTTCGGCAGGAACGCGCCACCGGAGTCCACCAGGTAGACGCACGGCAGGTGGTTCTGCAACGCCACCTCTTGGGCGCGCAGGTGCTTCTTCACCGTCAGCGGGTAGTAGGTGCCGCCCTTGACGGTGGCGTCGTTGGCGACGACCACGACCTCGCGGCCGGACACGCGGCCGACGCCCGTGATGACGCCCGCGGCGGGAGCCTCGTCGCCGTACATGCCGTCCGCCGCCAGCGGCGACAGTTCGAGGAACGGCGAACCGGGGTCGAGCAGCGTGTCGACCCGGTCGCGCGGCAGCAGCTTGCCGCGCTCCACGTGCCGGGTCCGCGCCTTCTCCGGGCCGCCCAGGGCGGCCCGGCCGAGCTTGGCGCGCAGCTCGTGCACGAGCCGCGCGTGCTCGTCGTGGTAGCGCCGGAAGGCGTCGGCCGACTTGTCGGCCGTGCTGCGCAACACCGGGGCGTCCATCGAACTCCTCGCGGTTAGCCGTCGTTAACCTGAGGAGATGTTAGCGCTTGTTAACTCCTGTTCACAAGCCGGAGGGGGCCGCGGGTGCGGCCCCCTCCGGGTGATGCCGGGTCGGGTCAGCCGGTGACGGCGTTGAGCTGCGGCAGGTAGCCGAGGCGCTGACCGTTGCGGTTGGGGTGGTAGGACTCCTCCACCGGCCAGGACAGGCTGTTCAGCCACCAGTCCGACGAGCAGATCTCGTGCCCGGTGAACGCCGTGCGCAGGTCGCGATAGGCGAACGACTTCGCGCCCGCCCGGGCGGAGATGACCTGGTGCAGGGTGTCGGCGGCGGAGTTGATCGCCGCGCGCTTGGTGTCGCTCAGGCCGACCGAGCAGCTGCCCGGCACCTTGTACAGGCGCGGGTAGCCGAGCACGACGACCGTGGCGGACGGCGCGCGGGTGCGGATCTGCGCGTAGACGTTGTCCAGCAGGCCGGGCAGCGTGCCGGTGGCGTAGGCCTTCGCCTGGTTGACCCGGTTGACGCAGGTCGAGTCGGAGCCGAAGGTGCACGTGGTGATCACGTCGGTGAAGCCGGCGTCGTTCCCACCGATCGAGATGCTGACCAGGGAGGTCGAGGCCGCCAGCGCGCTGACCTGGTTGGCGAGCACGTCGCCGGTCTTGGCGCCGGAGCAGGCCACGAACTTGAACGACGCGGGCGCGTGCGACGCCGCCCAGAGCGCCGGGTAGCTGTATTGGCTGCGCTTGCAGCTGCCGGAGTCGCTGTAGTACGAGCCGGTGCCCGTTCCGGACGAGTAGGAGTCGCCGAGTGCGACGTAGTTGGCGGCGGCGGCTTCGGCCGGCACGACGAGTGCCAGCGTGGCGACGAGTGCCAGCGCCGCGCTGGACAGGGTTCGGACAAGGCGCATCGGAGCCTCCCGGAGGGAAACAACGCAGGGTGTGATGCGGAGCACAACAAGGGTTACCAGTAAGTAGTCCTATATAAAAAGAGTGGGTCAAGAGTTAACTACGCGTTTCGACCGCCGGCCCGTGATCGTGTGCCGGCCGCCAGGTTAACGCCCGTTTACGTGGACTGGGCCGGCCGTTTAAGATGGGCGTCGTGCCAGCCGAGCCAGCGAAGCAAACCCGCCGTGACCAGATCCTGGCCGCCGCCGCCGAACTGTTCGCCCGGCACGGCTTCCACGGCGTCGGCATCGACGACATCGGTGCCGCGGTGGGGATTTCCGGGCCGGCGCTGTACCGGCACTTCCGCAGCAAGGACGCGATGCTGGGCGAGATGCTGACGTCCATCAGCGAGCGACTGCTGGACGGCGGGCAGAACCGGGTGGCCGCTTCGGGCGACCCCGCGCACGCGCTTCGGGAATTGATCCGGTGGCACGTCGACTTCGCGTTGGACGACCCGGCGTTGATCACCGTGCAGATCCGCAACCTGGCGAACCTGACCGACCCGGACCGGCGGCGGGTGAGAGCGCTCCAGCGGCGTTACGTCGAGGTGTGGGTGGAGACGATCCGCAAGACGTCGCCGGAGGTGGACGAGCCGACCGCCCGTGCGGCGGCGCACGCCGTGTTCGGGTTGATCAACTCCACCCCCCACAGCGCGCACCTGGACCGTGACCAGATGGCCGCGCTGCTCTCGCAGATGGCGCTGGCGTCGTTGTCCGGCGCGCTGCCCGTGCGGCCGTGAAGTCCCGGGCCGCGTGTTCTCCAGCGTTGAACTCGGGGGTCCTGGACGTAGGACACGCGCGTTCTGGAGGTAGGACACGCGCCGGCTGGGAGTAGGACTCTCGCGTACGCTGGGCTGCCAATGGGTGACGTGGCGGTGAAGACCACCGGGGGGTGGCCGGGGCTCCGGTTGTTCGCCCGCCTGCCCGGCTGGTTCAGGTTCGTGCTGGTGGCGCTGGCCGTGTTCGTGTGCGGCGTGATCGCGTCCAGGCCGGCGGGCGCGACCGACACCTCGCCGCTGGAAGGTGACGTCGCGGTGGCGGCGAGGGCCGTCGAGGCGATGGCCCACCCGACCGGGGCGAACCCGCTCGTCGGGTTCCCGGCCGACTTCGGCGAGGTGACCAACCGCGAGCCGGTGGCGGTCGTCGGGCCCGACGGGTCCACCCGGGCCGTCGACCCGAACGGCGGGTGCTCCGGACCGGCGGGCAACACGGAGTGGGACTTCGGCACCGGCTGCAAGGCGCACGACCTGGGCTACGACCTGCTCCGCTACGCCGAGCACAAGGGCCGCCCGCTGGGCCCGGAGGCCCGCAAGTCCCTCGACGCCCGCCTCGCGGCCGACATGCACGCCCAGTGCGACGTGAACCCGCGCGGCCGCGCCGGCCAGTGCCACGCGACCGCCCAGCTCTACGCGGCGGGCCTGGAGTTCAACTCGTGGCGGCAGCGCTGGGGACCGCCCGGTCACGAACCCGTCCTCGCCTGGGGCTTCGGCAGCGCCGTCGTGGTGTTCCTGCTGCTCGCCCGCCTGCCCCGCAAACGGGGACCCGACGAACCCGTCGACGCGCCCCGGCCACGGGCCACCCACGACCGCTACGCCACGTTCCTGCGGCTGAGCGCGCTCGCCCTGGTGGTGATCGGCCAGTCCGTGATCACCGTCCTGCACTGGGCGGGGGTGAGCGCGACCTGGCTGTGGTTGCTCACCTGGGCGTTGCAGGCCATCCCGGTCTTCTACTTCGCGGGCGGCCACGCCAACCTCGCCGCCTGGCACGCCGTGCAGGCCGACCACGGCGGCTACGGCCGCTACCTGGCCGGGCGCATCTCCTGGCTGCTGCGACCCGTGCTGGCGTTCGTGCTGGCCTGGCTGGTCCTGCCGCTGCCGCTCGAGCTGCTCGACGTGGACAAGTCGCGGGTGGAGATGTTCGGCCGGCTCATCGCGCACCCGCTGTGGTTCCTCGGCCTGTACCTGGTCGCGGTCGCCGCCACCCCGGTCATGGCCTGGTTGCACCGCAACGCCCGGCTGGCCACGCCGGTCGCGCTCGTCGCCGCCATGATCGTGGTCGACCTCGCCCGCATCGGCTTCACGTGGCGCACCGGCGGCTACCTCAACCTGGTGCTGGGCGCGCTGCTGCTGCAACAGCTCGGCTTCCACTACGCCGACGGCAGCCTGCACCGCGTCTCGCGCAAGGTGCTCGGCGCCCTCGCGCTCGCCGCCGTGCCGGTGCTACTCGCGCTGATCACGTTCGGCGGCTACCCGCGCACGATGATGCCGCTGCCCGGCGAGGGCAGCTCGAACCTCAGCCCGCCCACCGTGTGCCTGCTCGTGCTCGGCCTCGCCCAGATCTGCGTCGTGCTGCTGCTCAAGCCCCGCGTCACGGCCTGGCTGGCCGGCAGCAGACCCTGGCGGGTCGTCGAGTTCGCCCGGACCACGCCCATGACGGTCTACCTCGGCTACCTGACCGTGCTGGCCGCCGTGATCGGGGTGCTCGGGCTGCTCGACTCGCCGGCCGCGTTCGACTGGGTCGCCACCAAGCCGCGCTGGCTGGCCGTGCTGGTGCTGCTGCTCCTGCCCGTCCTGGCCGTGTTCCACCGCTTCGAGCGCAACGCCGCGCTCAGCCCCTGCCGCACCCGCGAGACCCACCGCACCCGGCTCGCCGTCACGCTCGGCGCGGGCTACGGGGTGCTGGGCGTCCTCGGGTTCGTGGTCACCGGGTTCGCAGGCGCGGCGGGCACGCTGGTCGTGTTCAAGGTCGACCCGCTCCAGAACCTGATCCACCTGCTGCTGGGCTGGTACCTGCTGCACACCGCGCACACCGGCACTTGCCACGGCCGCCGTCCCTGGCTGCTCACCGCGCTGGCCTGCGTGCCGCCGCTGCTGGTGCTGGAGCCCACGGGCGCGATGGTCGTCCTGCACGGCGCGACGATCGTCGTCGCCCTGGCCGCGGCGGTACCGAAGCAGGACGAGGCACGCGCAGGTGAACACCGGCAGCCACGTCCCGCGTTCCAGCACCCATAGCGCGTCCGACGGCGGCGTGTGCAGGCCGCGCAACGAGCCGAACACCGATCCCGCCAACGTCACCACCAGCAACGCGCTCTGGTGCACCAGGAAGATCGGCAGCGCCCGCGCGTTCAGCCCCCGGGCCGGGAACGACGGCCGGACCAGCAGCACCAGCCCCACCTGCGCCATCGCCAACGCCAGCGCGGCGGCCGACGGCGGCGACAGGTTCGACTCCGCCGCGCCCGGCACACCGACCGCGCTCGCCGGGTACCCGACGGCCAACAGCAGCGCGAACACCACCCCGCCGGCCACGAACAGCACCGCACCCCACGAGCGGTGCTGCCCGCGTTGGGCCACGAGCACACCCACCTGCCACGGCGCCCACCACACCGCGACCACGTTCACCCAGCCGACGTCCACCGCGACCAGCGCGACCGGGATCACCAAGCCCCACCACCCCAGCCGCCGCAGCAACGGCGTGAACGCCGACAGCACCACGTACACGACGAGGAACCACAACGGCGTCACGACGAGGTACCCGACGGTCATCACGGTCTGCTGCGGCAACCCGCGCATCGACAGTCCGAACAGGACGGCGGCCCACGCGCCCAGCAGCACCACCACCGGCAGCACGAGCTTCCGCGCCCGCGACCACCACGGCACACCCGACCGCACCGCGCCGAACCCGCCGGTGAAGAAGAACAGCCCCAACGTCTGGAGCACCCACGTCAGCGGCGCCAGCTCCGGCATCCACCGCAACGGGCTGTCCACCACCAGCCCGTCGCCGGTGAGCACCACGGCCGTCACCAGCCAGTGCCCCAGCACGACCCCGACGATGGCGATCGCGCGCGTCGCGTCGATCACCGGATCCCGTTGCGTCATGGCGCCTCCCCCACCGCGAGCCGGGCCAGGGCGCGCAAGGACGCCGTGCCCTCCCGGAAGTACTCGTCGTGGCCGATGTCGCCGACGTCGAACACCCGCGCGCCGAACGCCGGTGCGACCGGGTCCGCCCCGTGCCCCAGGTCGCCCAGCCGCACCGAGGGCACCCACCGCGTCCAGTCCCGACCGCCGCGCGCCGCCCAGACCCGCGCGCCGGACGTCACCGAGTCCACCCGCACGCCGGGTGATCCGAGGAGCACCACGTCGTCGACGGGCGGCTGGGCCAGCCCGCACACCACCGACCCGTAGCTGTGGCACATCAGGTGCACGTGCCCCGGCAACGTCCGCACGTACTCGTCCAGCGCGACCGCGCCCGCCCGTGCCAACCGGCCGCCGGCCGCGTCCACCCCGAGCCCCGACGGCGTCCGGTACCCCAGCCACGCGACCACCGCGACGTCGTCCCGCCCGACGGACGCGTGCAGGTCGCGCGCCATCCGCCCGACCGTGTCGTCGAACCGCCGGTCGTCCACATCGGACCCCGGCACGACGACGGCGACGTGCGCGGCCCGGGCGAGGTCGCCGCGCACCTCGATCCTGGGCGTGAACGGCGGCGGGTCGCCACCCGGCACCGCCAGGACCAGCAGCGCGGCCACCAGCGCGATCTTCTTCGGCATGGCGCCGAAACTAGGAAGGCCACACCCCTCGGATCGTCACCCCGCGGTGCCGTTCCGGAGGCCCTACCCCGGTACCACGAGACCGGACTCGTAGGCCGCGATGACGGCTTGCGCCCGGTCGCGCAGGCCGAGCTTCATCAACACCCGGCTCACGTGCGTCTTCACCGTCTGCTCGGCCAGCACCAGGTGCGCGGCGATCTCGCCGTTGGACAGGCCCTGCGCGATCAGCCGCAGCACCTCGGTCTCCCGCTCGGTCAACGCGGTCAGCGCGGCGGGCTTCACCACCCGCACCGGCTGCGCCTTCACGAAGTCCTCGATGAGCCGCTTGGTCACCGACGGGGCCAGCAAGGCCTCGCCCCGCGCCACCACCCGCACCGCGGCCAGCAGCTCGCTCGCGGGCGCGTGCTTGAGCAGGAACCCGCTCGCACCGGCCCGCAACGCCTCGTAGACGTAGTCGTCCAGGTCGAACGTGGTCAGCACGAGCACCTTGACCGGGTCCTCGGCCAGCAGCCTGGTCGCGGTCAGCCCGTCCATCTCCGGCATCCGCACGTCCATCAGCACCACGTCCGGCCGCAGCCTGCGGACCTCGCTGACGGCGGCGACACCGTCGCCGGCCGACCCGACCACGCTGATGTCCGCCTGGGCGTCCAGCAGCGCGGAGAACCCCTCGCGCACCATCTCCTGGTCGTCCGCCACCAGCACCCGGATCATCGCTGCCCCACCGGCACGGTCGCCCGCACTTCGAACCCCCCGTCCGCGGTCGGTTCGGCGGTCAGCGAACCGCCGTGCACCGCCACCCGTTCCCGCATGCCCCTGAGCCCGTGCCCGCCGCCACCGCCGAGCGACGGCCCGCCCGCCGTGTTCCGCACGACGACCCGCAGCTCGTCGTCCACCAGGTCGACGGTGACCGACGTGGTCGCGCCCGGCGCGTGTCGCCCGGCGTTCGTGAGCGCCTCCTGCACGATCCGGTACGCGGTCAGCCCGACGGCCTCCGGCACCTCGGCGTCGGTGACGGTCGCGTCCGCGTGCAGCGACCGGATGTCGGCCAACCCCGGCTGCGGCGTCCGGTCGGGCCGCCGGCCGGACTCCCGCAGCACGCCGAGCAGCTGCTGCATGTCCGTGATCGCGGCCCTGGCCGCCGCGCCGAGCTCGGCGAACTCCTGCTTGCCCGCCTCGGGCAGGTCCGCGATCCGGTAGGGCGCGGTCTCGCACCGGACCACCACCAGCGACATGTGGTGCGCGACCACGTCGTGCATCTCGCGGGCGATCCGGGCGCGTTCGACCAGCGCCGCCTTCTCGTCCTGCTCGGCGTGGTAGCGCCGCTCGGCCCGCCCGCGCGCGCCGAACGCGTACCCGAGCAGGAGCACCAGCAGCAGCAGCCCGATGGTCGGCAGGGCCACGCCCGACTGCTCCATCCCGAGCAGCACGCCGGACGTGATCAACGCCACGAGCAGCACGACCCGGCCGCGGTGCGCGGTCGCGACCGCCAGCAGCACCGGCACGTACCACCACCACTGCCAGCTGCCCAGGGTCGACGGTTCCGAGGGCGTCAGCAGCCGCATGACCACCAGGCCCGCCGTGGCCAGCCGCCACGCCAGGAGCGTGGAGCGCAGGGTCAGGGCGGTGCTGCCGGCGACGATGGCGAACAGCAGCGGCCACCAGCCGTCCGGTTCCTCCCGCGTGACGTAGTCGGAGCTCACCCCGATCGCGATGATCAGGCCGTGGAGCAGCACCGCCACCATCAGCGGGTGGCGGAAGCGGAAGCCGTCGTAGACCCGCGTGCGGTCGCGGAACAGCACGACCTGGAGGAGGGTGCGGATCACGGCCCCGATGCTATGCGGCAGGCCGCGCCGACACATGCCACCACGGTCTGTCATACCCCGGTACGACGCGCCCATACCGGAGAGGCGACGCACCGGACAAGCCGTTGCGGTGGGCGAACACCACCGGGTAGGCAATATGCAGAGCTGTGCGCCCCTACTCCGTGTTGGAAGATGGCTGAATGCACCCGCAGCAAGATCCGGATCGCTGGTCGCGGCTCCAGGCCGTGGCCGGCGAAGCCCTGACCGCGGCCAAGGTCGGGGAGGACGCGGTCGCGGTCGACCTCGTCACCGGGTACCTCAGCGGCTCGCCCGAGGGCAACGAGGAGATCCGGGAGCTGGTCCTCCTGCTGTTCTCGGAGTGCAGCGGGATGGTCGCCGCCCTCGGCTCGGGCGGCGCGACACCGGTGAAGATGCAGGTCTTCGACGAGGACGGGCAGGAGGTGCCGATCGACGACGCCGACCCGCCGGTCCGCACCGCGATCCGCACGCTGCTCGCCGAGGTGCACGGCGACCAGGAGGCGGCGGCCGAGCAGATCGAGATCGCGCTGGCCAACGGGCAGCCGCAGGAGCTGGCCACGGTGGTGCTCCAGGCCCTGCGGTGGACGGTGAAGCTGGCCGTGGAATGCGGTCTGCGCGACCTGCCCGTGTCGCCCTGGATCGCGACCGCGCTCGAAGAATAGTCGCGTCCGCCCGCACCCGCGTGGCACCGGAACCGTGACGAGCCTTGCCACGTCACGACGAACCAGCGCGCCGCTCGCACCGCGCCCAGGTCGTGCCGGACACGCTTGTCACCCGATTGGGTGGTCATTGCGTGACCACCAACGGCGAGTACGGCGGCAACCTGCGCTTCGACGGGCTTCGGCTTCGCGGCGGCGGTTCGGGTCCCCCTCCCGCCACCCGCCGGCGGCGGGAGGGGTCTTCCCCGAAGTGGCCTCGTGGCTCACCGCGCCGACAGCCGCACCAGGCCGCGCGTGACGCCCGGAGACGACCTGCCGCTCGGGCGTGGTGTCGCCGGGTGGTCGATGCCGGGAAACGGGTCACCGGCGCGACGGCGCCACCGGTGTCGCACAGACCCTGCGCCCGCGGCGGCGCCGGGGTGCCACGAGCGGGATCATGGGCCTGAACGTAGCGCTGGGTGACGGTCCGCGACAGGGCGTCCACAACTTGGGACGCCTAGGGTTCGGGTCATGCGCACCGCACTGATCGGTTACGGGCTCGGCGGAGCCGCCTTCCACGCACCGTTCCTGTCCACCACGCCCGGCTTGGCGCTGGCCGCCGTCGTCACGGGGAACCCGGAACGGCAGGCGGAGGTGTCGTCCCGCTACCCGGAGGCCGAGCTGATCTCGTCGGTGGACGAGGTGTGGGGGCGGGCCGACGAGTTCGACCTGGTCGTGGTCACCACGCCGAACCGGTTCCACGCCGCGCACGCCCGCGCCGCGTTGGAGCACGGGCTGAACGTGGTGGTGGACAAGCCCTTCGCGCCGTCGGCCGTCGAAGCGCGGGAGCTGGCCGACCTGGCGGCGGCACGCGGGGCACTGCTGGCGCCGTTCCACAACCGGCGCTGGGACGGCGACTTCCGGACCGTGGCGCGGCTGGTCGGCGAGGGCGCGCTGGGGCGGGTGCACCGGTTCGAGTCTCGGTTCGAGCGGTGGCGGCCGGAGGTGAAGGAGAGCTGGAAGGAGTCCGGCGACCCGGCCGACCTCGGCAGCATCGTGTTCGACCTGGGCACGCACCTGGTGGACCAGGCGGTGGCGTTGTTCGGGCGTCCGACGAGCGTGTACGCGGAGGTGCGGGCGTTGCGGGCCGGTGCGCGTGCGCACGACGACGCGTTCCTGGCGTTGACCCACCCGTCCGGCGCGGTGTCGCACTTGTGGGCTTCGGCGTTGGCGGCGGCGTCGGGACCGCGGTTCCGGGTCCTGGGCGACCGGTCGGCGTACGTGAAGTACGGGATGGACCCGCAGGAAGAGGCGTTGAAGGCGGGCGAGGTGCCCGGCGGTGAGGGGTGGGGCGAGGACGCGGTGGAGCAGTGGGGCGTGCTCGGCGCGGAGCCGGTGCGCACGGAGCCGGGGGCGTACCAGGACTTCTACGCGGCCGTCGCCGCTGGTCAGGCCCCTGTTCCGGTGGCGGACGCGGTGGCCGGGCTCGAGGTCGTAGAGGCGGCGTTCGCGTCGGCGCGCTCGGGTGAGGTCGTCTCGCTCGCCTAGGTGTCTTGCCTACCGAATCTCTCAGTGACTAAGATTCTTAGTCATGGGAGACGACAGGCGTGTGCAGGTCCTGGTGGTCGGGGCGGGGCTCAGCGGGTTGACGGCGGCGTTGTTCCTGGCGCAGCAAGGCGTTTCGGTGCTGGGGATCTCGAAGCACCGGGGCACGTCGCCGCACCCGAAGGCGACCGGGCAGACCCACCGGACGGTCGAGGTGCTGCGGCGGGCCGGTGTCGCGGACGAGGTGCTGGCGGGTGGCGCGGATCTCGACGGCGGACTGGTGATCAAGGTCGCGGAGAGCCTGCGGGGGCGGGTGTTTCACACGATCGTGCACGAGGACGACACCTGGGAGACCTCGCTCAGCCCCGAGCGCTCCGGGATGGCGAGCCAGGACCACGTGGAGCCGGTGTTGCTGCGGCGGGCACGTGAGCTGGGTGCGGAGGTGTTGTTCGAGACCGAACTGGTGTCGTTGGCGCAGGACGACGACGGGGTGTCGGCGCGGGTTCGTTCGGCTGGGGGCGAGTACACCGTTCGGGCGGACTACGTGATCGGGGCGGACGGGCACCGCGGGGTGGTGCGCCCGTTGGCGGGCATCGGGCGGCAGGGGCCCGGTGAGCTGTCGAGCCACGTCGGCGTGGTGTTCGACGCGGACCTGACCTCGCACGTCGCGGCCGACAAGCTGACGTTGTACTACTTGCGGAACCCGGCGTTCACCGGGGCGTTCGTCGGCACGAACACCGCGCGGCGCAACGTGTTCACGATCGAGTACGACCCGGCGCGCGAGTCGGTGGCGGACTACACCGCGCGGCGGTGCGTCGAGCTGCTGCGGATCGCGACGGACGCGCCCGACCTGGAGCCGGAGGTCCTGGAGGTCACGGCGTGGGAGATGGCGGCGTGGCTGAGCGACCGGTTCCGGGCCGGGCGGGTGTTCCTGGTCGGTGACGCGGCGAAGGTGACACCGCCGACCGGCGGGCTCGGCGGCAACACGGCGATCGGCGACGGGTACGACATCGCGTGGAAGCTGGCGGAGGTGCTGAAGGGCGAGGCCGGCGAGGGGCTGCTGGACAGCTACGAGGCCGAACGGCGGCCGTACGCGAAGCTGGTGGTGGACGGGTCGTACGCGAACTACGTGCAGCGGTTCGCGCCGCACCTGGCGGGCCCCGACGTGCCGGCCGAGGTCGACCACCTGCACCTGACCCTGGGCTACCGCTGCCGTTCGAGCGCCGTGCTGATCGACGACACCGACCCATCCCCGATGGAGGACCCGGCCAACCCGTCCGCCCGCCCCGGCTTCCGCGCCCCGCACGTCGTGGTGACCCGCGACGGCCGCCAGGTGTCCACTCTGGACCTGTTCACCACCTGGACCCTCGTCACCCTGAACCCCGCATGGCGCCACACCACCGTGCCGTCCCTGCACATCCCCACCATCACCGACCACACCGACACCCTGTCCACGCGCTACCGCATCGGCCGGACCGGCGCCGCCCTGATCCGCCCCGACGGCGTCATCGCCTGGCACACCCCCAATCCCCCCACCCCTACCTCGCCCTCCACCTCCCTCACCGCCACCCTCCACACCCTGAAATCCCTCTAACCCGCGCGTGTCGAACGTTCAGCGCCCGCGTGTCGAACGTTCAGGACCACCGTGTCGAACGTTCAGGACACCCGAACGTAGGACACGCGGGACCTGAGCGTTCGACACGCGGGACCCGAGCGTTCGACACGTCGGACCCGAGCGTTCGACACGCGGGGGTCAGGGGGTGGTGCGGCGGAGGGTTTCGCCGATGGCCAGCAGGGAGAGGGCGCTGACCACGGCGCCCGCGATCAGGTAGAGGGAGATCGGCCACGAGGCGTGGGTCGGGGTCACGCCGAGGAGCCACGTCGCGATCACGGGCGACAGGCCGCCACCCAGCACGGCGCCCAGCTGGTAGCTCAACGACACCCCGCTGTACCGCACCCGCGTGCCGAACAGCTCGGCGTAATAGGCGGGCATCGGCCCGAACACCGCCGCCGAACCGGAGAACGCCACCACCATCGCGAGCACCACCAACCCCGGCGACCGCGTCTCCACCAGCCAGAACAACGGGAACGCGAACACGCCCAGGAACGCCGCCCCACCCAGCATCACGGGCAACCGCCCCACCCGGTCGGACAGCCGCGCGAACACCAGGATCGCCAACGCCTGCGCGAACGCGCCGATCAGCCCGGCGGTCAACAACGTCCCCCGAGCCATCCCCAGCTGACGCGTCCCGTACGACACCGCGAACGTCGCCACCACGAAGATGAACATGTTGAACCCGAGGTTCACCCCCGCGCCGAGCAGCACCTTCCGCCACGACTCGCGCAGCACCACCGCCACCGGCAGCCGCACCGCGCCCGCCTTCTCCCGCGCCTCGCGGAACACCGGGCTCTCCTCGACCGACAGCCGCACGTAGAGCCCGACACCCACCAGCACCAGGCTGGCCAGGAACGGCAACCGCCAGCCCCAGCTGAGGAACGCGTCGCCGGACACCGCGGTCGACGCCGCCATCGCGCCGTTGGCCAGCAGCAACCCGATCGGCGACCCGAGGAACGTCCAGCTGCCGTACCACCCGGTCCGCCCGACCGGCGCGTGCTCGACCGCCATCAACGTCGCGCCGCCCTGCTCGCCGCCCAGGAAGAACCCCTGCACCACCCGCAGCAGGACCAGCAGCAACGGCGCGGCCAGCCCGATCGAGGAGTACGTCGGCAGCAGCCCGATCGCCGCCGTGCACAAGCCGGTCGCCGTCAACGTCAGCACCAGCATCGACCGCCGCCCGACGCGGTCGCCGAAGTGACCGATCACCACCCCGCCCAGGGGCCGGGCCAGGAAACCCGCGCCGAACGTGGCGAACGCCAGCAGCGTGCCGATGCGCGGGTCGAAGGAGGGGAAGAACAGCTTGTCGAACACCAGCGCGGACGCGGTGCCGTAGAGCAGGAAGTCGTACAACTCCACCGCGTTCCCGGCGGAACTGGCGAGCGCCACCCTGCGCACCTCGGAAGCCATTCACCCACCCTGGCCCGCACGGGCGCACAACCCACCTCGACCGTGAGCCACGTCACACGATCACGGCCACGTCCGGGGCAGGGCGGCCGACCCGGTTGGATCTCGACGGAAACCACACGATCCGGTGAGATGCCTGGAGTTGAGCGCTGGTCGGCCGCCACCCTGTGGAACATGGCACCACTCCCGTTGTTCGCGGCGATCGCCGCGCTCATCCCCTCGTTCGCCACACCGGAGTCGAGCTTCGTGCTCAGCGTGCAGCGCGGCGAATCGATCCTCTTCTCCAACCTGACCTGCGAACCCGCCGGCGGCCTGCACCCCAAGGCGGACGAGGCGTGCCTCGCGCTGTCCGGTGTGGACGGTCAGATCGACGGCCTGTCGACCGGCCAGGGCCTGTGCACGCTGGAGCACGACCCGGTGCGCGTCACGGCGTCCGGCACGTGGCGCGGCGAGACGCGGTCGTTCGAGGCGGACTTCCCGAACCCGTGCGTGATGCGCGCGCAGACGGGTCCGGTGTTCGACTTCTGACCCGGCGCACGGGACGGAAACCCGTGGAGGGCCCGCGACACCGCCGCCGAAGTCGTGGCCCCTCCACGGGATCCTGCAAAGGTCCTCGGACCTCTCCGGCGACCGTAGGGACTCGAAGACCGGATCGTCAACCTTCTTCACATGCGTGAAATGAGGTCGCCGCACGGCCCAGCCCAGACCATTACCGGGTGACCACCTCCCTGGGCCATCCGAGTGATCGGAGCTCTGCTCCTCGACACGGACCGTCTCAGGCAGCCCGTTCTATCCTCCGCGCGAACCGCTTGGGGGAAGACGTATGGGTGATTTCCTGTTGTACACGGTCGCCGTTCCGGTGACGTTCCTGTCCTTGGTGCTCGGCATGGCGCTGGCCGCGCGCCGCATCCTCGGGCTCCACGTCGGGCTCGTCCGCACCACGCTCGCGTGCATGGTCGGCCTGTCGGCGAGCGAGGCGGCGCTGAACGCGATGCCGGGCCCGGAGACCACGCCCGCGCTGGCGACCGTGCAGATCGGCGTGGCGCTGCTGATGATGATCGCGCTGCTCACGTTCGCCGAGATCGTCGTGCCGACCGGGTCGATCCCGCCGCCCACCGAGTGGTGGCGCGCGCTGCGCGGGCGGGTCTCGCGCACCCGCCGCTACTCCCGGATCACCGCGATCGCGTTCCGCCACGGCCTGGGGCCGTACCTGCGCGGACGGGAGCGCACCGACACCCGGCTGGCCCGGTCGCTGCGGCTGGCGCTGGAGGAGGGCGGCGTCACGTTCGTCAAGCTCGGCCAGGTGCTGTCCACGCGGCCGGACCTGCTGCCGCCGGACGTGGTCGACGAGCTGACGCTGTTGCAGGACAAGGTGCCGGCCGCGCCGTGGCCCGCCGTGCGCGAGGTGCTGGTCGCCGAGCTGGGTCAGCCGCCGGAGGACGTGTTCGCCGAGTTCGACGAGCGGCCGATCGCCGCCGCGTCGGTCGCGCAGGTGCACCGGGCGCGGCTGAAGTCCGGCGAGGACGTGGTGGTGAAGGTGCAGCGGCCGGCCGTGCGGCGGGTCGCCGAGGGCGACCTGGACATCGTGAACCGGCTCGCGTCGACGTTGCACGACAAGACGCGGTGGGGCAAGGCGATCGGCGTGCGCGACCTGGCCGCCGGGTTCTCCGCCGCGTTGCGCGAGGAGCTGGACTTCCGGGTCGAGGCGCGCAACCTGGCGGCCGTGCGGGCGGCGTCCGACGGCGCCGACGTGGTGCTGCCCGCCGTGCACGAGGACCTCTGCACTGCACGCGTGCTGGTCATGCAGCGGCTGGACGGCGTGCCCGTGCGGTCGGCGTCGCTGGAGGCGGTGGACCGCGACGCGCTGGCCCGCACGCTGCTGGACGCGCTGCTGCGCCAGGTGATGCTCGACGGCGTCTTCCACGCCGACCCGCACCCGGGCAACATCATGCTGCTGGGTGACGGCAGGCTCGGCATGCTGGACTTCGGCTCGGTCGGCCGGATCGACGCGCAGCTGCGTGCGGCGCTGGGCAAGCTGCTGCTGGCCATCGACCACGGCGACCCGGCCGGCCTCCGCGACGCGCTGCTGGAGCTGGTGGCCCGGCCGGACGAGATCGACGAGCAGCAGCTGGAGCGCGCGCTCGGGCAGTTCATGGCACGGCACCTCAGCACGGGGATGCGGCCGGACGTGGAGATGTTCGGCGACCTGTTCAAGCTGGTCTACCGGTACGGGCTGAGCATCCCGCCGGAGATCGCGGCGGTGTTCCGGGCGCTGGCCACGGTGGAGGGCACGCTGGCCGCGTTGTCGCCGGGGTTCAACATCGTGGTCGAGTCGCGCTCGTTCGCGGACAAGCAGTTCAGCGCGCACCTCGCGCCGGAGTCGCTGAAGCGGACCGTGACCGAGGAGCTGCACGCGATCATGCCCATGCTGCGGCGCCTGCCGCGGCGGGCGGACCGCATCTCCAGCGCGTTGGAGCAGGGTCGGCTGGGGCTGAGCATGCGGCTGTTCGCCGACGAACGCGACCGGCAGTTCATCGTCTCGCTGCTGCACCAGGTGATGCTGACGGTGCTGGGCGCGACGGCGGGCGTGATGGCCGTGCTGCTGCTGGGTGCGGACGGCGGGCCGCAGGTCGGTCCGGACATCTCGCTGTTCCAGGTGTTCGGCTACAACCTGCTGGTCATCAGCGTGCTGCTCGGGCTGCGGGTGGTGGTGACCATCTTCCGGCCCCGTGGTTGACGCGGTTGGTTTGCGGTGCAAACCTGACCGGGTGGCAGACCTGCTGGGTGACCTGGCCGACCTGCGCCGACGGGCGCGGGAGGACCGGCACGCCTACCCGTTCCCCCTGCTGTTCTTCGGCGTCACGGCGTTCCTGGCCGTGCCTCTGTACGCGCCGGGGTCGGCGCCGCGGGGCTTCGACGTGCGGTACCCGGTGGCGCTCGGCCTGTACTGGTCGGTCGTCCTGGTGGTGGGCGGTCTCGCGACGGTGTGGTGGTACCGCAGGCGTGGTGCGCGGGTGGGCATCGAGACGTCCACGCGCGGCTACCTCGGCGCGCTGGCGATCGGCCTCGGCGGCCCGGTGGTCGGCCTGGCGCTCGATCACCTCCCGTTCAGGTTCTACTCGGGCACGGGCGTCGGGCTGATCCTGCTCGCCGCGGCTACCGTGCTGTGGCGCAGGCAGGCCCCGCGCGCGGTGACGTTGACGACGGCCGTGCTGGGCACGGCGGTGCTCCAGCACGACCAGCCGGCGATCGCGCCGTTCATCGCGATCGGCCTGGGCCTGGTGGTGCTGGCCGCGCTGGAGGGCAGCACCCGGTTCACCACCATCACCGCCGCGTACCTGGTCGCGCTGTGCGTGTCCGCCGCCTTCACGCCGCTGGAGGTGGTCACGCCCGGCCCGTGGTCGTTGGGCAGCGTGGTCGTGCTGCCCGGCTCGGTGCTGGTCGTCGGCGGTCTGAGGGGCTTGCGGCGTGGCTGAGCACCCGACCGCGTCGCTGGACGACGTGGTGCACCAGAGGCACCGGCTGGGCATCCTCACCGTGGCGGCGGAGGCGAAGCGGGTCGAGTTCGGCTACCTGCGGTCCACTTTGGAGTTGACGGCGGGCAACCTGTCGCGGCACATCGCGGTGCTGGAGGCGGCCGGGCTGGTGGCCGTGGAGAAGGGGTACGACGGCAAGCGGCCCCGGACGTGGGTCGGCGTGACGGCGGCGGGCCGGGCCGCGCTGGCGGCGGAGATGACGGCCCTGCGCGCGCTCGTCGAGCGGCACGTAGCCTCGCACGCATGAGCATCCACGACATCCCGCTGCGCACGCTGTCCGGTGAGCCGTCGAGCCTCGGCACGTTGGCGGGCAAGGCGTTGCTGGTGGTGAACGTCGCCTCGAAGTGCGGGCTGACGCCGCAGTACCAGGGCCTGGAGCGGCTCCAGGAGCGGTACGCGGCGCAGGGGTTCTCCGTGGTCGGGTTCCCGTGCAACCAGTTCGCCGGGCAGGAGCCGGGCACGGCGGAGGAGATCGCCGAGTTCTGCTCCGCCACGTACGGCGTGACTTTCCCGCTGTTCGAGAAGGTCGAGGTGAACGGCCCGTCCCGGCACCCGCTGTACGCCGAGCTGACGTCGTTCGCGGACCTCGACGGCGCGGCCGGGGACGTGCAGTGGAACTTCGAGAAGTTCCTGCTCGCGCCGTCCGGCGACGTCGTGGCGAGGTTCCGGCCGCGGACCGAGCCGGAGGACGAGGCGGTCGTGAAGGCGATCGAGTCGGTGCTCCCCTAGTCCGACGGCGACGGCGACGGCGACGGCGACGGCGGGGAGGCGGGCGCGCGACCACCTCCCCGCCCAGGTCAGCACTCGATGACGTTCACGGCGAGGCCGCCGCGCGCGGTCTCCTTGTACTTGACCTTCATGTCCTTGCCCGTCTCACGCATGGTCTTGATGACCTTGTCCAGCGACACGAAGTGCGAGCCGTCGCCGCGCAACGCCATCCGCGCCGCCGTGATCGCCTTGATCGAGGCCAACGCGTTGCGCTCGATGCACGGGATCTGCACGAGTCCCCCGATCGGGTCGCACGTCAGCCCCAGGTTGTGCTCCATGGCGATCTCGGCCGCGTTCTCCACCTGCTCCGGCGTGCCGCCCAGCACCTCGGCCAGCCCGCCCGCCGCCATCGAGCACGCCGAACCGACCTCGCCCTGGCACCCGACCTCGGCGCCGGAGATCGACGCGTTCTCCTTGAACAGCACGCCGACCGCGCCCGCCGTCAGCAGGAACCGCACCACGCCGTCGTCGGACGCGCCCGGCACGAACCGGGTGTAGTAGTGCAGCACCGCGGGCACGATGCCGGCCGCGCCGTTGGTCGGCGCGGTCACCACGCGGCCACCCGCGGCGTTCTCCTCGTTCACCGCCAACGCGAACAGGGTCACCCAGTCCATCACCCGCAACGGGTCCGTGGCGTAGTGCTCGGCGGCCATCCGCTGCCGCATCTCGGCCGCGCGCCGCCGCACCTTCAAGCCACCGGGCAGCACGCCGGTCTGCGTGCAGCCGCGCTCGACGCACTCCTGCATCACGTCCCAGATGCGCAACAACTCCGAGCGCACCGACTCCTCGTCGCGCCACGACCGCTCGTTGGCGAGCATGACCTCGCTGATCGACAGCCCGGTCTCCCGGCACCGCGCCAGCAGCTCGTCACCCGTGTGGAACGGGTGCGCGACCGGCGTCTCGTCGGGCTTGATCCGGTCCGCTCCGGTGGCCGTGTCGTCCACCACGAACCCGCCGCCGACGGAGTAGTACACCGCCGAGTCGACCACGACGTCACCCGAGTGGGCGGTGAAGCTCATCCCGTTGGGGTGCAGCGGCAACGACTTCCGCCGGTGCATCACCAGGTCGGCGTCCTCGGTGAACGCGATCTCCCGCGCCCCCGCCAGCCGCAGCCGCCCCGTGGCGCGGATCTCCGCCAGCCGCCGTTCGGCCTCCTCCGGGTCGACCTCCTCCGGCCGGCTGCCCTCCAGGCCGAGCACCACCGCCTTCGGGCTGCCGTGCCCGTGCCCGGTCGCGCCGAGCGAGCCGAACAGCTCCACGTGCACCCGGTCGACCGAGGCCAACGAGGGCCGCAGCCGTTCCGCGAACATCATCGCCGCGCGCATCGGGCCCACCGTGTGCGAGCTCGACGGTCCGATGCCCACGGAGAACAGGTCGAACACGCTGATCGCCATGACCTCAGTCCCCGGTCAGTTCCGCGTACTTCGCCGCGGTCAGCAACCCGGACGCGTCCGTCACGGCCACCTTGAACAGCCACCCGGCCCCGTACGGGTCGTTGTTGATCAACGACGGGTCGTCGACGGCGGCCCGGTTGACCTCCACCACCTCGCCGCTGATCGGCGCGTACAGGTCGCTGACCGACTTGGTCGACTCCAGCTCGCCGCACACCTCGCCGGACTTCACCACGGCGCCGACCTCGGGCAGCTCCACGAACACGATGTCACCCAACGACTCCGCCGCGTACGACGTGATGCCGACCGCCACGGGGTCCTGGGTACCCGGCGCCCAGTCCACCCACTCGTGCTCGGGCGTGTACAGCAGGTTGTCCGGAAAAGTCACGACAGCGCTCCCTCACGGCAAGGTCCACCAGAGCCCCACTCTGTCCTGGGACCTGAGAGCTTCACCGACGCCGGAGCGGCGGCTTGCACCGTGGGTGCGCGGACGTGCGCTTTCCAGAGTCGCCTCACCCGAGCGGTTCTCGCTGCCTGAGAGTGTGCGGGGTACTTGCTCCTTCGGCGCCCCGGCACGTTCACCGAGGTCTCTCCCGCGCGGGTTCCGGCGCTCCTGGCGCGCCGCGGCCGATGTTCAGTTGGTTGGCCCGCACGCTAGGTGCCCGGCACGACGGGTGTCAACGCACCGTCGGACTTGTTCGATCGGCACAGTGGCGCAGGGGTGCGTTGGTGCCGGCCGCACGATGACACCGAACACCCGTTACCGGACCTTTGGTGTAACACCGGCCGAAGGAGCCCACCGTGCGGATCGCCGTCCCCCGCGAGATCAAGAACCACGAGTACCGCGTCGCGCTGACCCCGGCGGGCGCGCACGAGCTGACGCAGCGCGGTCACGACGTGGTGGTCGAGGCCGGCGCGGGCCTCGGTTCGGCCATCACCGACGAGGAGTACCTGGCCGCGGGCGCGAAGGTGCTGGCCACCGCGGACGACGTGTGGGCCGAGGGCGACCTGGTGCTCAAGGTCAAGGAGCCGATCGCCGAGGAGTACCCGCGGCTGCGCCAGGGCCAGGTCCTGTTCACGTACCTGCACCTGGCCGCCGACCGGCCGCTGACGCAGGCGCTGCTGGACTCCGGCACCACCGCCGTCGCCTACGAGACCGTGCAGTCGGCGAACGGCGCGCTGCCGCTGCTGGCGCCGATGTCCGAGGTGGCGGGCAGGCTCGCGCCGCAGGTGGGCGCGTTCTCCCTGATGAAGCCGTCCGGCGGGCGCGGCGTGCTGCCCGGCGGCGTGCCCGGCGTGCACCCGGCGCGGGTGGTCGTGATCGGCGGCGGCGTGGCGGGCCTGAACGCGGCGGCGATCGCCGTCGGCATGGGCGCGGACGTGCAGATCCTGGACACCAACGTCGACCGGCTGCGCCACATCGACGCCCTCTACCAGGGCCGCCTGCGCACCGTGACGTCCAACCGGTACTCCGTCGAGCAGGCCGTGCGCGAGGCCGACCTGGTCATCGGCGCGGTGCTGGTGCCCGGCGCGAAGGCGCCGAAGCTGGTCAGCAACGAGCTGGTGGCCGACATGAAGCCCGGCTCCGTCCTCGTGGACATCGCGATCGACCAGGGCGGCTGCTTCGCCGACTCGCGCCCGACCACGCACGCCGACCCGACCTACCAGGTGCACGACACCGTCTTCTACTGCGTGGCGAACATGCCCGGCGCCGTGCCGCGGACGTCGACCTACGCGCTGACCAACGTGACGCTGCCGTACGCCGTCGCGCTGGCCGACCAGGGCTGGGAGGCGGCGCTGCGCGCGGACGCGTCGCTGGCGCACGGCCTGAACGCGCACGAGGGCCTGCTGACGAACCTGCCGGTCGCGCAGGCGCACGGGATGACCCACACGCCGCTCGACCTCTGAGACCCCCAAGCGCGAAGGGCCCCGCTCACAGCACGTGAGCGGGGCCCTTCGGCGATGAAAGACGGCCCGCTCAACCAGCCTGGGGGTCACTGGGAGCGGGCCGCGTGACCAATCTTAGCCGGGAACAGGGGTCCCTGCCCAGTGACCCCACCGATCCGGCCGACATCCGTTCCGGCGGCGGCGACGCGCTGTGCACGAACTCAAGCAATCGAGTGAACTTGGGTGATAACGGGTAAGTCACGACGGCCCTACGACCGATGCACAGGGCGGGAACCCCGCGGCTACCCGGCGGGGTCGTCCGTTCGCGCGGCGCTCTGCCGCGCCTCCTCCGATCGGAGCGCAGATGGCTGAACCCGAGGGCTGGATCGACTGCCACGACCCGTTCGGGCGGGACCGGTCGATGACCGTGCTCGTCGAGGACGACCGGGTGCTGCTGGTCGCGCCGCCCGGCGAGTCCGCCGTGATGTCCGTCACGCAGACGCGCAGGCTGCACCGCCTGCTCGACCAAGTCGCCGACAGGATGTGACGGCCGTGGACGAGGCGCTGCGGGCCGCCGTGATGCGCCGGCTGGCGTTGCTGGACGAGGCCGCCGAGAGCGGCGAGGCGGACGCCCTCGTGCCGCTCGCGCGGTCGGAGATCCACCGCCTGGCCGACGGCTGGCGGCTGTTGTTGACCGTGCACCAACCGGATCCGGACGGCCGCTGCGGCGCGTGCCCCGGCGTCCTGCGGCACAAGAAGTGGCCGTGCCAGGTGTGGACGATGGCCCACCAGCACCTCATCGGCGACGGCCTGCCACACCGCGAACGCCGCCGTCCGCTGCGCACGCTGCGCCATTCGAAGGAGGTCGAGACGACGGCCGAGATACCGAGGGTCGCGTCGAAACCGCGGCATGCCCTCCCCGAGTGACCCTCCTAGGGCAGGATGACGCCCGGTAGGAGTACTCGGGAGGGACGCGTGCACGACGGCACTGGCCGCATCGTGGTGCAGAACTTGACCAAGCAGTTCGGTCCGGTCGCAGCGGTGCAGAATCTCAGCTTCACAGTGGAACCCGGTTCGGTGACCGGCTTCCTCGGTCCCAACGGGGCCGGCAAGACGACGACGCTGCGCATGCTGCTCGGCCTGGTGACCCCGACCGCGGGCATCGGACTGATCAACGGCAGGCCGTTCGCCCAGCTCGGCAACCCGGCCCGGGTGGTCGGCGCGGTGCTGGAGGCGCAGGGCTTCCACCCCAAGCGCACGGCGCGCAACCACCTGCGGGTCTACGCCGCCGCGATCGGCGTGCCCGACTCGCGCGCCGACCAGGTGCTCCAGCTGGTCGGCCTCGGCGCGGCGGGCGACCGCAAGGCGGGCGGGTTCTCGCTCGGCATGAAGCAGCGGCTGGCCCTGGCCACCGCGCTGCTCGGCGACCCGCAGATCCTGGTGCTCGACGAGCCGGCCAACGGGCTCGACCCGGAGGGCATCGCGTGGCTGCGGACGTTCCTGCAGTCCTACGCGCGCAGCGGGCGGACCGTGCTGATCTCCAGCCACCTGCTGGCGGAGGTCGAGCAGACCGTCGACCAGGTGGTCATCATCAGCCGTGGTCAGACCATGTACTACGGCTCGCTCGACCAGTTGCGCGACCAGCAGCAGGGCCGCGTGCTCGTGCAGCCGTCGGACACCGGCGCGCTGGTCGCGGCGCTGCGGGAGGACGGGATCAGCGCGATCGAGCAGCTGCCGGACGGCCGCATCGCGGTCACCGGCGTGGAGGCCAGGCAGGTCGCCGACACCGCGTTGAAGGCGGGGGTGTCGGTCTACGGCATCCAGGAGGAGAAGGCCGACCTGGAACGGCTGTTCTTCCAGCTCACCAACGGCCAGTACGCGGCGCCGGGCCAGTACGCCCAACCCGTCGGGTACCAGCAGCAGCCGCCGCCCGGCTACCAGCCGCAGTACCAGGCACCGCCGCAGGGCTACCAGCAGCAGCCGCCGCCGGGCTACCAGCAGCAGTACCAGCAGCCGCCGCCCGGCTACGAGCAGCAGTACCAGCAGCAGTACCAGCAGCCCCCGCAGGGCAACGAGCAGTACCAACAGCCTCCGCAGGGCTACGAGGCGCCACCACCGGGATCCCAGCAGCCGCCGCAGGACAACCCGTACGGTCAGCAACACGGTCAGGGCGGCCTCGGGGGCGGTGCGTGATGGGCAACCTGATCAAGGCGGAGTTCCGCAAGACCACCACCACGGGCCTGTGGTGGGGCCTGATGATCCCGACCGTGCTGCTCGCGTTCGGCTGGGCGCTCGGCACCGGGGCCATCTTCAAGACCGTCTCGGACTTCATGAACAGCTCCGACGCCGAGGAGCTGGCCACGCTGCTCAACGTGGACCCGTCGCAGTGGCAGATGTCGGTGTTCGGGATCGCGCGCAGCATCAACGTGGCCACGATCTTCCCGATGATCTTCGGCGGCCTGGCGATCGCCAACGAGATCAACCGCAAGACGATCACCACCACGTTCCTGACCTCGCCCAACAGGGTGTCCGCGCTGGCCGCGAAGATGATCGTCTACATCCTGTGGGGCGCCATCTTCGGCATCGCGATCGTGGCCGCGGTGAGCATCGGCATCGCGATCACCTCGGACGCGGGCTCGCTGCCGGACGCCGGCGGCTGGCTGGCGCTGGCCGGTGTCGGCGTCCTGTCGTCGATCCTGATGACCATGTTCGGCGTCGGCGTCGGCGCGCTGATGACCAGCGTCGTCGGCACCACCGTGGTGCTGCTGCTCTACATGCTGATCGTGGAGAACGGCATCCAGCTCGTGCTGGCGTCCCAGGGCCTGCCGGAGATCATCGGCTTCCTGCCCAACGGCGCGGTGAACGGCCTCACCGGCTCGGTGGCGTCGTCGCTGTTCCTGTCGAACGCAGGCGTCGTGCCGGAGGACATGGTCGAGGCGCTGCGGGCGTTCGCCGGCGCGCTCGGGGCGTTCGACTGGTGGTTGAGCGGATTGATCTTCCTCGCCTGGTCGGCGCTGTTCTTCCTCGGTGGCTGGGCAGCCACTCAGCGCAAGGACATCACCTGATCGCGTGTTCTTGATCGGCTGACGGAGGCCGCCCCGAAGGTTCGGGGCGGCCTCCGTCACGTCCGGGGGGCCGACACCGTCGGTGGTCCGACCTATGTTGGAGGTCGTGACTTCTTCCGACGGCTGGATCCGCAGGCTCGCCAAGGCGTGCTGGCAGCACCGTGCGCTCGTGGTGCTCTCGGTGCTCGCCGCCGTCGTCGGCGTCGGGTTGCAGGCCGTCGGCCCGTTGCTGATCAAGGTCGCCGTCGACGACGCGATGGCCGGCCGCACGGACCGCCTGGCCTGGCTGGCGATCGTCCTGGTCGGCTTGGAGCTGCTGACCTTCGGCACCGCGTTCGTGCGCCGGTTCCTCGGCGGCCGGCTGGCCGTCGACGTGCAGCACGACCTGCGGCAGGCGGTGTTCGGCGCGGTGCAGCGGTTGGACGGCCCGAAGCAGGACGCGTTGCGCACGGGCCAGGTGGTGTCCCGCTCGATCACCGACCTCCAGCTGGTCAACAGCCTGCTGTCGATGACGCCGCTGGCGTTCGGCACGGTCGTGTTCGCGGTCGCGGCGATCGTGGCGATGTTCTGGCTGTCGCCGCTGCTGACCGTGATCGCGCTGGTCATCATCCCCGCCGTCGGGGTGGTCGCGGCGCGCAGCAGGCTGACCCTCTTCCCCGCCACCTGGTCGGCCCAGCAACGCGCGGCCGACGTGGCCCAGCACGTGGAGGAGACCGTCACCGGTGTGCGCGTGGTGAAGGGGTTCGGCCAGGAGGCGCGCGAGGTCTCCCGGCTGGAGTCGCGCGCCAAGCTCCTGTTCGCCGAGCGGATGCGCGCGGCCCGCCTGACCGCCCGCCCGTCCGCGACGCTGAACGCCCTGCCCTACCTCGGCCAGGTGGCGGTCCTGGCGCTCGGCGGCTGGATGGCGCTGCGCGGGGAGGTCACCCTCGGCACGTTCCTGGCGTTCGCGACCTACGTGGCCACCCTCGTCGGCCCGACCCGCCTGCTGGCGAGCCTGATGGTGACCGCCCAGCTGGCGCGCGCCGGTGTGGAGCGCGTGTACGAGCTGGTCGACTCGCAGCCGACGGTCGTGGACGGCGACCGCGACGTGCCCGCCGGTCCGGTGGCCGTCGAGCTGCGGGACGTGGTGTTCGGCTACACGCGCAGCGAACCGGTGCTCTCAGGCGTGTCCCTCCGCGTGGAACCGGGCGAGACGCTCGCGATCGTCGGCACCGCGGGCTCGGGCAAGTCGACCGTCTCGCTGCTGCTGCCCCGGTTCTACGACGTGCACGAGGGCGCGGTGTCCGTGGGCGACGTGGACGTCCGGGACCTGCGGCTGTCGTCCCTGCGCCGGACCGTGGGCACGGTGTTCGAGGAGGCGTTCCTCTTCTCCGACACCGTCCGCGCGAACATCGCCTACGGCCTGCCGGACGCCCCCGACGAGCAGGTGGAGGCGGCGGCGCGGGCGGCCGAGGCGCACGAGTTCATCGAAGCCCTGCCGAACGGCTACGACACCGTGGTCGGCGAGCGCGGCCTGACCCTCTCCGGCGGTCAGCGCCAGCGCGTCGCCCTGGCCCGTGCCCTGCTCTCCGACCCGCGCGTCCTGGTCCTGGACGACGCGACCTCGGCCGTGGACAACGCCACCGAGGCGGCGATCCACCGCACGCTGGCCGCCGTGACCGCCGAGCGCACGACGCTCCTGATCGCGCACCGGCGGTCGTCGCTCACGCTGGCCGACCGCATCGCCGTGCTGGACGCGGGCCGGGTGGTCGACATCGGCGCCCACGACGAACTGCACGAGCGCTGCCGCCTCTACCGCGAGCTCCTCGCCGGACCGGGCGAGGCGATCGAACAGGTCGACCCCCGTGCCGACGCCAGGCTGGAACCGGGCCCCGACGGCACGACCCCGGCCCTCTGGCCCGAGAGCGACGAGGACGACCTGGCCGTGCGCGCGGCGAACCGGGCCGTCGGCGCGGCCAAGGCCACCAGGGGCGGCGGTGGCACGTCGGCGCTGCTGGGCGGCACCCCGCCGACCCCCGAGCTGATGGCCCGCGTCCACTCCCTGCCGCCCGCCGAGGACGTGCCGATCCTGAACGGCGAGGACCCGAGCGCCCCCGACCCGGGCTTCCGCCTGCGCACCCTGCTGCGGCCCGTCCGCTGGACGATGCTGGGCGTCGGCGGCCTCCTGCTGATCGACACGGCGCTGGCCGTCGCCTCGCCGAACCTGGTGCGCCTCGGCATCGACAAGGGCGTCGTCGGCGGCCAGGTCGGCTGGCTCTGGACCGCCGCCGCGATCAGCTTCACGCTGGTCGTGCTGGGCTGGGTGTCGGCGGCGGCGGGCACCGTCGTGACCTCCCGGCTCGGCGAACGCCTGCTGTACCTGCTGCGCGTGCGCAGCTACGCCCACCTGCAACGACTCGGGCTGGACTACTACGAGCGAGAGATGGCCGGCCGGATCATGACCCGGATGACCACCGACGTGGACGCCCTGTCCAGTTTCTTGCAGACCGGCCTGACCACGTTCGCCATCAGCGTGCTGACCGTCGTCGGCATCGCGGTGGCCCTGGTCGTCACCGATCCGGGACTGGCGCTGGTGGCGCTGAGCGTGCTGCCGATCCTGCTGATCGCGACGGTGGTCTTCCAACGCCTCTCGTCGGCGGCCTACGCGGAGGCGCGCGAACGCGTCAGCGCGGTCAACGCCGACCTCCAGGAGAACGTCTCGGGGCTGCGCGTGTCGCAGGCGTACACGCGGGAGGCGCGGTCGGCCGAGGCGTTCGCCGAGCGCAGCGACGCCTACCGCCGTTCCCGCATCCGGGCGCAGCGGTACATCGCCACCTACTTCCCGTTCCTGTCGCTGCTCTCGGGCGTCGCGCAGGCCGGGATCCTCGTGGTCGGCGCGTACCGCGTGGCGGAGGGCACCCTGTCCCCCGGCGTGCTCCTGGCGTTCGTGCTGTACCTGGGCCTGTTCTTCTCGCCGCTGTACCAGCTGTCGGGCGTGTTCGACGGCTACCAGCAGGCCAGGGTGGGCCTGAGCCGCATCGGCGACCTGCTGCGCACCCCGACCACCGTCCCGCCGGCCGCCGACCCCGTGCCGGTGTCCCACCTGCGCGGCGAGGTGGAGCTGCGCAACGTCACGTTCGCCTACCAGGGCACCACCCGTCCCGCGGTGGAGGACATCTCGCTGCACGTCTCGCCGGGCGAGACCGTCGCCTTCGTGGGCGCGACCGGCGCGGGCAAGTCGACGCTGATCAAGCTGGTGGCGAGGTTCTACGACGCCACCGGGGGCGCGGTGTTGATCGACGGCGTGGACCTGCGCGCCTACGACCTGTCGGCGCTGCGCCGACGACTCGGCATCGTCCCGCAGGAGGCGCACCTGTTCGGCGGCGACATCGCGGAGAACGTCGCCTACGGCAAGCCGGACGCGACCAGGGCCGAGATCGAAGCGGCGGTCCGGGCGGTCGGCGCCATGCCCGTGGTGGCCGCCCTGCCCAACGCGTTCCACCAGCAGGTGGGCGAGCGCGGCCAGGGCCTGTCCGCCGGCCAGCGCCAACTGGTCGCCCTGGCCCGGGCCGAACTGGTCCAGCCGACGATCCTGCTGCTCGACGAGGCCACCGCCGCCCTCGACCCCGCCACCGAGTCCGCGGTCCTGGAGGCCGGCGACCACCTGGCCGGGGACCGGACCACCTTCGTCGTCGCCCACCGCCTGGCCACCGCCGCCCGCGCCGACCGGATCGTGGTCCTGTCCGGGGGCCGGATCGTGGAACAGGGCTCCCACGCCGAGCTGCTCGAAGCGAACGGCCACTACGCCCGCCTCTGGGCCCACGGCACCGACGTCGAGCCGGACGCCAGCGAGCTCACCCCGAGCCACTGACCAGCAGGCGGTCGGACCGCCCGCCCACAAAACCTTCCGGATCGGCCGGCGTCCGCCGGGTGCTGGGCGCCGACGTGCCGCTCGGCCCATCGCCCGGCCCCGGCCCCCAGGTGCTGAGCAGGCTCGACGGCGGCAACACCAGGGTCGCCGAGCGGCACCGGGACGGCCGGGTGTTCCTGGTCGGCGACGCCGCCCACGTCTTCGCCGCCGGCGGCACCGGCCTCGACGTCGGCCTCCAGGACGCGGTGAACCTGGGCTGGAAGCTCGCGGCGGCGATCAACGGCGCCGTCGACGTCCTCGACACTCGCCCAACCGGGCGTCGTGCGGGTCCTGGCCGACCTGGTCGCCAGCGCGGACGTCCGCTACCAGGTCGGCGACGACGCCCACCCGCTGGCCGGCCTGCCCGCACCCGACCTCGACCTGCGCACGGCCGGCCGGCACGGTCCGCCTCGCCGAACTGGTCAGAACGGCGCCGCCACTGCTGATCGACCTGATGGGGAGCGACGGCCCGTGCGTCGACGGCGTCGAGGTCGTCCGCGCCGAGGCGGACACCGACGTCACCGCGCTGCTGCTCCGCCCCGACTCCTACGTGGCGTGGGCGTCGAACGACGCGCGCCCGGACCAGGACGAGCTCCGGCAGGTCGCCGCGCGGTGGTTCGGCTGACCGGCCACCCCTGCGGGCACGGGGCCGCCCCGCAGCCCGTGCGGCCTGCGGGGCGAAGAGCGATCGCTCAGCCCTCGGCGAGCAGTTCGTCCAGCTGCTCGTACCCCTCGACCACCCCGGTCTCCATGCCGCTGGCCAACATCATGTCGCGGGCTTCCGTCGTCCCGAACACGCTGGCGGCGTGCAGCCGCGTCCGACCGTCGCCCAGGTCCTCGAACGTCAGGGTGTCCAGCGAGACGCCGTCCGGGAAGCCCTCGAACGTGAAGGTCTGGACGATCCGCTCACCAGGCCTGACCTCGTGGAACGAGCCGTAGAACCGGTACTCCTCGTCACCGTGGCTGTGCACGAAGCGGTACGCGCCGCCGGTCGACGCGTCCCACCGCTCCACGCGCATCTCCAGGTAGCGCGGGCCCTGCCACTTCACGACGAGGTCGGGATCGACGTGCGCGCGGAACACCGCGTCCACCGGGGCGTTGAACTCGCGGGTGATGTGGATGACCGGCGCGGCCGGGTCGGCGCTGATGCTGGTCTCGGGGTGCGTGGTCGTGGTCATGATGCTTCTCCTTCGATTCGGGTCTGTCGGGTGCCCTCGGTCGCCATCTCGGCGAGGACGGCGTCCAGCCGCTGGTAGCGCTGCTCCGCCTCCTGCCGGTAGCGCTCGATCCACTTCGTCATCAGGTCGAACACCTCCGCCTCGAGGTGGACGGGCCGTCGTTGCGCCTGCTTGCTGCGACTGACGAGCCCGGCGTCCTCGAGCACCTTGAGGTGCTTCGACACGGCCTGCACGGTCACGGAGTACGGCTCGGCCAACTCGTTCACGGTCGCGTCGCCCACCGCCAGCCGCGCCACCATGTCGCGCCGGATCGGGTCGGCCAGGGCCGAGAAGACCCGCGACAACTGGTCGTCCACCGCCATCTCCTTACTCAACCTCTCGGTTGAACAAACCCTACGACCCACGCCGACCGAAGTCAACCGAAAGGTTGAAGAAGCAGGTCAGAGACCTGTCGACGACCCCGCTTCAGCCGGCTGAACACCTCACACCCGACCGACCACCGCCGTGCGCACAACTACTCCGAGTTGAAGCACCGCCGGACGTGTGACGGGCTTAACCTCAAGTGATGCTCAAGCACCCATAACACGAACCGATGACCTGACCGATTCTGTGAGAGAACACTCGGTGCGCTGCCCCTCCTGTGTGTGAACTGCACCAGACGGGGGACTAGCCTGACCATGAGTGAGTCATTACCAAGAGCGAGATGGATAGAGGCGAGCGCCAGCCGTGTCCAGCAGCAGTCCTGCTTCTCAGTTCGGCCCCAATGAGTGGCTGGTCGAGGAGATGTACGAGCAGTTCCTCGCCGATCCGTCGTCCGTGGACCCGGCCTGGCACGACTTCTTCGCCGACTACAAGTCGACGCAGCGGTCGGGCAACGGGGCGGCGGCAGCCGCGGAGAGCGGCACCACGACCGCCACCAAGACCGCTCCGGCCCAGGCCGCGCCGTCCACCGCGAGCACCGCCGCGCCGACGACCGCGCGGCAGCCGCAGCAGCCGGCGAAGAGCCAGGCCGCCCAGTCGGGAACGACGGCTCAGCCGGCCCAGAAGCCCGCGACCAAGCCCGCGCCCGCCCAGGCCGCCAAGGCCGCGCCGGTGCAGCCGGTCAAGGGCGAGGAGCAGAAGCAGCTGCGCGGCGCCGCCGCCGCCATCGCGAAGAACATGGAGCTCTCGCTCACCGTTCCGACCGCGACGAGCGTGCGCGCCGTGCCCGCCAAGCTGCTGGCCGACAACCGCATCGTGATCAACAACCACCTCAAGCGCACCCGCGGTGGGAAGGTCTCCTTCACCCACCTCATCGGGTACGCGGTGGTGCGGGCGCTCAAGGCCTACCCGAACATGAACCGGCACTTCGGCGAGGTCGACGGCAAGCCGTTCGTGATCACGCCGGAGCACGTGAACTTCGGCCTGGCGATCGACCTGCCCGGCAAGGACGGCGCCCGCACGCTGGTCGTGGCCTCGATCAAGGGCTGCGAGAACATGACGTTCACGCAGTTCTGGCAGGCCTACGAGGACCTGATCCGCAAGGCGCGGACGGGCTCGCTGACCACCGAGGACTTCTCCGGCACCACCATCTCGCTGACCAACCCCGGCACCATCGGCACCAACCACTCCGTGCCGCGCCTGCAGGCCGGCCAGGGCACGATCATCGGCGTCGGCGCGATGGAGTACCCGGCGCACTTCCAGGGCACCAGCGAGCAGGCCCTGACCGACATGGGCGTCAGCAAGGTCATCACGCTGACCTCCACGTACGACCACCGCGTGATCCAGGGCGCGGAGTCCGGCGAGTTCCTGCGCCGCATCCACCAGCTCCTGCTGGGCGAGGACGGCTTCTACGACGACGTCTTCACGTCGCTGCGGCTGCCGTACGAGCCGATCCGCTGGGTCGCCGACATCCCCGAGGGCGCGGTCGACAAGACCGCCCGCGTGATCGAGCTGATCGACGCGTTCCGCACCCGCGGCCACCTGATGGCCGACACGGACCCGCTGAACTACCGGCAGCGCAGCCACCAGGACCTCGACGTCCTGTCGCACGGCCTGACCCTGTGGGACCTGGACCGGGAGTTCCCGGTCGGCGGGTTCGCGGGCCAGGAGCGGATGAAGCTGCGCGACATCCTGGGCGTGCTGCGCAACTCGTACTGCCGCACGGTCGGCGTCGAGTACATGCACATCCTCGACCCGGAGGAGCGCCTCTGGATCCAGGACCGCGTCGAGGTGCCGCACGAGAAGCCGCCGGCCACCGTGCAGAAGTACATCCTGTCGAAGCTCAACGCCGCCGAGGCGTTCGAGACCTTCCTGCAGACCAAGTACGTCGGCCAGAAGCGGTTCTCGCTCGAGGGCGGCGAGACGGTCATCCCGCTGCTCGACGCGGTGCTGGACAAGGCCGCCGAGCACGAGATCGACGAGGTCGTCATCGGCATGCCGCACCGCGGCCGGCTGAACGTGCTGGCGAACATCGTCGGCAAGCCGATCTCGCAGATCTTCCGCGAGTTCGAGGGCAACCTCGACCCCGGCCAGGCGCACGGCTCCGGTGACGTCAAGTACCACCTGGGCGCCGAGGGCAAGTACTTCCGGATGTTCGGCGACGGCGAGACGAAGGTGTCGCTGACCGCGAACCCGTCGCACCTGGAAGCCGTCGACCCGGTGCTCGAGGGCATCGTCCGGGCCAAGCAGGACATGCTCGACAAGGGCGGCGAGGGCTTCACCGTGCTCCCGGTCGCGCTGCACGGCGACGCCGCGTTCGCGGGCCAGGGCGTGGTCGCCGAGACGCTGAACCTGGCGCTGGTGCGCGGTTACCGCACCGGCGGCACGGTGCACGTGGTCGTGAACAACCAGGTCGGCTTCACCACCGCGCCCGAGCACTCGCGCTCGTCGAAGTACTCGACCGACGTGGCGAAGATGATCGGCGCGCCGGTGTTCCACGTCAACGGCGACGACCCCGAGGCGTGCTACTGGGTCGCCAAGCTGGCGGTGGACTACCGGCAGGCGTTCAACAAGGACGTCGTGATCGACATGGTCTGCTACCGCCGCCGCGGCCACAACGAGGGCGACGACCCCTCGATGACGCAGCCGGCGATGTACGACGTGATCGACACGAAGCGCTCGGTGCGCAAGACCTACACCGAGTCCCTGATCGGTCGCGGCGACATCTCGGTCGAAGAGGCCGAGAAGGCGTTGCAGGACTTCTCCTCGCAGCTGGAGCACGTGTTCAACGAGGTCCGGGAGCTGGAGAAGCACCCGATCAAGACCTCGCCGTCGATCGAGCAGGAGCAGCAGGTCCCGACCAAGCTGCCCACCGGGGTCGACCGGTCGATCATCGAGAAGATCGCCGACGCGCACGTGAACCTGCCCGAGGGCTTCACCCCGCACCCGCGGGTCAAGCCGGTGCTGGAGCGGCGCGCCAAGATGGCCCGCGAGGGCGGCATCGACTGGGCGTTCGCCGAGCTGCTGGCGTTCGGGTCGCTGGTGCTGGAGGGTCGCACGGTCCGCCTGGCCGGGCAGGACTCGCGGCGCGGCACGTTCGTGCAGCGGCACGCGACGCTGGTGGACCGCAAGCGGTCCGAGGAGTACACGCCGCTGCAGAACCTGGCCGAGGGCCAGGGCAAGTTCATGGTGTACGACTCGGTGCTGTCGGAGTTCGCGGCGCTCGGCTTCGAGTACGGCTACTCGGTGGCCAACCCGGACGCGCTGGTGCTGTGGGAGGCGCAGTTCGGCGACTTCGTCAACGGCGCGCAGCCGATCATCGACGAGTTCATCTCGTCCGGTGAGGCGAAGTGGGGCCAGGTGTCCGACGTCGTGCTGCTGCTGCCGCACGGTCACGAGGGCCAGGGCCCGGACCACACGTCCGGCCGGATCGAGCGGTTCCTCCAGCTGTGCGCGGAGGGCTCGATGACGATCGCGGTGCCGTCGACGCCGGCGAACTACTTCCACCTGCTGCGGCGGCACGCGCTGGACGGCGTGAACCGCCCGCTGGTGGTGTTCACGCCGAAGTCGATGCTGCGCCTGAAGGCCGCGGTCAGCCCGGTCGAGGCGTTCGTGGAGGAGAAGTTCCAGTCGGTGATCGACGACCCGACCGGCGTCGACCCGAGCGCGGTGCGCAAGGTCCTGCTGTGCAGCGGCAAGATCTACTACGAGCTGCTGGCCGAGCAGGAGAAGCGGGGCGTCAAGGACGTCGCCGTGGTGCGCGTCGAGCAGCTGTACCCGGTGCCGGCGCGCAAGCTGACCGCCGCCCTGGACCGCTACCCGAACGCCACCGAGGTCCGCTGGGTCCAGGAGGAGCCCGCGAACCAGGGCGCGTGGCCGTTCTTCGGGCTGGCGCTGCCCGAGCTGCTGCCGTCGCGGTTCGCGGTGAAGCGCGTGTCGCGTCGCCCGATGGCCGCGCCGTCGGCGGGTTCGTCCAAGGTGCACGAGGTCGAGCAGCGCGAGCTGATCGCGAAGGCGTTCGAGTAACACCCGTTGGTTCGCGCCGAGCCGTCGAGACCTCCCCGGGTTTCGGCGGCTCGGCCGTTTCGTTGGAGGAAAGGCCCGTGTACTTCACCGATCGCGGCATCGAGGAACTGGAGGCCCGGCGGGGCGAGGAGGAGGTGACGTTCGCCTGGCTGGCCGACAAGCTGCGGGCGTTCGTGGACCTCAACCCCGACTTCGAGACGGCCGTCGAACGCCTGGCCACCTACCTGGCACGTGACGACGAGGACTTCGAGGACTGAGCGCTCCGACACCGGGCCGACAACCAGGTCCGGTCGTGGTCAGCCAGGCGGCGGGCCGTGAACAGGTGGGACCACCAGGTGCGGTCGTCGGCGCGGTGGACGAAGGTGAGGACGATTGGGGTCACCCGTCCGCCCGAGAGGCCCTGGTTGATCACCGACCGACTCCCCGGCGCGCGTGCACGGACGAGTCCTGTCCGGAGGCGACCGGGACCAGCGAGGGGTTCTACGTGCCGGCATCAGCGGTGTCCGAGATCGAATCCCGGACGAACGAACCTGACAGGCGCGATGTGGCCACAGTCAGCGGAGCGCGCTTCGACCTGCCTGAGGGGGACCACCGCAGTGAAAGGTACGACCAGCCGGCTGGTCGACCTGCCTTCGCTGATCAGCACCACCAGCGAGCGAGATCAGGACGCGACGGTCTGATCGGGTCACGTCACCAGGCGTACGCCTCCGGGGCGGGCTTGGCGCCGTTCGGGCCCGGGGCCGGGAACAACGAGTCCAGCGTCGCCAGCACCTCGTCGTCGAGCTTGATCTCGGTGGACCGCAGCGAGCCGACCAGTTGCTCCAGGGTGCGGGGGCCGATGATCGGCGACGTCACGCCTTCCTGGTGCAGGAGCCACGCCACGCCGACGTGCGCCGGGTCCTCGCCGAGGTCCGCCGAGAGCTTCTCGTAAGCCTCGATCGCGTCGCGGTGCTTCTCCAGCGCCTCCAGGCTGCGCCCCGCCGTGCCGCGCGATCCACCGCCCTCGCGCTGCTTGCGCAGCACACCGCCGAGCACCCCGCCGCCCAACGGCGACCACGGGATCACGCCGACGCCGTAGTGGCGCGCCGCCGGCAGGACCTCCAGCTCGACGAACCGGTTGACCAGGTTGTAGATCGACTGCTCGCTGACCAACCCCAGGAAGTGGCGCTCGCGCGCCGCCTGCTGCGCCTGCGCGATGTGCCACCCGGCGAAGTTGGACGACCCGAAGTAGATCACCTTGCCCTGCTGCCGCAGCACGGAGAAGGCCTCCCAGATCTCGTCCCACGGCGTGGCCCGGTCCACGTGGTGCATCTGGAGCAGGTCGATGTGGTCGGTCTGCAACCGTTGCAGCGACGCGTCCGCGGCCCGCCGGATGTGCAGGGCGGACAGCCGCTTCTCGTTCGGCCAGTCCCCCATGTCGCCGTACAGCTTGGTGGCGAGCACGGTCTTCTCCCGACGCCCGCCGCCCTGCGCGAACCACCGGCCGATGATCTTCTCGGTGACGCCCTCGCCCCGCTGCCACCCGTAGACGTCGGCGGTGTCGAAGAAGTTGATGCCGTGCTCGTGGGCCCAGTCCATGATCGTGTGGCTGTCGGACTCGGACGTCTCCGGGCCGAAGTTCATCGTGCCGAGGCACAAGCGGGACACGGACAGGCCGGAACGGCCGAGCTGGGTGTACTCCATGCGGCCAGCCTGCCTCAAGTCGATCGCCGGGACCACCTGGCCGGGTTCTGCGCAAACCGCTCCGCCGCAACGGATCCCGAGGTTAAGATCCGCGCCTACCCCGCCTCGGGCGGGCATGGGGGCTGGGGGAGGCCTGCATGGGGGGAGTCGCGCACGACCACGTCCGGGCACGGGACGCGGTCGCCCTTCCGCACGCCGTGCTGCTCGTGCTCGCCGCGATCGCCGCGGCCGTCGTCGCCCAGGGCGGGTACTACCTGCCCGGCCGGCTCTTCACCGGCGCGCTCGTCGCGTTCGCGCTGGTCCTGGCACTGCGCGACCGCCCGGGGCTCGGGCTGGTCCCGGTGGCGTGCGCGGGGCTCGCCGCGTGGGCCGTCCTGCGCGCGGCCCTGACCGGTTCGGTCACCCACTCCCTGCCCACGGTCGCGGCCGTCGGCTGCCTGGCCGCGGCGGTGGTCGTGGTCCGGGGCGCCGACGCCAGGCAACGGGAGCTGTGCGCGTCGGTGCTGGTCGGCGCAGGCGCGCTGGTCGCGCTGACCGGCTGGGTGGCCGTCGTCTGGCGGGTGCCGTCGTGGTCGGTGGTCGCCGACGGCCTGGCCCGCGCCGCCTCCACCGTCACCTACCCCAACGCCGCCGCCGCGCTGCTCGCCGCGCTCACCGTGCTCGCGCTGGCCCTGAACACCGCCCACCCGGACTCGTTGCCGCACGCCGGCGCGGTGTACGCGCTGGTCGTCGGCGTCGGCGCGACGCTCAGCCGCGCCGGTCTTCTGGCGCTGCTGGCCGGGATGGTGGCGTTGGCCGTGTTCAACGACGTCCGCGCCACCCTGCGGCACGCCGGTCCGCCCGTCCTCGGCGCGCTGATCGCCGTGGGCGCGCTGGCGCCGTCGTTCCCGGTCGCCGAACCGGCCCGCCCGGCGCTCGCGGTGGCAGGCCTCGTCGTCGGTCTCGCGGTCACCCTCGGCCTGAACCGGGTGACACCGCTGTTCCGGCTGGTCGGTGTGGTGGCCGGGCTCGCCGCGATCGGGCTCGGGGCGCTCTTCGCCCTCGACCTGGGCAGGCTGCTCGCGGGCCGGGTCTCGACCAGTTCACCGGACCGCGCCGGCGCGACGGGCGCGGCGCTGGACCTCGTCGCCACGCGGCCGTTGGCGGGCGTCGGACCCGGCAACGGGTGGTTCACGTTCACCGGTCCCGGCGGCGACTCCCGCGTGATGCGGTACGTGCACAACGAGTACCTCCAGGTCCTGGTCGAGCTCGGCGCGATCGGGCTCGGCCTGGTGCTGCTGGTCCTGGCCGCGCTGGCCGTCACGGTGTGGCGTGGCCGCGCCGGGTCGTCGTGGGCGGGGGCCGCCGCGGGCCTCGTCGTCCTGCTGGTGCACAGCGGTTTCGACTTCCTGTGGCACCTGCCCGTGATCGTGCTGACCGCCGGGCTGCTCGCCGGCCTGGCCTCCCCCGAACGCGCTGCCCGCACACCCGTGCGGACAGCACCCACCGCAGAGGAGAACCGATGAAGATCCCATCCATCCGCAACCTGCGCCCGGCCCGGGCGGCGGCCGTGCTGGCCGTGGTCGCGGGCGCGATCTTCGCGTCCGTGCTGCCGTCCAGCGCCGACGTGAGCGCGCAGTCCCCGTCGCAGCCCGCGATCCAGCTCCAGGCGCAGGGGGAAAGACTCGCGCGCGGGGCAGCGGTCAAGATCGACGTGCAGATCGTCTGCCCGCCGCCGGGCTACGCCTACGTCAACGTCCGGCTCACCCAGCGCGTCGGTCCCGCCATCGCGACCGGCTCGGGCTTCGCGCAGCCGTTCTGCACCGGCGGCACGCAGACGGTCACCGTCTCGGTGCACGCCGCGGAGTTCCCGTTCCGCGCGGGCACGGCCTTCGCCTCGGCCACGATGTCCGGCCCGTTCAACGGCCAGATCTCGGACGACCGCGAGGTCACGATCGTCAACCCGTGACGTGGCGGGGTGGGGCTCACCCTGACGAGTGGGCCCCGCCTCCGGGCGCCGCGAGGCCGAACTCGTAGGCCGCGATCACGGCCTGCACCCGGTCCCGCAGGCCGAGCTTGCTCAGCACGTTGCTGACGTGCGTCTTCACCGTGTGCTCGGTGACCACCATGGCCCGCGCGATCTCCGCGTTGGACAGGCCGCGCGCGATCAGCGCCAACGTCTCCTGCTCCCGCGCCGTCAACGCGGGCACCCGCACGGGCGCGCGGTCGGTCGCCGTGAACCGGGAGATCAGCTTCCGCGTCACCGACGGCGCGAGCAGCGACTCGCCGGCCGCGATCACGCGGACCGCGTGCGCCAGGTCGTCCCGCCGCACGTCCTTGAGCAGGAAGCCGCTCGCGCCCGCCTTCAACGCGTCGTACACGTACTCGTCCACGTCGAACGTGGTCAGCATCAGCACCTTGGTCTCCGCGCTCACCTGCCGCGCGGCCTCGATGCCGTTCACGCCCGGCATGCGGATGTCGAGCAGCACGACGTCCGGCCGCAGCTCCCGCACCGCCGCGACGGCCGCCGCGCCGTCGCCGACCTCCGCGACCACCTCGATGTCCGGCTGGGCGTCGAGGATCATGGCGAACCCGGCGCGCACCAGCTCCTGGTCGTCGGCGACCACCACGCGGATGCTCATGCCGGCAACCTGACCAGCACCTGGAACCCGGGCCGGTCGGGGCGCGGGCCGGCGCTCGCCGTGCCACCGCACGCGGCGGCACGTTCGTGGACGCCGATCAGGCCGTGCCCGCCGCCGCCAGGCCGGCCGCCGCGGCCGTCGTCGACGACGCTGATCACGAGCGAGTCGTCCCGCCAGTCGAGTCGGACGTCCACCCGGGCCGCGCCCGCGTGCTTGACGACGTTGGTCAGTGCTTCCTGGGTGATGCGGTAGGCGGCGACGGCCACGTCCGGGCGCAGCGCCAGCGGTTCGCCGACGCCGGTGAAGCCGACCTCCAGCCCCGCGTTGCGGAGCTGCTCGGCCAACCCGGGCAGGTCGTCGATCGTCGGCTGCGGCGCGTGCGGCCCGTCGTCGCCCTTGAGCACCGCGAGGATGCCCCTGAGCTGGACCATCGCGTCACGTCCGGCCGCCGCTATGGCGTCGAACGCGGCCTCGGCCCGCGCCGGGTCGGCCCGCAGCACCACCGGCCCGGCCTCGGCCTGCACCACCATCACGCTCACCGCGTGGGACAGGATGTCGTGCATGTCCCGGGCGATCCGGGCGCGTTCCCGCTCGGCGGCGCGCTCGGCCTCGACCCGGCGCTCCCGCTCCAGCCGGGCGGCGCGCTCCTCGGAGGCTGCGGTGGCCCGGCCGAGGCCGTAGGCGGCGACGAACAGCACCACCGTCCGCAACGCCGTCTCCGACGAGCCGACCAGCAGCACCGTGCCGCCGACCGACACCACCAGCGCCACCACCCGCGCCCGTCGGCCCGAGTGGGCGGCGACGGCGTGCACGGCCACGATCCCGCCGTACCAGACGGGCTGGGCGGGCACGTCGCCGCCGAGGTCGTACAGGCCGGTCGCGACCAGGCTCGCCGCCAGCGCCGCCAACGGGGCCTCGCGCCGCCACAGCAGGGGCACGGCCGAGGCGATCACGACCGCGTGGCCCCACCAGTGGTAGGAGTCGTCACGGGCCAGGAACGGCCACAGCTGCACCACCGCGACCAGCGCGGGCAGACCCAACCGGAGTAGCACGTGAAGCATCCTCACACGAGGACGGGCGTGGTCTCGCGGACCTGGCGGACGTCACGTTCCCGGCGGGCCAGGGGCAGGAACGAGACGAGCATCAGCACCGCGCCGACGGGGATGAGGTCCTTGTCGACGAGCGGCATCGCGAGGTCGGCGAACACCAGCACCGGCGTCCACGCCTTCACGTGCCGGTGCAGGGCGAGCTGGACCACCAGCACGAGTTGGCCGACGTAGAACAGGTACGGGCCGAGGTCGTAGACCACCGTCGACACACCCGGCAGGGTCCGGACCTCACGGGTCCACGTCGCCATCCCCGCGTGGTCGTCGGCCACGAACCCGGCCACCACGTCCACCGCGAACTGGCCGAACAGCGCCAGCGCGCCCACCGCGGCGACCACGGCGGTGACGCGGGCACTGGGCCCGATCAGCCGGCGCATCTGCCGGAAGATGCCGATGAACAGGGCCAACGCGGCCAGGAACGCCAGGTGCCCGATCGTCCAGGCGGGACCGGGTCCGCGTTCGCCGTCGAACCCGTCGATGATCCGGAAGACGCCGTAGGTCAGGACGAGCAGCGGTGCGGCGACGAACTCGGGGCGCTTGATCGTTGTCATGCCGCAGATCCTGCGGATTCCGCGACCGGAACTGATCGCTCGCGCGAGCGGTCTTCCGCCTCACTCTCAAGAGGGAGGAGCGAGGTACGCGCGGGTCGAGGACTCCAGCGCGGCCACGCACGCCGCGACCACGGGGTGACCGCCCGCGCCGCGGCGGTAGGCGATGCGGGTGCGGCGGTGGACGTCCAGCGGGACCAGGCGGACGTCGGCGGGCGGGCGCGTGGCGCCGAGTTCTGGCACGAGCGCGACGCCCTGACCGGCGGCGACGAGGGCGAGCACGGCGGTGAAGTCGTCGGCGTGGTGGCGCACCCTGGCGGTGAAACCGGCCGCCTGGCAGACCCGCGTCGCCACGGTGTGGCAGAGCGTGCCGGGGGTGCCGACGATCCACGCCGCGTCACGCGTGCTCGCGATCGTCCCCTCCGGCCCTTCGGCGGGCACGGCGAGGAACACCTTCTCGTCCAGCAGCCGCACGGAGTCCACGCCGGGGTCCGGCTCGACGGGCGCGATGTCGTAGTCGTGCCACAGCGCCACGTCCAGCCGCCCGTCGCGCAACGCGTCAGGCATGTCGACCGGGTCCAGCTCGGTGACCATGAGGTCGAGCGCCGGGTGGTCACGGCCCAGCGCGACCAGCGCGGCCGGCAGCAGGGTCGGCACGGCGCTGGGGAACGCGCCGATCCGCACGGTGCCGGACAGGCCGGTGCGTGCGGCGGCCAACGTGGCGGTCGCGGCTTCCAGGGCGGCCAGGATCGTCTCGGCGTGCTGGACGAGCGCGGTGGCGGCGGGCGTGAGGCTGACGCTGCGGCCGGTGTGCTCCAGCAGCGGCACGCCCGCCTCGCGTTGCAGGGCGGCGAGCTGCTGGGACACGGCGGACGGCGTGTAGGCGTGGGCCTGGGCGACGGCGGCGATCGTGCCGAGGCGGGCCAGGTCGCGCAGGAGCCGCAGGCGGCGGACGTCGAGCATCAGTTCAGCTTACGGTTGCCGTGAGGAACGCGAACTGGTGCTTCACGGTCTGGGCGGGCACCGTGGCGGTATGACGCTCACCGGCCTGCACGTCCCGCTGATCACGCCGTTCGACCGGTCGGGGGCCGTGGCCCTCGACGCCCTGGAGGCCCTCGCCCACCAGGCGTTGGACGACGGCGCGCGCGGCCTGGTGGCGTTGGGCACGACGGCGGAGCCCTCGTCGCTCACGCCGGTCGAGCAGCAGGCCGTGCTCGGTGTCGTCACGCGGGTCTGCCGTGAGCGCCACGCACCGCTGGTGGTCGGCGCGAACACCCCGCAGGCGTTGGCGGCGCTGGCCGACCACCCGGAGGTGGAGGCGTCGCTGACCGCGGTGCCGTCGTTCGTCCGGCCGGGAGAGGAGGGCGCGCTCGCCTACCTGACCCGACTGGCCGCCGACAGCCCGGTGCCGCTGGTCGTCTACGACATCCCGTACCGGACGGGCCAGTACCTGTCCGCGGCCACGTTGCGGCGACTGGCGGACGTGCCGGGGGTCGTCGGCCTGAAGTACGCGGCGGGCGGGATCAACGCCGACACGGTCGAGCTGTTCGCCGACCTGCCGGACCTGGTGGTCCTCGGCGGGGACGACACGTTCATCTCACCGCTGCTGGCGCTGGGCGCGCACGGCGGCATCCTGGCTTCGGCGCACGTCGCCACCAGCGAGTTCGTCCGGCTGATCGACGCTTGGCACGCCGGTGACGTCGCCGTGGCGCGCGCCCTGGGCGGACGGCTGGGCCTGCTGTCGGCCGCGCTGTTCGCCGAGCCGAACCCGACCGTGGTGAAGGCCGTGCTACACGCTCAGGGCCGCATCCCGACGCCGGACGTCCGCCTCCCGCTCCTGCCCGCGGGCCCCGAGAGCACCTCGGCCGCCCTCACCGCCGCCGAACGCCTGCTCGCCACACCGCGTGCGTGAGCCGGTAAGCAGGCACTCAGAACGACTTGATCCTCGTTCGGGAATGCTGCGCGGCATTCTCGAACCAGAGGACGGACATCAGGTCGAAAGTTTGAGGACCACGAGGAACGTCGCGAACGCCTTCGGTGCGGAGAAGTTCGAGGGAGAGAGGCTCCCAGGAGCCTGCCGACAACTGAGCCGTCAGGACTCGGTGAACGGGCTTGCCTGCGTCCTGCGCCTTGCGCAGCCAGCCCGGCAGAGCGCGGGCGTAAGCTTTTCCAGCGCCGATGGCCAGCAAGAATTGCATCGAAGTCATGAACCGCCCACGAGGTATCGACTCGAGCGCCCAGGAGGCGCGATCAACAAATGAGTCGGGCGATGAAGGGTAGACTGCGGGGTACACTTCCAATTCGGAACCCTGCACCACCACACCCTCACGAACCACAACGCCGAGGTACCGGCGTATACCTCGGAATCGGCGATTCGCGACGCCGGCGAGATCTGCTCCGTACTTGCACGGCTCACACACCATCGTCACGCGTATCGCGACATCGTGTTCTCCGACGAGAAGTGCTCCGGGAGCAACTCGGTCTTGACCGCCGGACGGGTTTCGCAGTAGCAGGTTCGAGCGAGCGCCTTCAGCGGAAACACCACAGTCCGAAAGGCTGTCCACGAATGCGAGGGAAACTTGGCGAGGTGATCGCTCCGGGTTCACGTCGCCGATAACGCCGTGATCGGGGCCGAACTTCAACGCGTCCGCCCTGCTCATCTGCTCCCCAGCCAGAACCTTCGCGAACAACGCTTCTACCTTCAGGTTCGACATCCGTTCGGTCGGCACCGGGCAACCGTAGCAGTGGACTCTCGAATCTGCTGCAGACGCGCCTTCGTCGGCTCATGGGGGCACGACCTCTGTCGAGATGGCGCGCAAGGGGACGGTCGATCCGGGGGGGTGGCTCCGAGGACTAGGGCCGATGCGGCGACCTCCCGTCCGACTCCACCTAGATCTGGACATCTACGGCCCGAGCGCGACCGAGAGCAACCAGAACGTCCACCTATAGGGTGCGTTTCCCTCCCCTGCAGGTCACGCTGCAACTTCGGACGGCAGCATCTGCGGGAGGCGTCATGGTCCGGGAACCTTCGACAGCCTTGAGGCCAAGCCACGACGACAACGAGTTGACTCAGGCTTTTCGGGCTTTGCGACCGACCGTTGCCTACGGTGCTCGCAGCTTTCCAAGCGTGGCCCAGTATCGTCGGGCGGTTGCCGAACTCGAGGAAACAGATCGTTGGGACAGACCTCGTGTCCTCGTCGCGGCCCAGCGAGACTGGCATGCCAGAGGACAGAACGGCTGCGTGTTCGCACGCCTGACGGCGCTCGCCGCAGGAGGACTCCGATGGGACTACGTCGTCGCCGACTTTGAAGCCGGGGTGTCGACGACAGAGGTCGTCGGCGATCTGGTGCGAGACTCCGCCACGGCGGACGGCGTTGAAGTCTTGAGCCTTCTCGTTCCCGCGCTCACAACTGCAGATGAAGTGGCGAAGTTCATCCGTGAACTCGTCGAGTCATCGGCTTTCTGGCTGGAACGCGACGAGGCGATCGACGACTTGATGGTCGCCCACCTTCGCTATCCCGTGCCGGCCGCTTCCACCGACGTCCAGGCCTGGGTCATGGGTTTCGGACCGTTCGAGTGGATGCCCAACACTCGCCGAAGCCCATACTTCGAACTCGTGATCCGCGTTCAGGAAAAGAGATCCTGGCTCTTCCACCGACTCAACCAGGACCGTGATATCGCTCACCTCGCCGATGTTCCCCTGAACATGCCACAGCACCACTGGGAACACCGGTGGCAGAGCACTCGCCGCCGCACGAGGATGATCCTGCAGAAGGAGCCGGACAGCTACTCGGCGGCCAAGTGCACCCTGGCTATTCCGCTCGCAGAGCTACACGGCCCCGACCGCACGTGACCACTGCACTTCGCAAATCCGAGACAACTTCACAATTGTCGGGGCGAGCCGACCACTGACGACTGTAACGGGTCACGCGCTGCCAGCGATCCATGAGGAACGGAGGCGGGTGAGCCGGGGGTGGACGATGCAATGTCCATACTGCCAGACGGAGCACACACGAGTGCTCGAAACGCGGCGCGCCGAAACGGGCACCGTGCAGCGACGTCGGGCGTGCCAGGAGTGCGGGCAACGCTTCGCGACGGTCGAGCGGATCAGTACGGAATTCCTCCGGGTCCGCAAGCAGGACGGCAGCTTGGAGAACTTCAGTCGCGAGAAGATCGCAAAGGGAATAGGTAAGGCATCGAGTGTCTTCCGCATCTCGACCGCCGATATCGATGCATTCGTCGAACGGATCGTCGATCGTCTTCAACCACCCGGGCCCGGCATCCCGATCCCATCCCATGAGATCGGTCACCTGGTGTTGCAGATACTCCAGGACTCAACCTCGGTGACCGACGTCGCACGCATCCGGTTCGCGATGACGTTCCTCGGGAAAGTGAGCCGTAAAGGCGGATTCAGAGACGCGCAAGATTTACGGCACTGGCTTGAGAACAACTACCCGTTGCCGATCACCCATGCCCACGTCGATCACACGAACCCAGATGTGCTCAAGCGCACACCCGGTCACGTGGAGACGTTCGACCATCGCAAGCTGGAGCGAAGCATCGGCCTGGCCGCCAAGGGACGCGGCACTGACTCCTTTGTCCGCACATTCGCCAGCCGGGTGGCCCGACTGGTGCGCGAACGGATCGTCGACCAGCCCGTGATCACCAGCCAGCAGATCGCGACGGAAGTCCTGAGCAGCCTGCGCCAACATGACGAGATCGCTTACCTGCGCTATGCGGCCACCGTGAAGCCCTTACGGTCGGTGGAAGACTTCTGGCGGGAAGTGCTTTCCCTCACCACAGGTCCCGAAACACGTAGTACCGAGATTCCGGGTTGAGTTCGACACGGACAGGTCGAGGAGGTTCAGGAAAACTTATGTCATCCTTCATCGTCGGGGTCGTGAGCTCGCTGGTCGCCAGCATCCTCATACTCGGTGGCGGCTGGTTCGGCTCGTTCAAGTTCCGGCGATTCTGCACGCGAACCCTGGGCAAGTTGGCCAAGGTGGACATTCTCGCCGCGTTTCCCACGCAAAGGGATGCGGCTGGCGATGTCACAGCCGCGCTCGAGCAGGCCGCCGAGGTGTCGTTATTCGTCGGCCGAGGCAGCGAACTGACCAGGGCAACCTTCGATGGAATGTGGAACGCCGCAGGGGGCAGAATCCGCAAGATCCGGGTCCTGCTGCCCGATCCGGAGATGTCAGGACCTGGGTCCTGGTTTGCCGATCGCGAAAACGAGATGGCCGGCCATGACACGGCTTACGGCGACAACCTCATCGCCGAACAAGTCAAAACCAATCTCCGCTACCTCATGGGCAAAGCCGCCGGAAAGCCGGAGATCGAAGTTCGGGTGTACGACTTCCCACATCTGGGCCGCCTGATCATCACGGACAAGTCGGCCTTCCTCACGACCTACCGGGGTAGCGAGCACGGTTCCGCCTCGCCTTGCCTCCTGTTCAGCCGAAGTGGCCCACTCTACGACTTCTGCATGCGCATCTTCGACAAGGCGTGGATGAAGGCCAAACCTTATCGCCTGCCTGCCCGCCCGGCAACGGCAACTCGTGATGGCCACCCTCGAACCCGGCACCGCGAATAGTTCTCGGGGATGAGAAATGTCGACAGACCAACCTCAACGGTGTGACCACACGAGCGTCGGAGTGGTGATCGAAGGCCCCGGCGGCTACCTGGCGATGCTGAAGAGAGCGCGGTTCCCGGTCGGGATCGCGCCCGTTGCCGGACACGTGGACCTGCATGGCACGCCTCGGCTTGCCGCGTTGGCGGAGGCTGCCGAAGAACTAGGCGTGAACCTTGACGACGAACAACTCGAGACCACTCCAATATGCGGACGGGTTGTTGACAACCGCTGTCGTCGAGCCGGCGGCCACTACCATTCGTGGTGGATCTACCGCGTCGCCCTGGCGAGTCTGGTCGAACTGATACCAGATTCGGCCGAAACGCTGGGAGCGTCTTGGTGCGCACCAGCTGTCGTGGCGGACCTCGCGGCACGAACCCGCGCATACCGCTCAGGAGAGCTGTCCGCGACCTCGTGGAGCAACGAGCCAGGTCTCGAAGAGGTGTGGGTGGAATTCTTGACCGAGCTGAGATACATCTGACATGGCCACCCTGAAGGTCACGCGGTGGTCGTTGCGGCCGTATTCCATCGGTGTGGAAGAAGGAGCGGTTCGGCAGGTCTCGCCGTCGGGCCGCGTCAACGGCGAGCACCAGGCGGCCATCGGCGGCACGCGACGACGGCGAACGCACCGGCACGTCGCGCAACCGATCGGACCGTTGTTGACCGCACCAGGCCAAGGGAAGCTCACCGCCGCCGAACGCCTGCTCGCCACACCGCGTGCGTGAGCGGGACGCCCGGCCGGTACGCCAGGTGCGTGGTCGAGGGCGCGTCGAGCACGTGGAGGTCGGCGCGGGCGCCCGGTGACAGGTGACCGACGTCGTCACGCCGCAACGCCTTGGCTCCGTTCAGCGTGGCGGCGGTGACGGCCTCCTCGATGGTCAGGTGCATCTGGAGGACTGCTGTCGTGATGCAGTAGGCCATCGAGGTGGTGTAGGAGCTGCCCGGGTTGCAGTTGCTGGCGAGGGCGACGGTCGCGCCCGCGTCGAGGAGTTGCCGGGCCGGTGGCAGCGATTGGCGGGTCGACAGGTCGCAGGCGGGCAGCAGGGTCGCGACGGTGGACGAGTGCGCCAACGCGTCGACGTCGGCGGCCGAGAGGTACGTGCAGTGGTCGACGCTGGCCGCGCCCAGCTCCACCGCCAGCCCCACACCGGGGCCCTCGCCCAGCTGGTTGCCGTGCACCCGCAGCCCGAGGCCCCTGGCCCGCGCGGCTTCGAGCACGGCCCGGGACTGGTCGGCGTCGAACGCGCCCCGCTCGCAGAACACGTCCGCCCACCGCACGTGCGGCGCGACGGCGTCCAGCATCTCGCCGACCACCAGCGACACGTACTCGTCCGCGTCCACACCCGGTGGCACCAGGTGCGCGCCCAGGAAGGTGACCTCGTCGGCCACGTCCGCCGCGATCCGCGCCGACCGCACCTCGTCCTCGACGGTCAGCCCGTAGCCGGTCTTGGTCTCGATCGTGGTCGTGCCCTGGGCGACGGCCTCGCCGACCAGCCGGCGCAGGTTCGCCGCGAGCTCGTCGTCCGACGCCTCCCGGGTAGCGCCGACCGTCACCGCGATCCCACCGGCCGCGTACGCCTGACCGGCCATGCGGGCTTCGAACTCGGCCGTCCGGTCGCCCGCGAACACCAGGTGCGTGTGGCTGTCCACCCAGCCCGGGAGGACCGCCCGCCCCTCCACGTCGATCCGGGTGTCGGCGGCCGGCGCGGAGGACGCGGGGCCCACCCACTCCACGCGGTCGGTGAAGACGAGGGCGACATCGGCGAGGCGACCGAGTTCGGGGTCGTTCGTGGTCAACTCACCGATACCGGTGACGAGCGTGCTGCTCACGACCGCACGAACCGCTGCCACGCGGACGCCGAGAAGGCCAACCTGCCCGCATCGGGCTTCTTCGAGTCCCGAACCGCCACGACCGGGGAGGCGAAGGCCACCTCGACGCAGTTGCCTTCGTTACCACCGCCGCTGCGACTGCTCTTCCTCCACACCGCACCGGTGAGGTCCATAGTGGACAACAGGCCGCCTCTCATTCCTGCTCGGCGATGATCTGCTCGATGAAGGCGACCGAGTCCTGTGGACCGAGCGCCCGATCGAGCAAGTGGTCGAACAGCAGCTTAGCCCGCCACACCTCGTTGGGTTCCTCTACTTGGATGGAGCCGGTCGGGTACTCGACGTACAGGATGGTCCGGTCTTCCGGATCGGGGAAGTCCAACAGGGTGAAGGAACCGGTCTGTCCGCCATGTGCGCCGATGCCCCTCGGCAGGACGCGCAAGTTCACAGTGCTCAGCTCGGCCATCATGACCAGGTGTTCGAGCTGATCGCGCATGACAGCCGGGCCACCGATCGTCTGGCGAAGCGCGGACTCATCGAGGAGGGCGGACAGGTGCAGGGGTCTTCCTCATCGATCAGCCGCCGCTGCCGGATGGTCCGGACCTCGACCTGCGCGTTGAGCTCAGTCTGGGTGCGCTTGAGCGCGTCCGCCTCGAAGACCGCCCGCATGTAGGGCTGGGTTTGGAGCAGACCAGGGACGTAGATGAGCGCTACTTCCCGAATCTCCGTCGCCTCGGTCTCCAGGTCGACGTAGCCCAAGGCCCTCATACCGAACTTCATCCACCACTGCGGCTTCAGGGCATCGCGGACGTCGTCGATGAGGTGCGGGTCGTACTGGTCGTAGACATCCATCATCGAGCGGGCGAGGTGGACGTCGACTTTCGTCTCCCCCGCTTCCAGGCGGTAGAGGCTGTTGCGGTGCTTGTCCAGGGCGATGGCGGCGTCTTCGATGGTCATGCCTGCCGCCTCGCGCATCCGGCGCAAGCGGCGGGCCAACTTCCTGCGACGAAAGGTCGGGCGCGGTGGTGGCATGAAGCCATGATCCTGAGCGGGAGTGCGGCGAGTGGGAATCTCGCCACCCGATCAGGCGAGTACGTCGTTGAGGAGCCGCGCGACGTCTCCCAGCTGCTCGTGCACACCATCGCGGGCTACGACCTTCCCCCCTACTACTACGACAGAGACGTCCGAAGCGGTCGCGGCCAGGACAATTTGCTCTGGGGCGGTGCCGGCGGTGCGGACCGAGTTCACCCGAACGGCTACGAGATCCGCCGGTGCGCCGACCTCGATCCGACCGGCTTCGGGCCAGCCGATCGAGGCGTGGTTCGTCAGTGCCGCAACGAGGTCCGCCGGCGCGAAACGGCCGCGTTCACCCGTCCGCAGGCGCTCGTGGTGCTCCAGCGCCCGCGCCTCCAACAACGGGTCGATCACCGCGTGCTGGTCGCTGCCCAACGACAGCGGCGACCCGGCCTCGACCAGCTCCCGCGCCGGGCCGATGCCGTCCGCCAGGTCCGCCTCGGTCGTCGGGCAGAAGCAGACACCGGTGCGCGTCGAACCGAGCAGACCGATGTCCTTAGTGGACAGGTGCGTCCCGTGCACGGCCGTCGTGCGCGGCGTGAGGGCGCCGGCCTCGGCCAGCAACTCGGTCGGGGTGAGGCCGTACGCCGCCAGGCACTCCTCGTTCTCGGCCGGTTGCTCCGACAGGTGGACGTGCAGCGGCCGATCGGGGAACGCGCCCGCTACCAGCGACAACGTTTCACGTGGCACCGCGCGGACCGAGTGGATCGCCGCGCCGACCTTGGTGTTCCCGTCACCGCGCAGCTCGGCGACCCTGTCCAGCCACCGGTCCCCGGTCCCGTCGGAGAACCGCTCCTGCACGCCGCGCACGGGCTGCCCGATCCCACCCGCCAGGTAGCAAGCGTCCAACAGGGTGAGCCTGATCCCGGCGTCACGCGCCGCCTGTCGCAGCGCCTCCGCCATCTCGTTGCCGCCGTTGTGCAGGTAGTGGAACTCGCCCACCGCCGTCACGCCGGCCACCGCCATCTCCGCGTACACGGCCGTGGCCAGCTTCAGGTACGAGTCGGGCGTCAGCCGCTCCGCCACCGCGTACATCCGGTCGCGCCACGTCCAGAACGTGCCGCCGTCGGAGTTCGTGCGCCCGCGCAACGCCCGGTGGAACGCGTGCGAGTGCGCGTTCGCGAAGCCCGGGAGCACCAGGCCGTAGAGCCGTTCCACGCCGAGCGGAATGGTGTCCACAGTGGACACGGAGGCGATGACCCCGCGGTCCACCCGCACCAGCACCCGCGCCGCGACACCGTCCGGCAGCCACACCCGCTCGCACCAGAAGCTCTTCATCGCGTCAGGTGCTCCAACGTCGTCGCCAGCGCCAGCACGCCCGCCGCGCAGTCGTCCGCCTCGGCGAACTCCTCCGGCGCGTGGCTGATCCCGGTCGGGTTGCGCACGAACAGCATGGCGGTGGGCACGTGCGCCGCCAGGATCCCGGCGTCGTGACCGGCACCGGTCGGCAACGCGGGCGTGTCGTCACCGAGCGCTTCCCGCAGGCGGGACATGAGGCCGGGGTCGAAGTGCACCGTCCCGCCCCAGCTCTCCTCGGTCACGCGCACCTCGCAGCCCTCCGAGGCAGCCGCCTCACGCGCCGCCGACGTGATCTCCGAGACCACCTCGCGGGTGCGCGGCTCGTCGTCGGCCCGCGCGTCCAGCCACACGTCCACCGACGACGCGATGACGTTGGTGCCACCGGGGTTCGGCACGACCCGGCCGACCGTGGCCCGCGCGCCGGAAGTGGCCGCACGGCGGGCGGCCAGCACCAGCTGCGCGGCGGGCAGCATCGGGTCGCGCCGGTCCTCGATCAACGTCGCGCCGGCGTGGTTGCCCTCGCCGCTGAACGTGTACCGCCACCGCCCGTGCGCCAGGATCGAACTCGCCAACCCCACCGGCACCTCCAACCCGCGCCCCTGCTCCACGTGCAGCTCGACGAACGCGCCGACGGACGACAGCGCGCGGTCGTCCCGACCCATCCGCAACGGGTCGAACCCGGCCGCGTGGGCGGCCTCGCCGAACGTGACGCCGTCCGCGTCCACCAGCCTGGCCGCGGCCTCGGCCGTGATCGCGCCCGTCATCAACCGCGACCCGAGGCAGGCGACGCCGAACCGCCCGCCCTCCTCCTCCACGAACACGACGATCGCCAGCGGCTTCGAGGGCACGAACCCGCGAGCGCGCAGCAGGTCGAACGCCTGCAACGCCGACACGACGCCCAACGGCCCGTCGAACGCGCCGCCGCCGGGCACCGAGTCGAGGTGGCTGCCGGTGATCACCGCGTCCGGCCCGGGCGCGCCCCACCACGCCCAGAGGTTGCCGTTGCGGTCGGGCCGCACGTCCAGCCCCCGCCGCTCGGCCTCCTCCACGAACCACGCCCGCAGCTCCAGCTCGACCCGGTCGAAGCCGTGCCGCGAGTAGCCGCCGCGCCGCGCGTCGCGCCCGACGTCGGCGATGTCCGCGAGGTCAGTCATCGGCGCTCATCGGGATCGGGACGTTCTTCGACGCGGCCACGTCGACCGCCCGCTGGTAGCCGGCGTCGACGTGCCGGATCACGCCCATGGCGGGGTCGTTGGTCAGCACCCGTTCGATCTTCTGCGCCGCCAGCGGCGTGCCGTCCGCGACCGTGACCTGGCCGGCGTGGATGGACCGGCCGATGCCGACGCCGCCGCCGTGGTGCAGCGACACCCAGGTCGCCCCGGACGCGGTGTTGACCAGGGCGTTGAGCAGCGGCCAGTCGGCGATCGCGTCCGAGCCGTCGGCCATCGCCTCGGTCTCCCGGTACGGCGACGCGACCGAGCCGCAGTCGAGGTGGTCGCGGCCGATCACGATCGGCGCGGACAGCTCGCCCGACGCCACCATCTCGTTGAACTTCAGGCCCGCGAGGTGCCGCTCGCCGTACCCGAGCCAGCAGATGCGGGCGGGCAGGCCCTGGAACTCGACCCGCTCACCGGCCATCTTGATCCACCGCGCGAGCTGCTCGTTCTCCGGGAACAGCTCCAGGATCGCCCGGTCGGTCTTGGCGATGTCGGCCGGGTCGCCGGACAGCGCGGCCCAGCGGAACGGGCCCTTGCCCTCGCAGAACAGCGGCCGGATGTAGGCGGGCACGAAGCCGGGGAAGTCGAACGCCCGCTCGTAACCGCCCAGCTTGGCCTCGCCGCGGATGGAGTTGCCGTAGTCGAACACCTCGGCCCCGCGGTCCAGGAAGCCCACCATGGCCTCGACGTGGTCGGCCATCGACTCGCGGGCCCGGTCGGTGAACTCGTCGGGCTTCCGGGCCGCGTAGTCGGGCCAGTCCTCGACCGCGACGCCCTTCGGGCAGTACGCCAGCGGGTCGTGCGCGGAGGTCTGGTCGGTGACGATGTCCACCGGCACGTCGCGGCGCAGCAGCTCCGGCAGCACCTCGGCGGCGTTGCCGATCAGGCCGACCGACAGCGCCCGGCCCTCGGACTTCGCGGCGAGCACGCGGGCGATCGCGTCGTCGAGGTCGTCGGCGATCTCGTCCAGGTAGCGGGTCTCCACGCGGCGGCGGGCGCGCTGCGGGTCGACCTCGACGCACAGGGCCACGCCCTCGTTCATGGTGACCGCAAGCGGTTGCGCGCCGCCCATGCCGCCGAGGCCCGCGGTGACCGTGAGCGTGCCGCGCAGGGTGCCGTTGAACCGCTTGGTGGCCACCGCGGCGAACGTCTCGAACGTGCCCTGGAGGATGCCCTGGGTGCCGATGTAGATCCACGAACCGGCCGTCATCTGGCCGTACATGGTCAGGCCCTCGGCTTCCAGCCGGCGGAACTCGGGCCAGTTCGCCCAGTCCGGCACGAGGTTGGAGTTCGCGATGAGCACGCGCGGCGCCCACTCGTGCGTCCGCATGACGCCGACCGGGCGGCCGGACTGCACGAGCAGCGTCTCGTCGTCGGCGAGGTTCGCCAGCTCGCGGCTGATGGCGTGGAAGCTCGGCCAGTCGCGGGCGGCCTTGCCCGTGCCGCCGTAGACGACCAGGTCCTCGGGGCGTTCGGCCACGTCCGGGTCGAGGTTGTTGTGGAACATCCGCAGCGCGGCCTCCGTCGGCCAGCTGCGGGCGGTCAGTTCGGTCCCTCGGGCAGCGCGCACCATCACAGGGCTCCCTTCCGGATGAGGTCTTCGGCGGCGGCGATCTCGGGCGCGAGGTGGCGGTCCGGGCCGGGGCCGGGGACGTGCTCGCGCAGCTTCGCGACGGCCGCCGCGGTGGCGGGTGCGGGGTTGAGCGGTTTGCGCAGGTCCAGTGCGCGGGCCGCGGTCAGGAACTCGATCGCGAGGACCCGGCGCAGGCCGTCGGCGGACTGGCGCAGCTTGCGCGCGGCGGACCAGCCCATGGAGACGTGGTCCTCCTGCATCGCGCTGCTCGGGATCGAGTCGACGGACGCGGGCACGGCCAGGCGCTTGAGCTCGCTGACGATCGCGGCCTGCGTGTACTGGGCGATCATGTGGCCGGAGTCGACGCCCGGGTCGTGGGCCAGGAACGGCGGCAGGCCGTGCGACCGGTTGACGTCGAGCATCCGGTCGGTGCGGCGTTCGGCGATGCTCGCCACGTCCGCGGTGGGGATGGCGAGGAAGTCCAGCACGTAGGCGATCGGCGCGCCGTGGAAGTTGCCGTTGGACTCGACCCGGCCGTCGGCCAGCACCACCGGGTTGTCGATGGACGAGGCCAGCTCGCGGTCGGCGACGGTCTCGGCGTAGGCCACGGTGTCCCTGGCCGCGCCGTGCACCTGCGGCGAGCAGCGCAGCGAGTAGGCGTCCTGCACGCGCGTGCAGTCCGGGCCGCGGTGGCTGTCCATGATCTCGGAGTCGCGCAGGATCTCCGCCATGCGCCGCGCGGAGCGGCCCTGGCCGGGGTGCGGGCGCAGGGCCTGGAGGTCGGCGGCGAACACCCGGTCCGTGCCGAGGAGGGCTTCCACGCTCATCGCGGCCGTCAGGTCGGCGACGTCGAGCAGGTAGTTCAGGTCCCGGACCGCCAGGATCAGCATGCCGAGCATGCCGTCCGTGCCGTTGATCAGCGCCAGGCCTTCCTTCTCGGCCAGGCGGACGGGCCGGATGCCCGCCTTGGCGAGGGCCTGCGCGGCGGGGACCAGGTTGCCCTCGGCGTCGCGCACGTCGCCCTCGCCGGTGAGCGCGAGGGCGGCGGCGGACAGCGGGGCCAGGTCGCCCGAGCAGCCGAGCGAGCCGAACTCGTGCACGACCGGGGTGATGCCGGCGTTGAGCATCGCCGCCATCGCCTCGGCGGTCTCCAGCCGGACGCCGGTGTGGCCGCTCGCCAGGGTCTTGAGGCGGAGCAGGACGAGGGCGCGCACGACCTCGCGCTCGACCTCGGGACCCGCGCCCGCCGCGTGCGAGCGGACCAGGGACTGCTGGAGGGCGGCGCGGCGGTCCGGCGGGATGTGCCGGACGGCCAGCGCGCCGAAGCCCGTGGACACGCCGTAGGTCGGCTGCTCGGCCGTGGCCAGGCGTTCGATGTGCGCCCGGGCGGTGGTGACCGCCTCGCGGGCCGCCTCCGTGATCTCCACGGGCGCGTCGCCCCGGGCGACGGCGTGGACGTCGTCGCGGGTCAGCGGTTTCGGACCCAGCTGCACGGGTTGCTGCATGTGCCCATCTCAACCCGGCGGCCCGATCCGCACGACCCGACATCCGCCGATCGTGTCTGGGATCCGAGACGCCTCGGCCAACCGAAACCACTCCTCACGCGTCCTGCTCCACCGGTAGCGTCGAGAACCACCATGGGGGTGACCGTGAGTGTCCGCGTGCAGGACCTGACCAGGACGTTCCGCAAGGGCAAGGGCTGGCGGCCCAAGGGCGAGGAGGTGACCGCGCTCGCCGGGCTCACGCTGGACGTCCCGACGAACGAGGTCCACGGCCTGCTCGGCCCGAACGGGGCGGGCAAGACCACGCTGTGCAAGATCCTGTCCACGATCCTGCTGCCGACCTCCGGCACCGCCGAGGTGCTCGGCCACGACGTCGTGACCGGCGCGGCCGAGATCAGGCACCTCATCGGCATCGTGTTCGGCGGCGAGCGAGGCCTCTACGGGAAGCTGACCGCGCGCCAGACCCTGCGCTACTGGGCCGCGCTCTACAAGCTCCCGGACGCACGGGCGAAGGTCCGCACCGACGAGCTGCTCACCCGCCTGGGCCTCGCGGACAAGGCCGACGACCTCGTGGAGACGTTCTCGCGCGGCATGAAGCAGCGCGTGCACCTGGCCCGCGGCCTGATCGGCGACCCGAAGCTGATCCTCTTCGACGAGCCGACCACGGGCATGGACCCGGTGGCCGCGCGCGACTTCCGCAAGCTCATCGGCGAGCTGCGCGACGAAGGCCGCACGATCCTCATCACCACCCACGACATGGACGAGGCCGAGGAGGTCTGCGACCGCGTCACGTTGATCGACAAGGGGCGCGTGCTGGCCACCGAGTCGCCGCGCAGCCTGGCCGCGATGTCCGGCCTGCACCGCTGGGTCGAGGCCGAGACGTCGTTGGACGTCACCGGCATCCCCGGCGTGGTGGACACCGAGACCCGCAACGGCGTGCTGCGCGTCAAGACGACCGACGACCGGGCGGCACGCGCGGTGCTGGACTTCCTGCTGGACCACGGCGTGCGCTCGGTGCACGCCGTGCCGCCCCGGCTGGAGGACGTCTACCTGGACCTCATCGGCCGCCGCGGCATGGAGGTCTGAGCGGTGCGACTGTTCCTGTCCGGGGTGCGCACGCAGTTCTGGTTGCTGCGCAGGCAGCCCGACGAACTGCTGACGCTGTGCACGATCCCGTTCACCGTGGTGATGATGCTGTCCATCGTGATGCACGCGGCCCGCCCCGACCTGGTCGCCAACGCGTTCCTCGCGCCCACCCTGATGGGGTTGTGGGGCTTCGCCACGGGACTGGCGACGGTCGTGCTCGTCGGCGAGCGCTGGACCAGGACGCTGGAGCTGGGCATGGCCGCGCCCGGCGCCGTGCACTCCGTCTACCTCGGTCGGATCTCGGCGGTGATGGTGCTGGGCGTCGTCCCGCTCGGCGAGACGTGGCTGCTGGGCGAGCTCCTGTACGGCGTGACGCCGGCGGTGCACCACCCGTGGGTGTTCTGGGCGGCCATGGCGGCGTCGGTGTTCGCGATGATCGGCACCAGCCTGCTGCTGGCGGCGTCCATGCTGCTGACCAAGAACAGCAACAACTACCTGAACTTCCTCAGCTTCCCGATCTACCTGCTGTCCGGCGTGATGGTCCCGGTGCACTACCTGCCGGAGCCGCTGCAACCGCTGTCCCACGTGATCTTCCTGTCGTGGTCGGCCGACCTGATGCGGGACGCCATGGCCGCCGATCCCGTCACGGGCGCCGGTTGGCGGCTGCTGGCGATCACCGGGCTCGGCGTCGCGGCGCTGGTCGGCGGGCGGGTGCTGCTGGCGGCCACCCTGCGCCGGGCGCGCGAGCTGGGGGTGGTGACGTATGCGTGACCAGCTGCGGGTGCTCAAGCACGGGCTGATCGCCTCGTGGACGATGTTCTCGGCGTTCCAGACCTGGAAGACGTGGACGTTCATGTGGCTGTCCCGGCTGCTGATCCAGGCGTGCTTCTACGCGCTGATCGGGCGGATGCTCGGGTCGCAGCAGCAGGTCGACTACCTGCTCATCGGCAACGTGGTCGCGATCATGGCCATCGACGCGACCGTCGTCATCCTGCTGGCCGTCGGCGAGCGGCAGTCCGGCACGCTGGCGCTGATGGTCGCCGCGCCGTCCACCCACCTCACCGTGTACCTGGGGCGGGGGTTGGTGAACCTCGGGTCGGGGGTGGCGGCGTCGACCACGGCGTTCCTCGTGCTGCCGCCGTTGTTCGGGGTGGACCTGCCGTGGCCGAAGGCGGTCCTGATACCCCTGATGGTCTTCGTGGTCGGTTTGTCGTGCTACTGCTACGGGACGTGCGTGGCGTCGTTCGTGCTCGGGTTCCCGTCGGCGCGGTGGTTGGCGCTGAACGTCAGCTACCTGGCGCTGATGACGTTCTGCGGGGTGAACGTGCCGACGTCGTTCTGGCCGGACTGGCTGCGGGCGGTCACGTCCGTGCTGCCGATGACGCACGGGCTGGCCGCGATCCGGGCGTTCGTGGCCGAGGGGCCGGCGTCGACCGTGCTCGCGCAGCTCGGGTTGGAGGTGTGCGTCGGCGCGGCGTGGATCGCCGTGGCGGCGGTGAGCTTCAACCGCATGGTCCGCCGCGGGCGGCGTGACGGGACGATCGAGTTCGGCGGCTGACGTGGTGGGCGCTCCCGTGCGGAGTGCGCCCACCACGTCGCGTCGGCACGACCGGGAACCCCCTGATCGTGCGTGGTGTTGCCGGACGCCCTACCGCGTGCCGATCCAGGCCACGTCCGGAGCGGTGTCCACCGCCAGCGCCGCCGCCACCCGGGCCAGCACCTCGACCGGGGCGTGCTTGGTCTCCAGGCCGGGCGGCACCTCGCCCTTGCGGGGATCGAACTCGTCCGGCTTCACCCGCACCTGGAAGTTCGGCGCGAGCTGCACGGCGAGCAGGCCGAACTTGTCGGCGCTGTAGTGCGCGGGCTTGCCGTCCACGGTGGTGGGGGTGGAGTTGGCCGGGGCGTCGGCGGTCCGCAGCAGCTCCACGCGGTACCGGACGTCCTCGAAGTCGCTGGTGCCGGAGATCGCCCAGTCGGTGGCCGAACCCTTCACCTGGACGTACGGGTACTCGTTCAGCGAGAACGGGATGCGCATCGTCGTGGTGTCCGCCACGACGGAGTCGGCGATCAGCCGCGTCTGCGCCCGGACGTCCACGCCGGTCACGTTCTCCAGGCTGACGCTGAGCACGAGGTCGGGGGCGGCGCTCCAGTACAGGTTGTCGCCGAACCAGGCCGCGGCGCCGCCGCCGACCGTCGTGCGGTCGCCGACCGGCGCGTCCTCGATCTTGGGGACCATGTAGCTCGCGATGGCGGTGAAGACGCCGAAGCGGACCAGCGGCGAGCCGTGGTCCGTGGAACCGGGCGCGTAGAGGCGGGCCGTGCCCCACGGGCCGATGATGCGCTCGCGCTCGGTGTAGCCGTCGAGCATCACCCCGGGCCGGTACCCGAGGACCCTGGTGGGCACGTCGGCGACCGGGACGGGCGCGGCCGTGGTGCTGAGCTGCCGACCGGGCGGGGCCTGGCCCACGACCGGCGCGTTCACGGTGGTCACCACCAACGCGGCCGCGGCGGCCGTCGTGCCGGCGGCGGCGAGCACCAGGAGCAGCGGCTTGCGCGCCCGGCGCGGCCGGTGCAGGGCGGCGAGCACCGCTCCGGGCGGCGGCGTGCGCTCGGCCCGGTGGTGCAGGGCGTCGGTGATCAGGGTTTCGGTGGTGTCGTTCACAGCGACTGCCTCACGCGTTCGTCGGCGCGCAGGACTGCCAGCGCGCGGGAGATGTGACTGCGGACCGTGACCTGGGCGCAGCCCAGTACGGCGGCGATCTCGGCGTCGTCGCAGCCCTCGTAGTAGCGGAGGACGACGGCGGCCTTCTGCTTGCGCGGGAGCCGGTCGATGCGCTGGAGCATCGCCTCCCGCTCGTCGTAGTGGTCGGTGGGGTCGGGCTGGGGCGGGTCCACGCCCGTGAGGGGGAGGTGCGCCTTGAGGCGGCGGCGCCAACCGAGGTACTCGTTGGTCACCATCCGCTTGAGGTACGCGGCCGGCACGTCGACCGAGCCGATGCGCGACCACTTCTGCTGTGCCCGGATCAGGACCTCCTGGACCACGTCCTGGGCCAAGTGCGGATCCCCGGTCAGCACGGTGGCGTAGCGCAGCAGCGGGGTCACCTGTGCCGCGGCGAACTCCTCGAAGCCGGTGCTCATACCCCTCCAATGCGCCCGCTCGCGATTTTGTTGAGAATGAGTTCCGTGGGAGGCAGCAGCGACGTGCCGGCGTTGCGCCGAGGGCTCGCGGTGCTGCGCCTGCTGGCGAGCAGGCCCGGTCCGCTGTCGGCGGTGGCGGTCGCCCGGGAGCTCGGTCTGCCCAGGTCGACGACCTACCACCTGCTGGCCGAGCTGACCGCGGCCGGGTTCGCGACGCACTTCCCCGAGGAACGACGGTACGGGCTCGGCGTGGCGGCGTTCGAGCTCGGGTCGGCCTACCTCCGGCACGATCCGCTGGAGCGCTTGGCCCGGCCCTTGCTCCGGCGTCTGGTCGACACCGTCGGCCGGACCGCGCACTTGGGCGTGCTGCACGGCGCGGAGGCGCTGTACCTGGTTCGGGAGCAACCTCGCCAACCGACCACGATCGTGTCGGACGTGGGCGTGCGGCTGCCGTCACACCTGACCGCGTCGGGCCGGGCGATGCTGGCCCGGTTGCCCGCGGCGCAGGTCAGGGCCCTGTTCCCAGGCCCGTTCGTCGACCGGACGGGCCGGGGACCGCGGAACCTGCCCGCGCTGCGGCGGTTGTTGGCCGTCGAGCGGCGGCGGGGCTGGGCGGTGGAGGACGGTTACGTGACGGCCGGGTTCGCGTCCGTGGCCGCCCCGGTCTTCGACCACGGTCAACGGCCGATCGCCGCGATCACCGTGACGTTCCGGCACGTGTGCGAGGCGGAGTGCGGGGAGACGTGGCCGGAGCTGGCGGCGGAGGCGCGGCGTGCGGCAGAGGAGTTGACCGCCCGGATCGGCGGACGGGCGTGAAGTGGCGGGTGCAAAACAGTGCGGGGTTGGGCTGAACAGCACGACTTCGAGCGCTCTCATGGTCACATCCGGCTCGTGGTCGAATCGGGCCTTCGCGGGACGGTTTCGGGTCCGTTGTGGTCGGTTGGCGAGGTGCCCTCGGCGCGAGTTCGGGGCAATCGATCAGTGCCGGCTTTCCTCCCGACCCACAACAGACCCGCAGCCCAACCACCAAACCCCGTCATCCTGCTGATCTGCCCGTCCGGCGAGGACGCTTTTGATCTTTCTCTCTCCCCTTTCACGGAACACAAAACGGCCCGGCCACCCGCAAGGGGCAACCGGGCCGCAAACCCACCAGGCCGAGACCTACAGCGTGACGGACTTCAGGAAGTCAGCCGCCACGTTCGCGATCGTCTCCTTGTCCACGTCCACCCGCTTGACGAGATCGGCCAGCTTCTCCGTGGTCAGCGCCGCGGACACCTTGTTCAGCGCGTCCTTGCCCTTGGCGTCGATCGCGTCCGACCGGAGCAACGGCACCACGTTCTGCGCCGGGTACATGACCTTCGGGTCTTCCAGCTCCACGAAGTCGTTCGCCTTGATGTCCGCCGACGTCGTGTAGAGGTTGGCCACCTGCACGGTGCCGTCCTTCAGCGCGTCCACGGTGATCGGGCCGCCCGTGTCGGTGGTCTTGATCTCCGTGAACTCGACCCCGTACAGCTCCTGGATCTTGGCCTCCCAGCGCTGCGCCCACTCACCGGCCGCGCCCAGCGCGTACTTGCCGGAACCGAGGTCGGCGATCGACTTCACGCCGCCGTCCGCGGTGGCCTTGGTGACCACCAGGACGTCCTTGTCCTCCGCGTCCGACTTCTCCAGCACCTCCAGGCCCGACGGGGTCTTGGACTTCAGCGCCGTGTAGACCTCCTCGGCCTCGGTGGTGGTGTTGGTCTTGTCGAAGTAGTTGAGCAGGTTGCCCGTGTACTCCGGCACCACGCCGAGCGACTTGTCCTGCAACGCCTTCACGACCAGCTCGCGCGCTCCGATGCCGGCCTTCACCGTCACCTTCGCGCCGGTCGCCTTCAACGCACCGGCGTAGATCTCGGCCAGGATCTTGTTCTCGGTGAAGTCGGCCGAACCGACCACGACCTCACCCGACGCGGCCTGCTGGCCGCCCCCGCCGAGGTCCTCCTTGGACCCGCACGCGGAGACGACCAGGGCGGTCGCCGCGACGACAACGGCCAACGTGCGCTTCATGCCGTACTTCCTCCAGACTCGACGGGCGCCGGCTCTCCCCGACGCCTCGACCGCGACCCGCTCGACCGCGCCTTCCCACTCCCCGCGCGACGAGCCTTGGCCGACAGCCTCAAACCCGCGGGCACGACCAGCCTGCCGACGCCCGCGAGCACCACGTCCAGCACGACCGCGAGCAGCGCGATGAGGATCGCGCCGCCGACGAACTGCCCGTAGTCCAACACCCGCAGGCCGTCCAGCAGGGGACGTCCCAACGTCTCGATACCCACGTACGCCGCCACCGACGCGGTCGCGACCACCTGCAACATGGCGTTGCGCAGACCACCGACGAGCAGCGGCAGCGCGTTGGGCACCTCGACCCGCCACAGCCGCTGCGCGCCGGTCATGCCCATGCCGCTCGCCGCGTCGACCACGCCGCGGTCCACGTCCTGGATGCCGGCGTAGGTCCCGGCCAGGATCGGCGGCACGGCCAGCACGACGAGGCCGATCAGCACACCGGTCGTGCCACCGCCCGCGACCAGGTACAGGAACGTGACCAGGCCCAGCGTCGGCAACGCCCGCAGCGCGTTGCTGCCGCCGACCAGCACCACCCCGCCTCGCCCGGTGTGCCCGACGTACAGGCCCAGCGGCACGGCGATCAGCGCGGCGCCGAGCACCGCGCCGAAGCAGTACAACAGGTGGATGCCGACCCGCACCGGGATCGACTTGCCGCCCGACCAGTTCGCCGGGTCGACCAGCCAGGCCAACGCGTCCGCGAAGATCACGGCGCACCACCCGCCCGCACCCACGGCGTCAGCCGGTTGCGCAGCAGCACCAGCAGCAGGTCGACCACGAGCGCCAGCACGAGCGTGAGCACGATGCCGACGATGATCGGCGCCAGGTAGCGCTGCCGGAAACCGTCGGTGAACAACGTGCCGAGACCGCCCGTGCCGATCAACGCGCCGACGCTCACCAGGCTGATGTTGCTCACCGAGCCGACCCGCACGCCCGCGGCCAGCACCGGCACGGACAGCGGCAGCTCCACCGTGAAGAACCGCCGCAACGGCCGGAAGCCCATCGCGGTCGCAGCGGCGGTGACGTGCGCGGGCACGGCGGCCAGCGCCTCGGCGACCGGCCGGACCAGCAGCGCGGTCGTGTAGACCGTCAACGCGAGGATCACGTTCAACGGGTCGAGCACCTGCGTGCCGATGACCGCCGGGATGATCGCGAACAGCGCCAGCGACGGGATCGTGTAGACCACGTTCGACAGCCCGATCAGCGCCGCGTTGACCTGGCGGAACCGGTGGCACAGCAACCCGAGCACGATCGCCAGCACGATCGACACGACCAGCGGCACCAACGACAGGTAGACGTGGTCCAGCAGCATGTCCAGCAGCGCCGCCCTGGTGCCCGCGTCGCTGAGGTACTTCGGGATGTCACCCACGGCGGCTCTCGATCACGTCCAGCACCTGGCGCGCGGTCACCACGCCGGCCAGCCGCCCGTCATCGCGCACGGCGACGCCCAGCCCGGACGGCGAGGACAACGCGGCGTCCAGCGCGCCCCGGATCGACGCGCCCACCTCGTACAGCGAACCGCCCGGCACGACCGACGCGTCCGGCGCGACCCAGCCCTGCGGACGTTCCTCCGCGTCCACCACGAGCCGCCAGTCCGAAGAGGACTCGACCTCGGCGCCCTCGACGACCGTCGGCACGTCCGCCACCTCCACGCCCGACGAGTCCACAAAGGATAGACTGCGGTAACCGCGGTCCTTGCCCACGAAGCTCGCCACGAAGTCGTCCGCGGGCCGGGTCAGCAGCTCGGCGGGCGGCGCGTACTGGGCGAGGAAGCCGCCGGTGCGCATCACCGCGACCTTGTCGCCGATCCGGATGGCCTCGTCGATGTCGTGCGTGACGAACACGATGGTCTTGTCCAGCTCGGCCTGCAGCCGCAGCAGCTCGTCCTGCAGCCCTTCCCGCACCACCGGGTCGACCGCGCTGAACGGCTCGTCCATCAGCAGCACCGGCGGGTCCGCGGCCAGCGCCCGCGCCACGCCGACGCGCTGCTGCTGGCCGCCGGAGAGCTGCACGGGGTAGCGGTGGCCGAGTTCGGCGGGCAGGCCGACCAGCTCCAGCAGCTCGGCGGCGCGCTCCCTGGCCTTGCGGCGCGTCCAGCCGGTGAGCAGCGGCACCGTGGCCACGTTGTCCAGCACGGTCCGGTGCGGGAACAGGCCCGCCTGCTGGATCACGTACCCAATGCCGCGCCGCAGTGTGGGCGGATCCACACCCAGCACGTCCGCGCCGTCCACCAGGACGGTGCCCGACGTCGGGTCGATCATCCGGTTCACCATGCGCAGGGACGTGGTCTTGCCGCACCCGGACGGTCCGACGAAGACGGTGATCGTGCCCGCCTCGACCACGAGGTCAAGGCCGTTCACCGCGGTGGTCCCGTCGTCGAACCTCTTGGTCACGTCGCGGAACTCGATCACCCGTGGGTCCTCCTGCCGGTGGGCATCAAGCGTCGAACGACCCTAGCCCGTCAGTCCGACCGCGGCACGGCGTTTCAGCATCCGGTCAGTAGGCTGCACCGGTTGTGGCAACCGAACTGGTGCGAGCACTCCTCGCTGAACGCGGCCCGCACGCCCGCAAGCTGCGGCGCGTGGTCGACCTGCTGTCCGGCGACTGGCACACGCTGGCCGAGCTGGTTCGGCTTCCCGCCGTGCCGCGGCGCACCGTGCAGGAGTTGCTGACCGCGGTCGGCGACGACCTGGAGACCAGTCGCGACCGGTTCCGGCTCGCGCCGGCCAAGGCCGCCGACTACGCGGAGTTCCGCGCCGGTGACGACCTGGTGGACCCGCTGGACGCGCTCGTGCCCCGGCACGGCGAGCACCTGCGGTCGATCCTGGCCGACATCGCGGACGTGCCGCCGCCGCTGGCCGCGCTCGACCACGTGCAGGCGACGCCGGAGACGGCGCTGAAGCGCGCGTTGTGGCTGGACACTACCTACGACCTGGCCGGCCGCACGCTGCTGTGCCTCGGCGACCACGACCTGACCTCGCTCGCGGTGTGCGCGGTGAACCCGGCCGTCGAGGTCGTCGTGGTCGACGTGGACGACCGGCTGCTGGAGCACATCTCGACCCGTGCCCGTGAGCGCGGGTGGTCGGTTCGGACGGTGCACGCGGACTTCCGGTTCGGCCTGCCGGCCGCCGTGCTGGAGTCGGCGGACCTCGTGTTCAGCGATCCGCCGTACACGCCGGAGGGCATGGCGCTGTTCGCCGCGCGGGCGGTCGAGTGCCTGGCCGACCTCGGCCGGGGACGGGTGCTGCTCGCGTACGGGTTCAGCGACCGGACGCCCGCGCTGGGGCTGAAGGTGCAGCAGGAGTTGCAGCGGCTCGGACTGGTGTTCGAGGCGATCCTGCCCGCGTTCCACCGGTTCGACGGCGCGCAGGCCATCGGCAGCGCGGCCGACCTCTACGTGTGCAGGCCGACGTCCCGCCGTTCGGCGTCACCCGGATCGGCGAAGACCTCGATCTACACGCACGGTCCGCAGTCGGTGGAGGCGACCGGGCCGGGTTCCACGGCGCTGGCCGCCCTGGTCGACCTGGCGCCGCGGCCGGAGTCCTCGCCGCCGCCGAAGCCGCGCGCGCCGGGGTGGGCCGACCCGATCGGCAAGGGCGCGGCGTCGTTGGCGGTCGACCTGTCCGGCGACCCCGGGCCGTGGCTGCTGCGGACGCTGCTGGCGTGCTCGCCCGGCCGGATGGCGGCGCTCGTGCCCAACAACCACCCGAACGTGTCCTCGGCGGCGGGTCAGCAGGAGCTGAGGTCGTTGGTGGACACCAGGTTCGCGCTGCGGTTCCTGCGGTCCACTCCGGACGGCAAGCACTGCGTGGTGGTGGCCGACCAGGTGTTGGCGGGCACGTTGGACGTCGGCGGGCTGACCGTGCGGGAGGTGCTCACGCGCGCGCACGGCAAGCTGGGCAACGTGTGGCGCGAGGCGTTGGTCACGGCCACGCGCGGCGCGATGACCAAGCGGGAGGCGCGGGAGCGGATCGGCGAGCACGACGACCTGGAGCTGAGGCTGATCGACCTGCCGCGGCACCGGATCGCCGAGCTGCTGCCGCTGATCCGCGCCTCGGCGTCCCAGTAGCGGGAGGTTTCCGCCGGAATGCGGCGAACCGCGCCGTGCGGGCCGCGTCCGACGGTAACTTTCAGCTCGAACCTGGAGGCGCGCGCATGACTCACCCCAACCCCGGTCAGCAGTACCCGGGCCAACCGATGCCCGGTCAGCAGTACCCCGGCCAACCGATGCCCGGCCAGCCCATGCCCGGCCAACCGTTCCCGGGTCAGCAACCGTTCCCCGGCCAGCCGCCGTTCCCAGGCGCCCAGCAGCCCTACCCGGGTCAGGGCTACCCCGGACAACCGGGCCCGCCCAAGCCGCCGGGCAAGGGAGCGGCCGTGGTCGCCGGGCTGCTGTACCTGCCGGGCGTGCTCCTCGCCCTCATCGGCTCGGCCTCCCTCGCCAGCCGCGGGGCGTTCGGACGTGACCTCTGGGGCGCGATCCTGATGCCGCCGTTCCCCCGTGTCGTCGTGGGCTTCGAGGTCGCGGTCGCGATCTCGTTCGTGCTGCCGGGGTTGGCCCTCATCCTCACCGTGCTGCTCCTGGCCAGGGTGCCCGGTGTGCGCTGGGGACTGGTCTTGATCTCGCTGCTGGCGGCGGTGCACTACGGCCTCATGGCCGCCAACGTCATGTCGGCCCTCCCGCCGACCCGCGGGATCCTGCCGGTGCTCGGGCTGGTGCTGTGGCTCGTCGCGGGCTTGGTGGCGGTGTTGCCGCCTGTCGGCCGGGCGATGCGCGGTGCGAAGCCGAAGACGCCGCACCAGCAGGCCGGACCTCCGATGGGTGGCCCGCCGATGGGTGGCCCGCCGATGCCCGGACAACCGATGCCGGGCCAACCGATGGGCGGACCTCCGCCCGGCGTTCCCGGCCCGCCTCCACCCGCCCAGGGTCAGTGGGGCTGACCGGGGAACTCACTCGCCGAAGCGCGTGATGGCCTTGAGCATGTCGCGCGCCTTGCCGAACAAGGCCTTCAGCGCGCTCAGGATCCGCACCACCACGAGCACGACGTCCGCCAACCGCCGGTTGATCCGGTCCAGCACGACCGCGCCTCGCCCGACCGCCCACGCCGCGAACTCGGGCAGCGAGCCGCCGGCCGTGATCTCCGACGCCGCGAGCGCGACGGCGGCGTTGCCCAACACCTCCCCGACGAACAACGCGACCACGTCGCGGAACACACCGCGGATCGCGGCGGTGATCGCGCCCACCTCGGCCACGTGCGCCGCCACGTCCACGCACAGCCGGCTCATCCCGGCGATCTCCGCGGTGAGCCGACCGCCGCCGGCCCGCCGCCGCACCATGCCGTCCAACGTGGTGGCGACCTGCTTCCAGGTGGCGACCGCGTCCTCGAACCGGTCGCCGTGACCCGACACCCAGTCCAGCGGCTCGCGCAGGAAGTCCACGTGCTCGACCAACCACCCGAGCCCGGCGTCGGTCAGCAGGCCCAGCGGGTCGGCGTCCGCGGTCGGCACGGCGAGGTCGGCCTCGAGCGTGTCCGGCGCCGACCCGGTCAGCTCCAGCACGGGGAACCCGGTCACCGAGGCGCCGACCCCGGCTCGTCCTCGGGCGCCCGCAGGCTCCGCGGCAGGGGCAGGTCCGCACCGGCCTCCCGCTCCAGCACCGCCGCCGGCCCCGCCTCCGACACCGGCTCTGGCACCGACACCGGGACCGCCGGGACCGAGCCGGTCAGGAAGTCCATCGCCGCCGTGCCACCGAACTGCGGCTCGACGATCGACGCCGCCTGCCGCGCGGCCAGCTCCTGCGCGCGCCGCACGGTGTCCATCACCACCTCGCCGAGCCGGGCGTGCGAGAACTCCGCGGCGTCGGGCGAGAACTCGATGTGCCGCAACGACCCGTTCGGCGCGACGGTCGCCGTCACCGCGCCGTCCGGCGACCGCTGCGTGGCCTGCGCGCGCCGGATCCGGTCCCGCAGCTCGCGGGACCGCTCGGCCAGGTGCCGTGCCCTGGCTTCGAGGTCGGCGATCATCCGTTCCTGGTTCACCGGTCGGCACCTGACGTCGTGGCGTCCATCGGGACGGGAGTATCGCGTATCAACCGGCGCGGGGGATGTGCAACGGGCCAAGTGCCAGCACCGCGCGGAACTCCTTGGGCGGCACGGGACGCGAGAACAGCCAGCCCTGGTAGGTGTCCACGCCGATGCCGCGCAGCACGTGGAACTGGGTCGCGGTCTCCACGCCCTCGGCCACGCACTTGCGGTCCATCGCGCGGGCCATGTCGACCACGGCCTTCGCCACCGCGAAGTCGGACGAGTCGCTGCCGACCCCGGAGACGAACCGCCGGTCGACCTTGATGATCTGCGCGGGCAGGTCCTTGAGCCGGGCCAGCGACGAGTAACCGGTGCCGAAGTCGTCCACGGCGAACCGGATGCCCCGCTCCACCAGCTCGTCCATCGTCTGGCGCACCCGTGAGGGCAGGTCGACCAGCGCGGTCTCCACCAGCTCCAGCACCACCCGGTCCCACGGGATGCCCGCCTCGGCGATGGCGTCGGCCACGATGTCGACGAACTCCGGGTCGCCCGGCACCAGACCGGCCAGGTTCACCGCCACCGACACCGGCTTGCCGCCCGGCTCCGGCCAGGTCGAGGCTTCCTTCAACGCGGTCCGCAGCACCCACCGGTCCAGCTCGCGCAGCAGGTCGCCCTGCTCGGCCACGGGCAGGAAGATGTCCGGCGGCAGCAGCCCGCGATCCGGGTGCGGCCACCGCACCAGCGCCTCCGCCGTCTGCACCACGCCGTCCACGCCGACCACCGGCTGGAAGTGCAGCGTCAAACCGTCGTGCTGCAACGCCTCCCGCAGCTGGCCCTCCAGGTGCACCTGCCGGTCGGCGGAGGCGATCAGCGCCGCGCTGGCCAGCGACACCCGGCCCGCGCCGGACCGCTTGGCCTCGAACATCGCCGCGTCGGCGAAGCGCAGCAGGTCGTTGCCGGTGGCGCGGGACCCGTTCGGCACGGCCGCGCCGATCGACGCCGACACGCGGACCAGCTGCCCGTGCACCGGCACCGCGGTGCGCAGCAGGCCCGCCACCTTCGTGGCCAGCGCGTCCACGCCGCCGACCCGGTCGAGGTTCTCGCAGATGATCACGTACTCGTCGCCGGACAGGCGGGCCGCCGTGCAGCCGTCGGGCAGGCCGCCCTCCAGCCGCCGCGCCAGCGCCACCAGCAGCTCGTCGCCCGCGTCGTGGCCGAGCGAGTCGTTGACCCGCTTGAAGTTGTCGATGTCGCAGAACAGCACCGCGACCTTCGACCGGTCCGGCGACTCCAGCAGCTCGCCGAGCATCTCCTTGACCAGCGCCCGGTTCGGCAGGCCGGTCAGCTCGTCGTGCGTGGCCTGGTGCCGCAGCGCCTCGGCCGTGCGGCGGCGCTCGGTGATGTCCTGGAACACGATCAGCCAGAACCGGCGGCCGTCGTCCTGCACGGACAGCGCGATGTGCAGCTCGCAGTACACCTGCACGCCGTCGCGGCGGACCAGGATGCGCTGCGGGATCTTGTGCGTGCGATCGGCGTCGGGCGCGGACATCTCGTCGATCGAGGGCAGCCCGGCGCTCGTGTCGTCCGGGTGGGTGAGCGCGCTCGCGGTCATCCCGCGCAGCTGCTCCAGGTCCATGCCGAGCAGGTCGCACAGCGCGTCGTTGGCGTCGACCAGCCGCTCGCACTCGTCGAACAGGCCGATGCCGACCGGCGTCAGCGACACCAGGTCCGCGAAGCGCTGGCTGGACCGCTTCATCCTGGTCTCGGCGGCGCGCTGCTCGGTGATGTCCTGCGCCGTGCCGACCGCGAGCGGCAGGCCGTCCGGGCCCTTGACCACCACGCCGTAGCTGCGGAACACGCGCAGCCTGCCGTCGTCGCGGCGCACGATCCGGTGTTCGAGCTGGATCGGCACCTCCTCGGTGGCCAGCTGCTGCCAGAGGTCGTCCACCCAGCCGCGGTCGTCGGGGTGCACGAGGTCGAGGTAGGTCTGGTAGCGGATGCGCTCCTCGCGCGGCACGCCGAACAGCTCGTGCAGCATGTCCGACCACGCCACGTCGCCGGTCTGCAGGTTCCACTCCCAGACGCCGAGCTGGGCGGCCTTCTGCGCGTCGGCGAGCCGACGGCGGTCGTCGCGGAGCTGGCGCTCCAGCGCGCGGGCCTCGGTGACGTCCTGGACGGTTCCGTGCAGCCTGCTGACCTTGTCGCCCTCGAACTCGGCCCGCGCCCGGCACACGTAGACGCGGTCGCCGTGCTCGCTGCGCACCTCGGCCTCGACCGTGCTGCCGTCCTCCGCGCGCCGCACCAGGTCCTGCAACTGGGCGCGGTCGTCCGGGTGCACGGCCATCAACGGGGCGCCGCCCGGGTCGACGCCCGCGGCGGCGCCCATCTCCTGCAGCACCTCGCTGCGGTGCAGCGAGCCGGACTCGACGTCGTAGCTCCAGCTGCCCATGCGCGCGATGCGCTGCGCTTCCAGCAGCCGGGCGCGTTCGGTCTCCAGGGCGCGATCGGACCGCCACTGGTCGGTGATGTCGCGGATGTAGCCGGTGATGAACTGGGTCCGGCCGTCGGATCTCAGCTTCGCCTCGGCCACGCCGCGGATCCAGCGCTGCTCGCCGTCGGGCAGGATGATCCGGTAGACGATGTCGATCGGGTTGCCGTCGAGCGCCCGGTTGGCCCAGTAGCTGGCGACCATCTCGTAGTCGTCGGGGTGCACGACGTCGAGCACGGCCTGCGCGCCGGGCACCACCTCGCCGGGCCGCACACCCATCATCTCGTAGTGCGACTCGGACCAGACCGTGACGCCGGTGTCCGGGTCGTACTCCCACGAGCCGATCTGCGCGACTCGTTGCACGGTGCGCAGCCTTCGCTGCTCGTCACGCAGGTCTGCGGCGGCTTGCGCCAGGTCGGAGACGTCGACCAGCAGCACGGCGTGCAGTCCGGTGCCCGGCACCGGGGTGCGCACCACGCGGACCGGCACCAGCGCGCCGTCGGCCTGGTGCAGGCGCAGGTCGTCGGTGCCGCCCAGCAGCAGTTCGCCGAGGGATCGGCCGATGAGGTGCTCGGCGGAACGGGCCTTCGTCAACGCCACCGCGGCGGGACTGGCCCGCATGACGACGCCCTTGGGGTCGCACAGCAGTGTGGGAGCCTCGGGCAGCGCGATGCCGTCCAGCGCCACCTCGCCGTCCTGCGGACGCGCTGGGTCGAGCACCACCGGAGCGCGTCCAACCCGCTTGGGCACGGTCCCACCTTCCCGTGTTCACGGCAGGGATGACCGGCCCGACCGCACCCAAAGACGGCGTCCCTCTCGACGGGCAATATTCACCCGAGGAGAGGGACGGTAGCGCTTCGGAGCGTCATCGCCCACCCCTCAACGGGCTAACGAAACAACACGTTAGCGGTTTCGTTGCCTGTCGACGGGTACGGACGGATGCGGCCGGAGCTCTCCCAACTCCGACTTGGAGTCAGGCTACTCCGTCTTCGCGGGCTGCCAAGGCCACGGCGGCGGCCACTTCCGGACCGACCCGCGGGTCGAGGGCACTCGGCACGATCCGGTCGACCGAGAGGTCGTCGGCCGCGACCGCCGCGATGGCCTCCGCGGCGGCGAGCTTCATGCCCTCGGTGATCCTCTTCGCGCCCGCGTCCAGCGCGCCGCGGAAGATGCCGGGGAACGCGAGGACGTTGTTGATCTGGTTCGGGAAGTCGCTGCGCCCGGTGGCGACCACGGCGGCGTGCCGGCGCGCCACGTCCGGGTGCACCTCGGGGTCGGGGTTGGACAGCGCGAACACGATCGAGTCGTCGGCCATGCTCGCGATCAGCTCTTCGGGCACCTTGGACGAGGAGACGCCGACGAACACGTCCGCGCCGCGCAACGCCTCGGCGATGCCGCCGCGCAGGCCGCTGCCGTTGGTGACCTCGGCCAGCTGCTCCTTCACCGGGTTCAACGCGTCCCGGCCGACGTGCACGATGCCCCGAGAGTCGACCACGGTGACCTCGCCGATGCCCGCCGCCAGCAGGATCTTCGCGCACGCCACACCGGCCGCGCCCGCGCCGGAGACGACCACGCGCTGGTTCGCCAGGTCCTTGCCGAGCACGGTGTTCGCGCCGCGCAGGGCCGCCAGCACCACCACCGCGGTGCCGTGCTGGTCGTCGTGCATGACCGGCACGTCCAGGGCCTCGACGAGCCGGGCCTCCAGCTCGAAGCAGCGCGGCGCGGCGACGTCCTCCAGGTTGACCGCGCCGAACGACGGGCGCAGCCGGACCAGCGTCTCCACGATCTCGTCCACGTCCGTGGTGTCGAGCACCAGCGGGATGGAGTCGAGGCCGCCGAAGGTCTTGAACAGCGCCGCCTTGCCCTCCATCACCGGCAGCGACGCGCTCGGGCCGATGTCGCCCAGGCCGAGCACGGCGGTGCCGTCGCTGACCACGGCGACCAGCCGGTGCGCCCAGGTGTACTTGGCGGCCAGCCCCGGGTCGTCCGCGATCGCCCGGCTGACCCTGGCCACACCGGGCGTGTAGGCGATGGAGAGCGCGCGTGGGTCGGCCAACGAGGCGGTCGCGCCGACGGCCAGCTTTCCGCCTTCGTGGGCGCGGAAGATTTCCTCGTCGCTCAATTCGGTGGTCATCTGGGGCTGGTCGTTCAATGCGGTCACGGAAGTCCTCCTGCGGTGCGCGATACCTGCGGCGCACCGGGACCGGCGTTGTCACGCGGGTCGACGGGGCCTGTCTGGGAGTCGTCCCCGCGGTCTGCGGGACTGCTCTCGGTGGCGGTGTGCGGGCAAGCATGGCAGCGTCCCCGGCCGCTGTCTGCGGCGGGGATCACAGTTTTTCCGCAGGTCAGAGGTAGTGCCACAGAACGTACGTCCGGTTTTCTGAACCGACCGGTCAGTTTCCGCAGGCAGGATCGGTCAAGAACCGCCGCGTTCTAGGGTGGGCGCCATGCAGGCACGTGAGTTGAAAATTTCCGGCGCTTTCGAGTTCACCCCTTCGGTGTTCCCCGACGATCGCGGCATGTTCGTCGCGCCGTACCAGGAAGCGGCGTTCACCGAAGCGGTCGGACACCCGATGAAGATCGCCCAGACGAACCACAGCGTGTCCAAGCGCGGCGTCGTGCGCGGCGTCCACTACGCCGACACGCCGCCCGGACAGGCCAAGTACGTGCACTGCCCGCGCGGGCGGATGATCGACATCGTGGTGGACCTGCGCGTCGGCTCGCCCACGTTCGGCGAGTGGGACGCGATGGAGCTGTCGGAGGGGTTGTTCAACTCCGTGTACCTCCCCGAGGGGGTCGGGCACGCGCTGATGGCGCTGGAGGACGACACGGTCGCGTCGTACCTGTGCTCGGAGGGGTTCAACCCGAAGGCCGAGCACGGCATCCACCCGTTGTCGATGGACCTGCCGTTCCCCTCCGACATCACGCCGGTGCTGTCGCCGAAGGACGCCTCCGCGCCGACGTTCGAGGAGGCGCGCGACGCCGGGCTGCTGCCGTCGTACGACGACTGCGTGGCCTGGTACGCCAAGCTGCGCGCCTGATCCCGGCCCGTCGACCCGCCGGCCCTTCGCGGAGGCCGCCGGCGGTTCACCTTCCCGCGGCCCGGCGTCCTCCCCGCGGTCCCCCGGCCTCGGTGTCTTCCCGCAGCCGCCGGCCGACTTGCCCGCTGCCGCCGGCGTTCAGCCCTCCGGGGCGGGCCGCCGGCGCAACAGCCGGGGGCGCGGCCAGAGCCGGGCGCGGATCACACCCACCACCTCCGCGGGCCCCAGCGTCCGCGAGTCCGTGGAGGCGAACGGGTTGTCGCCCTCGACGTGCCAGCCGCCGCCGTCGGCCCGCACCGCCCGCTTGATCGACAGCTGCCCGGGCCGCGCCGCCCACCTGACCAGCACGAGGTCGTGCCGGCGGGGCGGTTTCCCGAAGTGGACCAGGACCACGTCCCCCGTCCGCAGCGTCGGGACCATCGAGGGTCCGACCACCCGAACCAGCGGCAACGGGTTGGCCTCGTGCCGTGCCAACGATCACCTCCACCTGCTCGCGCCGAGGCCCCGGAGTAGGGTTCGTCACGTCGGAGCATCCACTGTCAGGGAGGAAAGATGCGACTTCTGTCGCGCATCCGTTCACTCCGCCGCCCGCTCCTGGAGGCCACCGCGCACTGCGACCTCCCGTGCGGTGTTTACGACCCGGCCCAGGCCCGGATCGAGGCCGAGTCGGTCAAGGCGATTCAGGAGAAGTACCAGGCGAACGAGGACCCCGAGTTCCGCGCCCGCGCCATCCTGATCAAGGAGCAGCGCAGCGAGCTCGTCAAGCACCACCTGTGGGTGCTGTGGACCGACTACTTCAAGCCGCCGCACTTCGAGAAGTACCCGGAGCTGCACGACTTGTTCAACCGGGCCACGAAGGCGGCCGGCGCGTCCGGCGCGAAGGGCTCCATGGACCCCGCCAAGGGCCAGGAGCTGCTCGACCTGATCGCCCAGATCGACAAGATCTTCTGGGAGACGAAGGCCGCGGCCTGATCACCTGCTCCACACGGCGCTGACCGAGCGGAACGCTTCGCCTGGTCAGCGCCGTTTCGCGGCCCGGCCCGTCCCGGTGCGCTGTTCGGGTGACCGTGCACCGGCCCGCGTCCGGACGGCGGCCTGCCCTGGGACGATCAGCGGGTTCCGTTCGGCGGTCGGCAAGGAGATCTCGCCCGATGAGCACCCCGTTGCCCTCCGTGGACTCGGTGCGGAAGCCGTGGGGTGCGGCGGCGCGGTTGTTCCGCGTGCCGCCGCCCGCGGACTCGCCGGCGTTGGGCCGGGTCTCCTCCTGGCGGTCCGTGCTCGGCCTGCTGACGTTGATCGTCCTCGGCCGGGGCGATCGGGGTGTGGTGGACACCTTGAACGAGGACGGCTGGGGCAAGACCGTCGAGAACGTGATCATCGCGCTGGCCATCGTGCCCGTCGCGGTGCTGCTGCTGTACCTGCGCACCCACCGCGAGCCCCGCGCCGGGCTGCGCCTGCGGCCGGTGATCGGGAAGATCGCCCTCCTCCTGCTGACGACCTTCGGCGCGATGGCGCCGATCGTGCTCGTCGTCACCAACGACCTCTTCGACACCTTGAAGCCGACCGACTTCGGCACGGCGGTGCTCGCGCTCTTCGGCGGCCTGCTCGCCATCGCGTACGCGCTCTGGGTGGCCGTCTACGTCGGCTGCGCGGCCTGGTGGGCCGTGCGCGGCAGCTGCTTCATCGGCGAGTTCCACCCCCTCCTCGGTCCCGCCGTCACCACCGCGGTGGTCGTCACCGCCACCGCGGTGGAACTCGTCGAGGCCGACACCAACGGCGTGTCCGACCCGGTCTGGCTGACGCTCACCCTCGGCGGCCTGGTCACCACCCTCGTCCTGGCCGCCGTCGAGTACTCGATGCTCCGCGCGCGGCGGATCGGCTGGCGCACCGGCCCCCGGCCGCAACCGGTGCCCCGACCCGGTGACGGGGTGCGGCGTCCGTAAGCTCGGGCCGTGACCTCACACGTCTACCTGCTCCGGCACGGTCAAACAGAGTGGTCCGAGAGCGGTCGGCACACCGGCCTGACCGACGTCCCCCTGACCGACACCGGGGTGCAGCAGGCCCGCCGCGCCGGCGCCGTGCTGGCCCGGCTGCGCGCCACCGACCTGCCGCCCGCGCTGGTGCTGTCGAGCCCGCGCCAACGCGCCTGGCGGACCGCCGAGCTGGCCGGGCTGCACGACGTCGAGCGCACCGAGGAGCTCGCCGAGTGGGACTACGGCGACTACGAGGGCCTCACCACGCCCCAGATCCGGGAGACCGACCCGGGCTGGACGGTCTGGACCCACGCCGTGCCCAAGGGCGAGACGCACGACGAGGTGCACGCGCGCGCCGCCAAGGTGCTCGACCGGGCGCGCCAGGCGTTGCTCAGCGGTGACGTGGTGCTGGTCGGCCACGGCCACTTCAGCCGCGTGCTCATCGCCACCTGGCTGAACCTGCCGCCGAGCGAGGGTGTCCACTTCGGACTGGACCCGGCCGGCACGACGGTGCTCGGCGACGAGCGCGGTGACCCGCAGGTCCGGCGGCTGAACGTGCCCGCCTGGGAGGTCGACGTTGACTGATCCCCGCGTCCGCCGCGTGCGCGAGGAGGACGTGCCCGCCGTCGTCGCCCTGGTCGAGGAGCTGGCCGAGTACGAACGCGCGCGGCACGAGTGCCGGCTGACCGTCGAGCAGCTGCGCGACGCGCTGTTCCGCCCCTCGCCCGCCCTCTTCGGCCACGTGGCCGAAGTGGACGGTCGGGTCGTCGGCATGGCCCTGTGGTTCCTCAACTTCTCCACCTGGCGCGGCACGCACGGCATCTACCTCGAAGACCTCTACGTCCAGCCGGACCAGCGCCAGAGCGGCCTCGGCCGGGCGCTCCTGCAAGCCCTCGCCGAGGAGTGCGTCGCCCGCGGCTACGCGCGCCTGGAGTGGTGGGTGCTCGACTGGAACGCGCCCGCGATCGGCTTCTACAAGTCGCTCGGCGCGCTCCCGATGGACGAGTGGACCGTCTTCCGCCTCACCGACGACTCGCTCACGCGACTGGGACTGCACGGCTGACGCCGACCTGCCGGATCAGCCCCACCCACCACACGAACGTGAACGCGATGACGGTCGGGTTCTTCGCGAACAGCAGCACGGCCAGGTAGGTCTGCCGCGCCGACTCGGGCAGCAGCCCGCCGACCACCTGCTCGGCGACGACGTCGAACACCAGGAACGCCACCGCCAGCAGCACCCCCTGCCACACCAGGCTCGGCCAGTGCCGCGCCGCGAACGACCGCGCGTTCGCCCACTTCAGCCGCTCACCCCGGGTCGCCAACCGCCAGATCACGACGACCAGCAGCACCCGCGTGGCCATCACGACGACCTCCGAGGCGAACGCCACCCCCTCCGGCACCAGGTCGCCCCAGTTCACCACCACGAGCCGCTGCACGGACGCCACCAGCGACAACCCGACGACCACCACCCAGTGCCGCAGGTAGAACCGCGCGGCCCAGCGCGGCACCTCGACCGCCAACCCCAGCTCCGACATCCCAGGACCCCACTCCTCGATTTATTTTAGTTCAGTGTACTGAAATATCGAGCGCGGTAAAGTGACGACATGGACGGACGGGACTTCGGACGTGAGCTGAGCACGGCGGTGGTCGCGTTCCACGAGGCCGTCGGCGCGCGCTTGGGCGTGACGGCGGTCGACCAGCGCGCGCTCGCGCTCATCGCCGGCAAGGGCCCGCTGTCGGCGGGCGAGCTGGCCAAGGAGATCAACCTGACCCCCGGCGCCGTCACCGGCGTCGCGGACCGGCTCGAACGCGCGGGCCTGGTGCGGCGCGAACCCGACCCCGGCGACCGCAGGCGGGTGGTGATCACCGCGATCCCCGGCGCGTTCGGGCAGGTCTTCGCCGGGTTGAGCTCGGCCATGGCCGAGCTGAGCGCGCGCTACAGCCCGGAGGAGCAGCAGGTCATCGGGGACTGGGTGGTCCGCGCGGTCGCCGTGCTGCAGGAGCAGACCCGCCTGCTCAGCGAGGCCGGGAAGCCGTCCCCCGGTCGGCCGTGACCCGGTGCGCGACCGCCGCCGGGCACACCGCTCGGGCGACAACCGCCGCGAACCCGGTCGAACCCAGGACCGGCGACCCGACCGGCGTGATCAGCCGTTCGGCCGCTTCACGCCCACCGCGCCGTAGGTCACGGCCTCGGCGCCGGTCTCCGGCTCGCCCTCGCCACGCCACTTCGTCGCCAGCACCAGCCCGGGCTCGAACAGGTCGAACCCGTCGAGCATCGCCTGGACGTCCGACCTGGACCGTGCCACGACCGGCGAGTCCGTCTCGGCGGCCACGCCGACCAGCTTGCGCACCAGCTCCGGCTGCTCGTCCGCGGTCAGGTGGCTGATCACCAGGTAGCTGCCGTCGGCGATCACGTCGCGGTAGCGGTGGACCAGCTCGATCGGGCGGTCGTCGTCGGCGATGTAGGGCAGGATCGCGACCATCAGCACGGCGACCGGCCGGGTCAGGTCGAGCAGCCCGCGGACCTCGGGCGCGGCCAGCACCGCGTCCACGTCCCGGATGTCGGCCTCGGCGATGGCCGCGCCCGCGTTGTCCCGCAGCATGGTGCGGCTGTGGGCCACGGTGGCGGGCTCGTTGTCCACGTACACCACGCGGCACGTCGGGTCGGCCTGCTGGGCGACCTCGTGCACGTTGCCCGCGGTGGGGATGCCGGAGCCGAGGTCGAGGAACTGGCGGATGCCCTGCGCCACGCACAGCCGGACGGCCCGGCGCAGGAACGAACGGGTGTGCTGGACCATGGCGGCGGTCGGGATCTCGTTCATCGACCGGTCGGCGAACTCGCGGTCGACCGCGAAGTTGTGCGCTCCGCCGAGGTAGTAGTCGTAGAGCCGGGCCACGTTGGGGCGCTCGACATCACCATTGGTCGACACCCACCTCGGGGGGTTCTGCACTGCGCACCTCACCCTGCCTGCACCCGGAGCGGCGTGAACGCCTGCCAGACCGTATCTGGCTACTCCGTTCGTGTCCATCCGCCAAATGTGAACACGCAGGGTGATTGTGACTGGTGAGTGACCCCGGATCAAACCGTGGTGCCCCGGCCGAGGGGCGGCGCCGGGGGAGAGGTGCCTGCCCCTCGGCCGGGGAGCTCGGCTCACACTCCGGCGTAGGAGCGGATCCAGTCGCGGTAGCGGGTGACGGCGGTGTAGTTCGACCGGGTGGAGCGGTCGCTGGTGGAGGCGACGCCGACCTGGTAGCGGCGACCGTCGACCGGGCTGGTCGCGAACATCGGGCCACCCGAGTCGCCGCCGGCCGCGATGCCGTCGACGCGGGACACCGAGATCGCGATGCCGCCGCGGTAGTCACGCCCGTTGACCGAGGTGACGCGGGTGTTGGCGTACTTGAGGTAGCGGGACTGGCAGTTGATCTCCGGCTGGTTGGTGCAGGTGGCGCCCCAGCCGTAGAGCTGCACGGTCTGGCCGACGGCCACGGCCGTGGTGGTGCCCAGCGGCGCGTAGGTGCCCGAGACCGACCGGTCCAGCCGCGCCAGCGCCAGGTCGACCGACGGGTGCTGGATGATCTGGGTGGCGGTGGCCAGGGTGCCGCCGGTGGTCTGGTCGAGGCTGCCGATCCGGAACGTGTAGGTGCCCGAGCTCGCCACGCAGTGCTGCGCGGTCAGGACCCACTGCGGGGCGATGATCGTGGCCGAGCAGTTCTGCTGGCCGTTGCGGAACAGGCGGGCCGCCCACGGGGCGTTGCTCGCCGTGCCGCCGCCGATGATGTACGGCTCGACGACGCCGGCCTCCTGGGCCGACGCCGCCGGCGCGATCGCGGTCAGGGCGAACGCGGACAGCAGTGCGGTAGTGGCTCCGACCACCGCGGACAGGGCGCGAGTGAATCGCATGGAGTTGTCACCTCAACGAACGCAGGGAGTGGTGAATTCACCACCCACAGCGTCACCTGTCGGAGTGACGCCGGCCACCCGCCGTTAGTCGGCGAGCGCCCAGACGATGGTCTGCGGCCGATTGGCCCTGACCGACCGGAACCGACTACCCGTCCGCTTCTCCCTCGTCCACGCCGAGCGCCCACCGGCGCACCGGGTTGGTGAACAGCAGCACGAGCGTGCCGACGACGTACGCACCGAGCAGCGCGCCCCACAGCTGGCGGTCGGACGGCCCGTACATGTACCAGGCGACGCCCAACAGGAGGAGCTGCACGACGACCGCGGGCGTGCGACCCCAGTGCTTGCCGAGCACCAGGCCGACGCCGGCCGCGAGCACACCCGCCGACAGCACCGCGAAGTAGGCGGCCTCACCGAGCACCTCGCCGGACTTCTCCGCGCTGAACGACCGCACCACCAGCGCGACCGCGAACGCCAGCCCGGTCAGGCCCTGCAACGCGGTCAGCGCGCCCGCCGCCCGGACCGCCGGTGGGACCTTGCCTTCGGTCGACACGCCGCGCCCCTTCAGCTGTGCGCCCCTCAACTGGGCCTTTCCTCACAGTGCGTACTCGTCACGCATCGTAGGCCACCCGGTTGGCGTGTCCCGCTCGACCGCCCCAGGGGCGATGATCACAGGAGTCTCTTCGGCGAGCCGGCGGTCGGGCCGGGGTGCACTTGTCGCGAGACGCAGCACGACGCGGGACCCAGGGAATCGGGACACGGAAAGGAGACGTCGGCCACTTTCGTGCGCTCTGCAGCCTCCTCCCGGGTGATACGCAACCTGTCGGAGGTCACGCGCTGTCCTACTCTGCAAGAGTGCGCGCACTTCTGGTGGTCAACCCGCAGGCGACGGCAACCACGCCTGCCGGTCGGGACGTGCTCGCGCACGCACTGGCCAGCGATGTGAAGCTCGACATCGTCGAGACGGACTACCGCGGCCACGCGGCGGACGCCGCCGCGCAGGCCGTCCTGGACGGGTACGACCTGGTCGTGGCGCACGGCGGCGACGGCACGGTGAACGAGGTGGTCAACGGCGTGCTGCGCGAGGGCGCGCAGCCGGGCCTGCCCATGCTCGGCGTGGTCCCCGGCGGCTCGGCGAACGTGTTCGCGGGCGCGCTCGGCCTGCCGCGCGACCCGGTCGAGGCCACCTACCGCCTGCTGCAGGCCATCGAGCACGGCACCAGCCGCAAGGTCAGCGTCGGGCACGTCGCGGCCACCGGCGCGGGTCTCGACCACGACCGCTGGTTCACCTTCAACGCCGGCGTCGGCTGGGACGCCGACGTGGTCGCGGCCGTCGAGCACCAGCGCGCCAAGGGCCGCCAGGCGTCACCGACCCTGTACGCCCGCACCGCGCTGACCAGCTACTTCACCCAGCGCAGACAGCCGCCCACGCTCACCGTGCGCATTCCCGACGAACCGCTGTTCGAGGACGTGCGGCTCGCGTTCGTCTCGAACACCGACCCGTGGACCTACCTCGGTGACAAGGCGATCCGGCTCAACCCCAGCACGTCCTTCGACGGCGGCCTCGGCCTGTTCGCGCTGCACGGGATGGGATTGCCGACAGTTCTTCGCTATCTCGCGCATCTCTTGGCCACGGATGGGAACCCCAAAGGCGGGAACCTGCTCCGGCGCGACGACGTCGAGTTCGTCCGCGTGACGAGTCCGGAACCCGTCAACCTGCAGGTTGACGGTGACCTGCTCGGCTCGTGCACCGAGGTCGAGTTCACCGGGGTGCCAGGCGCGCTCACGGTCGCCGTGTGATCGTGGCGTGACCGGCCCGGTACCCATCCGCGATGTTGTGACCTGGTGTGACGTCCCTGTGTGAAAGCGCAGGTGAACCCAGTCGATCTTTCGGGTGAGTTCACTCACCGGGTTGGGGCTAAACCCTTGACATCCCCGCCGTTCGTGAAAGCATTCACAAGCACCCCAAACCGACCGCTGACGAGTGGCGCGCCTTCGCGCGCGCCTAGCTGAGGAGTAGTTCCAATGGACTGGCGCCACCGCGCGATCTGCCGCGACGAGGACCCCGAGCTGTTCTTCCCCGTGGGGAACAGCGGTCCTGCGCTCCTGCAGATCGCCGAGGCGAAGACCGTCTGCCGCCGCTGCCCCGTCGTCTCCGACTGCCTCTCGTGGGCGCTCGAGAGCGGCCAGGACGCCGGCGTGTGGGGCGGGATGAGCGAAGACGAGCGTCGCGCCCTCAAGCGCCGCAACGCTCGCACCCGGGCTCGCAGCAACGCCTGAGCCGCCTCGAGCAAACAAGACGAAAGGCCCGACACCGTGCCAGGTGTCGGGCCTTTCGCTTGTGTTGCACACCCTCCCGCATGACCACGTGACTCCACGACGGCTGAGCCGTCGATCGGACCGCTGAGGTAGGTCGTCACGTGTGCACGGGGAGCAGTCTAACGCCGGGCTCTGAGCGGTACGCGCAGGACCGCCTCTGTACCGCCTCGGGGCCGCCTCCGCAAGCTCAACGAGCCCCTGAGTTCGGACTCCACCAGCGTCCGGACGATCTGCAGCCCGAGCCGGTCGGTGCGCTCCAGCGAGAAGCCCTGCGGCAGGCCGCGACCGTCGTCCGAGATCACGACGTCGAGCCACTTCGCCGAGCGCTCGGCGTGCACGACCACCTCGCCCCGCTGGCCCGCCGCGTACGCGTGCTCGAACGCGTTCTGCACGAGTTCGGTCAGCACCATCACCAGCGGGGTGGCGAGCTCGGCCTGGACGATGCCGAACTTCCCGTCCCGGCGCACCACGACCTGCGACTCGGTGGCGGCCACGTCCGACATCATCGGGATGACCTTGTCCACCACGTCGTCGAGGTCCACCCGCTCGTCCACCGACATGGACAGCGTCTCGTGCACCAGCGCGATCGACGTGACGCGGCGCACCGACTCGGCCAGCGCCTCGCGCGCCTCCTCGCTGCTGGTCCGCCTGCTCTGCAGGCGCAGCAGCGCGGCCACCGTCTGCAGGTTGTTCTTCACCCGGTGGTGGATCTCGCGGATCGTCGCGTCCTTCGACATGAGGGCGCGGTCGCGGCGGCGGACCTCCGTGACGTCGCGGCACAGCACCAGCGCGCCCGCCGCGCTGCCACGCGGTCGCAGCGGCAGGGCGCGGAACAGCACGGCCGCGCCGCGGCGCGACTCGGCCTCGATGCGCATGCTCGGCTGGCCGTCCAGGGCCGACCGGATGCGCTGCGCGACCTCGGTGGCGTCGAACGGGTCGCCGATCAGGGACCGCGTCAACGGGGCCAGGTGCACGCCGACCAGGTCGGACGCGTGGCCCATGCGGTGGTAGGCGCTCAGCGCGTTCGGGCTGGCGAACACGACCGCGCCCGAGGCGTCCAGCCGGATCAGGCCGTCACCCACGCGAGGGCTGGTGTGCACGTCCGGCGACGGCTCGGTGGTCGGGAACGTGCCGTCCGAGATCATCTGGCACAGGTCGGCGGCACTGCCCAGGTAGGAGATCTCCAACGGGCTCGGCACGCGCGGCACGGCCAGGTTCGTGTTGCGGCTGAGGACCGCGATGACCTCGTCGTTCCGCTTGACCGGGATCGCCTCGCGGCGGACCGGCACGCCGAGGTGCCAGCGCGGGTCCTCCTCGCGGCAGATCCGGGCCTCGGTCATCGCGCGGCGCAGCTGGGGGTGTTCCTCGACGTCCACCATGCTGCCGACGACGTCCTCGGGGTGCGCGGTCGGCGCGGTCGTCGGCCGGGCCTGCGCGACGCACAGGAACGTCGTCTCGTCCAGCGGCACCCACATCAGGAAGTCGGCGAAGCTGAGGTCGGACAGCAGCTGCCACTCCGCGACCACCAGTTGCAGGTGGTCGACGGCTCCGCCGGAGAGCTTGGTGTGCTCGGCCAGGAGGTCGGTGAGCGTGGACAGCTACTCCACCACCGCGATGAGGTCGCCCTCTTGGACCACGTCGCCGGGCGAGACGGCGATGCGGGTGATCCGGCCCGCGCCCTCGGGGAGGACCGGGATCTCCATCTTCATGCTCTCGAGCACCACGACCGTGGTCTCGTGCGTGACCTCATCGCCTTCCTCGACGGCGATCTGGGCCACGTTGGCCACGATCTCGGCCCGGATCTCCTCGGCCATGGTCCTCCTTCGTCGAGTCCATCCAACCACGATTCAGACCCGGTGCCGTGCCTGGGCGACCGCGTGACACACTGGGATGAAGCATGACGAGCACTAGGAGAACCCCATGTCGAAGCGTGCCCGCAAGCGCCGCGACCGCAAGAAGGGTGGCGCCAACCACGGGAAGCGCCCCAACGCCTGATTCAGTGTCACGGCGTGCGAAGGCCCCGGAGCACCGCTCCGGGGCCTTCGACTTGCACCGCTCGTCCGGGGTCCGCGAACGGGACCCCGACGGTCAGCTGCCGGCCGTCTCGGTCCTGGTCGCGGTCGTGGTGACCTCGACCTCCACCGTCGTCTGGTAGAGCCGGGCGCGCAGGCGCCGCCGCAGCTCCTCGGGCGCGTGCTCGCCGCCGCACTTGCGGGCCAGCAACGCCTTCAGGTGCTCCTCGATGCCGTACTGCTCCAGGCACGGGTGGCACTCCTCCAGGTGGGTCTGGAGCAGCTCCTTGCGCCTCTCGTCGCACTCGTGGTCGAGGAAGAGGTAGACCTCGGACAGGACCTCGGAGCAGTCCGTCTCGTGCGGTTCGCCGCAGCTCATCGGCCCGCCACCTCCTGCTGACCGTCGCGGATGATGCCGCGCTCGCGCGCGGTGTCCGCCAGCTGGTCGCGAAGCTGCCTGCGGCCCCGGTGCAACCGGGACATCACGGTTCCGATGGGGGTGCCCATGATGTCTGCGATCTCCTTGTAGGCGAAGCCCTCCACGTCCGCGAGGTACACCGCGATCCGGAACTCCTCCGGCAGTCGCTGCAAGGCTTCCTTGACGTCTGAGTCCGGCAGCCGGTCCATCGCCTCGACCTCCGCCGACCGCAACCCGGTCGACGTGTGGCTCTCCGCCTGCGCCAACTGCCAGTCCGTGATCTCGTCCGTCGGCTGCTGGATCGGTTGGCGCTGCTTCTTGCGGTAGCCGTTGATGTAGGTGTTGGTGAGGATGCGGTACAGCCAGGCCTTGAGGTTCGTGCCCTCCGAGAAGGACGCGAAGGCGGCGTACGCCTTGAGGTAGGTCTCCTGGACCAGGTCCTCGGCGTCGGCCGGGTTGCGGGTCATCCGCAGGGCCGCCGAGTACAACTGGTCGAGCATCGGCATAGCGTCGCGCTCGAACCTGGCTGCGCGCTCGGCCGTTGTCTCGTCCGTCGGCGTGTCCTGCGTTCGCGTGGCTGGCACCGCGCTCCCTTCCCACCGGCTGGTCAGCGCGGTGGATGGAACTGTCTGGGACGCAGTCGAGGATACGCGGCGGTCACCGGGTCGGCAGTGAGCCGAGCCACGCGGTGGGCGCGCCTTGACCTGCCTGCCGACCTGCTGGTCCATCACCTCGGTAGCCACGTTCGCAGCAACGCGACGACGTCGCCGCGCATTCCCTCGACTATCGTGCGCGATCATGGCCGGTCGTGGAACGCCCGCCACCGCGTTGCTGGACAAGCAGAAGGTGGCCTACGCGCTGCACGCCTACGAGCACGACCCCCGGCACGAGTCGTACGGGCTGGAGGCCGCGGAGGCGTTGGGGATCGCCCCCGAACGGGTGTTCAAGACCCTGGTCGCGGACGTGGACGGCAGGCTGGCCGTCGGTGTGGTTCCGGTCACGGGGCAGCTGGACCTCAAGGCGCTGGCCGCCGCCGTGGGCGGGAAGAAGGCGAAGATGGCCGACGTCGCGGCGGCCGAGCGCGCCACCGGGTACGTGGCGGGAGGCATCTCGCCGTTGGGGCAGAAGAAGCGGCTTCCGGTGGCGCTGGACGCCTCGGCGGAGGCTTTCGAGACCATCTACTGCTCGGCCGGACGGCGTGGGCTCGAGGTCGAGATCGCACCGGAAGCGCTGGTCAGGCTCACGCAGGCGGTCATCGCACCGATCTCGGCCTGATACGCCGGGCGCCGACGGTCACACCTCGAGCGGGCGCAGCACGCGGTCGAGCCACTCGCCGACGGCCCGGCCCACCGCGCCCACGTCGGCCTTGAGGTTGTGGTCGCCGGGCAGCAGCACGACGTCGCGGTGGTGCGCCGCCTCTGGCCTGCCGAACGGGTCGTTCTCGCCCTGCACGACCAGGGTGGCGACCTCGACGCCGTCCAGCTCCGACATCCGGGACTTCTCCGGCTTGCCCGGCGGGTGCACGGGGAACGCCAGGCACAGCACCGCCGCCGCCTGACCCTCCGACGACGTCCGGCACGCCACCCGCGCGCCGGAGGACCGGCCGCCGAACAGCAGCGGCAGGTCGTCGAACCAGGTCTCGCCGAGCTCCTCGGCCACCGCGAGCCACGCCGCGTCGAGCTGGTTGGCGGGCGCGGGCGCGCGGCGGCCGGCCACCCGGTACGGCTGCTCGACCAGCGCCACGTGCACGCCGATGTCCACCGCCGCGCGGGTCGCGGCCACCAGGTCCGGCGCGGCGATACCGCCGCCCGCGCCGTGCCCGAGCAGGAGCGCGGCGCGGCTCTCGGAGGCGCAGTGCAGCTCGGCCCGCGCGGGGCCGAACGGGGTGTCGACCACCCGCGAGGTCATTTCAGCTCGAACAAGGTGGGCTCCGGCTTCTCGGACTCCCCCAGCGTGACGGCCGCCATCAGCGACGGGTCGTTGTTCTTGATGCTGTTGACCTTCGTCGACACCGGGCGCAGCTCCAGCGCGTCGACCAGGTCGAGGTCGGGCGCGAGCAGGTCCTTCGGGTCGTCGTTGTCCGGGTCGAGCCACGCCGCCCAGCGGTCCTTCGGCAGCACCAGCGGCATCCGGTGGTGCACGGAGGTCATCTCGCCGATCGCGTCCGTGGTGAGCACGGCGCAGGTGATGATCGGCTTGCGCTCGTCGCCGTCCTGCTGCCACCACACCGACCAGATGCCGGCCATGGCGAGGCTGGAGTCGTCGCCGGGGTTGATGAAGTACGGCTGCTTGCGGCCCTCGCCGGGCTGCCACTCGTACCAGCCCGCGGCCGGGACGATGCACCGGCGCTTGGCCGCCGAGTTGCGGTAGGCGGGCTTGTCCAGCACGCTCTCCGCCCGCGCGTTGATCATCTTCGCGGCGCCGGACAGGTCCTTGGCCCAGTGCGGCACCAGGCCCCAGCGCATCACGCGGACGCTGCGCTCGGTGGTGTCGGGGTCGGGGTTGCCCTCGTCGTCCCGCGGGTGCCGTTCGACCACGGCGAGCACCTGCTTGGTCGGCGCGACGTTGTAGTCCGCGCCGGGCGCCTCGCCCTCGGTGCCGTCGACCGCGTCGAACTCCGCCGCGAGCAGCGCGGGGTTCTTGGTGGACGCGTACCTGCCGCACACACCGATCACCTCTCCACAGATCACCCTCGGGCGAAGCCCATCGTCGCACGTCGGAAAGCCCGGTGCGAGCTGTCGACCACCCGATGCGGAATCATCAAGCCATGACTCAGCAGTGGTCCGCTCCCACCGCCGACGGCCCGGTCGACGCGACGGTACCCGTGCCAGGCTCCAAGTCGATCACCAACCGCGCGCTCGTGCTCGCCGCCCTGGCCGACCGCCCGTCCACCGTGCACGCGCCGCTGCGCAGCCGCGACACCAACCTGATGGTCGACGCGCTGCGGTCGCTCGGCGTCGAGGTCGCCGACGGTCCGGACGGGTCCTGGCTGGTCACGCCGCACGAGATGCACGGCCCGGCGCAGGTCGACTGCGGCCTGGCGGGCACCGTGATGCGGTTCCTGCCGCCCGCCGCCGCGCTCGCGGTCGGCGACGTCACCTTCGACGGCGACCCGCACGCGCGGACCCGGCCGATGACCACGATCCTGGACGCGCTGCGGGCGCTGGGCGCGGACGTGGCGGGCGACGCGCTGCCGTTCACGCTGCACGGCAAGGGCGGCGTGCCCGGTGGCGAGGTCACCATCGACGCTTCGGCGTCGTCCCAGTTCGTGTCCGGGCTCCTGCTGTCGGGCGCGCGTTACGAGAGCGGCGTGACGATCCGGCACGACGGCAAGCCCGTGCCCTCCATGCCCCACATCGAGATGACCGTGGCGATGGTGCGCCAGGCCGGTGTGGTGGTGGACGACGCGTCGCCGAACGAGTGGCGGGTCGAGCCGGGCCCCGTCGAGGGCCGCGACTGGCACGTCGAGCCGGACCTGTCCAACGCGACCGCGTTCCTGGCGGCGGCGGCGGTCACCGGCGGTCGGGTGACGATCCCGGGTTGGCCGACGCGGACCACGCAGCCCGGCGGCGCGGCGCAGGACCTGTTCGGGCGCATGGGCTGTGAGGTGGCGCTGTCCGACGCCGGCCTGGTCCTGCGCGGGCCGGACCGGTTGACCGGGATCGACGTCGACCTGCGCGACGAGAGCGAGCTGACGCCGACCGTCGCGGCCTTGGCGGCGCTGGCCGACGGGCGGACGCGGATCCGCGGTGTCGCCCACATCCGCGGTCACGAGACGGACCGGCTCGCCGCGCTCGCCGCCGAGATCAACCGGCTGGGCGGCGACGCGGAGGAGACCGAGGACGGCCTGGTCATCACGCCGCGACCGCTGCGCGGCGGCGTGTGGCGCGCCTACGCCGACCACCGGATGGCCACCGCCGGCGCGATCATCGGCCTGGTCGTCGAGGGCGTGTCCGTGGACGACATCGGCTGCACCACGAAGACGCTGCCCGACTTCCCGGGCATGTGGGCGGCCATGCTGGCGCTGCCGGGGGCGCGCTGACGTGGCGAGGGGCGACTGGCGGCGGTTGGACGAGTCCGACGTGCGGGTGCGGCCGGGCAAGGGCACCCGGCCGCGCAGCAAGCGCCGGCCCGAGCACGCGGACGCGGTGCCCGCCATGGTCGTCGGGGTCGACCGGGGGCGGTGGACGTGCGCGATGGACGGCGACCCCGGGCGGATGGTCGTCGCCATGCGGGCGCGGGAGCTCGGCCGCACGCCGGTCGTCGTCGGCGACCACGTCGGGCTGGTCGGCGACACGTCCGGTCAGCCGGACACGTTGGCGCGGATCGTGCGGGTGGAGGAGCGGCGCAGCGTGCTGCGGCGCACGGCGGACGACACGGACCCGTTCGAGCGGGTGGTGGTCGCCAACGCCGAGCAGCTGGTGATCGTGTCGGCGTTGGCGGACCCGCAGCCCCGACGCGGCTTCATCGACCGGTGCCTGGTGGCGGCGTGGGCGGGCGGGCTGGAACCGCTGCTGTGCTTGACGAAGTCGGACCTGGCGTCGCCGGACGAGCTGCTCGCCGCGTACGCCGAGCTGGACCTGCCGGTGGTGGTGACGCGGTCCGACCAGGACCCGGACGAGCTGCGCGGGCGGCTGGCGAACCGGTTGTCGGCGTTGATCGGGCACTCGGGTGTCGGCAAGTCGACGTTGGTGAACCGGCTGGTGCCCGACGCGCACCGGGCGGTGGGCGTGGTGAGCGGGGTGGGCAAGGGCCGCCACACGTCGACCCAGACCGTCGCCCTGCCGTTGCCGGAAGGCGGGTGGGCGGTGGACACGCCGGGCATCCGCTCGTTCGGCCTGGCGCACATCACGCCGGACGACATCGTGGGCGCGTTCCCGGACATGAAGGCCATGGCCGAGGAGTGCCCGTCGGGCTGCGGTCACCAGGGCCCCCCGGACGACCCGGACTGCATGCTGGACGAACTGGTCAGCACCGGCGAGGCCTCCCCCGGCCGCCTGGCCTCCCTGCGCCGCCTCCTGTCCTCCCGCGGCAAACTGGAGGAATACGACTGATCCCTTTGCCCGCCCATTGAGACGGTCAAGCTCGCCCTGTTGACCTCAAGGCCTTGCGCACTCCATTCTGGGAACAGATCAACCGCTTAACTGCCGGTAGCGTCGTCGTGCCCGGAAGGTGCCCATGAGAACGCGCTCAAATATTTAGCACTATCGCTAAAACGTTTAGCGACGTGCTTGTCGCTCGGCCATATCGGCACTCGGTCGAGCGCGCCGACTTCTTGAGCCGGTGGTCGTTCTCGTCGACAACTGCGATCGCGGACGGCCACTGTTCGAAAACTTGCGCAAAGTCCGCAGAGGAGACGTCATGTCAATGCAACGACGCAGCTTCATGACCAGGTTCAGAGCAGCCAATGTCGGCGCCGCGGTGGCGAGCGCCGCACTGCTGGCAACGGCTGCGACCCTCGTGGCGCTGCCGGCCGGCGCCGCGGCCGCGGGCTGTTCGGTGAACTACGCCGTGGCTTCGCAGTGGCAGGGCGGGTTCACCGGCAACGTGTCGGTCACCAACCTGGGTGATCCGCTGACCGGTTGGACGTTGACGTGGTCGTTCGGCGCGGGCCAGACGGTGACGCAGTCGTGGAACACGTCGTTGACGCAGAGCGGTTCCGCGGTGACCGCGAAGAACGTGAGCTACAACGGTTCGATCGCCACCGGCGGTTCGGCGTCGTTCGGTTTCAACGGGTCGTGGACGGGCAGCAACCCGGTTCCGACGAGTTTCGCCCTGAACGGCGTGGTGTGCACCGGTAGCACGACCTCGACGACATCGACGACCAGCACCACTTCCACGACCACGACGACCACGACGACGCCCGGCACGTGTTCATTGCCGTCGAGGTACCGCTGGTCGTCCTCGGGCGCGCTGGCGAACCCGAGGTCGGGTTGGGTCTCGCTCAAGGACTTCACCTACGTGCCCCACAACGGCAAGCACCTGGTCTACGGCACGACCCACGACTTCGGGACGCGCTGGGGCTCGATGAACTTCGGGCTCTTCAGCAACTGGTCCGAGATGGCCTCGGCGCCCCAGCAGGCCATGAACATCGGCACCGTCGCACCCACGCTGATCTACTTCGCCCCGAAGAACATCTGGGTGCTGGCCTACCAGTGGGGCGGGACCGCGTTCAGCTACCGGACGTCGACCGACCCCACCAACCCGAACGGGTGGTCGGCGCAGCAGGTGCTCTCCACGGCCAGCATCACCGGCTCCGGCACGGGCCCCATCGACCAGACGCTCATCGGCGACGGCCAGAACATGTACCTGTTCTTCGCCGGTGACAACGGCAAGATCTACCGCCAGGTCATGCCGCTCGGGAACTTCCCGGGCAGCTTCGGCTCGTCCTACACCACGATCATGAGCGACACGACGAACAACCTGTTCGAAGCGGTCGAGGTGTACAAGGTCCAGGGCCAGAACCAGTACCTCATGATCGTCGAGGCGATCGGCTCCAACGGCCGGTACTTCCGCTCGTTCACGTCCAGCAGCCTCAG
>NZ_JBFAFR010000031.1:0-100431 GCF_040639675.1 Actinosynnema sp. NPDC023794 | reverse complement strand
CAGGACGGGGGGGGGGCGGGGCGTCCGCCCCGGCCCGCGCACGGCGTTCAGCGAACGGGTGCGGAGACCTTCTCGTCCGCGACCGGCGCCGCCTGTCGGGGCAGCTTGGCCGGTCTCGGCATCCGCTGCGCCACCGCCTGCTCGGTGAGGACGCGGATCTCCGCCAGGATGTCCAGGTGCTGCTGGGACGGTGGCGGACCGACGAGGTTCGAGTGGTCGAACGCGGTGCGTTCGGCACGGTGGGCCAGGTTCTGGATGCGCCGGATCAGGTCCCACTCCTGGTCAGTGCGCGTAGAGCGCCGTTGCTCAGTCACCCCGGAAGCAGACACCTCACGCCGGGTGAACGTAAATCACCTGGCAGTGCGAACTTCGCTGGGTCAACTCAGCTACCCCCGCCAGGACGCCCGAAACGCACCGATCGTGGTACTCAAGGTTCCACCGCCGGGCGATCGGCCACGCCGCGCACGCGGGGACGTCCAGGACACGGCTGTTCGGACGGTCGTGGCGACCGGTTACAGCCCGGTCAAGCACCGATCGACGTCACCTGTAGCAGTGAAAATCCCGATTACCGCACTTGGTGACGCGGTGTCGTGCCAACCCCCGGTGTGAGGGTCACTCGCAGGTGTGCCGCCGATGGCTCCGCACACCACATCCGCCCCGCCGGCCATGGCGTCCGGACCCATTTCGCGGCCCGGCGGGCCGTCTTACCGTGCCTCGGGTGAACATCGTCGTTCCACTGATCGCAGCGCTCCTCGCGACGACGGCGCAGGCCGTCCCCGCGTCCGCCGGCGGGTGCGGGCCCCTGCGCGTTCCCGGTGCCGAGCACCAGGAACTGACCCACCTCGCCGACCTGTCCACCGCCGGTGGCCGCACCGATCCCGCCGACTGGGCCGGGCTGACCCCGGCGGGCCTGCCCGCGCCGACGCCCGTGCCGGGCACGCAGGTGGACGGCTACTTCCCCGACTCCTCGACCGGCAACACCAACAACGGCTGGGCGCACGACTCGCAGTTCGTGATCCGGCTGCCTGCCCGCTGGAACGGCGGCCTCGTCGTGGCGGGCTCCCCCGGCGTGCGCGAGCAGTACGCCAACGACCGCGCGATCAGCGACTTCGCGCTGGCCCGCGGGTACGCGTTCGCGTCGACCGACAAGGGCAACACCGGCGTGGCCTTCCACCGGGACGGCAGGCGGCCGGGCGACGCGATCGCCGAGTGGAACCACCGGGTCACGCAGCTGACGCGGGCGGCGAAGGCCGTGGTGGCGCAGCGGTACTGCCGACCGCCGTCGCGCACCCTGGCCACCGGCATCTCCAACGGCGGCTACCTGGTGCGGTGGCAGCTGGAGAACCGCCCCGAGCTGTACGACGGCGGCGTGGACTGGGAGGGCACGCTGTGGACCGCCGAGGGCCCCAACCTGCTGACGTTCCTGCCGCCCGCGCTCAAGGGCTACGCCACCGGCGACGAGGCGGCGGTGGTGGCCGCCGGGTTCCCGGCCGAGTCGGAGTTCCTGTGGCAGTTCCACCACCAGTACTACTGGGACCTGACCCAGCGCATCTACCGCGAGGAGCTGGACCCGGCCTGGGACGGTGACGCGGAGGCCGGCACGCCGTTCTGCGCGCCCGGCACGCCGCTGTGCGACGCGGACTACGACTACGCCTCACGGCCGCAGGCGCAACGGGCCGTCGAGCGGATCGCGTTGACCGGCAGGATCGGCAAGCCGCTGCTCACCCTGCACGGGACGTTGGACGTGCTGCTGCCGATCACCAAGGACTCCGACGTCTACGCCGACATGGTGCGCCAAGCCGGCCGCGGCGCGCTGTTCCGCTACTACCGGATCGAGGGCGGCACGCACGTGGACTCGCTGTTCGACGCGTTCCCGGACCGGCTGCGGCCGTTGACGCCGTGCCACCGGTCGGCGTTCGCCGCGCTGGAGGGCTGGCTGTCGGGCACGCGCCCACCCGCGTCGACCACCGTCCCCCGGCCGGCGACCGTGAACGCGACGGAGTGCGCGCTGGCGTGACCGGGACCGTCCCGCCGCTCGGCGCGCACTGGGGGCAGCCGAGCGGCGGGACACCTGTGCTTCCAGGTCCGGGGCCGCGCGGTCGTGCCGGCACGCCTCACGGGCCCAGCACCTTCATGAGCTTGAGCGCCAACTGGACTTCGAGCACCCGTTCCGGCGACTGCCAGTCGTCGCCCAGCAGGCTCGCCACCCGGTCCAGCCGCTGCACCACCGTGTTCACGTGGACGTGCAGCTCGTCCTTGGCGCGACTGAGGTTCGCGCCGCACGCGAAGTACGCGGTCACCGTCCGGACCAGTTCGGTGCCGCGGCTGGAGTCGTAGTCCAGCAGGGGGCCGAGGGTGGCGCGGACGTACCCGGCGATGTCGGCCCGGTCGCCCAGCAGCACGCCGACGAATCCGAGGTCCGCGAGCGTGCCGCCGGTGCCCTTGCGCCCCAGCTGCAGCAAGGCCTTCAGGCACCGCACGGCCTCGGCGTGCGCGGCGGCCACGCCTTCCGGGCCGTGCGCCGGACCGCCGGAGCCGACGGTCACCGGCAGGCCGACCGCCTTGCCGAGCACCCGTGCCGCGTCGTCCGCCGCGCACGCCAGGTCCGCGCCGGGCAGCACCAGCACCACGTGCTCGCCGTGCACGCCCGCCAGGCCGCGGCACGACGACGCGTGGTGCGCGGCGGCGGCGAGGAGCCGGTCACGCGGGCCGTCCGCGACCAACACCACGTGGTCGGCGGCCAGCTCGACGCCGACCCGGCGGGCACGAGCGCGCAACGCGACCGAGTCGACGGCGGCCGTCAGCAGGTCGGTGATCAGCTCGCCGCGCACCTTGTTCTCCGCCTCGGCGACCGTGCGGCGCAGCAGGAGCAGCAGGGCGGTGACGACGCCCGCGCGTTCGAACAGCCTGCGGTCGGCGTCGCCGAGGTCCGGGCGGTCGGTGAGCGTGATGCCGCCCAGCAGCTCGCGGCCCGCCAGCACGGCGCACACCCACGTGCCGTCCTGCGGGATGGCCCGGCCGCTGGCGCGGGAGGCGTTGACCGCCGCACGGGGCGTGAGCGCGCGGGTGGTGCCGATGCGGGCCAGCTCGACGCCGTCGTTGTCGTGCACCACGATCCCGCCGTCGAGCACCTTGGCCACGGCGGCGGCCACCTCGGGCACGTCGGCGCCGCGCAGCACCAGGTCGGTGAGCCGGTCGTGGGCGTCCTCGGCGCGGCGCATGGCGTCGTTGTGCGCGCGGATCGTCTCGCCCGCGGCCCGGGTCTCCTCCAGCAGGTGCGCGGTGTCCAGCGCGATGGCGGCGTGGTCGGCCAGCGAGGACAGCAGCGCCACCTCGTCGGGCGGGAACTGGCGCGGCGAGCGGTTGGCCGCGTAGAGCACCCCGATGACCCGGCGGTCGAGCTGGAGCGGCACGCCCAGGATCGCGACCAGGCCCTCGTCGCGCACGGCCGCGTCGATCGGGCCGGTGTGGTTGAACCGGTCGTCGGCGAAGTAGTCGGCGGTCACGTAGGGCCGCGCGGTCTGCGCCACCAGCCCGCCGAGCCCTTCGCCCATGCCGAGCCGGACCTGTTGGAACAGCGCGGAGATCGAGCCGTCGGTGACTCGCATGTAGGTGCCGCGGCCCGGTTCGTTCATGCTCAGGTAGGCGATGTCGGCGCCGAGCAGCAGCCGGGCGCGCCGCACGATCGACCGCAGCACGGCGTCCGGGTCGCGCACGCCCGCCAGGTCGTTCGCGGTGTCGAACAGCGCTTCGAGCTCGGCCTCACGACGGCGGTGCGCGGTGAGCGTGCGGCGGATCCGCAACGCCCACTCCGTGGCGCGGGCGATGTGGTCCAGCTCGTGGTCCGGCACACCCGCCGCGCGGGCCGCGGGGAGCACCGCCGCCAGCCGCTCGCTGCCCGCGTCGGTCGCGAGCAACCCGAGCAGTTCCAACAGGTGCTCCACCGCGTCCGCCCCATCGGTCATGGGTTTCCCGATCGGCGGATTGTGTTGGCCATGACCGGATCCCGTCGACGATTTCGGATGGCTTGATCCTGTGGCGCGCCATCGGCTCGCTCCCACCCTAGAACAAGAAACCCTGCTGCTGGAGCACTGCGCGCGCTCGTCTCGTGTGGAACCTCGCGGCCGAGCAGCACTCGCACTGGCGTTGTGCGGCACTTCTTCACGGCACCCACCGGCGTCCGACGTGACGGAAGGCCGGCCGTCACGAGGGCCGCGGTCGACCTCGTGGCAGCGGAAGTCGAACAGGTGCGCACGAGGATCCCCGACGGCGGGAGCGGGTGAGAACCGCGTGCACGTCGCAGCGATGCTCCTCGTGCGGGCATGTCGCACCGGAGTCCCGCAAGAGCCGAGCGGGATTCCGGTGCGTCGCTTGCGGGCGCAGTTGCAACGCGGACGTCGACGCAGCCGAGAACATCGCCGCCGGACGGCCGGTGACGGCACGGGGAGGCGGGGCACCGGCTCCACCCGCGAACCGTGGACCTCACCGTGCCACCTCCGCCCGACCGCGCTGGTGGTGAGTCGGAATCTCACGTTCCTCCAGCGTGAGAGGACGTCAAGCTCGCACCGAGGCCTGGTCGGCGTCGGTCCGGTTCAGGGAGCTGCCCTTCGTCTCCTTCGCCACCACCACGGCGATCACGGTCAGCACGCACATGCCGATCACGTACAGCACGATCGGGAACGAGCTGTCGTAGGCGGCGAGCAGGGCGGTCGCGATGAGCGGCGCCACCGCGCCCGCGCCGATCGACGCGAGCTGGTAGCCGATGGACGCGCCCGAGTAGCGCACCTTCGTGCCGAACAGCTCCGAGAAGAACGCGGCCTGCGGGCCGTACATCGCGCCGTGCAGGAAGAGGCCGACGGTGACCGCGAGCGTCATCGGGAAGAACGACTTGGTGTCCAGCAGCGCGAAGAACACGAACATCCACAAGCCGATGCCGACCGCGCCGATCAGGTACGTGGTGCGGCGGCCGATCCGGTCCGACAGCGCGCCCCACATCGGGATCGTGACCAGGTGCACGAACGACGCGATAAGCACCGCGTTCAACCCCGCCGAGCGCGGCATCCCGAGCTCCGACGTGATGTAGACCAGGATGAACGCGGTGATCACGTAGTACGACACGTTCTCCGCCATGCGGGCGCCCATCGCGATCAGCACCTCGCGCCAGTGGTCGCGCACGACGGCCACGATCGGCGGCTTCTCCTTGAGCTTGCCCTCCTCGACCTTCTTCTGCGCTTCCAGGAAGACGGGCGACTCCGACACGCTGAGCCGGATCCACAGCCCGATCAGGACGAGCACGCCGGACAGCAGGAACGGCACCCGCCAGCCCCACGACAGGAACGCCTCGTCGGTCTGCACGGCGGCCAGCACCGCGAGCACGGCGGTGGCCAGCAGGTTCCCCATCGGCACGCCCGCCTGCGGCCAGGACGCCCAGAACCCACGCCGTTCCGCGCTGCCGTGCTCGGACACGATGAGCACCGCGCCGCCCCACTCGCCGCCCAGCGCGAAGCCCTGGACCAACCGCAGCAACGTCAGCAGCAGCGGCGCGGCCACGCCGATCGCGGCGTAGGTGGGCAGCAGGCCCATGGCGAACGTCGCGCCGCCCATCAGCACCAGGCTGAGCACGAGCAGCTTCTTGCGGCCGAGCTTGTCGCCGAAGTGACCGAACACCAGGCCGCCGAGCGGACGGGCCAGGAAGCCGATCGCGTAGGTGAGGAAGGCGAGCATGGTGCCCACCAGCGGGTCGCTCTGCGGGAAGAACAGCTTGTTGAACACCAGGGCGGCGGCGGAGCCGTAGAGGAAGAAGTCGTACCACTCGATGGTCGTGCCGATGAGGCTGGCTATGACCACCTTGGCGAAGGACTTCTTCGGCTGCGGAGGGGCGGCGTTCGTCATGTCGTCACCACTTCGTTGGGGGAGGGGGGGGTGAACGGGGGCTACTGGGCGGTCCAGCCGCCGTCGATCGTGAACGACGAGCCGGTGACGTGACCGGAGTGCGCGCCGCACAGCCACAGCACGACGGAAGCCACCTCGGCCGGTTCGATGAGCTGCTTGATGGCGTGCCGGGTGAGCATCACGTCGGCGAGCACCTGCTCGGGCCCGATGCCGTGCGCCCGGGCCTGGTCGGCGACCTGGTTCTCCACCAGCGGGGTGCGCACGTAGCCGGGGCTGACGCAGTTGCTGGTCACGCCGTGCGGCGCGCCTTCCAGCGCGATGACCTTGCTCAGCCCTTCCAGGCCGTGCTTGGCGGTGACGTAGGCGGACTTGAACGCGCTGGCCCTGGTGCCGTGCACGCTGGAGATGTTCACCACCCGGCCCCAGCCGCGCTGGTACATGTGCGGCAGGGCGTGCCGGGCGAGCAGGAACGGCGCGGTGACCATGACCCGCTGCAACAGCGCGAACCGGTCGGGCGGGAACTCGTGGACCGGCGCCACGTGCTGCAGGCCCGCGTTGTTGACCAGGATGTCGACCTCGGTGGGCAGGTCACGCGTGGGGTCGTCGACGGCGAGGTCGACCACGTGCTCGGTGCCGCCGGTCTCGCGGGCCGCGTCGGCGACCGAGTCGCCGTCGCGGTCGACGAGGTGCACCTTCGCCCCGGCGCGGGCGAGGGCGACCGCGCAGGCCCGTCCGATGCCGCTACCGGCGCCGGTGACCAGGGCGGTTCGACCGGACAGGTCGTCGCTGTGACCGGGAACACTCGTCATGGCCCGAAACGCTAGGTGACCTGCGGTGCACCGGACATGTGACCGAGCCCCACAACCTTCCGGCGACGCATGTGTTTAGCCGACAGTTAGCGGGGAAATGATCCGGATGTCACATACGCCATGAAGCGAGCAGCGTCCGTATGTAGGCTGCTTTGGCCCGTTCGGGGGACGAACGACGTCTTGGGGGTTACGAAGTGTCACTTACGCCGATCTACGACGACCTGCTGCGCGAGTTCGAGGGGATCATCCTCGCCAGCGAGGCCGCAGAGGCGGTCCAGACCGCCGAGCCCGCCGCGGAGCAGGCCGAGGAGCCGACCCCGGACAAGGCCTGACCAGGACGTTCAGGACGTCGGAGCCCTCTTCGAGGCGATGAGGGCTTCGACGCCGTCCAGCAGCAGCCGCAGCCCGAACTCGAACTGGTCGCCCGCGTACGGCGAGACGCCCGCCCGCACGGCCGCGACCAGCGCCGGGTACGGCTCGAAGTCGACCAGCTCGGCGAGCACGGCGTCGCGGTCGCGCATCTCGTCGGCGCTCGGCTCCGGCGTGTCGAGGCCCAGCCTGGCCTGACCGCGCACGTAGGCGTCGACCGACTCGACCACCGCCATCTTCTCCGCCTCGCTCAGGCCGGTGCCCTCCAGCACGCGCAGCGCCGAGTCCATCCACCGCAGCAGGCCCGGTCCGGGCGCGGCCACCGTCGCGACCAGGTGCAGCACCCAGGGGTGCTTGCGGTAGCCCTCGTGGTCGTTGCGCGCCCACGCCTCCAGCTTGGCGCGCCAGTCGCCCGGCCAGTCGTCCGGCAGCGGGTCGTCGGCCCCGATCGAGTCCGCCATCAGGGCTTCCAGCTCCGCCTTGCCAGGCAGGTAGGTGTAGAGCGAGGCCGTGCCGACGCCCAGCTCGACGGCCACCCGGCGCATGGACAGCGCGGCCAGGCCCTCGGTCTCCGCGATCCGGATCGCGGCGGCCACGATCCGCTCCATCGTCAGGCCGCGCCGGGGGCCGCGGGCGGGGCGGCGGGCGTCCTTCCACAGCAGTTCCAGCACTCGCCGCTGCGCGTCGTCCTTTGCGTCCATGGTGAAACTCAGTATACCGTTCGGAGTTGTACGAACGGTGTTCGAAGTTTTGGGGGACGACGTGGACGACACCGCGGACCGGGGGATGGAACGCGAACGGCGGACGTTGACGGCGGCGACGCTGGCCAACGGGCCGACCGAGCTGATCGACTTCGTGCTGCCGCTGTGGGCGGGCGCGGCCATCGGGCTGAGCGCGACCGAGGTCGGCGTGCTGATGGCGGTGGAGATGGCCTTGTCGGTCCTCGTGCGGCCGCTGGCGGGCGTGCTGGCGGACCGGTGGGACCGACGGCACACCGCCGCCATCGGCGCGCTGCTCTACGCGCTGTCGTGCGCCGGGTACGCGGTGGCCCAGAGCGCGCCGCTCGCGTACGGCGCGGCGGCGGTCGGCGGTGCGGGCGGCGCGCTGCTGTGGGTCGCCGTGCGCGCGATCGTCAGCGAACGGCTGGCCGAGGACACCGCGGTGTTCCCGCGCCTGCTCGCCGCGCAGGAGACGGGCTCGTGGGTGGCGTTCGTGGCCGGCATGGCGTTCGTGGGCTCGGTCGGGTACGCGGGGCTGTTCTGGGCGTGCGCGGCGGCGTGCGCGACGGCGGCGGTGTTCCTGCTCGTCGCGCCGAGGCGGCGGGATCGCGGCGGCCGGGGCGTGGCGGCGGCCGGGCTGGGCGCGGTGGGCAAGCGGTTGCGGCCGATGCTGTTCGCGGTGGTGATGACCATGGCGGCGGAGGCGGCCGTCGGGTTGTTGCTGCTCCTGCACCTGCAGCGCGGGTTCGACCTGGAGCTGCAGGAGGTGGCGTTCGTGTTCCTGCCCGGCGCGATCGCGATGAGCGCCGCCGCCGAGTACCTGCACCGGTACGTGCTGCGGTTCGGCAGGCGGTTGGTGCTGGTGTGCGCGTCGCTGGCCAGTTGCGTGTTCGCGGTCAGCCTCGCGTGGGCGCCGAACCCGTACGTGATCGCGGGGCTGTGGGTGCTCAGCGGGTTGGCGTGGGCGGCGGTGATGCCGGTGCAGCAGGCCGTGATCGCCGAGGCGGCCGACGGTCAGGTGGGGCGCGCCATGGGCGTGTACGAGGCGGCGTGCCTGGTGGGCGCCCTGATCGGCAGCCTGGTGGCGGGGTTCCTGTACGACGGCGCGCACTGGTGGGTGGCGTGCGTGGTCGCCGCCGGGATGATCCTGGCGGGCGCGGTCGTGGTGCCCAGGGCGGTGCGCCTGCTCGGTGTGCCGGACGTCCCGGTGACCGGACCCCGCTGATCGAGGATCATCCCTCGACCGGACCCGTCGCGGGTCCCGGGCACTGCCGTCCGCCCTTCGGACGGTGCCGAGTTGGGGGCGACGTGGACGTGCCGGGTGGGCTGCGGGAGCGGCGGGCGTTGAGCGCGGCGGCGCTGGTCGGCGGGCCGGTCGAGCTGATCGACGTCGTGCTGCCGCTGTGGGCGGGCGCGGCCATCGGGCTGAGCGCGGCCGAGGTGGGTGTGCTGGTCGCGGTCGTGGCGGGAGTCTCGCTGGTCGCGCGGCCGGTCGCGCGCGTGCTGGTGGACCGGCGGGAACGTCGGCACACCGCGGCCGTCGGCGCGGCGCTCTACGCCCTCGCGTGCGCGGGGTACGCGGTGGCGCAGAGCGCGCCGCTCGCGTACGGCGCGGCGGCGGTCGGTGGCGCGGGAGGCACGCTGCTGTGGGTCGCCGTGCGGGCCGTCGTCAGGGAGCGGCAGGCCGACGACACCGAGGCGTTCCTCCGCGTCGCGTCCGCCCGGGACGCGGGGTCCTTGGTCACCACCGCCCTCGGGCTGGGCTTCTTCGGGATCGTCGGGTTCGCCGGCGTGTTCTGGGCGTCCGCGGCGATGTGCGTGGTGGCGGCGGCGTTCCTCGTGGCCGCGCCGCGCCGCCCGGACAGCGCCGGTGAAGGCCCTGTCGAGAGCGGCGGCGACGGCCGGGAAGACGGGGCGGCAGTGGGCAGGCGGCGGTTGGCACCGGTCGCGGAGGCGATGGTGACGGCGGCCGAGGCGGCTGTCGCGCTGCTCCTGGTCCTGCACCTGCAACGCGGGTTCGACCTCGGTGTGGTGCAGGTGGTGCTCGTGTTCGTGCCCGGCTCGATGGTGGCCGGAATCGCCTTCCTGCACCTGCGCCAACGCACGTCGCGGTACGGCCGCAAGCGGGTGTTCGCCGTCGCGTCGCTCGTCAGCTGCGCGGCCACGCTGGGTTTCGCCCTGGCGCCCGACCCGTACGTGATCGCCGCGCTCTGGATGCTCAACGGGGCCGCGTGGGGTGCGGTGTTGTCGGTGCGGCGGGCCGTAGCCGACGCGGCGGTCCGCCCGGCCTTGGGCATGCACGACGCCGCGGGCCTGGTCGGGCTGGTGATCGGCAGCCTGGCGGCGGGGTTCCTGTACGACGGCGTCCCGTGGTGGGCTGCGTGCGTGGTGGCGGCAGTGGCGATCCTCGCGGGTGCGGGCACCCTGTGGTCGGCCGCGCGGCGGCTCGGCGTGCCGGACGTCCCGGTGGTCAAGACCTAGGAACGCGGACGGGCCGCCGGGTGCGTGTGCCCGGCGGCCCGATCCGTGGAGCGACCGCCGGGTGCGTGTGCCCGGCGGCCCGTCGGTGCAGCGCTACTTCGGTTGCGGCAGCAGGTCGGCGGGGACCGGCTCGTCCTTCTCCAGCGCGCCGAACAGGCGCAGCGCGTTGTCCCGGTCCCACTGCACGACCGAGCCCGCGCCCGGCACGGTCGGCGTGCCGCCCACCGGCACGGTCACCGTGTCCACTCCCCCGCCCATGGCGAACGCCATGCCCGCGAGGTGGTGCAGGTGGTCGTCGGAGTTCACCGAGATCGAGTCCGTGCCCGCGAACAGCAGCGGGAACGCCCTGAACGGGTTGGCCAGCGTGCCGAAGCTCGTCGCCTTGTCCGTCAGCGCGGCGAGGAACTTGCGCTGGTTCTCCACCCGCTGCAGGTCGGCCGTGGCGAACGCCCGCGAGCGGACGAAGCCCAGCGCCTGCGCGCCGTCGAGTTCCTGGCAGCCCGGCTGGAGGTCCAGACCCGCCAACGGGTCCTGCATCGGCTCCTCGATGCACATGTCCACGCCGCCGACCGCGTCCACGATCCCGGCGAAACCGCCGAAGCCGATCTCCATGTAGTGGTCGACGTGGATGCCCGTGGCGCCCTCCACGGTCTGCACCAGCAGCGACGGCCCGCCGAACGCGAACGCCGCGTTGATCTTGTTCTTGCCGTTGCCCGGGATGTCCACATAGGAGTCGCGAGGGACACTCACCAAAGTGGACTTCCCGGAACCCTCCGGGATGTGCAGCAGCATGATGGTGTCCGTGCGCCGACCGCCCGCGTCACCGGTGGACAGCGTGGCCTTCTGCTCCTCGGTCAGGTCGTCGCGCGCGTCCGACCCGACGAGCAGCCAGTTGGTGCCCGGCGTGTCGGCGGGCCTGCCCTCGTAGTCGGTCAGCGCGTCGATGCGGCGCAGCGAACCGTCGACGTAGAACCACATGCCGACGCCGAGCGCCAGCAGCAGCACCAGGACGACCCCGATGATCCGCCCGATTCTCGGCTTGCGGCGCTTGGGCGCCGGACGTCGTCCAGCCTGCTGGTACGCGGCTTGCTGCCCGTACCCGCCCTGCGGCGGGCCCTGCGGCCTGCGCTGCCGCGGTTGCCCGCCCTGTCGGTATCCGCCTTGCTGATACCCGCCCTGCTGGTATCCGGCGCTCATCAAGCGACCCCGTCCGTGTGTCGGTCACTGCTCGCACCTAAAGACGCGGTGCGCGGCAAGAGGTTGCCACCCTAGTGCCACGACCGGCAGCCTCCGCCCCGTGTTCCGGCGCTCAGACGGGTGCTGAGCGCCGGAAGACGCGGTGGAGGTCGTCGGTCGTGGCACTACCGGTCGGGAGGCAGCACGAGCGCGGCCAGCAGGCGGTCCAGCTCGGCCTCCGGGTCGTCGGTCAGGCCGGTGTGCGCGGGCGAGGTCTGGACGATGGTGCTGCGCGGCGCGGTCAGCCAGCGGAACCGCTGACCAGCGGAGGTGCGCGACACCGGACCCGCCGTCGGCACGCCGTCGCACGACAGCCCGAGGTGCTCCAGGGTGGCCCGCAACACCTCCACGTCGAGGAACGGGTCCAGCGCCAGCACCCGGCGCTCGTCGACGTGCACGCGGGCGCCGAGGAAGTCCAGGTCCTTGCAGTAGACGAGCACGCCGACGTTGACGAACTCGCCGCGCTCCTGCCTCGGCACGGCGCGCAGCAGCGCGTACTCAAACACGTGCGGCACGTGCGGCCTCCAGTGCGTCGACCCACGCGCGCGGCGCGGCCAGGCGGGCGGTGAAGAACGACTCGTACGCCTCGCGCACCGCCGCCGGTGTGCCGAACGCCTCGTCCTGCGCGAGCCACGCGTCGGGCACGAGCGCCAGCACCTCGCGCACCAGGTCGGGCGTGACCCGGGCGGTCAGCTCGGCGTCCACCTCGGCCAGGTCGCCCGCGAACGGCAGCATCAGGTGGTCGGCCGCGTCGAACCGGTAGGTGGCCGCCGGGAACCTCTCCGGCCGCCACGAGTGGTGGAAGTACAGCGACGCGCCGTGGTCGATCAGCCACAGCTCGCGGTGCCAGAGCAGCGTGTTCGGGTTGCGCCAGCTGCGGTCGACGTTGAGCGTGAGCGCGTCCAGCCACAACAGCCGGGTCGCGGTCTCCGGGGACGGCTCGCGCACCAGCGGGTTGTAGTCGAACGAGCCGGGCAGGTAGTCCAACCCCAGGTTGAGCCCGCCGCTGGCCTTGAGCAGCTCCTGCACCTCCTGGTCCGGCTCGGCCCGGCCCAGCTCCGGGTCCAGGTCGACCAGCACGATCTCGGGAACCCGGAAGCCGAGGCGCCGGGCCAGCTCGCCGACCACGATCTCGGCGACGAGCGCTTTCACGCCCTGGCCCGCGCCCCGGAACTTGAGCACGTACATGCCCAGGTCGTCGGCCTCGACCAACCCCGGGAGGGAGCCGCCCTCCCGGAAGGGCGTGACGTAGCGGGTGGCCGCGACCTGGCGCAGCCCGTTCGAGTGGGTCACTCACGCATCATGGTCAATCGGTCGCGGCGACCGCCAACCGGTTACCCGCGCGGGCGGTGGCGGCGGTCAGGGCCGGGAGGTAGCCGGATTCCTGGCCTGCCCGGTTCGGGTGGTAGGAGCGGTCGACGGGCGCCAGGACCAGGCCGTTCAGCCACGGCTCGTCGGCGCACACGCCGTGGTCGTCGAACGCCTGGCGCACGTCCGCGTACTCGAACCCGGCCGCCTTCGCCCGGTCGCCGGTCACCTCGGCCAGCACGTCCGCGGCCCGGTTCACCGCCGCCCGCTTCGGCCCGCTCATCAGGCACCACGTCTCGTGCGAGAACAGCCGCGGGTAGCCGAGCACCACGACCTCGGCCGACGCGGACCTCCGGTCGGCCACCGCGCCGTACAGCGAGTCCAACCGGCCGGGCAGCTCGCCGCGGATGAACCCCTCGGCCACGTCGACCCGCCGCACGCACTCCTCGTCGCCGCGCAGCGTGCACGTCGTCATGACGTCGCTGAACCCGGCGTCGTTGCCGCCCGCGGTGATGGTGACGAGCGTGGCGTTCGGCGTGATCCGCTCCGCCTGCCTGGTCACCTCGTCGGTCTTGGCGCCCGCGCACGCGGCGAACACCAGCGACGCGCCGTTGCGCTTGGCCCACAGGCTCGGGTACGCGTGCGGGCTCTGGCGGCAGTCGTCGGACGCCTCGTCGCCCGCGCCGAGGCCCGCCGCGTAGGAGTCACCCAACGCGACGAGCTCCGGCGCGACCGGTGCGGGTGTGATGGCCATCAGCAGCGCGAGCGCGAGCATCTTCATGCACCGGTGCCTACCACTGTGGACAGTCCCGCCGGCCGAAGTTAACCCGTCGGGAGTTACCTCGTCAGGGCGACGCAGACCGGGATCGGCGCCGCGGACGTGCTCGTCAGCCGCAGCTTCCCGGTGCGCCGGTCCACCTCGAACGTGGTGATGTTGTCCGAGTTCTGGTTGGCCGCCAGCAGGAACCGGCCGGACGCGTCGAGCGCGATGTGCCGGGGGAACTTCCCGCCCACCGGCGTCGCCTCGACCAGCCGCAGCGCCGCGCCGCCGCGTTCCACCGCGAACACGGCCACGCTGTCGTGACCCCGGTTGGAGAGGTAGGCGAACCGCCCGTCCGGCGACACCACGATCTCCGCCGGGTAGTTGCGCGGCGTGGTCGGCGCGCCGGCGGGCAGCGTGCTCACCTTCCGGCCCGGGGTGAGCACGCCGCGGTCGTAGCCCGCGACCACGATCGTGGAGTCGAGCTCGTTGGCGATGTAGGCGTGCTTGCCCGAGGGGTGGAACGCCAGGTGCCGCGGCCCCGCGCCGGGGTGCACGCGCGCCGTGGCGGCCGAGGTCAGCTTGCCCTCACGGCTGAGCCGGTAGCTGTGGACCGAGTCGGCGCCCAGGTCGACCGCCAGCACGAACTCGCCCGTCGGGTCGACCAGCACCTGGTGGGCGTGCGGCCCCTCCTGCCGGTCCGGGTCCGGTCCCGCGCCGGAGTGCACGACCAGGTCCGTGCGCTCGCCCAACCCGCCCTCGGGCAGCACGGGGTGCACGGCCACGCTGCCCGAGCTGTAGTTGGCCGACAGCAGGAAACCCTTGTGCAGCGCCAGGTGGCACGGGTCCGCGCCGCCGGTGCTGCGGCTGCCGACCACCTTCGGCACGCCGTCCGGGCCGACCGCCAGCGCGGTCACCTCGCCGTCGGACTTCTCGTTGACCGCGTACACCCAGCGGCCCGCGTCGATCACGAACGACGGGTTCGGCACGTCCGGCACCACACCGGTCACGCGCAGCCTGCCCGTCGCCGGGTCGTACGCGCCGAGCCCGAGGCCCGCGCCACCGCCCGCCCAGGACGTGTAGGTGCCCAGGTAGGCGCGGATCTCCGCCCGTGCACCGGGCTCGTCCGCTCGCGCGACACCCTCGGTCATCAGCAACCCCGTTCCCACGCCAACGGCCCCCAGGAACCGCCGCCTGTCCAGAACCACACCGAACCTCCGCTCGACCGCCCGCGGCGGTTCCCACAGTGGCCTGGACCACTGCGCACAGGCAAGAGGCGCAACGAAGATCGCGACTAGCGCAACGGGTCGTCTTCCCGGAGCCGTGCCAACTCGACGGCCGGATCGTACGAGGGTTGCGGGTAGGCGGGCGCCAGGTCGCGCAGCGCCTCCAGCAGCAGCCGCGCCACCACCCAGTTCCGGTACCACTTGCGGTCCGACGGCACGACGTGCCAGGGCGCGACCCGCGTCGAGCACTTGACCAGCGCGTCCTGGTAGGCCAGCTGGTAGCGGGAGAACTTGGCCCGCACCTCCAGGTCGCCCGGGTTGTACTTCCAGCGCTTGAGCGGGTCCTCCAACCGGGCGATGAGCCGTTCGCGCTGCCGTTCCGGCGAGATGTGCAGGAAGCACTTGACCGCGGTCACGCCCTGCTCGGCCAGCTCCGCCTCGAACGCGTTGATCTGCCGGTACCGGCGCCGCCACTCGGTCGACGGCACCAGGTTGTCCACCCGCGCGACCAGCACGTCCTCGTAGTGCGAGCGGTCGAAGACGCCGATGTAGCCCGGCTGCGGCACCTGGCGGCGGACGCGCCACAGGAAGTCGTGCCGCAACTCGGTCCGGGTCGGCTTCTTGAACGACGCGATGCGCAGGCCCTGCGGGTTGACCAGGCCCGCGACGTGCCGGATCGTGCCGCCCTTGCCGGAGGTGTCCATGCCCTGGAGCACCAGCAGCACCCGACGGTCGCCGCCGCCCGTGCCCTCGGCGTACAGCGCCTCCTGGAGCCGGTCCAGCTCACGGCCGATCACCGCCATGTCCGCGGCGGCCTCCGCTTTCGACCGCGGCCCGACCGGCGTCGCGGCCGGGTCGACCTTGGCCAGGTCGAAGTCGTCCGGATCGACCCGGAAGGCGTCGGATATCGACTGGACCTGCGTGGACTTGTCGGCCATCGTCGGAGGGTAACCCGCCGATCATGGGCTTGCCGACCGCACAACGAATCGCCGCGAAACAAGCTGATTGCGCAACGAACATGACGGATGCGCAACGCCTGGCGGATGAATTCGCTGGCGCAGGCCCCTTAGTGTTGGTGACATGACCGCCATGGCCGCAGCTCTGAGCTCCCAGCGCTTCATCTCGCTCGACGAGGAATGGAGCACGCACAACTACCACCCGCTGCCGGTCGTCATCTCGCACGGCGAAGGCTCGTGGGTCACCGACGTCGACGGGCGCCGCTACCTGGACTTCCTGTCCGGCTACTCGTCGCTGAACTTCGGCCACCGCCACCCCGACCTGGTCTCCGCCGCGGTCGAGCAGCTCGGCCGCGTCACGCTGACCAGCCGCGCGTTCCACCACGACCAGTTCGGCCCGTTCTGCCGCGAGCTGGCCGAGCTGACCGGCACCGAGATGGTGCTCGCGATGAACTCCGGCGCGGAGGCCGTCGAGTCGGCGATCAAGGTCGCCCGCAAGTGGGCCTACCGGGTGAAGGGCGTGCCGGCGGGCACAGCGGAGATCGTGGTCGCCGGGTCGAACTTCCACGGCCGGACCACCACGATCGTCTCGTTCTCCACCGACGACACCGCGCGCGACGACTTCGGGCCGTTCACGCCGGGCTTCAAGGTCGTCGAGTACGGCTCGCCGGACGCGTTGCGCGACGCGATCACCGAGCGGACGGCCGCGGTGCTGCTGGAGCCGATCCAGGGCGAGGCGGGCGTGGTCGTGCCGCCCGCGGGCTACCTGGCGGGCGTGCGGGCGCTGTGCGACGAGCACAACGTGCTGATGATCGCGGACGAGATCCAGTCCGGCCTCGGCCGCACCGGCGACCTGCTGGCGTTGGACCACGAGGGCGTGCGCGCCGACCTCTACACGCTGGGCAAGGCGCTGGGCGGCGGCATCATGCCGGTGTCGGCGGTGGTCGGCAGCCGCGCGGTGCTCGGCGTGCTGCGGCCCGGTGAGCACGGGTCGACGTTCGGCGGCAACCCGCTGGCGTGCGCGGTCGGGCGGGCCGTGGTGCGGCTGCTGGCGACCGGCGAGTTCCAGCAGCGGTCCCGCGAGCTGGGCGCCCACCTGCACGCGCGGCTCGGCGAGCTGGTCGGGCGCGGTGTGGCCGAGGTGCGCGGGCGCGGGCTGTGGGCCGGTGTCGAGATCGCGCCCGGCGGACCGCGCGGTCGTGCGGCGTCGGAGGCGCTCGCCGGGCTGGGCGTGCTGTGCAAGGAGACCCAGGACACCACCCTGCGCGTCGCTCCCCCGCTCGTCATCACGCGGGAGGAGCTGGACCGGGGCATCGACGCCGTCGCCGAGGTTTTGGGCACTGTGTCCGATTGACCCGCTTCCGTTCGCACGAACCGAACACGGACCGTTACCGCAGGTCACAGACGTGTCGCGGCACACGTATCCCGTCGTTCCGTGACGCATCCTTACCCGCATGGGTGAACGCAAGCGTGCTCAGGCCGCCGTCGCGCTGGGACAGTGGGTCGAACCGGAAGAGGTCCTGGCGCGCGGGCGCGAGCTGCGGGCGGCGGTGAGCCACCGGGCGCACCGCGAGCTGCGGCTCGCGCCGGACCGGCCGTCCGTGGTCGAGTTCGTGGACGCGTCGAACGAGGGCCGCCTGCCGGACCTCGTGCCGCTGCGGATCGGCCGGATGCTCGTCTCGCCGTTCGCGTTCTTCCGGGGCAGCGCCGGGCTGATGGCGGGCGACCTGGCCGCGGGCGCGCGCAGCGGGCTGGACGCCCAGCTGTGCGGTGACGCGCACGCGGCCAACTTCGGCCTCTACGGCACGCCCGAAGGTCGGATCGTGATGGACATCAACGACTTCGACGAGACGCTGCCCGGCCCGTGGGAGTGGGACCTGAAGCGGCTGGCGACGTCGCTGGTGCTGGCCGGTCGGGAAGGCGGTGTGTCGGAGAAGGGCTGCCGCGACGCGGCGTCCGACGCGGTGCGCGCCTACCGCGGCGCGGCGCGGCACCTGGCCGAGATCCCGTTCATGGAGTCGTGGAACGCGCTGGGCGACGAGTCGGCGCTGTCCAAGACGAAGGCCGACGACCTGCTGGACGACTTCACCAAGGCCGCGTCCAAGGCGCGCAAGAACACCAGCGCGCGGGTGGCGGCGAAGTGGACCCGGCGCGAGGGCGAGCACATCCGGTTCGTGCCGGACCCGCCCGTGCTGTCCCGGATCTCCGACGAGGCGGCGCGGTCCGTCGTGGACGCCCTGCCGTCCTACGTGGACACGCTGCGCGAGTCGCGGTACGAGCTGATCATGCGCTACAGCGTGTCGGACGTGGCGTTCCGCGTCGTCGGCACCGGCAGCGTGGGCTGGCGCAACTACCTGGTCCTGTTGCACGGCAACGGTGACGAGGCGCTGGTGTTGCAGGCGAAGGAGGCCCGACCGTCCGCGCTGGCGCCGTTCCTCGGCGCGCCGGCGGACAAGCACGAGGGCAAGCGGATCGTGCACGGCGCGCGGCTCGTGCAGGCGGAGACCGACATCCTGCTCGGCTGGACCACGATCGAGGGACGGGACTACATCGTCCGGCAGTTCCGCAACCGCAAGGGCGAGATCGACGCGACCACGTTGAAGCGGGACGACCTGGACGACTACGGCCGGCTCGCGGGCGCGCTGCTGGCCCGCGCGCACAGCCGCTCGGTCGACCCGCGGCTGCTGGCGGGGTACTGCGCGGGCGGCGAGGAGCTGGACGAGGCGATCGCCCGGTACGCGCTGGACTACGCCGACCGGACGTGCGCCGACCACGAGGAGCTGGCCGCCGCGGTCAAGTCCGGTCGGCTGCCCGCCGACCGCGAATGACCTGCCGGGCCACCAGGAACAGCACCACGGCGTTGAGCAGGTGCCAGAAGTAGTGCGTGCCGCTCGGCCACTGCCCGCACAGGGGCTGGTCGAGCGTGCGCAGCGCCACCGACACCGCGAACACTCCGGCGGCCGACGCCAGGTCGTGCCACGGCAGCCCGCGCGCCGCCGCGACCACCGCGGCGACCAGCAGGCACAGGAACGGCGCCAGGTAGATGCCCGAGCCGCCGGGCACGAGCGCGCCGAGCGGCGCGGTGGCCACCGCGAGGACGACGAACGCGGGCGCGGCGAGCCAGGCGAGCGACCACCGGACGCCCAGGTGGTGGCGCGTGAACACGATCAGGTACCAGATCACGTAGGCCGCGATGAAGCCGACGTCGAAGAAGTTGGTGAGCGTGTCGGCGACGGTGTGGAAGCTCAGGCTGCCCAGCCCGACGAGCGCGAGCAGCACCGGCAGCGCGCGCAGGCTCCGCGGTCGCGGTCGGTGCCGCCACCACAGCAGGGCCGCCGCGACCAGGAAGGCCGCGTTGCTCACGGCGTTGAGCGGCTCCGCCAGGAGACCGGGCGCCAGGCGTTCGCAGTACGCGTCCACGTCCACGGGTGGAGTTCTACCGCGCCGGGGTTGACGGCAGGGAGTGCCGACGCCGCGACGGAGGGCTAAGTTGGCTCGGGTGGACTCCCTTGGGGTGGACTGGATCGGGCTGATCAGGCACGGCGAGAGCACCGGCAACGTGGCGAGCGGGGCCGCGGAGGCGGCCGGTCACGAGGTCGTCGACATCCTCGACCGCGACGCGGACGTGCCGCTGTCGGACCGGGGCGAGCGGCAGGGCCGGGCGCTCGGCCGGTGGTTCGCCGCCCTGCCGCGCGAGCAGTGGCCGGACCTGGTGGTCTGCTCGCCGTACCGGCGGGCCATCGACACCGCGCGGCTCACCGTGAGCGGGCGACCGCGGTCACGGGTCGACGAACGGCTCCGCGACCGCGAACTGGGCGTGCTGGACCTGCTGACCAGCCACGGCGTGGCGGAGCGGTACCCGGAGGAGCGGGCGCGCGAACGGCGGCTCGGCAAGTTCTACTACCGGCCGCCGGGCGGCGAGTCGTGGGCGGACGTGGCGTTGCGGCTGCGGTCGCTGCTGCGCGACCTCGACGGGCGGCGCGTGCTGCTGTTCGGGCACGAGCTGCAGGCGTTCCTGTTGCGCTACCTGCTGGAGTGCCTGCCCGAGCCCGACCTCGCCGCGTTCGCCCGCAACACCGTGGTGCCCAACGCCTCGCTGACGTCGTGGCGGCGTGAAGAGGGGCGATGGGTGCTGGAACACGAGTTCGAGACCGGCCACCTGCTCGGGGAGGGCGTCGAGCCCGCGGAGTCCGAGGACGCGGCGACCCGGGCACCCGAACCGAGCACCCGCTGACCGCCGGGCGGGCTGTCAGCCGCCGCCACCGCCGTCGGACGAGTTCGGCGCCGGCCCGTCATCGGGGTGGCCCGGGTCGTGCCGGGTCCGCACCGCCAGCACGACACCACTCACGATCACGATCACGGTGGCGACGAGCGCCACCACTAAGCCGGTGTCCATGCGTCGAGTGTGCCTGCCCGGACCCGGAACGTCCGCACGACCAGGTGGGTGGTGGCCGCCACGACCAGCGCGGCGGTGACCACGTGCGCGGCCACCAGCGGCACCGGCAGCGCCAACGCCTCCTGCACCGAGCCGATCACGCCCTGGGCGAGCGACAGCGCCACCGCGGCGAACGCGGCCGGGGTGCGCAGGACGATCGCCGCCCCGAGCTGGAGCCCGAGCAGCACCACGACGAACAGCACGTGGAGCGCCGCCACCTCGGCGGGGTCGAAGCCGAACCGGCGCGCGTCCTCGTCACCCGCGTGCGGGCCGCTGCCGGTCACCAGGGTGCCCAGCACCAGGACACCGGTGAGCGCCACGGGCATCGCCGCCACGCCGATCCGGAGCCGGAGGTTCGCCGGTGCGCGCGGCACGGCATCGGGCCGGCCGAGCAGGTCGACCAGCACGACGAGCGCGGCGACCAGCACCATGCTGACCAGGAAGTGGACCGCGACGACCTCGGGCGCGAGGGTCCGGCGCACGCTGAGCCCGCCGATCAGGCCTTGCAGGCCCACGCCGACCAGCACACCGACGGCCAGCGGCAGCGTCTTCGGCGGACGGGCGCGGTGCCGGGCGACCGCCACCACGAGGGCCAGGGTGATCAGCCCGACCACGATGCCGAGGACCCGGTTGCCGAACTCGACCACCCCGTGCACGCCCATCTCCGGCGTGGTCACGAACGAGTCGTCGGTGCAGCTCGGCCAGGTCGGGCACCCCAGCCCGGAACCGGTCAGCCGCACCAACGCGCCGGTGAGCACGATCAGCACGTTGGCCACGAGCGCCGCCACGGCCGCCGCGTGCGCAGGCCGACGGACGGGAAGCCGCACAGCGTTCACGTCCGGCAGCGTAGATCGCCTCACCGGGCGCGCTTGACCCGCGTCTCGTCCCACACCGGCTCGTCCACCTCGACGACCTCGCCGTCGGAGCGGAACAGCAGGAAGCGGTCGAAGCCGCGGGCGAACCAGCGGTCGTGGGTGACCGCGACGACCGTGCCCGTGAAGCCTTCCAGCGCGTCCTGCAACGCCTCGGCCGAGTTCAGGTCGAGGTTGTCGGTCGGCTCGTCGAGCAGCAACAGCGTGGCGCCGGACAGCTCCAGCAACAGCACCTGGAACCGCGCCTGCTGGCCGCCGGACAGCGTCTCGAACCGCTGGTCGCCCTGCTTGCCGAGCCCGTAGCGGCTGAGCACGGCCATCGCCGCGCCCCGGTCGAGCCCCTTGCGGCCACCCTCGCCGTGCCACAGGACGTCGACCAGCGTGCGGCCGATCCACTCCGGGTGCTGGTGGGTCTGCGCGAACAGGCCCGGCACCACCCGTGCCCCGAGGCGGCACACGCCCGTGTGCGCGACGTCCCCGCCGCCGAGCAGCCGCAGGAAGTGGCTCTTGCCCGAACCGTTCGAGCCGAGCACCGCCACCCTGTCCTCGAAGAAGATCTCCACGTCGAACGGCTTCATCAGGCCGGTCAGCTCGAGGTTCTCCACGGTGATCGCGCGCACGCCGGTGCGGCCACCGCGCAGGCGGGGCGTCACCTTCTCGTCGGTCGGCAGCTCCGGCGGCGGGCCCGCCTCCTCGAACTTCTCCAGCTTGGCCCGCATGACCCGGTACTTCGCCGCCATGACCTCGCTGATCCTGGCCTGGATCTGGAGCGTGCGGACGAGCTCCTTGAGGTGGTCGTGCTCCTCGTTCCACCGCCGGTGCAGCTCGGCGAGCCGGTCGATGCGGGCGGCACGGGCGCCGTGCCAGGTGCCGAACGAGCCCGCGTGCGTCCACGCCGAGTGCGCCTCCACCGTGACGACGTGCGTCGCGGCGATGTCGAGCAGCTCGCGGTCGTGGCTGACCAGCAGCACGGCCTTGCCGGTCTCGCGCAGCCGGTCCTCCAGCCACCGCTTGCCCGGCACGTCGAGGTAGTTGTCCGGCTCGTCGAGCAGCAGCACCTGTTCCGGGCCGCGCAGCAGCGCTTCGAGCACCAGCCGCTTCTGCTCGCCGCCGGACAGCGTGCGGACCTCGCGGAACCGGGCCCGGTCGAACGGCACGCCGAGCGCGGCGACGGTGACGGTGTCCCACAGCACCTCGGCGTCGTAGCCGCCGACCTCGCCCCACGCGGTGATCGCGTCGGCGTAGCGCATCTGGGTCGGCTCGTCGTCGGTCTCCATGAGCTGGAGCTCGACCTCGTCGAGCGCTTCGGCGGCGGCGCGCAGCGGCGCGGGCGACGCGGCCAGCAGCAGGTCGCGGACGGTGCTCTCGTCCCGGACCGAGCCGACGAACTGCGGCATCACGCCGAGGCCGCCCTGCACGCGGACGCTGCCCGCGGTGGGCGTCAGCTCGTTCGACAGGATCCTCAGCAGCGTCGTCTTGCCGACGCCGTTCGCGCCGACCAGGGCGACCACGCTGTTCGTGCCGACCTTGAACGACACGTCGCGGAACAGCTCGCGGCCGTCGGGCAGGCGGAAGGCGAGGCCGTTCGCGTCCAGGAATCCCACCCGCGCATGGTCGGCCATCGCCACCGCGGATGGCCAGCGGATTAGGCCGGATCCGCGAAGTGTGACGCGACTCCCTAAGACCGGGTTCGCCGAGACGGGGTTCGGCTGACGGGCGTGGCCGGGCGCGGCGCGACTGGGCGATGAGCTCGCGGCTGGTGGGCGCCTGCCCTCTCGAGCGGGACCGCGGGGCGGTCCCGGCTCACCGCCAGGTGTAGCCGCGCATCAGCATCAGCAGCGCGCCGAACCCCAGCGACGCCAGGGCGGGGCCGAACGCCCCCAGGAACAGCAGCAGCACGCCCAGACCACCGAACGTGGCCACGAGGGCGTAGCTGAGCACGGGGTGCCGGGGTTTGCCGGCGACGAGCGCCGAGGCCAGGCCCGGCTCCTCGTCCGCGAGTCTGCTCTCGATCTCACTGAGGGTGCGGCGTTCCGCTTCGCTCATCACGGCCGGTGGATACCCGGCGCCCCACCCGCAAAACCACCCTGAACGGGGGTCTGAGCAGGCAAGATCAGCGTGACAGCGCGACGAGCCGCGATACCGCCCGCAGGTACTTCTTGCGGTAGCCGCCGCGCAGCATCTCCGCGGTGAAGAGCTCCGAGAGCGGCTCGCCGGACACCGCCACCGGGATGTCCCGGTCGTAGAGGCGGTCGCCGAGCGCCACGAGCCTCAGCGCCACCGCCTGGTCGGGCGCGGGCCGAACGTGGCGCAGGTGCACGGCGGTCACCCCGTCCACCAGGCGGCCGTAGCTCGACGGGTGGATCCGGGCCAGCGCGGCGCACAGGTCGGCGAAGTCGTCCAACGTGCTGCCGGGCGTGCTCACGGCCTTGGCCACGAGGTCGTCGTCGGCCATCGGCGGCGGCGCGTCGGGCAGGCCGCGGTGGCGGTAGTCGGGGCCGTCGACCCGGACCACGGTGAACTTCGCCGACATCGACTGGATCTCGCGCAGGAAGTCGGCGGCGGCGAACCGGCCCTCGCCCAGCTTGTCCGGCAGGGTGTTCGACGTGGCCGCGACCGACACGCCCGCCGCGGTCAGCTCCTTGATCAGGCGGGTCACCAGCATCGTGTCGCCCGGGTCGTCCAGCTCGAACTCGTCGATCGCGAGCAGCTTGTGCGACGACAGGCGGCGGACGGTCTCGCCGAACCCCAGCGCGCCGACCAGGTTGGTCAGCTCGACGAACGTGCCGTAGGCCTTGGGGCCGGGCACGGCGTGCCACACCGACGCCAGCAGGTGGGTCTTGCCGACGCCGAACCCGCCGTCGAGGTAGAGGCCGGGCTTGGCGTCGTCGGCGCCCGACCGCTTGAACAGCCGGCCGAGCACGCCCCGGCTGCCGCCCTCGGACACGCGTTCGGCGAACTCGCGGCCCGCCCGCACCGCCGCGGCCTGGCTCGGCTCGTCCGGGTTGGGCAGGTAGGTGTCGAAGCGGACCGCGCCGAAGCGGGGCGGCGGGACCATCGCGTCCACCAGCTCGTCCGCGTCGACGTGCGGCAGGCGGTCGGACAGGCGCGGCGGGGCGGACATGACGGGATCGTATCGGCGTGCTGGGATGTGGCGGTGCGGATGTTGTGGCCACCACGTGACGGCGAGATCACCGACGAGGAGCTGGAACGGCTCTACGACTACCCCGACGGGCTCGACCGGCCGTGGGTGCAGGTGAACTTCGTGTCCAGCGTGGACGGTGCGGTGTCGGTGGCCGGGCGGTCCGAGGGGCTGGGCAACGACGCCGACCGCAAGGTGTTCATGCTCGGCCGCGACCTGTGCGACGTGGTGCTCGTCGGCGCGGGCACGGCCCTGGTCGAGGGCTACCACGGGGTCAAGGCGGGCGAGGTGCGCGCGTCCCGGCGGGCCAGGCTGGGCCTCGCGCCCGTGCCGCCGGTCGCCGTGGTGACGGGGCGGTGCTCGATCGAGCCGACGTCCACGCTGCTGACCAGCACGACCGTGCCGCCGATCATCCTCACCACGCGGGCCGCGCCCGAGGAGCGGCGTGCCGCGCTGGCCGCGGCGGGCGCCGACGTGGTCGTCGCCGGCGAGGAGGCCGTGGCCATGGACCTGGCGCTGGCGGCCCTGCGCGAACGCGGGCTGCTCCGCGTCGACTGCGAGGGCGGGCCGAGGGTGTTCGGTACGTTGATCGACGCGGACCTGGTCGACGTGCTGTGCGTGACGTTCTCCCCGCTGCTCGCGGGCGGTGACGCCGGTCGGATCTCGAACGGGCCACTGCCGCCGGCGCCTCGGTCGATGGAGCTGGCGTCGGTGCTGCACCACGACAGCGCCCTCCTGCTGCGGTACCGCAAGGTGACACCTGATCCGGTGACGCAGGGCACGTCCGCCCCCTGATCCCGATACGGTCCGCATCCGAACGTGCACGCACCGAATCGGAGGGACCGCCGTGGCACAAAGCACCGCCGTCAAGCCCGAGACCGGCACCGCGCCGCGTTCGGCCGACGACACCGAGCAGGGCAGGACCACGATCGCGTCGTCGGTCGTGCAGAAGGTCGCGGGCATCGCGGCACGGGAGATCTCCGGTGTGCACGCCGTCGGCGGCGGGGTGTCGCGGGCGTTCGGCGCGTTGCGCGAGCGCATCCCGGGCGCGGGCACGGTGAACACCGCCGGCGTGGCCGTCGAGGTGGGCGAGAAGCAGGCCGCGGTCGACCTGGACATCATCGTCGAGTACGGCGTGAGCATCGTCGACCTCGCGCGGGCCGTGCGGCGGAACGTGATCGGCCAGGTCGAGCGGATGACCGGGCTCGAGGTCATCGAGGTCAACATCGCGGTCAACGACATCCACCTGCCCGAGGAGGACGAGGAGACCACGCCGACCACGGGGTCCCGGGTCGAGTGACGGACGTGGCGGAGGAAGTCGAGGCGGCGGTGCTGGCCCACCCGGAGGTGGCGCGGCTGGACGGCGCGTTCGCCTCCTACCTGCCGGGACGGCGCGTGCTCGGCGTCCGGGTCGGCGCGCGGGTCGAGGTGGCGGTGGTGCTGCGGACCGGCCGGCCGATCGGCGAGGTGGTGCCGGAACTGCGGGCGCGGGTGACGCGGGTGGCGGGCGCCGCGCCGGTCGACGTCGTCGTGGCCGACCTGGAGGTGGAGAGCTGATGAGCGCAGCGCAGACCGGTCTGCTCGCGGGCCTCGTCCTCGGACTGGCCGCGACCCACGGCTTCACCGCCTTCCTGGTGACGCTGGCGGTCGGGGTGATCGGCCTGGTCGTGGGCCGGGTCCTCGACGGCGAGCTCGACCTCGGCGACCTGCTCGGCCGGGGCCGCGACAAGTGACCGACGCGGAGGGCTCGCTCGAGATTCACCCGACCGTGGTGCGGAAGGTCGCGGCGCACGCCGTGCGGCTCGTGCCCGGCGCCGAGCCGAGCGCGGCGGTCAAGGTGGACGAGGTGGGCGATGACCTGGAGCTCGCGGTGAAGCTGGCGTTGCTCTACCCGGCGCCGGTGCGCACGGCCGCCGCGGACGTCCGGCGGCGCGTCACCGAGGAGGTCGAGCGGATCACCGGCTACCGGGTCCGGGCGGTGGCCGTGACGGTGTCCGCGCTGCGCGCCGAGACCCGGCCGCGGGTGGTGTAGGTGCGGGTCCTGCTGCGGGTGCTGTCGCCGTTGCTCGGCTTGGCGTTGGCCGCCGCCGGCGCGCTGCTGGTGTTCGCGGTCGCCCGGCACTGGTCCGGTCGCGGGTGGCCGACCTGGCCGGACTGGTCCTGGGTGGACCGGCCGGTGCTCCTGATCGGCGCGGGCGTGGCCGTCGGCGGGCTGCTGCTGCTGGTCGTGGCGTCACGGGCGGGGGTGTCGCAGGTGCCGCTGGACGATCCGGCCGACGGCGTGCGGGTGGTGACCACGCCGACGTCGCTGGCCCGCGTGGTCGGGCACCGGGTGCGGGCGGAGGACGGCGTGGTGGACGTGTCGGTCACCGCGTCGCGGCGCAGGGTGCGGGTCCGCGCGACCAGCCGCCTGCACGACGAGGCGTCGTTGCGGCCACGGCTGCTGGAGGTGGCCCGAGGCGCGCTGGACGAGCTGCCGATGCCCGTGCGGCCGAAGGTGTCGGTCGTCGTCATCTCGCCGAAGGACCGCCCGTGAACCGCTCGAACCGCACCGAACGCCTGATGGCCGCCGTGCTCGGCGCGCTCGCCCTGCTGGTCGGCGGCGCCGCCGTCGTGCTGCACCGCTTCGCCGTCGACCGGCCGGTGCTGGACCCGGTGGTGCTCGACTGGGCCCGGCGGCACCTGCTGCCCGTCCGGCTCGGGCTGATCGCGCTCGGCCTGCTGGCCGTGCTGCTCGGGCTGCGGTGGGCGTGGCGCGCGGTCCGCCCCGAACGCCACCCCGACCTGCTCCTGGACGACGTGGTCGTCACCGCCAAGGCGCTGGCGGTGGCGGTGCGCGCGGACGCCGAGCAGGTGCACGGCGTGGACGGCGCCAAGGTGTCCGTGGTGGGCCGGCCCGCGTTGCGGCTGCGGTTGACGCTGCGGCACGGCGCGGACGTGAACCGGGTGTGGCGGGAGTTGGACGGTCGGGTGCTGTCGCGGGCCCGCGCCGCGCTCGGCGTCGAGGTCCTCCCGACCGCGGTGCGGCTCGATCTGGCGAAGAGGGAGCGCCAACGCGTGCGGCGAACCCGTTCACCCGGCAGGATGGCCGCGTGGCGCTCCCGTTGACCCCTCCCGTGCAGCCGATGCTGGCCACCTCCGTGGACGAGATCCCGACCGGCGCGGACCTCGTGTTCGAGCCCAAGTGGGACGGCTACCGCTGCGTGGTGTTCCGCGACGGCGACGAGGTGTTCCTCCAGTCCCGCAGCGGCAAGCCGCTCAACCGGTACTTCCCGGAGGCGGAGGCCGCGCTGCGGCGCACCCTGCCGCCGCGGGTCGTGGTCGACGGCGAACTCGTCGTGGCCAAGGACGACAAGCTGGACTTCGACGCGCTGTCCGAGCGGATCCACCCGGCGGAGAGCCGCGTGCGGCTGCTGGCGGAGCGGACGCCGGCGAGCTTCGTGGCGTTCGACCTGCTGGTCCTGGGCGACGACCTGCTGCTGGAGCGGCCGTGCACCGAGCGCCGGTCCACGCTGGAGGGTCTGATCACGCCCGGCGACGGCCTCTACCTCACGCCCGCGACCACCGACGGCGACCTGGCCGCGCAGTGGTTCGAGCTGTTCGAGGGGGCGGGCCTGGACGGCGTCATCGGCAAACCCGCCGCCGGCGAGTACACCCCGGGCAAGCGCAGCATGATCAAGGTCAAGCACGCCCGCACCGCCGAGTGCGTGGTGGCCGGGCTGCGCTGGCACAAGGACACCGAGCCGGGCACGGCGGTCGGCTCGCTGCTGCTCGGCCTGCACGACGACGCGGGCGTCCTGCACCACGTGGGCGTCGTCGGCTCGTTCAAGGCGGCCGAACGGCGGGCGTTGGCCGAGGAGTTCAAGGACCTGATCACCGCGGACGAGCACCCGTGGCTGGTGGAGCCGGACGGCCGCCGGCTGCCCGGCGAGATCAACCGGTGGCGCGGCAAGCACGCCGACTGGGTGCCGTTGCGGCCGGAGCGCGTGCTGGAGATCGCGTACTCGCAGACCGAGGGCGCCGCGCCCGCCCGGCTGCGGCACAACGGCCAGTTCCGCCGCTGGCGGCCCGACCGCGACCCGGCGTCGTGCGGCTACGACCAGCTCGACCAGCCCGCGCGCTACGACGTGGAATCGGTGCTGCGAGGCGAAGTTCGCCCCGCGTGACCGCTCGCGTGGGTACCGTGGTCGGCTGTGGCCGAGGTTGCTGACGTGAACGCGCTCATCCAGGAATTAGACGACCGCATGGATCGCGACTGCCGACGGCTGTCGGCCTGGCGGGTCGTGCACCGGACGACCGGGCTGTTCTACACCGTGGTGCTGATCTTCGTGCCCGCCGTGCTGGCAGTCGGTTTCACCTCGTCGGAAACGGCGCTGGGCAAGGTGCTGCTGCTCATGGCGGCGGTGGTGGGCGGGCTGAACGTGACGTTCCGGCCCTACCTGCACAGCCTGAACCGGCGCAGCGCCGTGAACACCGTGCGCAGGCTGCGCGACGAGTACCGGGCCGACGTGGCCGCCGCGGTCGAGGGCGAGCTGCTGGCCGTCTACCGCAAGTACTCGGCGGGCTACGCGAAGATCTTCGAGGAGCGCGGCGGCGAGCTGATCGACGGGCGGCTCAGCGTGGAGGAACCGCCGGCCGACCCGCCGGCCAAGCCTCAGCCCTGAGCCGCGCGCGCCTTCGCCACGAAGTCGTCCACGCTCTGACGTGCGACCTCACGTCCGATGAGGTCCAACGGCAGGTCGTCGGGGCGCTTGAAGCGCACGCAGCTCTTGCCCATGTCGAGCTTCCGCCCGGTCGCCTCGAACTCGGCCCGGAACTCCTGCTCGCGCTCGCCGTACACGCCCATCAGGTACAGCGAGACGTAGTTCTTCTGCGACGCGAGGGACACGTACCCGAGCGGCTGCCCGTTGTAGGTCTTGCCGGACACCTCCAGCGGCACCGAGTAGGTGATCATCCCCCACCGCATGCCCTCGACGTACCCGTCCGGCAGGTTCGCCAGGATCACGTCCCGCACCGCCGACACCGTCGCGCGCCGGTCCTCCGGCAGCTCCGCCAGGTACTCCTCGACCGTCGCGGCCTTGCTCTGGACCACTCGTCACACCTCCGGTCCCGCGGTCCGGGTGGCGCCGATCGACGCCAGCACCACGCAGAACACCGCGACCCACTGGGCCGGGCGCAGCGCCTCGTGCAGCAGTATCAACCCGGCCAGCGCCGCGACGGCGGGCTCCAGGCTCATCAGGATGCCGAACACGCGCGGCGGGATCTTGCGCAACGCCTCCAGCTCCAGCGAGTACGGGACCACCGACGACAGCAGCGCCACCGCCGCGCCGGCGACGAGCACCACCGGGTCGAGCAGCATCGTGCCCGCCTCGGCCACCCCGAACGGCAGCGCCACGGCCGCGCCGACCACCATCGCCAGCGCCAGGCCCTTGCCGTCGGACGTGCGGCTGCCCAGCGCCGCGGTCAGCAGGATGTAGCCGGCCCAGCACGCGCCCGCGCCCGCCGCGAACAGCACGCCGGGCAGCGCCAGACCGCCGTCGACCCTGGTCAGCAGCAGCACGCCGGTCGCCGCGAGCAGCGCCCACACCCCGTCCAACCAGCGCCGCGACCCGATGACGGCCACCGCCAGCGGGCCGAGGAACTCGATGGTGACCGCCGCGCCCAGCGGGATGTGCTTGATCGCCTGGTAGAAGCTCAGGTTCATGGCGCCGAGCACGAGTCCGTAACCGAGGACGACCGCGTACGTCCGGCGGTCCAGCCGCAGCGACGGCCGCCACACCGCGAGCAGGATGACGGCGGCCAGCACGAGCCGCAGCGTGACCGTGCCCGCGGCGCCGGCCAGGGTGAACAGCTGCTTGGCCACGGCGGCGCCGACCTGCACGCTGACCACGCCCAGCAGGACCAGCGCGGGCGGCGGTATCGCGCCGAACGCCTTGGCGGCGAGCGTGACCGGCCCGGAGCGGTGGAGCCTGCGTTCGGGGATGCCCTCGACGTGCACTGTGACCACGCGGACATCCTGCCCCAGCCCGCTCACCGAAGTCTCACCTGGACTGTGTGAGGCTCTGCACCGGACCTCCGGGGGCGACCTCTGGGGCAACCAGCCCATCGGGAGACCAGTGCCGTGGGAGAGAGCGAGGGGACCGCTGTGCCGCGTCGGCGTCACGCCGCTTCGATGTTGGTGGCTCTGAGCGCGCTGGCCGCGTGCAGCGCGGGTCCGTCGACCCGGCCGGTGATCGCCGTGCACGGTGACGGTGAGGAGCCGTCGTCCGTCACCACCCCGTCCGGTCCCCGCGAGGTCCCGCCGCTGGAGAGCTACGAGACGCCCGGGCTGTCCTGGTCGTCGTGCACGGACTCCGCGCGTGCCCGGATGGGTGATTCGGCGCCGGCGGGCGCGTGGGAGTACGAGTGCTCGCAGCTCACCGTGCGGTTGGACGTGCCGAGCCGTCCCGGGCGGGGCAACCTGGGCATGTCGCTGCTGCGCGTGGGCACGGGCGGCAGCCCGCTGGTGGTGGTCGGCGAGGCGGGCGGCGAGCCGGGGACGTTGAAGGCGGCGAGGCTGGCGGCGAGCCTGCCGGCGACGGTGCTGAGCACGTTCACGCTGATCGGTGTCGACCGGCGGGGCACCGGCGAGTCGGACCCGGTGCAGTGCGTGCCGGACGCGGCGCGGGTCGGGATCGTGGAGGCGGATCCGGGTGCGGCGTCGAACGAGGACCTGGTCGACGCGTACACGCTGGCGAGCCGCGAGTGCGTGCTCGACATGGAGAACCGGTTGCCCGCGGTGGACTCGTGGCGCGCGTCGGCCGATCTCGAGCAGCTGCGGGAGGCGTTGGGCGTGCCGCACCTGAACGCCATCGGCCTCGGTGAGGGTTCGCGGGTGCTGACGTTGTACGCGTCGCGGTTCCCGGACCGGATCGGGCGGATGGTGTTCGACGGCGCGCCGGACCCGACGTTGGACGTGACGGCCGTGATGCAGACGCGTGCGGTGGCGGCGGAGGAGACGTTCTCGGCGTTCCAGAAGGACTGCGTGGTCCGCGGGTGCCCGTTGGGGGCGGGTGCGACGGACCGGTACAAGGCGTTGCTGGACTCGTTGCGGGACCGGCCGTTGCGCGGCGGTGATTTCGACCTCACGCCGGGGACCGCCACGGAGGCCGTGCTGGCAGGCCTGGCGGACCGGTCGCGGTGGGGTGCGCTGGCTGACGCGATCGTGGCGGCGGAGGGTGGCGACGGCGCCAAGCTGAGTGCGTTCATCGAGCCGCTGCTGCTGGAGCAGGACGAGGACCCGCCACGCATCGACGCCGGGATCATCACGGGGTGCAACGACACGACGACCCGCGTGCCGCCGGAACGGGTGGCGGGTTTGACGGAGGACTGGCGCACCAAGCAGCCGCTGTTCGGTGCTCACTTCGCGCGCAAGCTGCTGGCCTGCGGTCCGTTCCCGGTGCCCCAGGCGGTGAAGGTGCCGAGGCTCGTGGGCGCGCCGCCGGTGCTCGTGCTGACCACGGCGTCCGACCCGGTGACGCCGCGTGAGGGCGGGGAGCGGGCGGCGCAGGCCCTGCCGGCCGGGGTCGTGGTGGGGTGGCAGGGCGGGGGGCATGGAGCGCTCGGCCAGTCGGCGTGCGCGACGAAGGCGGCGGAGGAGTTCCTGGTGGACGCCAAGGTGCCGGCCAACGGCACCGCCTGCCCACCGTGAGGTCGGTAGTACGTCGCCCGGCGCACTGACCTCGAGCGCAGTACTGTGCCTGCCGGACCCACCCGCGTGCCACCCGCCGGGGCCCTTGACAACCGAACACGATCGAGTGAACCTGGCCGGAAAGTGTACGGAAACACTGTTACCGCACCTCGGTTGAAAACCAGCGGACCCGCCGAAACCACCCCACTCCGCCCACCACCCGGAACCCCCGAACCCGATCCGCCTCAGTCTCAGCCCCGGGTCCAGGGCCGGGTCCGGGTCCAGGTCCGCCGAGCCCGAACGTGACCCGTCACGAGACGGGACCGGCACACCTCTTGACGGATGACGGCCCCTGGCGCACCACGGACGTGACGGCACCACGGCCCCTGGCGCATCACCGACCGGCACCACGGCTTCGCAGCACACGGGCCCAGCAGCACCACGGACCCAGCAGCACGACGAGCGCGAGGGCCCTGCCGACCTGGCAGCACGACAGACCTGGCAGCACCACGAGCCGACGGCATGGCGAGCACTGCGCTCAGCCCGCCGCGACATGGCGCGTCCACAAAGCAGATCCGAGCCGCGAAACCGTAGGTTCGAAAGCCTCGCGAGGCGTGGACCTGGACCGCGAAAGCCAGGGCGCGAAGGCCCGGACGCGGATCCGGGCCGCGAAACCCGGGCGGTCGGTGGGGATGGCACGGGGATGGCACGCGACAGGCCGGTGGCGCACGGAGGGCTTGTCAGCCCGAACCCCGGCTCGCTGGGGCGGCCGGGGTCGGGTGGTTGGCGGTTCTGCGTTCGTGCCTGGCAGGCGCGGGCGGGCTAGCAGGTGGAGCAACACCCGCAGCCGGGGCCCGTGCAACCGGTGCAGCAGCCGCAGCTGCCGAGTTGGGCCTGCTCAGCCGTCGTGATCTCAACAACCATCTTGTGCCTCCGCGGCGTCGAGGGACTTCGTGCGACCGAAGGTATTTCGACCCCACGGTCCGCCCCTACCGCCGGCCAGGGGAAGTACCCTCACCCGATCGCGGAACGCCAATCATCAATATGTTGCAATACGTGTTCTCGCCAGGTCAGCACCCGTTCCCGCCCGGTCAGCCGGTCAGCTCGTCCAACGCCCGCTGGGCCGCCTCCAGCTCCGCCCGCAGCTGCTCGACCCGCGCGAGGTGGCGGTCGCGGGCGGCGGTGAGGACGCTCTCGACGGCCTCGTCGACCTCCGGCGGCAGCAGTTTCGACGCTTGCGACACCGCCGACGCGGCCACCGGAGCGGCCTTCAACGTCCGCTTCGAACCCCACTGCACGTCGACCGTCCACTCGCCGTCCGCGGTCGAGGTGAGGGTCACCGTCACCTCCGCCGGCTTCGCCTGCTTGCGCGCGGCCGGTCGGCGTTCGGCGGGGGCCGGCGGCGCCGGAGCGGGCTTCGGCTTCGGAGGAGCAGGCGCGGGAGCCGGCGTGTAGATGTGCTCCACCGGCGTCACCGGCGCCGGGGTCTCAGCGGCGGCCGGAGCCGGGGTGCGCTTGCGCGGAGCCGGCTTCTCCACGGTCAACTCGGCCGGCGAGAACGACAGCTCGTCCTTCTCCCCCGTCGGCCGCACCTGGATGAAATCCCCCTCGGCGGGGTCGGTGAACGCCACCACCTTCGCCGATCGCCCGGCCTCCACCCCGACCGCGGCGGAGGTGAACCAGACCGCGGGCGGTCGGCCCGCGGCCAACTCCGCACGCAGGTGGTCGATGTCCTGCGGGGACAACGAGCTCTGCTTCGCCTTCGCCATCGCCTACCTCCACGACTTGCACAAGATCTGTCGGGTGCAGCTTGCCCTACGCCACCGACAATCCCGAGAGCTGCCGGTCGTGCGCACGTCCCAGCGCCCACTGCGCGACCACCGATCCCACGAGCGCGAGGAGCATGTCCCAATGGGTGTCCCACACATCCCCTTGCGTGCCAAGGAAGTCCGTCGCCGACTCACCGCCGATCAGCGCACCGGCCCACTCCACGAACTCGTAACCCGCGCTGATCGCCAGGCACGTGGCCGACACGAGGAAGAACGTCCACCGCCCCGGCCGCAGCGGCGTCCGGCGCAGCAAGATCTCCCGGACCAGCACCGCGGGCACGAAACCCTGCACGAAGTGAGCGAACCGGTCGTAGTGGTTGCGGTCGGTCCACAGGTCGCCGAACGGCACCTCGGCGTACGTGTAGTGGCCGCCGAGCGCGAGCACCAGCGCGTGCCCGAAGATCAGCCAGTACGCGAGCGCCGTCAGCGGGAACCGGCGGCGCGTCCACGCCAGCAGGGGCAGCGCGATGAGGATCGGCGCGACCTCCAGCAGCCAGGTGACGTGGCTCTTGGGCCGGATGGCCGACACCGCGACCGCCACCACGACGAGTACGGCGAGGGTGGCCGGCAGGCGGTCGCGGGGCTCCATCCCCGGATCCTACCGGCCACCGCGCGCGTCAGTCCACAAAGGACGGCGGAGGACGACGCCCCCGCCGCCCGCGCGACCCTAGATCGGGTTGCCGTTCGTGCCGCAGGTGCGACCCGCGTTCACGCAGTCGCGCACCCGTCGTTCCAGTTCCGGCTGGTCCCACGCGTTGATGAAGTCACCGTGGAAGGTGTACCCCGGCGCGTTGGTCACGTTCACCCCGTTCACCGTCCCGCCCAGCGACAGCCCGCCGCCGTTGACCGGGTAGGTGATCAGGAACTCCAGCCTCGGCAGGACCACGTTGTGCGTGGACGGGCACGACCCGTTCCAGAACACGATGTGGTCCTTGTGGTTGGCGCTGTCGGTGTCCCGGCCGTTCCAGCAGGTCGGGAAGTCGAGGTACGTCTCCAGCTTGGTGCCGGCCGGGCAGTTCATGAAGTCCCGGCTCGACGGCGACTGCGTGGTGCACGACCACCGCGCGGACGGGTTCTGGTCGGGGCTGGTCGCCCGGGCGTTGCCGACGACGTACCTCATGTTCGGCGGGTACGCGACGGCGCGTTGCATGTCGTGGATGCCCTGGTAGTACACGGTGACGCTCTCCGGCGCGACCGGTTGCCCGTTCTTGTAGAGCGTGGGCACCCAGTAGGCGGACAGGTCGACCACGGGGTCGCACGTGGTGCCCGCCGCCTTGAGCGACGTGTACGTGGACGACGCGTTGGTCGACCGGTTGCCGAAGAACTCGTGCACGTGCGACACGCCGGTCTGGTTGGGGTAGATGATCGGGTCGTTGCCGGACCGGTGGCTCGCGCGGCAGTTGGCGCGGAACTCCGACGCGGCCTGGATGCCGGCTTGAGCCTCGATGGCCGCGGCCTGGTGCGCGTCCGGTGCGGCCGGGTGGCTGTCGTGGTTTCCGTGGTTGACGGGCCCCGCGCCCGCCGGCTGGTGAGCGACCACCGACCCGATCAGGGCCAGTGCCAGCGCGACGGACGCGGCGCCGATGACACCTCTCAATCTCGCGTTCATCCGATCTCCTCCGGGTGGAGCGGGATGCGGCGGCAGGTCTAGGAGCCGAACGTGATCCAGTTGACGTTGACGAAGTCGGCGGGCTGGCCGCTGGTGAAGGTGAGGTAGACGTCGTGCTTGCCGGTCAGGCCGGCGATGTTGGCGGGCACGGTGCGCCAGCTCTGCCAGCCGCCGGTGTCGGCGATGGCGAAGCTGCCGAGCGGTGGGGCCGTGGGGCTGCCGACGCGGACCTCGACCAGGCCGCTCACGCCGCCCGCCGCGCCGCTGGCGACCCGGGCGATGAACTGCCGGCCGGTGCGGGCGCCGAAGTCGACGCCGCGGAAGAGCGCCCACTCGCCGTTGGCGATGCCGGCGATGTTCTGGCCGCCGCCGCTGTCGGTGGTCGTCTCCTTGAACACGCCCTTGTGCTCGTCGTAGGACTCGGCCTGGATCGTGGCGAAGGCGTCCCGGCTGACGGGCGGAGCGGTCGTGGTCGTCGTCGTCGTAGTAGTAGTGGTCGTAGTAGTGGTCGTCGGGTTCACGCCACCGGAGCCGGAGTCGACGCCGCTGCCGGCCGGCCCGCGCCACGCGGTGGACGACGCCGGCACGGACAGCGCCTGCCCGTCGGAGAACGTCACGGTGGCCGTCGTCGTGCCCGGGTTGTAGGCCACGTACGTGCGGGCGCCGTTCTTGCTCAGCACGGCGTGCGTCGGCACGTTCGCGGTGACGGACGTGTCGGGCGTGCCGTAGGTGTTGAGCGACGTGATCCAGTGGTAGGCGTGCGCCCGCGAGTCGCCGTCCTCCGGCGGCAGGCCCGAGCCGTAGTTCGCCAGCGCCTGCGCCGGGTCGGCGAGCGCGAGGAACTGGGTGATGACGTCCTTCCACTCGACCTCGGTGCCGCCGTTGTTGGCGCGCAGCTCGTTGACGTTCTGGAGGATGTCGGCCTTGTAGTCCGCGTGGTACAGCGAGCCGCCGGTGATCGGCAGCATGTTGATGCCGTGGATCTCCTCCGGGTTCGCCGTCCACCACGTGCTGTAGCTGGCGCCCGCGCCCCACACCATGCCGACCGTGCCGTGCTGGAAGGCCGCCGGGAACACCGTGTCGTCCTTGTCGAACCAGTACTGGGCGATCGTGCTCTCCTGCGTGGTGTGCAGGTAGATGCCCGCGTCGCGCAGCGCGGTGTCACCGGTCGCCTGGCCGAACAGCACCGCGGCGGTGGCGAACATCATGCCCTCGGACGACGACTCCTCGTTGTTGCCGTGCGCGAAGCCGGCGTGGCCGGACGCCCAGCCGTGGCCCGCGTAGGCGTCGAAGTTGCGCAGGAACGGGAAGCGCGACTCGCCGCGGTCGTAGTTGTTGGCGTCCTTGACCAGCAGCTTGACCATGCCGCCGTACCGGGAGTCGGACGCCCAGCCCGGGTCGTGCTGCGCCAGGACGGCCGCGGCCAGCACGTAGTAGCCGGCGTGGAAGTGGTGGTCGTTCAGCTCGGCGTCGGTGCCGTAGGAGGCCTTGTAACCGGTCAGCGCGCCCCACGTGGCGTCGTAGACGAAGTGGTTGCCCGCCTCGCCGGACGTCGCGGTGAGCCAGTCGGAGAGCCGGTCGCGGACCATGCCCAGCAGCCGGTCGCGGCCCGCCGCGTAGCCGATCTGGTTGGCCACCCGGGCCAGCGCGGCCAGGCGCCACAACGCCTTGCCGGTCCAGTAGGTGTCGCCCGCGCCCTTCCACGGGTCGGCGGCGTTGAGCTCCTGGTCGATCTCGGCGCGCAGGCGGTTCTGGTCGGCTGCCGAGGACAGGGGTAGCGCCGGCAGGACGCCGTTGAACGTGCTGCGGGTGGTGAACGACGAGCCCTCGCGCAGCCGCATCTCACCGCGCGGCGAGGTGTAGCGGTAGGCCGTCGTGGTGTCGGTGGAGTTGAGCCACTGGTGCCGGTAGAGGGCCTGCAGGGTGCCGGTCTGGGTGCCCTGGCGCGCCGTCGTCGTGGCCGTGTAGGTGGCCGTGAGCTGGGCGGTCGCCGAGTTGTACGTCCAGTTGACCTTCGTGTCGGTGACGAACGAGAACGCGTACCGCTGGAACAGCGACAGCGCGTCGCGGCTCGGCAGCACGGCCACGGAGAAGAAGGCGGCCGACGAGGTGGCCTCGGCGGTGCCGACGACGTTCCAGTTGCTCGGCGAGAACAACGCGTAGTCGCGGCCGTTGATCGTGACGCCGAGGGTGGTGCCGGTGTTGCTCCAGACCGTGGTGGCGCCGTTGAACCCGACCCTGGCCGCGCCGCCGGTGGCTTCGGCGTACACGTACGGGGAGCCGTGGCCGATGGTCGTGCGCAGGGTGCGCGCCCCATCAGTCCACAGTGGACTGACGGTCCAGTCGGACCAGCCGTCGACCTGGGTGCGCGGCGCGTTGAGCCCGCTGACGCCGACGAACAGGTCGTCGGTGTGCATGAACTCGTAGAACCGGCCGTCCGGGGTGATGTTAGGGCTGGTCGGGTAGCCGACGCCGAGGCCCTGCGCCGCCGCGTGGAACGTCAGCGGGTGGGCGTACATGTTCTCGGAGTACGGGTTGCCGGGATAGCGTTGGAAGGCCAGCGACGACCACCAGTCGTTGGTCGGGACCGGGCGGCCGGCCATCCGGGCGGTGACCTTCGGCGTCACGGGCGCGCCGTTGGAGTCGGACGGGCCGACCGCGCCCGCCGGGCGGGTGGTGGCGTAGCTGCCCGAACCCACCGTGACGGCACTGGCCGTTCCGGGTAGGGCGAGGGGGATCGCGGCAGCCGCGACCACGGCGACCGCGAGGGCCGCCAGGTGGGGGCGGATTGAACGCACAGGGACCTCCAGCAGGGACTCACAACTCTGTGAGAGCGCTCTCACGCAAGCCAAACGGTAAACCGCAGGTGAGGCGTGTGTCTACGGCTGGCCGCTACTGACTCTGTTAAGAGCCGGGCTGGTCCTCGACGCGGAGGCGGTACTCGCAGCCGTACTCGACGGCGTACTGGAGGTCGTAGTGGTGCACGATCTTCGGGCCGCCGTGCAGGTGGACGTGGGTGACGGTCGGCTTCGGGGACTCCGGCGGCTTGGCGTGCGAGTCGACCCGGCCGTCGAGGGGACCACCGACGAACCGCACCACGTACGCCTGCGTCATCGGCCTGCCTCCCTCTCTTCGGCGTTGCCCTCCATGGTACGAGAGGACGAGTCGGATCGCGGCTGAACCGCTGCCGGAAACAGCCGGTTGGCGGTAGGTCAGGCGCCGAACCAGTGGTCGGCCAGGCCGTCCAGGGTGGTGGCCTCGGTCGGCACCTCGCGCAGGTACCAGGCGACGTTCGAGTAGACGTGCAGCAGCGTGTAGGCGAGCACCTTGCGCGGGTCGACCGCGCGGCCGTAGCCGTCGTGCAGCGCCCGGTTGGCCTCGCGCTCGCCGCGCGTGAGGAAGACGCCGGTGGCGACGAACTCGTACTCGCGGGCGGCGCGCATGGCGGGTTCGAAGTCGACCAGGCCGGTGAGGCGGCCATCCTCGACCAGCAGGTGGGCGCTCATCACCTCGGTGTGCGCCAGCACCAGTTCCGGTGCCCGAGGTCGACGGAGTCGAGGAAGGCCGGGACCTGCTCCAGCCACGCGGGCGCGAGGCCGCGGGCGCGCTGCCGTTCGACGCAGCCGGCCCTCTGCGTGCGGACGAATTCCGCCCAGCCCGACGGCTCCAGCGGCGCCGGTGTGAGCGCGTGGAGGGCGGCCAGCGCCTCGCCGACCTGCCGTGAGACGTCCCGACGTGCAGCGGCGTCGAGGCCAGGCCACGCGTCCTTCAGGCTCGTGCCGCGCAGCCGTTCCATGAGGACGTAGCCCCAGCCGCCGAACTCCCCCGCCGCGTGCAGACCGGGCGTGGGCACCGGCAACCGCCCCTGCACGGCCGCCGGCACGTCCCGCTCGGTCGCGACCTCGTCCAGGTGGACGGCGGGGAACAGCTTGAGCACGTGCCGGTCGCCCACCGCGTAGACCGGCAACGACCCGTCGGCGAACCGCTCCACGTCACCGGACACCCCGAGGTGCCCGCACAACGCCTCCACCCCGGGCCGCAAGGCGTCGTCGTCAAGCGCCTCGAACTGCTCTTCGGTCACCGCGGGTGGGAAGCTCACGGCGGGCAGGTCAGGTCGAGCCGAGCGGTGCGGGCGACCTATTTGTCGGCCGTCTTCGACTTCCCGTCGCCTTCTTGGTCTTCTTGGTCTTCTCCGACCCGGAGCGCTCCATCCGCATCCAACCCGGCCGTGTCCAGCACCGCCCAGACGGCGTGGGCGACGGCCGCGCAATCGCGAGCGGGGACGTCGGGCGGCAGCAGCACTTCAAGGCGTCGTGTGTTCACGCGGCCACCATGCTCCCGTGCCGCCGGACCACCCGATCCCCCGTCCGTGCCGGGTGGGCCGCAAGTCCTCGACGGTCGTCGTCGTGCCGCCGCCTGACGTGCGGACACCGGTGGCCGACCGATCCGCCCCGCGCCCCTCTGGCCGGCCACGCACCGCCCGGTCGGGTGACCCGTACCCCGGAGCCGCTCTAGTTGCGCTTGCGCGACGGCTGCACGCGGGGTGGTTCGCCGGGCATCTTCGGGTAGTCCGGCGGGTACGGCATCTCGCCCCGGTCGTCGGCCTCGTACCACTCCAGCAGGCGCTCGATGCCGAACGCCTCGTCGTCCAGGGACGCGTGCGGATCGCCGTGCTCCGCCAGGTACTGCGGCACGGTGAGGACGTCGAAGTCGTCCGGGTCCACAGTGGACAGCCGGTCCCACGTCACGGGGGTCGACACGGTGGCGCGAGGCGTGCCGCGGACCGACCAGGCGGACGCGATGGTGCGGTCGCGGGCGGCTTGGTTGAAGTCCAGGAAGACCCGTTCGCCGCGTTCCTCCTTCCACCACGACGTGGTCGCCTGGTCGGGCACGCGCCGCTCCACCTCGCGCGCCAGCGCGATCACGGCGTGCCGGACGTCCACGAAGTCCCACTCGGGCCGGATGCGCACGGCCACGTGGATGCCACGACCGCCGGACGTCTTCGGGTACGCGGCGAACCCCAGCTCGTCCAGCACCTCCCGCAGCACCATCGCGACCGAGACCGCGTCCCGGAAGTCGGTGCCCGGCTGGGGGTCGAGGTCGACGCGCAGCTCGTCCGGCCGATCGGTGTCCGACCGCCGCACGGGCCACGGGTGGAAGTCGAACGTGCCCAGGTTCGCCGCCCACGCCAGCACGGCGGGCTCGGTCGGGCACACCTCGTCCGCGGGCCGCCCGGAGGGGAACTTGATCCGCGCCGTCTCGACCCACTCGGGCGCCCCCTTGGGCAACCGCTTCTGGTAGAACGCTTCCCCGGTCACCCCGTCGACGTACCGCTTCAACGTCGTCGGCCGGTCGCGCAGCACGCGGAGCAACGGTTCCGCGACGGCCAGGTAGTACTCGACCACCTGGATCTTGGTGATCCCACGCGCGGGGAAGTAGACCTTGCCCGGGTTGGACACCCGCACCACGCGTTCGCCTACGTTCAGTTCCACAGCCTGGGCCACGCGGGCGAGCCTAACAACGAACCACGCGCCCAGCGCGATGATCGCCGAACACGGAGCGCGACCGGAGGGCTTGCGCCGCGACGGGGAGGTCAGCCGCGCGCTCGCGCCGCCAACCCGGTGACGAACGCCTCCAGCGCCAGCTCGAAGCTGTCGTGGTCCAGTTCGCGGGCCACGGCGGGCAGGAGGTGGGCCTTGTCGAGGTTCGGGTACCGGTCGCGGTAGAAGGTCTGGTCTTCCGAGAAGCCGCTGGAGAACGAGCTCAGCGCCGCGCCGAACACCAGGTACATCAGCGAGGCCGCGATCATCGTCGCCTCGCGCCGCGACCAGCCCGCCGAGACCAGCCCGCCGTGCACGACGTCCAGCCGCCGCAGCGACGCCTCGCGGTGCGCCGGCCCGTACGCCAGGAACGGCACGATGTTGGGGTGCGCGGCCAGCGCCGCCCGGTAGGAACGGGCGCAGCTGCGCAGGCCGTGCCGCCAGTCGCCGCCCTCGAACCCGGACACGTCGACCTGCTCCAGGATTTCGGCGGCCACTTCGTGCAGCAGGTCGTCCTTCGTGCTCACGTGCCCGTACAGGGACGCGGCCTGAACGCCCAGCTCAGAGGCCAGTTTGCGCATCGACAGGCCATCGAGCCCGTCCCGGTCGATGATGTGCAGCGCGGCGGTCCGGATGCGCGAGGCACTCAGGATCGGGCTCCTCGGCATGTCCGCTCCCCTTGCCTGTGGTCGATTCCGCGCCTAGGTTAGATAACCTAACACCGTTCGGTTAGGAGGTCACCCCGGTGGATCTGCGCATCTCCGACGAACACCGGCAGCTCAAGGAGCTGGCACACCGGTTCACCGAGGAGCGGATCGTCCCGCACGCCACGCGCTGGGACCGGGACGAGGCCATCGACCGCGACCTGGTGCCCGCCCTGGGCGACGTCGGTTTCCTCGGTCTCGGCATCGACGAAGCGTACGGCGGCTCGGGCGGCGACCACCTGGCGTACTGCCTGGTGCTCGAGGAGGTCGCCCGCGGCGACTCGGCCGTGCGCGGCATCATCTCCGTGTCCCTCGGGCTGGTCGGCAAGACGATCGCCAAGCACGGCTCCGAGGCGCAGAAGCGGCGGTGGCTGCCGGGCCTGTGCTCGGGCCGTGAGCTGGGCTGCTTCGGCCTGACCGAGCCGGACACCGGCTCCGACGCCGCGTCGCTGGCCACCAAGGCCGTCCGCGACGGCGACGACTGGCTGATCACCGGCCGCAAGGTGTTCATCACCAACGGGACGTGGGCCGACGTGGCGCTCATCTTCGCTCGAACGGGTGGTCCCGGCCCGAAGGGCATCACCGCGTTCCTGGTGCCGACCGACTCGCCCGGCTTCACCGCCACCGAGATCCGCGGCAAGCTCGGCATGCGCGGCCAGGCCACCGCCGAGCTCACCCTCGACCAGGTCAGGGTGAGCGACGCCGACCGGCTCGGCGACGAGGGCGCAGGCTTCAAGCTGGCCATGGCCGCCCTCGACCGGGGCCGGATGTCCGTTGCCGCCGGGTGCGTCGGCGCCGCCCGCGGCGCGCTGGAGGTCAGCGTCGAGTACGCCAAGCAGCGCGAGCAGTTCGGCAAGCCCATCGCCGGTTTCCAGCTCGTGCAGGAACTCCTGGCCGACATGGCGGTGGAGACCGACGCGGCACGCCTGCTCACGTGGCGGTGCGCGGACCTCGCCGACCGCGGCGAGCCGTTCGGCACGGAGGCGTCCATGGCGAAGCTCTACGCCAGCGAAGCCGCCGTGCGCGTGGCGAACAACGCCATCCAGGTCTTCGGCGGGTACGGCTACGTCGACGAGTACCCCGTCGGCAAGTACTTGCGGGACACCCGCGTCACGACCCTCTACGAGGGCACCAGCCAGATCCAGAAATTGCTCATCGGCCGGGCGCTGACCGGCGTCAACGCGTTCGCGTAGAGGGAGGACGGCATGGACTTCACGCTTGACGAGGAGCAGAAGGAGATCCGCGACTGGGTGCGGACCTTCGTGCGCAAGGAGGTGGCGCCGCTGGAGCCCGAGGTGCTGCGCCGCGAACGCCTCGGCCAGCCCGGTCTGACGCGTGACGAGCTGAAGGAGCTCCAGGACAAGGCCAAGGCGGCGGGGTTCTTCGGCGTGCTCACGCCCCAGGAGTACGGCGGCATGGGCCTCGGCGCGCTCATGACGGCGCTGCTGGAGGCCGAGCTGGGCCGCACGTTCGTGCCGTTCCGGTTCGGCGGGTACGCGGACAACATCCTGTTCCACGGCAACGAGGAGCAGAAGCAGCGCTACCTGCTGCCCACGATCTCCGGTGAGCGCGTGTCGTGCTTCGCGATCACCGAGCCGGGGGCGGGTTCCGACGCCAAGGCCATCCGCACGTCCGCCCGCAAGGAGGGCGGCGAGTGGGTGATCAACGGCGAGAAGACGTTCATCACGCAGGGCAACGAGGCGGACTTCGTGATGGTGTTCGCGGTGACGGACAAGGAGAAGGGCGCGGACGGCGGCGTCACGTGCTTCCTGGTCGACCGGGACATGGGCTGGAAGTCCGAGCCGATCCCGACCATGGGCCAGTGGGGGCCGGCCGCGCTCGTGTTCGACGACGTCCGCGTGCCCGAGGAGAACGTGCTCGGCGAGGTCGGTCGCGGGTTCAACCTGGCCATGCAGTGGATCGGCCAGGGCCGTTACCTGCTGCCGGCGCGGGCGCTCGGCTCGTGCGAGCGGCTGGTGGAGATGGCCATCGAGCAGGCCAAGACCCGGGTCACGTTCGGTCAGCCGATCGCCGAGTACCAGGCCATCCAGTGGATGATCGCGGACTCGGCGGTGGAGATCGAGGCGTTGCGCTGGCTCGTGCTGCACGCGGCGTGGCTGGTCGACCAGGGCGCGGATTCGCGGCAGGCGCAGTCGATGGCCAAGCTGTACGGCGGCATCAAGGCGAACGAGATCGTGGACCGGGTCCTGCAGATCCACGGCGGCATGGGCTACACGCGCGAGCTGCCGATCGAGCGCTGGTACCGGGAGCTGCGGCTGCTGCGCATCTACGAGGGCACGGACGAGATCCAGCGCCGCACTATCGCCCGCAACCTGCTCAAGGGCCACGCGAAGGTGACGGGGACGCTCGGCTGACCCGCTTCGGTCGGCTCGGGGTCGCCGGCTCGGTGAACCGGTCGGCTCGGCGGAGTCGCCTCGCCGGCCGGTTCGCGACGACACCACCCGACCGTGATCTTGCCATCGTCGAACTCCAGTTCGACGATGGACCCATGACCACCAGAGGTAGGGCTGGCCCCACCAGGGCTCGGGGAGCGCGCACCAGGGACTGAGCGCGATCACCCGACCACGATGAGTGCATGCGATCACGACCGGCGCCCTTCGAATCCGACCTGACGCGTCAGCGCATCACCACACCCGCGGGCACGTTCGACGCCATCGCGACCGGCCCCACCACCGGCCGCAAGGTGTTGCTCCTGCACGGCGCGCTGGAGTGCGGGATCGAGTGGCGGCACCAGCTGCGGGCGTTGGCGGCCCACGGGTACCGGGCGGTCGCGCCGGACCTGCGGGGCTACTCACCGGGCGTCCGGCCGCGCCGGGCGAGCGCGTACGGGCTGGACCACGTCGTGCAGGACGTGGTCGAGATGGCGGACGCGCTGGAGTGGACGAGGTTCGACCTGGTCGGGCACGACTGGGGCGGGATCGCGGCGTGGGTCGCGGCGGCGAGGTTCCCCTTGCGGGTGCGGACGGTGACGGCGGTGTCCGCGCCGCACCCGGGCGCTCTCGCCGAGGCGGTGCGCACGGACCCGGACCAGCGTCGACGGTGGGCCCACCTCGTCGGCCGGCGGGAGCCCGGCGTCGCGGAACGTGCCCTGCTGGCGGACGACGGCGCGCGGCTGCGTGCCGGCTGGCCGTCGGCGATCCCGCCGGAGCGGGCGGCGCAGTACGTGCGGAAGCTGTCCGAGCCGGGCGCGCTGACGGCGGCGCTGAACTGGTACCGGGCCAACGACTTCACCGAGGAGGCCGCCACGGACCTCGCCGACCTCCACCGCCCGGTGTCGGTGCCGACCCGGTACCTGTGGGGCGAGGACGACGAGGTGATCTCGCCCGACACGGCGCAGGGCACGGGGCGCTGGACCACCGGTCCGTACTGGTTCGAGGTGCTGCCGGGCGTGGGCCACCACGTGCCGGAGGAGGCCGCGGAGGAGACGACCCTGCACCTGCTCGACCACCTGGCCACCTACTGACCCACCCACTGCGCGCGGGTTCCGGCGGGCGGGCGCGTGCCGGGGCCTTGTCACGCGTAGTCGGCGAAGATCCGGCGTTCGACGCCGTCGACAGTGATGGCCCCACCGTGGGGGAGGATCCATTGCGGCCTGGTGTGGCCGAACGGAACGCCGACGCAGACGACAGCCTCGGGGTGGTAGCGGCTGACCACCTCGACGACCGCATCACGTTGCTCGGCGCGGAGCCGTGACCGGTCCCGGGCGGGCGGCCGGTGGGTGAAATCGGACACCGGCGGCCGGGCCACCAGGACCGCGTCCACCGCGCCGAGGATGCCGCGTTCGCCCAGCGAGCGGACGATCCAGCCGACGTTGCGCGCCGGGAGGAGTTCCTCGGAGGTCTCGATGATGAGCACGCCACCCTGAAGAACACCCGGCGGGAACGGGAACCGGCCCGCGGTCAGGATCCACTCGATCACCTCCAGGCAGCCGCCCCAGGCGCGGCCGGTCACCGAGCGGGCCGGGCCGTGCCAACTCCAGGGCTCCGTCGCCCCCCGTTCGCCGAAGGAGTCCAGGGCGCGCGGGTCGGCCCAGTCGACGCCGACGTCCTCCGACTCCCCCGGATCGGTGATCTCCAGCCGCTCACCGGTCAGCAGGGCCGCCCGCAGCGACCGGGCGTGGATGTCGTCCACGGCGGGTCCGGGGCCGAGGTGGACCTGGGAGGAGCCGCCGTAGAAGCTCGCGACGCCGTTCGCCCACAGCCAGTGGTGGAGGTTGGTGTTGTCGCTGGTGCCCAGGAACGGCTTGGGATCCGTCCGAGCGAGGTCGGCGACCAGGTGCGGGATCACCGTGATCTGGTCCTCGCCGCCGACGACGGCGAGGATCCCGCGGATCTCCGGGTCGGCGAACGCGGCGTTGACGTCCGCCGCGCGCGCCGCGGGTGTCGCCCCGACCTCGCGCGTCGTCGGGTACTCGACCGGGACGAGACCGGTCACCTCGGTGAGCCGGCGCATCGCCTGCTCGTGCACCTCGGGAAAGGCGCCGGCGGCGGCGAACGACGGCGACAGGACCGCGATGCGATCACCCGGTCGGGCCTTCGGGGGGTGGACGAGGTCGGGCGCCATGCCGAAGATCCAAACACGCCCCCGGCGGGTGCGCGTTCCCACCGGCCACGGCCGGCCCTCAGCCCAGGCTGGTGAGCATCTGGGCGCAGACGCGGGCCAGGTGCTTGCGCATCACGTCGGACGCGCGGGACAGGTCGGTGGCGGCGATGGCGGCCACCAGGGCGTCGTGGTCGTCCAGCGACGCGTGCTGGTGCGGCGGGTCGTCCCGCAGGCCGCTGCGCAGCAGCACCACCCGCTGCTGCGCCAGCCGCACCTGCTCGGCGATCCGGGGGCTGCGCGCCGCGTCCAGCAACGCCTGGTGGAACGCCAGGTCCAACCGGTACGGGAAGCGCTCACCGGCCGAGTACGCCCGACGCGACTCCTCGCAGACCGCGCGCAGCCGCACGACGTCCGCCTCGGTCCGCCGTGACGCCGCCAGCTCGACCGCCGCGCACTCCAGCGCGGTCCGCAGCTCGAACAGCGCCCGCACGTCGGCCTCGTCCGCGATCGGCACGGAAGCACCCCGGTGGGGCGCCAGCACCAGCAGCCCCTCGGACGCCAGGTGCCGGATCGCCTCGCGCAGCGGCCCCCGCGAGATCCCCAGCCGCTGGGCCAGCTCGACCTCGTTGACCCGCGCCCCGGGCGGTATGTCACCGGTCAGCACCAGCTCGCGGAGCACGTCCACGGCCTGACCGGCCAAGCTCAGGTGCACGGGCGGTTTGACCTGCTCCCCGGGGACCCCCTCGTGGCTAGGCCGCGTTCGGGGAGCGTCCTGCTTCACCACCGACCGCCTTCCCGGGAGAAGGTCTCGCATCGGCTCCACGGTCGTTCCGCCTCTCCGCCCGTCCGGCGGCGGGGGTGGTGATCGCCGGGTCGTCGGCGCGCTGAGCCCTGTCCCGGACCACCGACGTGACCTCGGCCGGCATCGCCCGCTGAGCCGCGTCGGGCTCCAGCCGGTGGCGACACCTGACCAACACAGTGATCAATATAGCGAACCGGCCCACCACGGGAGCGGAACTCACCGGAGACTCGGAGCACCCCAGATGTCACGAACGTCTCCTAGCGCGACCCGCGGCCTGTCACCGACGATGTTAACTGTCGACAGTTGGCAGCGCGGACAGCGCACGGGGTGGAGGTACCGCATGGCACACGAACTGGTCGCCGAGGTCTGGCGTGGCGACTTCCTCGAGTCCGTGCACCACGGCTCCGTCATCGCCCTCGACCACACGGGCCGCGAAGCGCTGTCCATCGGCCGCCCGCACGACACCACGTACCCGCGCTCGTCCAACAAGCCGATCCAGGCGCTGGCCATGCTCCGCCACGGCCTCGACCTGAAGGGCGAACTCCTCGCCCTGGCCTGCGCCAGCCACTCCGGCGAGGACTTCCACGTCGACGGCGTCCAGCGCATCCTCCACGCGCACGGCCTGACCGAGGCCGCCCTCCAGTGCACCCCCGACCTGCCGATCGGCGAGGACGCCCTCAGGTCCCACCTGACCGCGGGCCGGGCCAAGGCGCCGAAGTACATGAACTGCTCGGGCAAGCACGCCGCCATGCTGGCGACCTGCGTCGTCAACGCTTGGTCGACCCACGACTACCTCGACCCGGCCCACGCCCTCCAGCGGGCCATCCGCGACACCCTCGAGGACCTGGCCGGCGAACGCGTCGGCGCGGAGGGCGTCGACGGCTGCGGCGCGCCGTTGCTCGGCATCAGCCTCGGCGGTCTCGCCAGGGCGTTCCGCGAGCTGGCCCGCGCGCAGGACGGCCCGGAGCAGCGGATCGCGCAGGCGATGAACGCCCACCCGGAGTGGGTCGGCGGCACGGACCGCGACGTCACGAAGCTGATGCGGGCGATCCCGGGCGCGGTGGCCAAGGACGGCGCGGAGGGCGTCTACGCGATCGGCCTGCCGACCGGCGAAGCCGTGGCGTGCAAGATCGCGGACGGCGCCAGCCGCGCCAGGGCGGTGGTCCTGGTCGCCGCGTTGCGCAAGCTGGGAGTGGACGCGCCGGACGAGTTGGCCACGGTCCCCGTGCTCGGCCACGGCCGGCCGGTCGGCGCGATCCGGCCGTCACCCGTCCTGGCGAACTGAGCCGCCCGGCGGCTTGAAACGCCGGCTACGCTGGGTCCCATGGCCAGCGCCAGAGCCGCCGACGCACCTGACGATCGCCCACGGGGCAGCATCGAGGACGAGCTGATCGGTCTCGACCCCGACGACCCCGAGACGAGGGCGTTCGCCGAGCACCTCGGCCGGATGCAGCAGCAGCCGCCCAGCTTCACCATCGAGGGCACGGTCGCGGGCGTCGGGCACTTCGCGGACTCGGCGAACCGGGCGGGCGGCCTGCGCAGGCTCACCGCGGTCGTCGTGGTCGGCCTCATCCTCCTGGGTGTGCTGATCAGCGTCTGGTACTACCTGGGCACCCTCATCTGGGTGTTCTTCTACTGACTCCCGCCGACGTCTCGGACGCCGCGGTTTCGACTAACGTGGAGGTATGGAACCTGTCGTCGGCGCCACCCCGAAGGTGGTCCACTCGGAGCTGGAGTGGCGGGAGATCCTGACCCCCAAGGAGTACGCGGTGCTGCGCGACGCGGGCACCGAGCCGGCCTGGGTCGGCGAGTACACGGACACCAAGACCGAGGGCGTCTACGAGTGCCGGGCGTGCGGCGCGGAGCTCTTCCGCAGCGACACGAAGTTCGACTCGCACTGCGGCTGGCCGTCGTTCTTCTCGCCGCTGGCCGGTGACGCGATCATCCTGCGCGAGGACCGCGCGCACGGCATGGTCCGAACGGAGGTGTTGTGCGCCACATGCCACAGCCACTTGGGGCACGTCTTCGAGGGTGAGGGCTACGACACGCCAACGGATCAGCGCTACTGCATCAACTCGGTGAGTTTGCGTCTGGTCGAAACCACCGGTGGTCGAGCAGACTGAAGGCGCTACTCCGAATGATGACTGATCCACTCCAGGAGGAATCATGCGCATCTTCAAGGGCACTGACGGCGAAGGCTCCGGCGGCGTGGACGGCGCGTCGTCCTCCTGACGGACCACCGTCGAACGTCCAACCCTAAGGCTTGCTAAAGCCCTCTTGCTGGAGTGTGGCCTGGCGCACACGATTGCCTCCTAGCTGGTGGACCTGGTTCCACCGAGGCCCACAGGGGGTGGACCGTGGAGCGACCGTGGGGGCTTTCAGGCCCGGAATTCCTTGAGCTGTACTGGATCGCGCTGGCCGTGTCGGTGGTCTTCGCGATCTTCGTCCGAGTGCGCCTGCGGGGGACGCGGGGAGACGCCCCCGCGGGTGCGCTCGGGTTGCTGGACATCGCCTACCTGACCGGCGGGCCACGTCGAGTGGTCGAGACGTCGGTCGCGTCGCTCATCGACTCGGGCGCCCTGGCGCCCGCGCGCAACGGGGCCGTGCGCCTCGTCGGCTCGCCCGTCGCCGACCACCCGGTCGACCAGGCCGTGATCGCCGACGCCAAGCGCTACCGCTACCGGACGTTGTCGCTGCTCATCACGTCGGTGTCGGAGAAGGACGCGCCGCGCGAGGTGGGCCGCCGGCTGGCCGAACAGGACTACCTGGTCGCGCCGGACGTGGCGAAGAGGCGGTTGCGGACGGGTGTCGTGCCGGTGGCGCTGGTGTTCGTCGTCGGTGTCGCGCGCTGGATCACCGAGCAGGTGGTCGGCGGGTCCGTGTGGATCCTGACGTTGCAGCTCGTGCTGACGGGCTTGCTGATCTGGGGGCTGCTCCAAGCGGCTCCGCGAACGCGCACCGCGAAGGGTCGTGACGCGGTGGCGAAGGCTCGCGCAGGCGAGATCACCGGGGGGTGGGGAGGGACCAGCTCGGCGAACGCCGCCGAGCTGGTCGCTCTCAACGGTTTCAGCAGCCACCCGAGCATCACGATCCGCGCTGCGGCACGTCCGCGCGCTCGGACGACCACGGGCCGCGCGAGAGGCACGTACAGCGCGACGAGCGGCGTCAGCACGTGCGGCGGCGGCGGTTGCTCCGCCGGCAGTGGCAGCAGCTGTGGTGGCGGCGGGGGTGGCTGTGGTGGTGGCGGAGGCGGGGGCTGACGGGGTTCTCACGCTTCCGTGACCACGGCCGGCTTCGGCCTGACGGCTCCTAGGGTGGCGGCCATGACGTTCCTGTGGTGGTACGGCCCGGCGCTCCTCGCCGCGGTGGTGGTGGGCCTGCGGTGGAAGCGGGTCGCCGGCGCCGTGCCCGATCGGCCGCTGTCGTTCGAGGAGATCGGCTACCTCGGTGGTGGCCCGGTGCGGGCGGTCGAGGTGGCGTTGGCGGGGTTGGTGGCCGAGAACCGGGCGCGGGTGTCCGGTTCGGTGGCCGCTGCGGTGCCCGGCGAGGAGCAGCCGGCCACCGCGTTGCAGTCGGTCGTGCTCGCCCGGCTCGCGCAGCCGCGTGACCTGGACGAGCTCGTGGTCGGCGCGGCCACCAGCGGTCCCGCCCGGCAGATCGGGCAACGCCTGGTCGCGGGCGGCCTGCTGGTGTCGCCGCGGCGGCGGTTGACCCGGGCGGTGCTGGCGGTCGTGCCGGTGGCGGCGCTCGTGGTGGTTGCCGCGTTCGCAGGTCCGGGTGGGTGGGTGACGGTCACCGCGCTGTCGGTCGCAGGCCTGCTCGGCGTCCTGCTGCTGTTGGGTCCGCCGCCCGTCCTGACCAGGACGGGCGCGCGGGCGTACGAGGAGGCCACGGCGGGCCTCGCACCGGTCGACCCGGCCGAGGTGACCGCCCGCTACGGCCTGGTCCGCACGACGTCGCGCACCGCCGGACCGCCCGTGCCGCGCAAGGGGTCGGCACGGGCGGAGACGGCGGTGTTCGACGGCGAACGGGCGGAACCGATCGCACCCGCGGAGACGTCACAGGCACCACTCCCGCGGCGCAGGCGCGCCGTGGTGGTCGAACCGCAACGCTGGCAGCGGCGCAACGGGTGGCTGGTGGCAGGCGGGTGGTTCGCCGGTGGGTGGTTGGCCGCGCAGTGGTTGGAGGGGGATGACGGTGGCGACTCGGTGGACGCCGACTTCGGCGGGTACGGCGGGTTCGACGCCTGAGCCGGGGCTGGAGGAGCAGGGCTTCCTGGTCGGCGGTCCGGGCCGGGCGGCCGAGGTCGCGGTGGTGTCGCTGGTCGAGGCGGGCGCCGTGCGGATCTCGCGCGAGGGCTTGGTCTCGGCGGTCGGACGGCCGGGTCACGGCTGGAGCCCGTTGCAGGCGTACGTGCTGCGCTCGGTGCCGCGCTCCCTCGGTGACGTGATCACCGCGACGGCCAAGAGCGCCGAAGCTCAGTCGCTGCGGCCGCACCTGGTCGACCGGGGCCTGGTCACGCCACCCGGGCGGCGACAGGTGGCGCGGCGGACGCGCCGGCTGCTGATCGCCGCGGCGGTGGGCGCGATCGTGGCGACGATCGCGCTGGAGCTGCCGTTCGAGGTGGCGCTGGGCGCGGTGTTCGGCGGGATCGTGCTGACGGCCGTGCTCGGGCGGGCGGGTCGTCCGCTGACCGCCGGCGGGCGGCAGGCGGTGCAGCGGCTGAGGGCGGTCGCCGTGTCGCCGAACCGGATCGCCCTGGTCGCCTGCTACGGGTTGCTGGGCAAGGTCGAGCGCCACCACGTGTGGGAGGTGCTGGGCATCGCACCGGCCGCGGCGGCGACGCTTCGACGGCGGTCACGCGGGAGCGGGTCCGACGGTGGTGGCGGTGCGTCGTGCAGCGGTGGCTGCGGCAGTTGTTCCAGCAGCAGTTGTGGCGGGAGCAGCAGCAGCTCCGACAGCGGCGGCTCGTCGTGCGGCGGCGGTGGCGGCTGCGGCGGCGGTGGCGGCGGCGACTGATCGGCTCACCGAAGACGACGAAGGGCAGATGGCTCGTGGAGAAGCTGGGTGTCGGCATCGGATGGCGGCCGGAGATCGACCTCACCGTCGAACGCCTGCCCGGCGTCGACTTCGTGGAGGTCGTCGCGGAGAACCTGCACGTCGGGCACCTGCCGGAGTCCGTCCTCCTCCTGCGGGAACGAGGCGTTCCCGTGCTGCCGCACGCGGTCTCCCTCTCGCTCGGCGGCGCGGAACCCGTTGACGCTCAACGGGTCGCGCACCTCGGCGCGCTGGCCGAGGCGCTCGACGCCCCGCTGGTCAGCGACCACGTCTGCTTCGTGCGCGCGGGCGGCCTCGACTCCGGCCACCTCATGCCGCTCCCCCGCACCCGCGACGCGCTCGACGTGCTCGTCGCCAACGTCAAGGCCGCGCAGCAGGACCTGCCGGTGCCCCTGGCCCTGGAGAACGTCGCCGCGCTCCTCGACTGGCCGGACGGCGAGCTGACCGAGGGCCAGTTCCTCGCCGAACTGGTCGACCGCACCGACTGCCACCTCCTGGTCGACGTCGCCAACCTCTACGCCAACGCCCGCAACCTCGGCACCGACGTCGCCCGCTTCCTGGACGAGATCCCGCTGGAACGCCTCGCCTACGTGCACGTCGCGGGTGGCGAGGAGCACCACGGCGTCTACCACGACACGCACGCCCACGCCGTGCTGCCCGAGGTGCTGGACGTCCTCGCCCAGCTGCGCGCCCGCGTCGACCCGCCCGGCGTCCTGCTCGAACGCGACGACGACTACCCCGCCGACGCCGAACTGGCCGGCGAGCTGGCCGCGATCCGGGCGGTGCTGGGGTGACCCGGCCCCAGCGGGACCGGTTGGCCGCGGCGCAGGCCGAGCTGCTGCGGGCGCTCCTGGCCGACGGCGACGTGCCCGAGGGGTTCGACGCGGAACGGGTGCGCATCGAGAAACGCGCGCTGCTCACCAAGCGACGCGGGATCGTGGAAATGCTCCGGCCCGAGGTCGCCGTCGAGCTGGGCGACCGGTTCCGCCCCCTGTTCGACGCCTACGCCAAGGAGCACCCCAAAGAGGTCGGCACGCGCTTCCGCGAGGACGCCGCCCGCTTCGCCGAGTGGGCGACCGCCCGGGGCGAGCTCCAGCCGCCGAAGAAGAAGCGTTGGTGGCGGCGCGCAACCTGAGCACCCGCGCGTTCCGTCCGAGGGGCATGTGGAGACGGACTTTGCCCCTGGGCGTGTTGTTACTGGCCACCGCGTGCGGTGCGGGCGACGTGGGCGACGGGGTGGCGTGCACGCTGATGGGCGCCCTCGTCGGAGTGACCGTGAACGTGGAGCACCCCGATGTGGTTTCCGCGACGATCGAGGTTTGCTGGGACGGCTCCTGTGCAACCCCCGCCCTGGAGCTGCACCCGTCGAGCCGGGTCGCCGAGACGACCTGCACCGGCACTTCCCCGGACGACTCGTGCGGCGCGCGTTCCGAGCCGACGGGAGGGAAGCACGGATTCGCCGATCTCCCCCAGCTGCCCGCGAAACCGGTCGCGGTGACCCTGCGACTGCTGGACCAATCCGGCTCTTCCGTGGTCGACCGGAATATCACGCTGACCCCCGAAATGGTCTACCCCAACGGTCCGCATTGCCCAGCGGAGGGGCCACAGGCAGGTATCTCAGTTGGTGCCGACGGCTCTATTACCGAACGGTAGGTAACCGTTTACTCGGCTGAATTGGTCAAGAACGTACCGACCAATCAGCGGCTGTCAGCCTTTCCCGAACCCTCTAGCGTCGGTGGCGTCAAGGGCAACGTCGCTCCCGGTACATCCGCCGCCACCGCGGGTAGCCAGCCCTTCCGGCCGCGTACCCGCCATGCGCGGCACTCACCGGGAGGTTCGAGACAAGTTGAAGAGCAAACGCATCCGTGGCATGACCTGGGGGGCCGTGCTCGTCGCGGCCGGCCTCACGGCGAGCGGTCCGGGGGTGTCGGGCGCGGAGGACGCCCCGCCGACGACTGGCGAGCACCGCGAAGTCACGCTGATCACGGGCGACAAGGTCGTGCTCCTCGACGACGAGGTCAGCGCCCTGGTCGCCGCATCCGGACGAGAACGCACGGTGTTCCACAGCTACCGGCGGGACGGGCGCCTGCACGTCGTGCCGCGCGACGCGGCGAAAGCCGTCTCGCAGGGCAGGCTGGACCCGAGGCTGTTCGACGTCACGGGGCTGGTCGAGGCCGGCTACGACGACGGCAGCCGCGACACCCTGCCCCTGATCGTGACCGGCGAGCAGGAGCCGGCGACGGCCGGTCTGCGCGTCGGCCACCCGCTGCCCGCGGTCGGTTCGTACGCCGCGCAGGTGGTCAAGTCCGAGGCTGCGGACACCTGGCGCACGCTCGTGTCGAGGGCGAGCGTGCGCAAGGTGTGGTTGGACGGGTTGCGCCAACCGAGCCTGGACCGCTCCACCGCGCAGATCGGCGCGCCGACCGCGTGGCAGGCCGGGCACACCGGCAAGGGCGTGCGGGTGGCCGTGCTGGACACCGGCGTCGACCAGGACCACCCGGACCTCGTCGGCCACGAGGTCGCGGAGCGCAACTTCACCGACGACCCGGACAACACCGACGGCGTCGGGCACGGCACGCACGTCGCCGCGACGATCGCGAGCTCGGGCGCGAAGTACACGGGCGTCGCGCCGGACGCGGACCTGCTGGACGGCAAGGTGTGCGTGCTCGCGGGCTGCCAGGAGTCGGCGATCGTGGCGGGCATGCAGTGGGCGGCCGAGCAGGGCGCGGACATCGTGAACCTCAGCATCGGCGGCGGCGACACCAACGAGGTGGACCCGCTGGAAGAAGCCGTGAACACGCTGTCCGCGCAGACCGGTGTGCTGTTCGTGGTCGCGGCGGGCAACAACTCCCGCCCCGAGACGATCAGCTCGCCCGGCAGCGCCGACGCCGCGCTGACGGTGGGCGCGGTGGACCGGCATGACGGCATCGCGCCGTTCTCCAGCCGCGGCCCGCGCGTCGGCGACGGCGCGGTCAAGCCCGACATCACCGCCCCGGGCGTGGACATCGTCGCCGCGAAGTCGAGCAGCGGCACGGTCGGCACACCGGTCGGCGACGGGTACGTGTCCATGTCGGGCACGTCGATGGCGACGCCGCACGTCGCCGGCGCGGCGGCGGTCCTCGCGCAGCAGCACCCGGACTGGACGGGCGCGCAGCTCAAGGCGGCGCTGGTGGCGTCGGCGAAGAACAACCCGGCGCTCACGGCGTTCGACCAGGGCGCGGGCCGGGTCGACCTGGCCAAGGCCATCACGACCTCGGTCACCGCCGAGCCCGCGAGCCTCGCCATGGGCCTGCAGACGTGGCCGCACAACGACGACACCCCGATCACCAAGACCGTGACCTACCGCAACGACGGCACGGCGCCGATCACTTTGTCGCTGGCCACCGAGGTCAAGGGGCCCGAAGGCGGCGCCGCGCCCGCGGGCCTGGTCGGTGTGTCGCCGGCGAAGGTGACCGTGCCGGCGGGCGGCGAGGCGACCGCCTCGGTCACGGCCGACACCCGGCTCGGCACGCGGGACGGCCTGTACGTGGGCTCGGTGGTGGCGACCGGCGGTCCGGCGCCGCTGCGCACCGCGCTCAGCGTGAACCGCGAGGTGGAGAGCTACGACGTCCGGTTCGACTTCGTGGACGACGCGGGCGCGCCCGCGGTCGACTACTACACGTCGATCATCGGCCTGAGCAACGGCACGTTCGCCTTCCCCTACGACGCGGACGGCTCGTTCACGCTGCGACTGCCCAAGGGCGAGTACTTCACCAACTCCGACGTGCAGACCGACGACACGCGGCTGGCGCTGCTGCCCCGGCCCGGGCTGAGCGTCACCGCGAACGCCACGGTGACGCTCGACGCGCGCACGGCCAAGCCGTTGAAGATCACCGCACCGGACGCGGGCGCGGCGGAGGCGTTGGGCGACGTCACGATGGTGCGCGAGCACGGCGATCGGCAGGCCAGCGTGAGCACGGCGTTCCTCGGCGGTTTCGGCCCGAACGTGTCCATCGCGCACGTCGGACCGGAGCTGGCGGCGGGCGAGTTGACCGCGTTGCTGGGCGCGCAGTTCCGCGGCACGCCCGTCGGCGACAAGCCCGTGACCTACCGGTTCGCCTGGACGCAGCAGGGGAAGATGCCGGTCGGGTTCGTGAAGGACGTGGCCGCGACCGAGCTGGCCGAGGTGCGGACGAAGTTCGGCCCCGGGCCGGCGGGCCGCGAGTTCGGGCACGGCGGCAACCCGATCACGGCGGGCGGTGTCGGCGGCTGGGCGTGGCTGCCGGACGTGGCCTCGCCCGGTGAGGCGATCAACCGGGTCACCACCGACCTGGCGTGGTCGTGGGGCTTCCTGCAGTTCGGCGCGGAGGGCGCGGTCGAGGCGACGTTGACCTCGCCGGAGCGCACCTACCAGCGCGGCGGCACGCACGACGAGCGGTTCAACGACCCGGTGTTCTCCCCCGCGCTGCCCGAGTCGCGCTCGCCGTACCTGGCGCGCAGCGGCAACGAGATCAGCTTCGCGGTGCCGCTGTTCACCGACCGGGCGGGTAACGGCGGCAACGCGGCGGTGTCGTCGGCCCGGACCACGTTGCTGCGCGACGGGACGAAGGTCGGCGAGACGCCGTACGCGGCGAACGGGCTGTTCGAGGTGCCCGCGGGCGCGGCGGCCTACCGGGTGGAGACCGACGCGGTGCGGGCGACCGGCACGTCGGAGTTCGCCACGAAGGTGAGCGCCGCGTGGACGTTCCGCTCGGACACGGCGGCGAACGACCGGTACGTGCCGCTGCCGCTGTCGGTGGTGCGGTTCACGCCGGAGCTGGACGCCGGCGGCGCGGCGCCGAAGGGGCAGGCCCTGAGGGTGCCGCTGACCGTGCAACAGCAGGACGGGGTGGTCAACGGCACGATCGGCCGGATCGACGTCGAGGTGTCGTTCGACGACGGCGCGACGTGGACCGCGGCGCCGGTGGCGGGAGGCGTCGCCACCATCGCGAACCCGAACGCGGCCGGTTACGGCTCGGTGCGGGTGAAGGCGACCGACAGCGACGGCAACGCCCTGGAGCACACCGTGATCAGGGCTTACAAGATCGCCTGATCGAGCCCGGGAGGGGCGTCCGCGACCGGCGGGCGCCCCTCCCGGCGAGCAACGCCCGTTGGGCTGCTCGGCCGCCCGCAAGCACCGCGTTGGGCCGCTGAATCCGCTCCCCCGACTGGATAGCGTCGGAAAGGTCGGGGGGCGTCCATTCGGATCACCGCACGTTCACCTCGCCTCCCGCAAGCGCGTTCCACAGCGCGCTCAACCAGATTCGGGAGGTATCTGCGTTGAATCCGAGAGCACGAAGGCGCGGTGTCGCTTGGGGGGCCGCGTTGCTGGCGGTCGGACTGGCCGCCGGCAACGCGACGGCCGTCGCGTCACCCGCACCACCACCGGACCGCGCCGGCGACGACCGGCACACCGTCACCCTGATCACCGGCGACCGGGTCGTCGTCGCCGGCACCACGCTCCTGACGGTCACGCCGGGCCCGGACCGCGGCGGCATCACGTTCCACCGGTTCCTGCGTGACGGCCGCTTGCACGTCATCCCTCGCGACGTCGCCCGGCCGCTCGCCGACGGCAAGCTGGACCTGCGCCTGTTCGACGTCACCGGGCTCGTGGACGCGGGCTACGACGACGCGCGCCGCGACACCGTGCCGCTGATCATCACCGGCGACCAGCCGCGCACCGGCGGCGTCCAGGTCACCCGCGCGCTGCCCACCATCGGTTCGGTGGCCGCGCGCACCGCGAAGTCCGAGGCCGCCGCGGCGTTCCGGGGCCTGGTGGACGACCCGGGCGTGAAGAAGATCTGGCTGGACGGCATCCGCAAGCCCAGCCTCGACCGCTCGGTCGCCCAGATCGGCGCGCCGACGGCGTGGCAGGCCGGGTACACCGGCAAGGGCGTGAAGGTCGCCGTGCTCGACAGCGGTGTGGACCAGACGCACCCCGACCTGGTGGGCCGCGAGGTCGTCGAGCGCAACTTCACCGAAGACCCCGACAACAGCGACCTGATCGGCCACGGCACGCATGTCGCCGCGACCGTCGCCGCCGGCGGGAAGTACCGGGGTGTCGCGCCCGACGCGCAGATCCTCGACGGCAAGGTGTGCTCGCTGAACTGCTTCGAGTCCTGGATCGTCGACGGCATGCAGTGGGCCGCCGACCAGGGCGCCGACGTGATCAACATGAGCCTCGGCGGCACGGACACCCCGGACGTCGACCCGCTGGAGCAGGCCGTCGAGACCCTCTCGGCGCGGACCGGCGCGCTGTTCGTGGTCGCCGCGGGCAACTCCGGCCGCCCCGAGACGCTGAGCTCGCCGGCCAGCGCGGACGCGGCGCTCGCCGTCGGCGCGGTCGAGCGGGACGACGGCATCGCGGACTTCTCCAGCCGCGGTCCCCGCGTCGGCGACGGCGCGCCGAGGCCGGACATCACCGCGCCGGGCGTGGACATCGTCGCGGCCAAGTCCAGCACCGGCCGGATCGGCACACCGGTGGGAGACGGGCACGTCGCCCTGTCGGGCACGTCCATGGCCACGCCCCACGTGGCGGGCGCCGCGGCGTTGATCGCCCAGCAGCACCCCGACTGGACCGGCGCGCAGATCAAGGCCGCACTGATGGCCTCGGCCAAGAACAACCCGGCGCTCACCGCGTTCGACCAGGGCGCCGGCCGCGTCGACCTCGTCAAGGCCATCACCACCACGGTGACCGCCGACCCGCCGTCGCTCGCGCTCGGCGTGCAGGCGTGGCCGCACGACGACGACGTCGCCACCAGCGAGGAGTTCACCCTCCGCAACACCGGCACGCAGCCGGTCACGCTCGACCTCACGATCGACGCCAAGGGCCCCGGCAACGCGCCCGTGCCGGCCGGCGTGTTCACGATCAGCCCCGCCAAGGTCACCGTGCCCGCGGGTGGCGAGGCAAAGGCCACCGTGACCGCCGACACCAAGGCGGCGACCGTCGACGGCGCGTACAGCGGCACGGTCGTCACCTCCGGCGGCGGCGTCGAGCTGCGCGTGCCGGTCGGCGTGAACCGCGAGGTCGAGAGCTACGACGTCACGTTCGACTTCATCGACGCGGAGGGCAGGCCCGCGGTCGACTACTTCGCGTTCATCATCGGCTTGGACAACGACAAGGCCCTCTTCCCGGGCGGCGCCGGCGGCAAGGCCACCACCCGGCTGCCCGTCGGCGAGTACCTGGTCGTGACCGAGGTGCTGACCGACGGCGCCAAGACCGCCGTGCTGCCGCTGCCGAGCCTGCGCGTCGGCCGCGACACCACCTCGGTCACCGTGGACGCGCGCAAGGCGAAACCGATCTCCATCACGTTCCCCGACCCGAGGGCGACGCCCGAGTTCGGCGACCTGATGATCACCCGCAGCCGGGACGGCGAGCTGGTCACGGCCGTCGGCACGGGGGTCCCGGGCGGGTTCGGCGACAGCGTGTCGATCGGGCACCTCGGCCCCGAGCTGCCCGCCTCGGACGTGACCGTGATGGTGAGCACGCAGGCCGCCGGCACGCCGGTCGGCACGACGCCGGTGACGTACCGGTTGGCGTGGGCGGAACACGGCAAGGCGCCCACCGGCCTGGTCCGCGCGCCGACCAAGCGGGAACTGGCCGAGGTGCGGTCGGAGTTCGCCGCCGGCCCGGCGGGCAAGGAGCACCGCTTCGTCGGCTTCCCCGTGCTGCCGGGCGGGTTGGGCGGTCTCGGCGTCGAGGCGGCGGTGACCGCGCCGGGCAGGTCCCTCGACTACGCCTCCACACCGTCGGGCGTCGAGTGGGTGTGGTCGCTCGCGCAGTTCGGGGCGGGCGCGATCGAGGCGCGGTTCGAGTCGCCGTTGCGCACCCACCAGTCGGGACGCACCTACCACCAGCGGTTCAACGACCCGGTGTTCGGGCCGGCCATGCCCGCGAGCCCGGCCCCGTACCTGGCACGGGCGGGCGACGTGGTCGGCTTCTCGCTGCCGCTGTTCGGCGACCGGGAGGGCAACGCCGGCCGGTCGGCGACGTCGTCGGGCCGGACCACGTTGCTGCGCGACGGTGTCGTGGTCGGTGTGTCGAGCGAGCCGGCCCTCGGTCGGTTCACCGTGCCACCGGGTGCGGCCGACTTCCGCGTCGAGGCGGAAGCCGTGCGCGCGCCGGGTGTCTCGAAGTTCTCGACGGCGGTGAGCGGTGCGTGGACGTTCCGCTCGGACACCGTGCCGGGCGACCGGTTCGCGCCGCTGCCGTTGACCGTGGTCCGGTTCACCCCCGCGCTCGACGCGAACGGCGTCGCGCCCGCCGGCCGGGTGCTGCGGGTGCCGCTCGTGGTCGAGCAGCAGCGGGGCGCGGCCAACGGCCGGGTCGACCGGGTCGCCGTCGAGGTGTCGTTCGACGACGGCAAGTCGTGGACGTCGGCGGCGGTGGTCGGGCGCACCGCCTTCGTGCGCAACCCCGCCACGGCCGGGCACGCCTCGCTGCGCGTGAAGGGCGCCGATCGCAACGGCAACACGTTCGAGCAGACCGTGATCCGGGCCTACCGGGTCGGCTGAGCGGGATCGCGTGACGAGAGGGGACATTCGCCCGATCGGATGTCCCCTCTCCCGCTTCACCGACGCCGAGTGACCGCCCGTTGCCCCGTCCGGGTGGTGAACTTCCCACCAAGAGACGCTGCCTTCACCCTGACGGGTGGATAGCGTCGAAGTCGTTGGGGGGCTTCGACTGATCCGGTGCTCCGCCGCCACCGTGGGCCGGCGGCGCCTTCCGACTGCGCGCGTTTCCGCAGCGCGACAACCAGATTCGGGAGGTATCTGCGTTGACGTCGAGATCACGAAGGCTCGGGGCCGGGTGGGCGGCCACCGTCTTCGCCGCCGGGCTCACGGCAGGCACGGCAACGGGGGTTGCCGCCGCGACACCGGAGCGGCACGACCGGCCTGCCGGGCACACGCCGGTGACCGTCACCCTCATCACGGGCGACAGAGTCCTGCTCAACGGACCCACGTCCGGCTCGCTCCAGGCCGGCCCCGGCCGCGAGCGGGTCGTCTTCCACACGTTCCACCGGGACGGCAACCTGCACGTGGTGCCAGCCGACGCCGCCGCGGCGGTGGCCGAGGGCAAGCTGGACCCGCGCCTGTTCGACGTGACCGGGCTGGTCGAGGCCGGCTACGACGACGCGCGCCGCGACACCCTGCCGCTGATCATCACCGGGGACCAGCCGCGTGCGGGCGGCGTCCACGTCACCCGAGCGCTGCCGACCGTGGGCTCGGTCGCCGCGACCACGGCGAAAGCCGAGACCGGCACGACGTTCCACGCCCTGGTGAACGACCCGGGCGTGCGGAAGATCTGGCTCGACGGCATCCGCAAGCCCAGCCTCGACCGCTCCACCGCCCAGATCGGCGCGCCGACGGCGTGGCAGGCCGGGCACACCGGCAAGGGCGTCAAGGTCGCGGTCCTCGACGGCGGCGTCGACGGCGCGCACCCCGACCTGACGGGCAAGGAGGTCGCGGAGCAGAACTTCACCGAGGACCCCGACGCCACCGACGTCGACGGCCACGGCACGCACGTCGCCGCGACCATCGCCAGCTCCGGGGCCGAGTACCGGGGTGTCGCGCCGGACGCGCAGATCCTCGACGGCAAGGTGTGCATCCTCCAGGGCTGCGCCGAGTCGTGGATCCTCGGCGGCATGCAGTGGGCCGTCGACCAGGGCGCCGACGTGGTCAACCTGAGCCTGGGCGGCAACGACTCACCGGCCCTGGACCCGCTGGAAGAGGCCGTGAACACGCTGTCCGCCCAGAGCGGCACGCTCTTCGTGATCGCCGCGGGCAACTCGGGCCGTCCCGGCACCGTCGGCTCGCCGGGCAGCGCGGACGCCGCGCTCACCGTGGGCGCGGTCGAGCGCGACGACACCATCGCGTACTTCTCCAGCCGCGGCCCCCGCGTCGGCGACGGCGCGGTCAAGCCCGACATCACCGCGCCGGGCGTGGACATCGTCGCGGCGAAGGCCGCCACCGGCAGCATCGGCACTCCCGTGGACGAGAACCACGTGGCGCTGTCCGGCACTTCCATGGCCACGCCGCACGTCGCGGGCGCGGCGGCGTTGATCGCCCAGCAGCACCCCGACTGGACCGGCGCGCAGATCAAGGCCGCGCTCATGGCGTCGGCCGAGCACAACCCGGCGCTGACCGCGTTCGACCAGGGCGCGGGCCGGGTCGACCTGGCCAAGGCCATCACCGCCTCGGTGACGACCGACCCCCTCAGCCTGTCCATGGGCGTCCAGCAGTGGCCGCACACCGACGACACGCCGGTCGCCAAGGAGCTGACCTACCGCAACAGCGGCGCCGCGCCGGTCACCTTCCCGGTGTCGGTCGACGCCAAGGGCCCGGACGGCAAGCCCGCGCCCGCGGGCATGTTCACCGTCGCACCGGCCACCGTCACCGTGCCCGCGGGTGGTGAGGCCAAGGTGACCGTCACCGCCGACACCAAGGTCGGCACGGTCGACGGCGCGTTCTCCGGCACGGTCATCGCCGGTGACGTCCTGCGCACGCCGGTGGCCGTCAACCGCGAGGTCGAGAGCTACGACGTCACCACGACGTTCCTCGACGCCGACGGCCAAGCGCCCAGCAGGTACACCGGCACCCTGATGGGCGTGGACAACGACACGTTCACGTTCCTGGAGGACACCGACAACACCGTGACCACCCGCCTGCCCAAGGGCGAGTACATGGTGTCCGCCACGGTGGTCACCGGTGACGTGGCGGACGGCCGGATCGCCGTGCTGCCGCAGCCCTCGCTGACGGTCACCGGGAACGTCACCCTCACGTTCGACGCCCGCGCCGCCAAACCCATGAAGGTCACACCGCCCGACCCGGACGCCGTGGCGATGATCGGCGACCTCGGCTTCGACCGCACGGTCGGTGACCGGCGGACGGGGTTCGGCGTGGCGTTCTTCGACGGGTTCCCGGAGCACCTGACGGTCGCCCACAGCGGCCCGGCACTGCCCGTCGACCAGCTCGAAGTCATGATCGGCACCCAGTACGAGGGCAAGCCGGTCGACGGCGCGCACGTCGCCTACCGGTTCGCGTGGATCGAGCACGGCCGGGTGCCCACCGGGTTCGTCCGCGCGCCCGCGAAGCGCGAGCTGGCCGAGGTCCGGACGAAGTTCGGCCCCGGCCCCGCCGCCGACGAGTTCATCCACGGCGGCAGCGCCGTCGGTCCGGGCGGCTCCGGTGGCTGGTCCGTGCTGTTCCCGGTGAAGCCGGGCAGCACCGCGATCGACTACGTCGCCACCGCCGACCTCAAGTGGATCTGGCGGTTCGCCCAGCTCCAAGGCGAGTTCGACTTCGTCGCGGACTACCAGTCGCCCGACCGCGCCTACCGGCCCGGCGAGCGCGGCCGGGAGAGCTTCAACTTCCCGGTCTACGGCCCCGGCCTGCCCGTGTCGCGCTTCGAGTACCTCTCCCGGATCGGCGACCACATCCTCGTGCAGGTGCCGCTGCTCAACGACGGCGCGAACAACCTGGGCGGGTCCGCCTACGAGACCGCGCGCACCGCGCTCTACCGCGACGGGACCAAAATCGGCGAGGTCGGCGAGCCGAGCAGGCAGTTCACCGTGCCCGGTGGCGCGGCGGACTACCGCGCGGAGGTCGACTTCGTCCGGGCGCCGGGCATCTCCGACCTGAGCTCGCGGGTCACCGGCGCGTGGACGTTCCGCTCGGACACCGTGCCCGCCGGTGAGCTCCGCAAGCTGCCGATCTCGGTGGTGCGGTTCACGCCCGAGCTCGACGCGAGCGGCGGCACGCCCGCCGGACGCCTGCTGCGCATCCCGCTGACCGTGCAGCAGCAGCAGGGCGCCGACAACGGCCGGGTCCGCAAGGTCGAGGTCGACGTCTCGTTCGACGACGGCAAGACGTGGTCCAAGGTCCCTGTCGTCGGTGGCGCGGCACTCGTGCGCAACGCCGACCGGGCGGGCTTCGCGTCCTTGCGCGCCAAGGGCTCCGACAGCTCGGGCAACACCTTCGAGCACTCGGTGATCCGGGCTTACCGGCTCACCCGGTAACCGCGGACCGGCGCGGAGGGGCGTCCGGGTTCGGGCGTCCCTCCGCCCGTGTCACCACGTGTCCTTGCGGAAGATCGAGCCGCCCTCGTCCGGGTCGTCGTCCACCGGCGGGCGGCGCGCGGGTGGCGGCGGCTGCTGCTGGAACGGCTGCGGCGGAGGCGGCGGCTGCGGGTAGTTCCGCACCGGCTGCTGGAACGTCTGGGGCGGCTGCTCGTACTGCTGCGGCCCACCAGGTCCCGGCCCGCCGGGACCGGGCCCACCGGGTCCGGGCCCACCAGGTCCGGGCATCCCCGGCGCACCCGGCACGACCGGCGGCGTCGGGCCGAGACCCAGCTCGGACGGGTCGATCGAGCTGTCCTCCAACAGCGGCGCGGCCAGCGCGCGCACCTGCTGCGACGCCTCCGCCGACGCCTGGAACACCAGGTTCAGCAGGTTCGCCGCCAGCTCGCGGCCGTTGCGCAGGGCCCGGTCGTCGATGCGCAGGTCGACCAGTTGGCCGTTCGCGGTCACGGTCGCGGTCAGCAACCCGTCACCGGACTTCCTGGTCACCCGCAGCCCGGCCAGCTGCCCCTGCAGTTCGCCTGCCTGCTGCTGCTTCTGCTCGGCGAGTTCGGTGATCCGCGCCAGCTTCTGTTCGAGATCTTCTCGCATCGCGCCCTCGATCCGCTGTACTACTGTCTGCCGCAGGCTAGTGCACCGAACGGCGGCGCAATTCGCGATCCGGTGGAACCAGAGCGTGATCGCGACCGTCCGAGGGTTCGATATCGGGGAGGTGGCGCGATGACGGCGAAGTTCGACGTCAAGCTCGACGGCATCCTGGAGTTCGCGGGCACGTCGGTCCGCCGGGGAGACCGGTTCGACCAGGTCATGGCCGCTCTGGAGGCTGCCAAGGTCGGCCGCGAGTCGTTCGGCAAGATGCCGTCCAGCGGTGACGTCTACGCCTCGTACGAAGAGCGCGTGACCTCGACCATGAACGATCTCAAGGAATGCGCCGAGGCCATGCGCGACATCGCCGAATCGGTGCGCGACACCGCCGAGGACTACCAGGGCGTCGACGGCGGAATCGGAGAGATCCTCACAGACATCGTCCAAGGCCTCGAAGGGCTGACGATTCCGAAGGTGGGCGGATGAGTCCCAGCACGACCGTCGAGGTCAACAACAAGATCGAGACTTTCCTGAACGGCTGCCCCGGCCCGATCCAGGGCATCATCCGGCCGCTGCTCAACCCGTTCCTGGAAGCCATCGACTGGGTCGCGGGCGATCCGGACGACCTGATCCGCGCGGCCGACGCGTGGGAGAAGGCCGCCACCGACATCCGCGCGATCGTGTCGGACGAGGCGAGCGCGCGGCAGGCCGTCAGCGGCGTGTGGCAGGGCCCGGCCGCGGACAAGTTCAACGGCAGGCTGACCGAGATCGAGGAGCAGATCGACCAGCTCGCCCAGAACGTGCAGGACACGTCCGGGATGCTGGTCGAGGCAGCCAAGGGCTGCGTCGACTCGGCGAACCTGATCATCGACCTCGTCATCGACCTGATCATGATGCTGGTGACCGACCTGCTGGTGAGCCTCGCGCTCTCGGTGGTCAGCTTCGGCGCGTCGCTGGCCGCCGGCGCCGCCGCGGCCGCCGCCAAGGCCGCGGCCACCCTCGGCAAGGTCTTCAAGATCGTGAAGAAGCTGGCCGACCTGCTGATGAAGCTCTCGAACATGCTGCGCAAGCTGGCCGACGCCGCCAAGGCGTACAAGGCGGGCCTGAAGGCGATCAAGGCGCTGAAGAAGGCCGCGGGCACGTTCAGCAAGGAAGGCATCGCGCTCGGCGTGGCCAAGTCGATCTACACCGCGCCGGTGCGCATCCCGCTGGGCCAGGCGCTGGGCGAATCGGTGCCGGGCGGACCGGCGGGCGGCCTGTTCAACATGGGCAAGGACGTCTACGACTACGCCACCGACGACGACTGATGCCGCTGGTCGACGACCTCGAGGTGTGGGGGGACGACGCGCGGCGCGCGTTGGCCCCCGGTGAGGCCCTGCTCGCGATCACGTCCGTCGGCGTGGCCTACGGCGCGCGCGGCGGGGCCGAACCGGACTTCTGGACCACGCCGGCGGGTCGGGTCGCCGACCGGGTGAACCGGGCCGTGCCGGAGCCGAAGGGCTGGGTCGGCAAGGCGTTGGCCGGCGTCGGCGGGGTGGCGTTCGCGTCGCCGTCGCTCGACCTGCCGGGCGACTTCCCGGAGAGCTGGATCGGCGGGCGCACGTGCTACGGCCCGGTCGGGTCACTGGCCAGGCAGCTCGAAGCGGTCGTCACCGGGCACAGCTTCTTCGCCGTGACGTCGCAGCGGGTCGTCGTCCTGGTCAACGCCGACGACCGGATGACCGCGGCCTGGGCGATGCCGCGCGACGTCGTGGCGGCGGCCAGGCGCCGTCCCCGGCTGATCGCGCGGGGACGGTTCGGCCTGGTGTTCCGGGACGGCTCGTGGATCGTGCTCGGCACGTTCGGCGCGCACGTCGGCAGCGCCCACGCCAAGCGCGTCGTCGCCGCCCTTACGGCAGGTTCGTGACCAGCTCGGCGGCCGGCACCCGGGTGCCGGTGTAGAACGGGATCTCCTCGCGCACGTGGCGCCGCGCCTCCGTGCCGCGCAGGTGCCGCATGAGGTCGACGATGCGGTGCAGCTCGTCGGCCTCGAACGCCAGCATCCACTCGTAGTCGCCCAGCGCGAACGACGCGACCGTGTTCGCCCGCACGTCCGGGTAGTCCCGCGCCTCCTTGCCGTGGTCGGCGAGCATGCGGCGGCGGTCCTCCTCCGGCAGCAGGTACCACTCGTAGGACCGCACGAACGGGTACACGCACACGTACTTGCGGGCTTCCTCGCCCGCCAGGAACGCCGGGATGTGGCTGCGGTTGAACTCGGCGGGCCGGTGCAGCGCGACCTGGCTCCACACCGGGGTGGACACGCGGCCGACCGCGGTGCGGCGGAACCCGCTGTAGGCCTGCTGGACCTGCTCGATCTCCTCGGCGTGCCACCAGATCATGTAGTCGGCGTCCGCGCGCAGGCCCGCCACGTCGTACACGCCGCGCACCACGACGCCCTTGGCCTCCAGGCCGTCCAGGTACTCCTGCGCCTCGGAGGCCGCCGGACCGCGGTCGTCGGGCAGGCGACCGGGCTCCACCCGGAAGACCGACCACATGGTGTAGCGGATGGTGTCGTTGAGTTCGTTGTAGTTCAGGCGGGCCATGGCCCAATCCTCTCACTCAGCCGGCGTGGGGCAGCACGTGAGCGGCGACACGCGCGGCGGCGGCGTCCCCGGTCGCGATGCACGCGGGGATGCCGACGCCGTGCAGCGTGGCGCCCGCCACGGCCAGGCCGGGCACCGGGCCGACCGCGTCCTCGATGCCCCCGACGACGTCCAGGTGGCCGACGCCGTACTGCGGCAGGCCGCCGCCCCAGCGGGTGACCACGGCGTCGATCGGCTGGGCCGTGACGCCGGTCAGCTCGCGCAGGTCGTGCCGGACGGCCGCGATCAGCTCGTCGTCGTCGCGCTGCAACAGGTGCGCCTCACCGTGCCTGCCGACGCTGCCGCGCACCAGCACCGGCTCGCCGGCCAGGTGCGCCCACTTGCGGCTGGAGAAGGTGAACGCCTTCGCGGTGAACGGCACGCCGTCCGGTGCCCGCTCGCTTCTGGCTGCCCGCTCGTCCTCGGCCAGCAGCACGCCGGACCGCTCGGGCAGCTCGGTGCCGGGAGGCAGGGCCAGCGCCACCACCGCCATCGACGCCAGCTCGACCTCGGCGTAACGGCGGGCCGCGGCGGGCGCGACGTCGGCGAGCAGCTTGCGCGCGGCGGGCGCGGGCACGGCGAGCACCACACCGTCCACGTCCAAGTGCTGCGGCGCGGCGGCGGAGCCGATCTCCAGCCGCCACCCGTGCTCGCGGCGGATCAGGGCGCGCACCGGCAGGCCGAGCCTGACCTCGGCCGCCTCCGCCAGACGATCGACCATCGTCGACAGGCCGTCGCGCAGCGTGCCGAAGACCGGCGGTCGGGCGACCCCCGGCAGGGGTGGCGCGGGAATCGTGGTCGCGGCGGCGGCGAGCAGCGAACCGACGCCCGAGTCGAGCGCGCGGGCGAGCTGCGGCATGGTCGCGCGCAGCCCGAGGACGTCAATGCGGCCTGCGTAGACCCCGCCGAGCAGCGGCCCGACCAGGCGGTCGCCGACCTCGGGGCCGAACCGCTCGCGCAGCAGCGCGCCGACGGAGACGTCCGCGCCGTCCAGCCGGATCGGCGGCAGGTCGGGTTCGGCGGCGACCCGGCGCAGGCCCTCGTGCGACAACACCTGGCGCACGGCGTCGACCGACGCGGGGACACCCATCAGGGTGTGCGCGGGGATGGGCCGGGTGTCGCCGGCGGCGTGGATGCTCGCGGCGACCTTCGCCGGGTGCACCAGCTGGTCGGCCAAGCCCAGTTCGGCGACCAGCCCGGTGGCCTCGGGGCGGCGGTGCAGGAACGCCTCCGCGCCCACGTCGTAGGCGCGCCCGCCGACCTCGGCGGTGCGCAGCTTGCCGCCGAGCCGGTCGGACTGCTCGACCACGGTGATCTCGGCCCGGGGACCGAGCAGGTGGCGCAGCCGGTGCGCGGCGGCGAGGCCGGAGATCCCGCCCCCGACCACCGCCACTCGCGGCGCTCTCATGCGGCTCGGTGCACCAGCTCGACGGCCCGGGTGATCACGTCCGGGTCGGTGTCGGGCAGCACGCCGTGGCCGAGGTTGAAGATGTGCCCGGCGGCGGCCCGGCCCTCGCGCTTGATCCGCTCGATCTCGCGTTCCAGCGCCGGCAGGCCCGCGAACAGCAGCGCGGGGTCGAGGTTGCCCTGGACCACCGGCTTCGGCAGGTCCGGCGCGGCCCGCACCAACCGCTCGACCGCCACGTCCAGCGGCGTGCGCCAGTCGACGCCGACCACGTCCGCGCCCGCCTCGCGCATCGCGGGCAGCAGCTCGCCCGTGCCGACGCCGAAGTGGATGCGCGGCACGCCGCTGACGCTCTGGAGCACCCTCGCCGAGTGCGGCAGGACGAACTCGCGGTAGTCGCGCTCGGACAGCGCGCCCGCCCAGGAGTCGAACAGCTGGACCGCCTTCACGCCCGCGCGCACCTGCACCCGCAGGAACTCGGCGGTGATGCCCGCCAGCCGGTCCAGCAACGCGTGCCACAGGTGCGGGTCGCCGTGCATGAGCGCCTTGGTGCGCTCGTGGTTCTTGCTCGGGCCGCCTTCGACCAGGTACGAGGCCAGGGTGAACGGCGCGCCGGCGAAGCCGATCAGCGGCACGTTCCCGAGCTCGGCGTTGAGCAGCCCGATCGCGTCGGCCACCGGGCGCACCTGCTCCTCGTGCAGCTCGGGGATGGCACTGACGTCGGACTGGGTCGAGATCGGCTTGGCCACCACCGGACCGGTGCCCGGCACGATGTCCAGGTCGACGCCGGCGGCCTTGAGCGGCACGACGATGTCGGAGAACAGGATCGCGCCGTCCACGTCGTGGCGGCGCACGGGCTGGAGGGTGATCTCGCAGACCATCTCCGGGTCCATGCAGGCGTCCAGCATCGCGGTGCCTTCGCGCAGCTCGCGGTACTCCGGCAGGGAGCGGCCCGCCTGGCGCATGAACCAGACCGGGGTGCGTGACGGCCTGCCGCCGCGCGCGGCGACGAGCAACGGGGCTTCGGTGATGTCGTTCATCTCGCTCTCCATGCTCCCACGGGCTGGGCGGTGGACGTCTTCGGGCGGCGTCTTCAGGCACGGCGTGCCGCGCTCACGTTCCGAGGTTTAGGGGCCTACAGTCCGTGGTGTGACGGAGCCCGAACTGTTCCAGCGGGCGGTGGCGACGCTCCGGTCGGTGCGAACCCGACCCGAACTGGAGTTGACCGAGGTGCGCCCGCCGCAACGGCTTGCGCCTTGGGCCTTCGCGTTGACCGCGGAGGTGACCGGGCCCGCCGACGAGCTGTCCTCGGGACGGCTCGTGCTGCTGCACGACCCGGACGGGGTCGAGGCGTGGTCGGGCGTGTTCCGGCTGGTCGCCTACGTGCGGGTGGAGCTGGACGCGGAACTGGCCGCCGACCCGCTGCTGCCCGAGGTCGGCTGGTCGTGGCTGGTGGAGGCGCTGGAGGTGGCCGGGGCGGAGTTCCTGGCGCTGGGCGGGACCGTCACGCAGACGTCGTCGGCCAGGTTCGGCGACATCGCGGGCCCGGCCCGCACGGACGACCTGGAACTGCGCGCCTCCTGGACCGCCCGCACCGCCGACCTGGCGGCGCACGGCACGGCTTTCTACGACGTCATGGCCACCGCCGTGGGCCTGCCCCCGGTCGGTGTGTCGACCTTGCGCTGACGCCGGCGGCAACACCGGTTGTCCACAGGCACCGTCCGGCTGCCCGAATCCGTCGGTGCCGGCCGGCAGAATTAAGGACAGGGGTCCCCCGGGCGGGGACCCCTGCGCAGCGAGGCGCGTCAGGCAGCGACGCGGGTCAGGCAGCGAGGCGGGTCAGTCGTTGGCGCGGAGCACGCGCAGCGCGTTGAGACCGGCGAGCTTGGCGCAGTCGTCCTCGCTCCACCCCCGGTCCAGCAGGGCGCCGATCAGGTCCGGGTAGCAGGAGACGTCCTCCATGCCCTCCGGCAGGCTGCGCGTCCCGTCGTAGTCGCCGCCCAGGCCGATGTGGTCGATGCCGGCCACCTCACGGGCGTGATCCAAGTGGGCGAGGACGTCGTCCATCGTCACGCGCGGTGTCGGACCGGCGGCCGGCCACGCGTCCGCGAACCGGTTGCGGGCGTCGAGGTCGTTGTGGTTCTCCCCCGCCGCCTCCATCGCGTCCCGGAGCCGGGCGTCCCAGTCGACGTAGGCCTGCGACAGGAACTGCGGCACGAACGTCACCATGCACACCCCGTCGTTGTCCCGCAGCCGCGCCAGCACGTCGTCCGGCACGTTGCGGGGGTGGTCGGCGACGGCGCGGCACGACGAGTGGCTGAAGATCACCGGCCGCGTCGAGACCTCCAGGGCGTCCCGCATGGTGGACGGCGCGACGTGCGACAGGTCGACCAGCATCCCGATGCGGTTCATCTCGCGCACCACGTCGCGCCCGAAGTCGGTCAGCCCGCCGTGCACGGGCTTGTCCGTCGCCGCGTCCGCCCACGTCGTGTTCTCGTTGTGGGTGAGCGTCATGTACCGCACGCCGAGCCGCCGCAACGCGCGGAGCACGCCGAGCGAGCCGTTGACGCTGTGTCCGCCCTCCGCGCCGATCAGGGAGGCTATCCGCCCGTCCCGGAAGGCCCGTTCAGCCTCGTCGGCGGTGGTCGCGATGCGCAGGTGGTCGGGGTAGCGCGCGGCGAGGTCGTGCACCAGCTCGACCTGCTCCAGCACGGCCGTGACGGCTGCGTCACCCGCCAGTTGGCAGGGCACCCAGACGGACCAGAACTGCATGCCCAACCGGCCGTCGCGCGCCCGGACCAGATCGGTCTGGAGGGCGGGCCGGCGTACCGTCAGGTCGACGATCGAGACGGCCGAGGCCGGATCACCGGCTGTTGACTTTTCACCGAATTCGCCCTCGGCGGCCAGCACGCGCAGCGCCCACGGCAGGTCGTTGTGCCCGTCGACCAAGGGCACCCGGGCCAGCAGTTCCTCGGCCCGGCCTCGACCTGTGGTGCTCGCCACCCGCAACTCCTTGATGTCGTCGTGAGAACCGCTCGCGTTACGTGCCCGATCGAGTTGTCAGCCGATCGTGTGACAACGGGGGCCATCAGTGACAACTCATTCGGGATAGATACCCGATTGATCGTCCCGTAGACCCGCTTGGGCGGCTACGCTGCCCCAGACGACACCACTTTCGGTCGATCAGTGGCGCGGCTGATTGGACGAAAGTCCCGGTGCCGGTCGGGGGGCACGACCGACTCCAGGGAGGTAGTGACGTGGCTGCCGTCGGCTTAGGTCAGGCCGTTCGTACCACGCCAGCCGGCACGTTGCCGGCGAACATGGTCCCGCACCCGCGGGAGGAGCTTTTTTCAGTGCTGGTGGTCGACGACCACCCACTGCTGAGGGAGGCGATATCGGCTCGGCTCACCCAGATGGGAGCCGGGACAGTGCATGAGGCGGCTTCGGTTGCGGAGGCTCGGGCGCGGGCACTCGCTACCGGACCGTGCGACCTCGCGATCCTCGATCTGGGTCTGCCGGATGGCACCGGCATCGACCTGGTCACGGAACTCCGTGCCCAGGGCTGGCCCCGCATCGTGGTCCTCGCGTCCTCCGACGACCCCTACGCGGTCAGGTCGGCCTTCCAGGCAGGCGCTCAGGCGTACCTGCTGAAGTCCGCCTCGCCGATGGTGGTCACCGACGGGGTGCGCAGGGTCCTCGACGGCGGCGTCTACGCAGACCCGAGCGTCGCGCCCGTGCTCGCCGCGGGCACGAGGGTGCCGGGCACCGACAACACGCCGCGGGAGCTTTCCGCGCGTGAGGTCGAGGTCCTCCAGCTGGTCGCCGATGGCCAGAGCAACAAGGAAATCGGCGAGGCGCTCAGCCTTTCCGCGCTCACGGTGAAGTCTCACCTGTCGCGGATCGGACGCAAGCTGGGCACCGGGGATCGGGCTCAGATGGTGGCGCTGGCCATGCGTGCCGGCGTGATCCGCTGAGCAGGTCGGCACACTGAACCGGCCGAACACACCCGCGAGTGGTGCGTTCGTCGTAGGGTCTTCCGCCGTGGACGTACCCTCCGACGAGCCAACCGAACCAACCGGTGCTGATCCGGTGCCGCTGGTGGAACCCGCTGACGGCGTTCCGCCTGTCGTCGCCGACGCACCGTCGCTCCGGCGTGCCGCTGACGCGCTCGCCGGAGCGACGGGTCCGGTTGCGGTGGACACCGAGCGAGCCTCGGGATACCGCTACTCGCAACGCGCTTACCTGGTGCAACTGCGCCGGGAAGGCGCCGGGACCGTGCTGGTCGACCCGATCGCCCTCGGCGGTCGGCTCGATCCGCTGGTCGAGGCGCTGGACGGGACCGAGTGGGTGTTGCACGCGGCGTCGCAAGACCTGCCGTGCCTCGCCGAACTCGGACTGCGTCCGAGCGTGTTGTTCGACACCGAGCTGGCGGGCAGGCTGGCCGGCTTCGAACGGGTGGCGCTGGGCACGCTCGTCGAGCGGTTGTTGGGCTACCGGTTGGAGAAGGGGCACGGCGCGGCCGACTGGTCGCGCCGCCCCCTTCCCGCCGATTGGCTGAACTACGCCGCCCTCGACGTCGAACTGCTGGTCGAGCTGCGTGACGTGCTCGAGCAGGAGCTCAAGCGGCAGGGGAAGCTGGAGTGGGCGCTCGAGGAGTTCGAGGCGGCCCGCACGGCGCCCCTGCCGCGTCCGCGCGCCGAACCGTGGCGGCGCACGTCGGGCATCCACCGGATCCGCAGTCCCCGGCAGCTGGCCGCGGTGCGGGCGTTGTGGGAGGCGCGTGACGCGCTGGCCCGTGAGCGCGACATCGCGCCGGGTCGGGTGCTGCCGGACGCCGCGCTGGTCGACGCCGCGGTGAAGAACCCCTCCGACGAGGCGGCGCTGTTGGCGCTGCCCGTGTTCCGCGGACGTGCGCAACGGCGCATGGTCGGCGTGTGGCTCGGCGCTTTGCAACGTGCCGCCGCACTGCCCCGCAACGAGTTGCCGGAGCCGTCACAGCAGCACGACGGCCCACCGCCGGCCAACCGCTGGGCGGACAAGGACCCGGTCGCGGCGGCACGCCTGGCAGCCGCCAGGACCGCCCTGACGGCGGTGGCCGAGGCGAACACCCTGCCGGTGGAGAACCTGCTGCTGCCCGACCTCGTGCGGCGCACGTGCTGGCAGCCGCCGGCGGACGTCTCGCCCGAGGGCGTGGCCGCGGCCCTGCGCGACGGCGGTGCCCGCACCTGGCAGATCGCCCTGACCGCCGACGTCCTCTCCGAGGCCCTGACCCCACCTCCCGAGCCCTAACCCCCGCGAGTCGAACGCTCAGGTCCCGCGAGTCGAACGCTCAGATCCCGCGTGTCCTACGTTCGCGTACCCCGAGTTCAACGTTCAGAACAACCAGCCCGTGTCCTGAACGTTGAACTCGGGGTACGCGAACGTGGGACACGGTGGTCCTGAACGTGGGACACGCGGGACCCGGAGGTTCGACACGCGGGGTGGGTCAGGTGTCCTGGCACGGTTGGGTGGGGGTTTCGGTGGCCTGGAGGGTGCCGGACAGCTCACGGCGGGCCAGCGCGCGCACCGCCGCCATGGCGGCGTCACCCAGCACGGTCCCCACGACGACGGCCTCCAACGACTCGTCCGTGGACCTCGCGCCCAGCACGTAACCCAGATCGGCCTCGGCCAACGGCCGGGCGGCGGCGGCGAACCCGTCGAGCAGGTCCGCGAACCGCTCGTGCCCGACCTCGCGCGCCGTCGCCAGCACCCCCACCAGCGCCTTGTACGCGTACGACGTGGGTCGGCACACCCACCCCTGCCGCTCCAGGAACGCCTCGACCTGCTCGTGCGCGACCTCGTCCTCGCTGCCCAGGTCCGCCGGCGCCACCGCGGCCGAGATCGTGCCCATCGCCTTGTGCAGGGACTTCTCCGGGTCGTCCAACGCCCCGAGCACCTCCCTCACGGCCGCGATCGACAGCCCTCCCAACTCCACCATCGCCCGCACGAGCCGCAGCCGGTGCAGGTGCCCGTCGGAGTACCTGGCCTGGTTGGGACTGGTCAGCTCACCGGCCGGGAGCAGCCCTTCCCGCAGGTAGAACTTGATCGTCGGCACGGGCACGCCGCTGCGACGGCTCAACTCGGCGATGCGCATCCGGCACGGCCCCTTCCTGAGACGATCCTCAGTATGGATACTGTAACTATCCGATAGTAGAAAGTGCCGCTATCCATTCTAGGAGGCATCCATGTCCCGCGCCCTGCGTTGGCACCTGCCGCTGATGCTCTTCTCCCTGCTGATGGCCGCCACGACGGCCGTCTCCCTGGTCGGCCTGGTCGTCGACGACCGGATCCTGGTGGGGTCACCGATCTGGTTCAAGCCGTTCAAGTTCGCCGTCTCCCTCGGCCTCTACGCCGTCACGCTGGCGTGGATGCTCACCCTCGTCACGAGGTTCCGCCGGGTCGGCTGGTGGGCCGGTACGGTCATCGCGCTCGCCTCCGCCGCCGAGATGGCGATCATCGTGGGCCAGGTTCTGCGGGGCGCCCGGAGCCACTTCAACGTCGGCACCCCGTTCGACGAACTGCTGTGGGACATCATGACCTACAGCATCCTGACGCTCTGGATCATGCACGCGGTGATCGCCGTGACCTTGCTGTTCACCAGGTTCCGCGACCGCGCGACCGGGCTCTCCATCCGGCTCGGCCTGCTCCTCGCCCTCGTCGGCCTCGGCCTCGGCACCCTCATGACCGGCCGGGCCGACGACGAGGACGTCGCCGCGGGCATCGTGGGCGCGCACAGCGTCGGCGTGCGCGACGGCGGCCCCTACATGCCGTTGACGGGCTGGAGCACCGAGGGCGGCGACCTCCGCGTGCCGCACTTCGTCGGCATCCACGCCCTGCAGGTCGTCCCGCTGGCCGTGGCCGCATTCGGCCGGCGCGCGACCCCGAAGCTCGCCTGGGGCCTGACCACCGGCTACGCGGGCCTGATGGCCCTGGTCACGTGGCAGGCGCTGCGCGGGCAGCCGCTGCTGCGCCCCGACCTGCTCACCGCGCTGGGCGCGCTGGCCGTGGTGACCTGGACCGCCGCGGTGATCGCGAGGACCCTGCGGACGACCGACACGACCGACGACCAGAAGGAGGTCGTGCACGCATGACCGGGTTCCTCTTCCAGATCACGTTCTGGCTCACCGTCCCGTTCTGGGGCCTGATGATCTTCGCCCCGACCTCCGCCGTCACGAACCGGATCGTCTCGTCCCCGTTGATCGCGGTGCCCCCGCTGGTCGTCTACACCGTCCTGGTCGCCGCGCACCTGCCCGAGTTGTGGGCGACGATGAGCAGTCCGAACCTGGACACGCTGAGGGAGTTCCTGGCCACCGCGTGGGGCGCCTCGGCGGTCTGGGCGCAGGTGATCGCGTGGGACCTGCTGATCGGCGCGTGGATGCACCGGGAGGGCCGCCGCCTGGGGCTGCACCCGCTGCTCATGGGCCCGCTGCTGGTGCTGACGATCGTCCTGTCCCCGTTCGGGTTCGGGCTGTTCCTGGCCATCCGGGCGTTCTGTGACCGACCCGACAGGGCGACCACGGTGGTTACCGGCCAGTAACAGGGGCTAGAGTTGTGTTACCGATCGGTAGGAGTCGCGCCCGACCGCTCGGGCGAATCGTCACCACAAGCGGAGGAGACGCCGTGGCCGCACCAGTAGCGCCGGCACGCGTTCGGAACGTGGTCTTCGTGGACGGCGTGCGCACGCCGTTCGGCAAGGCCGGCCCCAAGGGAATCTTCGCGGAGACCCGTGCCGACGACCTGGTCGTCAAGGTGATCCGCGAGCTGCTGCGCCGCCACCCCGGGCTGCCGCCGGAGCGGGTCGACGAGGTGGCCATCGCCGCCACCACGCAGATCGGCGACCAGGGCCTGACCATCGGCCGCACCGCCGCGCTGCTCGCGGGCCTGCCCAAGTCGGTGCCCGGCTACGCCATCGACCGCATGTGCGCGGGCGCGATGACGGCCGTGACGACGTCCGCCAGCGGCATCGCGTTCGGCGCGTACGACGTCGTGATCGCGGGCGGCGTGGAGCACATGGGCCACCACCCGATGGGCGAGGGCGTCGACCCCAACCCGCGGTTCCTGTCGGACAAGATCGTGGACCCGTCCGCGCTCGTCATGGGCTCGACGGCGGAGAACCTGCACGACCGGTTCCCGCACATCACCAAGGAGCGCACGGACGCGTACGCGGCGGCGTCGCAGGCCAAGTACGCCGACGCGGTGAAGAACGGCAAGATCGGACCGGAGCTGGTGCCGGTCGCGACCCGTTCGACGGAGAACGGCTGGGGCCTGGCCACCGCCGACGAGCCGCCCCGCCCGGGCACCACGGTCGAGGACCTGGCCAAGCTGAAGACGCCGTTCCGCCCGCACGGCCGGGTCACCGCGGGCAACGCGGCCGGCCTGAACGACGGCGCGACCGGCTGCATCCTGGCCGAGGAGGAGACCGCGCGCGAGCTCGGCCTGCCGGTCGGCATGCGCCTGGTCGGCTACTCGTTCATGGGCGTCGAGCCCGAGGTCATGGGCGTCGGCCCGGTGCCGGCCACCGAGAAGGCGTTGCAGCGCGCGGGCCTGTCCATCGAGGACATCGGCCTGTTCGAGATCAACGAGGCGTTCGCGGTGCAGGTGCTCGCCTTCCTCGACCACTTCGGCATCGCCGACGACGACCCGCGGGTCAACCAGTGGGGCGGCGCGATCGCCACCGGCCACCCGCTGGCGTCCTCGGGCGTGCGCCTGATGACCCAGCTGTCACGGCAGTTCGCCGAGCGCCCCGACGTGCGCTACGGCATCACCACCATGTGCATCGGCATCGGCATGGGCGGGACTGTCATCTGGGAGAACCCGCACTGGAATGGGGAGAACAAGTGACCGCGTTGACCGCTGACGAGGCCAAGGCCCTGTTCCCCGACGAGGTCGTGACCCACGCCCGCACCCGGCTGGTCTCCGTGCCGGGTGTCGACGGCAAGGTCGCCCTCATCACCATCGACAACGGCCACGACCACACCCGGCCGTCCACGTTCGGCCCGCAGTCGCTGGTGAGCCTGAGCGCGGCGTTCGACGAGGCCGCGGCGGCGAACCCGGCGGCGATCGCGGTCACCGGCAAGCCGTTCGTCTTCGCCGTCGGCGCGGACCTGACGGCCGTGGAGGGCGCGTCCGAGCGCTCGCAGGCCGTGACGATCGGCCAGCTCGGCCACGACGTGTTCCGCAAGTTCACCGAGTCGTCCGTGCCGACCTTCGCGTTCCTCAACGGCGCGGTGATGGGTGGCGGCCTGGAGCTGGCGCTGTCGTGCCACTACCGGACGCTGGCGTCCAACGCGGCGGCCATCGCGCTGCCCGAGGTGTTCCTCGGCCTGTTCCCGGGCTGGGGCGGCACGCAGCTGCTGCCGAACCTGATCGGCGCGAACGACGCGGTCAGCGTGATCTTCGAGAACGCGTTGAACCAGAACAAGATGCTCAACCCGAAGCAGGCGCTCGACCTGGGCATCGCGGACGTGCTGTTCGACTCGGCGGACTACCTGGAGCAGTCGCTGCTGTGGCTGGCCTCCGTGGTGCGCGGCGACGTCGTGCCCGCTCGTCGTGAGATCGACCGCGGTGCGGGCTGGGACGCCGCCGTGGCGCGGGCTCGGGCGATCGTCGAGGGCAGGACCAAGGGCGCGGCGCCGGGTGCGCTGAAGGCGTTGGAGCTGCTGGAACTGGCCCGTGCCAACGACTTGGACGCCGGGTACGCGGCGGAGACCGAGGCGCTGGCGGACGTCGTGATGAGCGACGAGCTGCGGGCCGGGCTGTACTCGTTCAACCTGGTGCAGAAGCGGGCCAAGCGGCCGGCAGGCGCGCCGGACAAGTCGTTGGCGCGCAAGGTCACCAAGGTCGGCATCGTCGGCGCGGGCCTGATGGCGTCGCAGATGGCGCTGCTGTTCGCGCGGCGGCTGGAGGTGCCGGTGGTGCTCACCGACATCGACCAGGCGCGCGTGGACAAGGGTGTCGGGTACGTCCACGGCGAGATCGACAAGCTGCTCGGCAAGGGCCGTGTGTCGGCGGACAAGGCGAACCGGCTCAAGGCCCTGGTGAGCGGCTCGTTGGACAAGGCGGCGTTCTCGGACGCGGACTTCGTCATCGAGGCCGTGTTCGAGGACCTGGGCGTGAAGCAGAAGGTGTTCGCCGAGGTCGAGGAGTTCGTCTCGGCGGAGGCGGTGCTGGCTACCAACACGTCGTCGCTGTCGATCACCGAGATGGCGTCGGGCCTCAAGCACCCCGAGCGGGTCGTGGGCTTCCACTTCTTCAACCCGGTCGCGATCATGCCGCTGCTGGAGATCGTGCGCGCCGGGCAGACCGACGACGCGACGCTGGCGACCGCGTTCGCGGTGGGCAAGCAGCTGAAGAAGTCGTCCGTGCTGGTGAAGGACGCCCCGGCGTTCGTGGTGAACCGGCTGCTGACCCGGTTCATGGGCGAGGTCGTGAAGTCGATCGACGAGGGCACGCCGTTCGAGGTGGCGGACAAGGCCACCGAGCCGCTGGGCCTGCCGATGTCGCCGCTGATCCTGCTGCAGCTCGTCGGCCCCGCCGTCGCGCTGCACGTGGCGGAGACGATGAACGCCGCCTTCCCCGACCGGTTCGGCGTGTCGGAGAACATGAAGGCGTTCGTCGCCGCCGGCAAGACCGCCGTGTACCAGTGGGATTCGTCGGGCAAGCAGAGCGTCGACCCCGAGGTGCGGGCCTTGTGGTCGTTCGGCGACAAGCCGCTGACCGGTGACGAGGTCTTCGCGCGTGCGCTGGAGGCGTTGGCCGAGGAGATCCGGATCATGCTCGACGAGGGCGTGGTGGCGGAGGCGCAGGACATCGACCTGTGCATGATCCTGGGCGCCGGCTGGCCGTTCTGGCTGGGTGGCATCACCCCCTACCTGGACCGTTCGGGCATCTCGGAGAAGGTGACGGGCAAGCGCTTCCTGGCGCCCGGCGTCGCCTCCGTGCCTGCCTGATCCCCAGTCCCCTGCGCCCCGGCCGTCGTGCGACGGTCGGGGCGCAGTGCTTACCCCTGTCTGGCCACCCGACCCCGCCGCCTGAACCGCACCAACCGGTGACGACTCCGGATACACGATCAGATGGAATATCGACCGAGTTTCGAACAATTGTGCGCTCAACCGGCCGGTACCCGATCGGAGCCCGCGAGGTCCTGACAGTTGACAGTTCACCCGCCCGAGTCACTGCACCGAAATCGAGAGCTTCGACCGCGATGATCGAATCACACTCGGAGTAAGAAGGATCGAGCGGCCCAGCAGCCCGGATGCCGTAACCCTGGTCTACGTGGAAGCAGCCGGAACGCCAATTTCGCCTAATAGCGTTTACTTCACACGGGTGAACCCCCGAACGGTGCGTAACCGCCTGAGCCGATCAGGGGGCGCACGCGAAGTGCGGACCGCCGGGCCGCCACGCATGAGAACCTTATGCGCACAGTCACGTCCTGGACGTATATGTGAGCCATTCTCATAAGGGGGAAGGGCGCCATGCCGTATCAGCGCGTCAGCGGATCAGCAGGACCTCCTGCACCGCCAACGACGAGCATGCAGGTGGAACCGGAGAAGGTGTTGGACCTCATGGCGACCTACGAGGCTGTGCGCAACTCCGTGTCGGATTTCCTGCAGGCACAGGGAAATTCCCTCCGAGGGCGACCACTCGCCGATGACGAGGTCTCCGGGGACGCCGCCGGCGTGTTCACCGACCATTCGTCAGTCGCACTCGACGTCACCGAGAAGTTCCTCGCCGAACTGGACGCCAACATCGAGCAACTCCTCGCGGCGGCAAGGACCTACGGACTTGTCGAGGACGGCAACACCGATGTGATCCGCAAGATCCACGGGGTAGCCGACCGATGAGGCCTCGAATAGCGGAAGTCAGTCCTGTTCTCTGCGTGGCGGCGGTCGTCGTCCTCGTCGCCGGGTGCAACACCACCGCCGGTGTGCCACGCCCGGCGAGTGGCGCGGGCGCGTTTCCCGGCACTTCACCGTCCACGACCTCGGCCCCACCTCCGGAGCGCCCGCGCGAGATCGAGCTCCGCGGCGCAGAACCCTGCGGTCTGCTGACCGATGAGCAACTGCCCGCGTTGCGGATCGACAAGGCGGGACGACTCGTGGACAGCACCTTCTACCGGACCAAGGGCTGCTCGTGGACGGTCGTCGGGGCCAGCAGCCATCTCGTTCCCGTGACCGTCGAGGGCATCTCCGCGTGGACGGACGGCAAGAGGGCAGGCAGGGCGGCGGCGACCGACCCGGTGGTGGACTTCCCCGCCATCACGGTGACCTTGCCGAACGACGAAGGCCGCTGCGACGTGATGGTGGACACCTCCGAAAGGCAGTACCTGGCCGCGACGTTCTCGGTGCTGCCCACGTACGAGGACCGCTTCCCCGCGCCCTGCGACGGGGCGCGGAAGTTGGCGGAGGCGGCCATGGAGAACCTGCTGAAGTGAGGGGGCGGCAATGGGGACCTGGGAGCACGACTTGGGCAGACGTCGGACGGACGGGAGCATCGGGAACCACAACTTCGACGCGCAGTCGCACCGGCAGCTGTACGAGAAGATCCACGGAGGTCCCGGCTACCCGGCGGCCCAGACCGTGGACGACGCCTGGACAGAGTTCCTCGACGTGATGAAGACCGCCCGCAGCGAGCTGGAGACGGCGATCCGCGAGTCCGGCGCGGTGTGGCAGGGCGCGGCCGGGGAACGGTTCACCAGCGGCAACGCACCCTTGGTGCAGTGGGCCGACGACGCCCGCACCGCCGCGATCGTCACCCGCGCGTCTTTGGAGTCGCAGGCCCTGTCCTACGTGGACGCGAAGGGCAGGATGCCGGAGCCGGTCGAGGTCACCTCGACCGCCAACGACGACTTCTGGGGCGTCCCCGCCGGATTCACGCACCTCGTCGGCGGCCAGACCGACCAGGACTTCCAGGAAGCGCGGGCGCAGGAGGCCAAACGCCTGGCCGTCGCGGTGATGAACGGCTACCGCGACCGGGCGTCCGCGGCGGTGGACTCGCTCGGCGAGTTCGTGCCGCCGCCATCGGTCGCCACGCGGGTGGTCGAGCCCGCCGCCGTCGAGCGGGACGAGGTCCGACAAGCGCAGATCACCACGCCCCGACGCACGGCGTCCGTTCCTGGCGAACCCGGCTACGTCGAGCCAGGGGCTTCCGCTGTGACCGGGCCGCATGACGTCGACCAGACCGGCACTTCCGCTGCGGCACCACCGCACGAGACCTCTTCCCGTCCGACCCCCGGCACGGTCACGACGCCCTCGCACGCGTCCGCTCCACCGGCCACCACGCCGGTCGGCGTCCCGCTGACGAACCGGCCCGCCGCGCCCGTGAACTCCTTTCCCGGGGTGCCCGGAAGCCCCGGGAAGGCGGCGAAGGGCGGCACGTCGCGCGGCTTCGGCGGAGGCACGAGCGGACGTGTGGCCGCAGGAGTGGGCGGAGTCGGCGCGAAACCGTTCTCCCCCGGAGGCAACCCGGCCACCCCTGCACCCGGCCCTGGCGGGTTGACGGGCACCGGCGACGACCCCCACACCAACCGCCCGGCCGCCGCGCCCGCACGCGGCCCGGGTGCGGCGGCCGGTCCGCCCGCGACAGGACTGGCCGGTACCCCGCAGGCCGCCAAGGGCGAAGACGACCGTGAGCACCAGACCGCGCCCTACCTCGAGGAGCTGGACGACGTCTGGGGCGAGGACAGCGTCCCGCGGGTCGCGCCGCCGGTGATCGGGGAAGACGACTGGTGACGGTCACGCTGTCCCGGTTGGAGTTCGAGCTGTGCTGGGACCACCTGCGACCGGGCGACTACCCCACGATCCTGTCCATCCCCTCCCACGGCACCACCCTGGACGAACGCCGAGCGCTCTTCCAGGACGCGTGGCGATCCCTGGAGTCACGGGGCCTGGCCGCACGGGGCGGACTCGACGCACGCCTCGCCGACTGGCTGACCCTGCTCGCCGCTCCCGAGCGCGAGGTCGACGCACGTCTGCGCCTGGACGGAGGCCCCCGCGTGCGCGCGGTCGCCGCCGCCGGACGCGGGCGTGCCGTGCTGGCCGTCCTCACCGCCGAAGGGCTCAGCCTGGCCGGCATCGACGAGACCGCGCTGGTCGCGTCGGTGGTCGGCCTCCTGCCACCGCACCCGGCACCCCGCTCGCGGTCGGTCAGCGTGCTCGCCGACGACCTCGACCGCGCTGCCGCGGTGGCGGGGCAGTCGGCGTCACGCCTGGAGAACGCGCTGCGGGACAGCGGCCTCGCCCGTGTCGACGCGCAGAAGATCGGCCAGGTGCTCGGCGGCGTGACGCGCATGGGCCAGTTCGGCGCCGCGGCCAGGACCGCGCGGCAGGGACACCTGGGGCCTCGGCGGCGCGGCCCGTACGCGGTGTCGTTCTACGACACCGCCGAGGGCCGGTGGCAGTTCACCCGCCGACCGTCGCGCGACGGCCGGGAGTGGGCGACGCTGAGCCCCGCCGACCAGCCCCGGCTCGTTCACGCCGTGTCGGAACTGCTCGCGTCGACCGACGCGGTCTCGGCTCGCTGACCTTCGGCGGGCTCCTGGTCGACCTGGTTGGTCAGGAGTTCCGCCATCGTCATCTGCTCGACGGGCTTCTCGGGCGTCACCGGTTCAGCCTAGGGCCGCGACCGGGGTCGCAGCACACCGATGCCCCGGTGGGGAGTGCTGGTGAACAGCTCATCCCAACGGGTGCTCGGCGCGGATCTCGCGGGGAACGACGCGAGTTCGCGCACGGATCACCTCATCACGATCGCTACCGTTCGAGATCATCGATCACCGACCGTTAGGGGAGACGTGGGCGGCACATTCAGGTTCGGCTTCGAGGACGGCGATGAAGGGGACCGGCCGCCACGACCGTCCCGGGAGGACCAGCGGACACGGCAGGACCTGCTGACGGGGCAGGACCCGAACGGCGTGGTCACCGTGGCGGTCAACGACGAGGCGGAGGTCCAGTCGGTGACGATCGCCGCGCGGTGGCGCCAGTCGGTCGACCCGCGCGCCCTCGGCCCGGCGGTGGCCCAAGCGGCGAACGCCGCGACCGTGCGGGCGTTGGTGGAACAGGCCGAGCGACCGGCGGAGCCTCCACCACGGCAGCCGCCACCACCCCCGTCTACCGAGCGCATCACACCCGAGCAGGCGTTGCGGCTGATGGACGCCGTCGGCGCCGACCTGGCCCGGTACGCGCAGCGCACGGTCGAGGTCGTGGACCGGCCGACGACCGCGGAGAGCCGAGGCGGTCACGTGCGCGGCACCACCCACCGCGGGCAGGTCATCGGGATCGAGGCCGACCCGGCCTGGACGCACACGGCCCGGGTGACCGAGATGCAGCAGGAGTTCCTCGAAGTGCTGAGGAACCTCCATGCCCGGACCGTCCCGGCCGACGTCGCACAGGGGCCGCAGAGCCCCGCCATCACCGAACTCACCGCTCTGCTGAGCGATCCGAACACACTGCTGCGCCGAATGGGGTTGCTGCCATGACCGACATCTCCGTCGCCCTGGAAGCCATGCGGTCCGACGCCACGGCGTGGGCGACCGCAGCCGACAACCTCGACGGCCCCCGCTCCGCGCTCGGCGGGCTGGCCCTGACCGGCGCCGACGTGTCCATGTGGGCGGTCGACCGGGGTCTGGACCGCACCTACAACGACGCCCGTGACGCCTTGGAGGACATGCTCGCCCAGGCGACCCAGGCGTTCCGCTCCCTCAGCGAGAGCCTGCACGCGGCGGCGAACACCTACGAAGCCGAAGAGGAAGCGAACCGGCACGCCATGAACAGCATCCACACCGACGGTGGTGGCCGGTGAACCCGCTCGTGCAGGAGGCGCACCGGCAGACCGGGAGGATCGACGAGGAGAGCAGGAGGTTCTTCGAGCAGGTCAACAGCGTCATGAGCTGGGTGCCCGCGCCGCTGGAGTACCTCGTGGATCCGATCGTCCGCAACATGGCGCTGCTCGACAAGAAGCTGCGCGAGTTCTGGGACCGGGTCAACCAGCTGTGGGACCAGCCGGGCGACTCCGACCGGCTCAAGCGGGTCGGCGAGCAGTGGGTGTCGCGGGTGGGCGACGCGCTGGGCGACGTCGCCGGCACGATCGGGCCGGACAAGCTCCGCGCCACGATCGAGTGGGAGGGCCGCGCGGCCCGCGCCTACGAGGCGACGGTGCCGCCCCAGGCCGCCGGGCTCGACTCGATCAAGGACATCGCCGGGCAGATGCGCTCGTCGCTCACCAGCCTGGCGAACTCGATCGACATGTTCTGGACCGCGATGGGATTGGCGTTCATCGGGTTCGCCGTCGCCATCGCGGGTGCGGTGGCCGCCGCGTTCACCGTGGTGGGCATCCCGGCGGCGATCGGCGTCATCCTCACCGCGGCGGCAGCCGCGTTCGGCCTCATCGCCGCGACGATCATGGCGCTGGAGTCGCACGTCAACACGATCGAGGTCGAGCAGGCCGCGATCCGGCAGAAGGTCCGGGACCTCGGCTCGACGTGGACGATGCCGAACACCGCGGACATGGCCGACGCGAGCGTCACGGACGGCGACCGCTCGGACTGGCGGCCCGACTCGTGACGCACCCGGGTCCGCGGTACCTCCGGATACCCGCCGCCCGTGTCCACGAGATCAAGGGCAGGTGCGCCGTCCTCGCGGCGGTGGGTCTGGTGGCCTGTCTGGCGCTCGCCTCGGCGATCGTGGGGTTCGGGCGAGCCCTGCCCACCGCCCACCACCCGATCAACACCTTGGTCTGGATCACGGGAAGCGCCTCCGTGACGGCGCCGTTCCTGTCCTCGATCAGCATCGGGATGGCCCGGTCCTACGCGTGGGGCGAGCAGTTCGACGTCTTCCGGATGTGGCAGGCCAGGCGCGCGTTGACGGGCGGCTGGGTGAGTTCGACGCTGTTCGTCCCGGTGTCCTGGTTCCTGCTGGTGATGACGGCGCGCAGCGGCGCGAGCCCGGTTGGGTTCACCGGTGGGGTGTGGGCTTACCTGCTCCTGCTGGCCGCGCCGGCCGTGGTGGCGGGCGTTCTCGCTCACGTTGGACGTGCCGTCTTGCCGGCTGCGGTCGCGCCTCGCTGATCTCCGGTTCCCGACGACGTCGTGGTCGCGGAACTCCGTCAGGCCGTCGCGTCCTGACGGAGTTCCCGTCGCGGTGGGGCGCGAAGGAGATCCGGGAACGCGGCCGGGCGCTCGCCGAGCGTGCGCTGCGCATCTGGCCAGGACCCACGGACGCGGCGGACACCACGCCGGTCGAGCCTCTGTGGTGGCGGATGAACCAGATCCTCGCCTGCATCCCGCCCGGCCGGTGGACCAGCTACTCCGACGTGGCCGAGGTGATCGGCAGCCACCAGGTCACCGTCGGGGCGCGGCTCGGCAGCGTGGAGATCCCCAACGCGCACCGGGTGCTCAGGTTCAGCGGCGAGATCTCGCCGGACTTCCACTGGGCCGACCCGAACCGCACCGACGACCCCAGGGACGTCCTGAGGGCCGAGGGGGTCAGGTTCGACGGCAAGGGACGGGCATCCGCCGAGCAGCGGCTGACCGCCATCGAGCTGGCAGTGCTCGCGGACCTCGACGTCGACGTTCCCGAAGTCGAGGCGGAGATCGAGAAGCAGGTCGACCAGTGACGCCGAACATCCTGGTCGCCCCCTCCTACGGCAAGCCCAGCGCCAGGAGGCACTTCCACGACACCATCGCGGGCTGGGTGCCCTTCGCCGACGACGAGCGCGGTCCGCTGCTGACCGACGAGGAGCGAGAACACCTGCTCGCCCTGCACCCGTCGGGTGTCGCTCACTTCTGGGGCGCGACCGAGGGCCACGCCGACATGATGAAGCAGTTGCGGCGCGGCGACGTCGTCCTCTTCACCGGGGACAACAAGGTGAAGGCCTATGGCGAGGTCGGATACGTGTTCCGCAACCAGAAGTTCGCCGACAAGCTGTGGTGGAAAGAGGGCGACACGGACAGCTTCGTCCACGCCTACAGCGTCGTCAACGTGCGCATGGTCGAGCGGCCCAAGAGCGACCTCGTGACGCTGTGCGGGTACAAGCCGGGCTACGAGTTCCCCGGTCAGCGGTTCCTGCGGGCCGAGGACGTGCCGAAGGTGCTCATTCGCCACCACCTCGGATGCCACCGTACCGATCGGACTCTTCCGTCACGACTCGCGTCGCGAATTCCCGCCACTCGACGCGCCTCTCGCCACGACGCCCTCGAACGTCGGCTGTCCCACCAGTGCATCGACGATCACCGCGAAAACGTCACAGGACCGCGAGCTCCACGCGCCGGTCCGGCGCACTGGCGCCCCGGGCGGGCCCCGACCGGGACCTCCGGCGACCCAGCGCATTGTCGAGGGATGTTCGGGTACGAGGACCTTGGACAGCAGGCCGAGCCCAGCCGGCACGATAGGGCGGGTGTCGAACGACAGCCTGCCGACCTTGTCCGATCTGCGTGCCATGCTGGTCTCCGAAGGCGCTCCCGAAGAAGTCCTCCGTCTGGTCGACGACTCCGGTGACGTGGACGAGGCCGTACGACGCCTCGTCGAAGCGGGCGCGCTGGAAACACCCGAACTCGCGCTGGCCGGGATTCTCGGGGGTTTCTCGCCGTTGCTGGAGGCGGGCTGCGGCCCGTTGGACGCCGAGCTGTCCGTCGCGGAGTTCCTGGGGCTGCTCGCGCAGGACCTCGATCCCGAAGACGTCCCGGCGGCACTGACCGCGTTGATCGGGGACGCCGAGGTCACCGGAACGCCGGAGGCCCTGGCGATGGCTCGGGTGCTCGCGGTGTTCGCGCCGGAACCGGTGCGGGCGCTGGCCCGCGAAGCGGGTGACCGGCTCGTCCGCGGCGGTCTGGTCGAGCCGGGTTGGGTGAAGGCGGTCGGCAAACCCACCGTCGGCGCGTGCTTCGGTTACGCCGACGCGCACGGAGCGCAGGAAGGGCTGGCGATGACCTTCGCCTACGGGCGCAAGGCGCACGCCGTCGTCGTGCTGATCGACCACGACCTTGGCGGTGGGGTGAAGGACTGCTTCGTCAGCGACCAGCCGAAGGCGATCAGGGCCGGCTACGTCCAGGCCGCCGAGCAGCACGGCATCGTGTTCCTCGAGTACACGCCCGGGCAGGCACGAGTGATCGTGGCCGACGCGCTGGACCGTGGGCCGTGCCCGGTTGAGCCCGACCAGATCGAGGACGTGACGACGAACCTGGCCCTGCTGCGACAACGGGTGGAGCTGCTACCGGAACCCGAGCCGACACCGGCCGACACGCGCGTGCACCGGCTGAAGGTGTCGCTGCGCGGGGCCAAGCCGCCGATCTGGCGTCGTCTGGAGGCGCCGTCCACGACGCCATTGGTGCGGCTGCACCGGACCCTCCAGGACTCGTTCGAGTGGGAGGGCTACCACCTGTGGGTCTTCGAGACCCCCGGTGGGCGGTACGGGACGCCCGACCCGGAACTGGAGTACGGCGACGCCACCACCGTGACGCTCGCCGACGTCGCCGGGAACCCGAAGGACCGCTTCGGCTACCTCTACGACTTCGGCGACGGCTGGGACCACGACATCGTGGTCGAGGACATCGTCACCGCCGAGCCCGGAACCGCATATCCCCGCTGCGTGACCGGTCGACGAGCAGGCCCGCCGGAGGACTCCGGCGGCATCTGGGGTTACGCATACCTGTGCGAGGTGCTGGCCGACCCCGACCACCCGGAGCACCAGGAGCGGGTGGAGTGGCTGGGGCTGGACGACCCCGCCGACTTCGACCCGGCCTACTTCGACCCGGATGAGGTGAACGCCCTGCTCTCACACCGGGCGAAGGTCCTGGTCAAGGAATAAGCGCCGCGGGAGTTGCGGCACGAAGTGCTGCACCCTGCTTCCACGAGCGCGGTGGCGTCTCTGAGTGGGCGGGCGCTACGGCACGCGGGTGCTTTGGCCGCGCAGGCGGGTGAGGGGTGCTCACGACGGTTCGCGACGCACGATCTTGAGAGTCATGTCGCAACGACGAAGAGCGCGCGCCCGCCGTCCCAGGCCCGATCCCGTGCGCGTGGAGGAGTTGGTGGCCTACCTCCGCGCCGACCGCGCGTGGCGGGACGAGGTGGCCAAGCGGCTTGTGGCGAGGCTGGACCAGAGGCTCGTGCGGTCGGCGCGGGCGTACGGGTGTCGGCCCATCGCGCACGTGGCGGAGGAGTTGGACAGCCAGGCGTGCGTCGACCTCGGGCCCGGTGTGCCGTACCAGCTCGCCAAGGCGGTGTACGGGCAGGTGCGGTTGCGGGGTGCCGCGAGGTTGCGGCAGACGGCGCGCAGCCTGCGGGTGCTCGGCGTGTACCTGTGCGGCAACGACTTGGCCGGGTGCCCGTGCACGGAGGCGTTGGCGCGTGATCCGCAACAGGCGCGGGTCGATCGCGTGGTGAGTGGCGCGTTGGACGGCGCGGGCTTCTAGCCGAACACGTTTGGGTGGTCACACCGATGGGCAACATCGTCACCGTGGGCAAGATCCGAATCGGCACATCCGGCTGGCTTTATCCCGAGTGGCGCGGCAACTTCTACCCGCGCGGGTTGCAACAGCGGCTGGAATTGCAGTTCCTGTCACGGCGCCTCGACACGGTCGAGATCAACGGCTCCTTCTACGGGCTGCGCAAGCCGACGGACTTCAAGTCGTGGTTCGAACGCACCCCCGAGAACTTCGTGTTCGCCGTCAAAGGCCATCGGGAGATCACGCACACGAAGCGATTACGCGACGTCGAGAAGGACGTGGAGGAGTTCTTCGAGTCCGGCGTCCTCGACCTCGGGCCGAAGCTCGGGCCGGTGCTGTGGCAGCTGCCGCCGACGCTGCCGTGGCGGCCCGAGCGGCTCGCCGCGTTCCTGGAACTGCTACCCGACCCGCCGGTCCGGCACGCGCTCGAAGTCCGGCACCCGAGCTGGGACACGCCCGAACTGGTGGAGCTGTTGGCACAGCACGACGTCGCGCTCGTCGTCGCCGAATCCGCGGGCCGCTTCCCGGAACCGCGCGAGCTCACCACCGACTTCGTCTACGCCCGCCTGCACGGCGACGAAGAGCTCTACGTCAGCGCGTACTCGGACCCGGCCCTGGACCGCTGGGCTTCACGGTTCCGCGAGTGGTCGGCCTCGCGCGACGTGTACGTCTACTTCGACAACACGATGGGCGGCGCCGCGCCGTTCGACGCCCTCGCGCTCGCCGAACGCCTCGGCTGAGCCGAGCCGCGGTCAGCCGAGGCACGGTCAGCCGAGCCGGGGCACGCGGTCCAGCACGACGCCGAAGTGCTTGGCGTAGGCGTCCAGCAGCGCGTCGTCGTCCAGCTCCTCGATCACCTTGTCGTCACCGGTCGTCGTGATCAGCTTGTTCTCCGCGATGGTGATCCGCCCGGTCGCCGTCGGCAACGAGCACGTCGCACCGCGCCGGAACGGCGACTCCGGCCACGTCTGCTGGTACCAGCACGTGGCGCGGAACTCCTCCAACGCACGCGGGCGCAGTTCGAGGCGGTACTGGGGAACGCCGTCGAACAGGACGTCCACGTCCCCCTCGTGTGTGTCGACCATCCGGAACGCACCGGCGGGATCGTGCTGGTCCTCCCGGCTGACGAGGTCCAAGGGCCGCAGGCTGAACCGCCCGAAACCGACGTCGACGAGCAGATCGCCCACGCGCAACGCCATGTGGTCGAACGGCGGGCCGTACGCGCCGTCGTTGAACACCTTGGCCGACAGCATCCGCACGTCGTGTCCCAACGCCCTCAACAGCGCCGCGAACGCGCCGTTGAGCTCGTAGCAGAACCCACCGCGTCGCCGGGTGACGATCTTGTCCACCAACAGGTCCTCGTCGAGCACGATCGCCTCGCCGAGGTGGATGCTCAGGTTCTCGAAGGGCACCGAGGCGACGTGCAGTTCGTGCAGCTCGACCAGGGTGCTCGCGCGCGTCGCGCCGATCCTGGCCAGGTAGGCGTCAAGTGTGCGGTCGTCCATGCGCACCAACTTGCACCTTCGAGTGCGGTGGAGGTCAAGGCCACCGAGCGGCGACCGAGCCGTCGTCGCGCACGAGGAACACCGACAGGCGCATCGCGGTGACCGTCGTCTCGATCGTGCGCAGCAACGAACGGTAGGTCGGCACGTCCGGGAACGCGAACGCCACATCGTCATCGGGGTGCTCCTGCCGGAGCTGGAGCACCTTCACCACCGCACCCGCGAACCACACCCGTGCCCGGGTGGCCGGTTGGGTCGGTTTGGCCTCGTGCACCCGTCGGGGGTCGGCGTAGGACGTCGAGGGGTAACCCTTCACCTCGACGTGCAGCAGCGTTCCGGCGCGTTCGGCTCGAATGTCGGTGCCGCGCTCGCGGGCGGCGGTGTCCGCGACCCGCAACACCCGCCACCGCTCACCCACCAACCAGGAGACCACCCGATCCTGGACAGCGGCCTCCGACCGGTCGACCACGTCTCGCGGTGGGGCCGTCAAGCGCCTGGACGGCCGGGTGGGCGTGGGCTCTTCGGGGTCGAGCAGGCGGTTGCGGATGGGTCGGGCGAAGTCGTCCCGCGCGATGCGCCCTTCGCTGGCCAACTGGCGGCAGTAGATGTTCGCCTGCGAGTGGTTGGTGTGCAGCGTGGCCGCGATCTCACCGTCGCTGAGCCCTTCCGGGTGCTCGGCGAGCAGTTGGGGAACGCGGTCGGCGAATCCCACACCGGCATGGTCCCACCGGCTCGCGGGGTACGCCGGAGATCATCCGGGTACCCCGCCGACGTGACGGGCGAGGTGCGGATCGGGACGTCGGGCTGGGTGTACCCGACCTGGCGCGGCGCGTTCTACCCGGAAGGCCTGGTGCAGCGGCGGGAGTTGGAGCACATTTCCGGGCTCCTCACGTCGGTCGAGTTGAACGGCTCCTTCTACTCCCTGCAACGCCCCTCCAGCTACCGGACGTGGGCACGGCAGACGCCGGACGACTTCGTGTTCGCGGTCAAAGGCGGCCGGTTCATCACCCACCTCAAGCAGTTGCGCGACGTGGAGACCCCGTTGGCCAACTTCTTCGCCTCCGGCGTGCTCGCGCTCGGCCCCAAGCTCGGACCGGTGCTGTGGCAGCTGCCCCCGACGACCGCCTACGACCCCGACCGGCTGACCACGTTCTTCGACCTCCTCCCCCGCACCACGACCGCCGCCGCCGAACTCGCCGAACGGCACGACGACCGCCTGCCGGACGAACGCGCCTGGACCACCGCGGACGCCGACCGACCACTGCGGCACGCGCTGGAGGTCCGGCACCCGACGTTCCAGGTCCCGGAGTTCCACGACCTCCTCCGCGCGCACGGGATCGCGCTGGTCGTCTCCCACTCCGCCGACCGGTTCCCCTACCTGGAGGACGTCACGGCGGACTTCGCGTACGTGCGGCTGCACGGCAACCAGGCCCTGTACGTCGGCAGCTACACCGACGACGAACTGGACGAGTGGTCCGCGAAGATCCGCGCCTGGGCCGCCGACCACGACGTCTACGCGTACTTCGACAACGACACCGACGCCGTCGCACCGCACGACGCCCTCCGCCTCGCCGAACGCCTCGCCCTGCCGAAACCCGGACCTGCCCACACAATCAGGTGAACGGCGGTCGCCGGGACCCCACACCACCGCCGACCACAGCACCCTGGAGCGGTGGAGGTGACCTCGATGACGACCCTCGGCCTCGTGACCGCCCTGGCCCTCACCACCGGAGCCCTGGCGTCGAGCGGCACGGCGGTGGCGCGGCAACCCGACCCGACCTGCGACCGCGGCGAGTTCTGCGTGTGGTCGGGCGCCCGGTACACCGGCGACGCCCACCGGCTCGACCTGGAGTCCGCGAACCCGCGCGAGTGCATCCCGCTGCCCGACGGCTTCGTGGCGCGCTCGTTCGTGAACAACCTGACCAGGGACACCTCGGTCTACCAGCGGGTGACGTGCTCGACCGAGGCCGAGTTCACCACCTACCCGGGCAAGGGCACCTACGTGCCGGACGCTCCTTTCGTGGTCAGGGCGATACAGGTCTGGGAGCCGTAGACCGACCCGGACACCGACTACTTTCCGAACCTGGTTGACTACCCGCTGCAAGGATGTCGGGCCCGGTGGCGCCCACCGGCTCACCACCGACATGAGGTCGTCCCGACCGGATTGGCAGAACCGTGAGCTACCCGCCGCCGCCCCTACCACCTCGGTACCTGTGGATCCCGGCGCCGCACGCGCACCGGATCCGCACGAGGTGCCGACGGGTCGCCCTGCTGCTGATCACGGCCTGCCTCGTGCTGATCCCGCTGCTCGCGCTGCTCGGCGGTCAACTGCCTCCCGCGTACCCGGCGCTCGGCGTCTTCAGCTGGTCGCTCGTGGGCAGCAGCATGGTCATGGTGGTCCTGGCGGGCGTCTTCCTCCTCGCGGCTCGACGCCACGTGTCGGCCGAGCACCTCGACCTCCACAAGGTGGGCGAGTTGCGCTCGGGGATCGTCGTGGCGTGGACGTCGTCGCTCTTCATGACGGTGTTCGCCTTCGGCGGCCTGGCGCTCGGGCTGTCGTCGGCGCCGCTCAGCAGGGACGCCCGCGCCCTCTCCTGGCCTGGCGCGTGGACGCTCATGCTCCTGCTGGCCATGCCGTTCGTGCTCGCCACCGTCGCCCTGATCACGGGCCGACGGCTGCTCGGACCGCCCGTGCGCCGCTGAGCCGACGAGTCGGGACGCCGATCGCGAGCACCGCCGTGTCGTCCTCGACGCCGTTGCCCAACCGGTCGAGCAGGCCGACGAGCGCGTCCACCGCCCCCGCCGCGGAAACCGGTGGCAGGGTGGTCGCGAACGCCAGCAGCTCCTCCTCGCCGTACCGGGTGTCCGGGCCGGTCCTGGCCTCGATCAGGCCGTCGGTGTACAGCACGAACGTGTCGCCGGCGGTCAGGTGGACGGTCGTGGTGACGACCCGCGCATCCGGCAGGATCCCGATCAGCTGACCACCGGGCATCTCGACGTACTCGACCGTGCCGTCGGCCCGCAGCAGCAGACCGGGCGGGTGACCGCCGGCCGCGAGGGTGAGCGCGCAGCGGTCCTCCTCGACGGTCAGCACACCGAACGCCACGGTGCAGAAACGCGTGCCCACCTCCTGGTTCAGCACGGTGTTGAGGTTGGTCAGCACGGCGACCGGGTCGGGGTCGTACACGGCCGCCGAACGCAGCGTGTAGCGGGTCAGGGACGTCACCACCGCCGCGTTCGCGCCCTTGCCGCACACGTCGCCGAGGAACACCGCCCACCGGCCGTCCGCCAGCGGGAACAGGTCGTAGAAGTCGCCGCCCACCTCGAACGGTGACGCGTGGTGGTAGTGCGTCGCCGTCTCCACGCCCGGCACGGCGGGCAGCACCGGCGGCAGCAGGGTCCGCTGGAGGGTCGTCGCGAGCCGCCGGATCTCGTCGCGCTCCCGCTCCGCCTCCTGCCGGGCGCGCAGCAGCTCCCGCTCGTACGCACGGCGGTCGCTCGCGTCGAACACCGTGGTGCGGATCAGCAACGGCTCACCGTCACCGCTCGTCTTCACGGTGGAGTTCACCAGCACCGGCAACCGCGTGCCGTCGGCCGCGACCATCTCCAACGCCACGCCGCCGACCTGGCCCTGCATCCGCAGCAACGGCGCGAAGTGCGTCTCGTGGTACAGCTTGCCGCCGACGCTGAGCAGGTCCGCGAACCGCAGCCGACCCACCAGCTGCACGCGCTCGTACCCCAGCCACCGCAGCAGCGTCCCGTTCACCTTCGCGATCTGCCCGTCCAACATGGTCGACAGGTAGCCGCACGGCGCGTTCTCGTAGAGGTCCTCGGCGCTGTCCTCCAACAACGCCGAGAACGCCTCGCGGTCGCCCGTCACGCGCCCTCCGCCACGAACCCGGCGATCGCCGTCGCGGTGGCCTCGGGCGCGCTGAGCTGCGGGCAGTGGCCCGTGGCCGAGAGCGTGACGAGCCTGCTGCCGGGGATCCGCGCGTGGACGTACGCGCCCACCTCGGGCGGCGCGATGACGTCCTGCTCGCACTCCAGCACCAGCGTCGGCACGGTCACCCGGTCCAGGTCCGCCCGGTTGTCGGACAGGAACGTCGTGCGGGCGAACACCCGCGCCACCTCGGGATCCGTGCGGCAGAAGCTGTTGGTCAGCTCGGCGGCGAGCTCCGGCCGGTCGGCGTTGCCCATGATCACCGGGGCCATCGCCGCCGACCAGCCCAGGTAGTTGCTGTCCAGCGAGTCGAGCAGCTCGTCGATGTCGGCGGCGCTGAACCCGCCCCGGTAGTCGACGTCGTCGATGTACCGCGGCGAGGGCGTGACCAGCACGAGCTTGGCGAACGTCGCGGGCTCCGCGGCCACGGCAAGCACCCCCACCATCGCCGACACCGAGTGGCCGACGAACACCACGTCGCGCAGGTCGAGGTCGTGACAGATGTCCAGCACGTCCCGCGTGTACCCGTCGAGCGTCGAATAACGCCGCGCGTCCCACGCGGACGGGTCGGACCGGCCCGCGCCGACGTGGTCGAACAGCACGACGCGGCACGTGGCGGCGAGCGCGGGCGCCACCAGCCGCCACATGGTCTGGTCGCACCCGAAGCCGTGCGCGAGCATGACGACGGGACCGCCGGCGTTGCCGGTCACGACCACGTTGTTCCTGCGCCGCGCATCCACCACGTCATCCTTCCACTTCCCCGGGCGCGGAACCCCGTTCCGGGCGACGGCGTCACACCTGACGTCGATCGTCGGCGGAAAGCAGCGGAACAGGGGAAGCCCGAGCCATGCGTCGATCCCTCGCCGGTGTTCTGGTGGCAGTCGCCCTCACGGCGGCGTGCAGTCCCGCGGCGCCGGTCGAGCCCGCCTCGTCGGAGCCCGCACCCACGTCGCAGTCCAGCCCTCCTCCCACGTCACAGGTGACGCGGCCCCGGGAGGTCAGGCTGGAGGCCGAGCAGCCGTGCCTGCTCCTGACCGAAGCGCAACGCGCCGAGCTCCTCGTCGGGGGCGAGGGCAAGCCCCTGCCCATCAAGACATACGAGACGACGGGCTGCAACTGGACCTCGGCCGACGCGAGCTACACCCTCGTCCCGGTGACCGCGGAGGGCATCGAGGCCTGGACCGGCAACGAGCGCGCGGCCAGGTCGGAGGTCACCGACCCGGTTCGCGGCTTCCCGGCGGTCACCGTCACGATCCCGTCGGACACCGCCTCCTGCGACGTCATGGTGGACACGGCGGCAGGGCAGTACCTGGTCGCGTCGTTCACGGCGAAGCGCGATTCACCGGACCTCGCGCAGCCGTGCGACGGAGCGCGGCGGTTGGCCGAGGCGGCCGTGCTGAACCTGGCGGGCTGATCGGCGCGCACGGGTCGGGGTCGGAGGCGGTCGGGTCGTCGGTGGGGTCGGATTGTCGGTGGTCGGCGCTACCGTGCCGGGTATGAGGATGTCGAACGCCACCGAGCTGACCGCCGAGCACCACGCCCAGCTGGCGGAGCTCGGCCTGCGCACCGACCACCTGGACGAGGCGATCTGGGCCGGGGTCGACGCCCGTGCCTCCGCGCCCCCGCTCGGGCCGACCAACGGCGCCGGCCTGCTCGACTGGATCCACCGGGTCGGCAGACTCCGCGAAGTCCTCGTGGCGGAGGGCTGGACGCGGGTCGACAAGTGGAACGCGGGCCTCGTCCAGCACCCCACCAAGCCGGTCGTGCTCGGCACGCTCCAGGGCAACCGCCACACCGGCACGCCCGGCGCACCCCTGCGCAGCGACTACGCCAAGGGCCCGGCCATCGCCGCCATGATGCGCGGCAACGACAGCGACCAGTTCACCCTCTTCGACTCCCTGCACACGCACGAGTGGAAGCTGTGGTTCCTGGTCACCTACCCCCAGCAGGAAGGCGAACGGCTGGTCGTGCTGCGCGAGGTGGCGCAGCCGGAACCCACGCCGCAGGGCCAGGTCGTCGACCGGTGGGCGCGCCGGATCACGTTGCCGCCCTTGGTCTTCGGCCCGCTGCCCACGCCGCGCGATCCGCACGGCCCGGACGAGGTGGACGTCACCGTCACGCCACGCCGGTAGGCGGGTGCGAGAATGGCGCGATCATGCTCACGCCCTCCCGCCTCGTCCTCGCCCGGACCCGCCGCGGCCTCACCGCGGTGGAGCTGGCGCGCAAGGCGGGCACGAGCCCGGCGAGCATCGGCGACTACGAGCACGGCCGCCGCCAACCACGACCGGCCACCACCGCCAGGCTCACCGAGGCCCTCGGCTTCCCGCCGGGCTTCCTCGAAGCCGACGACGTGCCGGAGATCGAGGTCGCGTTCACCAGGCCGGCCGCCAAGCGGCAACGGGACGCCGCGATCGGCGCCGCCCGCCTGGCCATCGGCTTCGACGGCTGGCTGACGCGCGCGTTCACGTTCCCCGAGCCGGACGTGCCGACGTGGGACCACCCCGACCCGGAGACGGCGGCCGAGGTGCTGCGCGCCCGCTGGGGCATCCCGCACCGGCCCGCGCCCAACATGGTGCACCTGCTGGAAGCGCACGGCGTCCGGGTCTTCTCCCTGCCGCCGGACTGCGCGGGCGTCGGTCCGTTCTCCTGCCGCCACGCCGGCACCCCGTACGTCTTCCTGGACCCGACGGTCGCACCGGGTCAGGCCCGCCTCGACGCGGCGCGCGAGCTCGGGCGGCTGACCGGGTCGTCGGACGCGCAAACGTTCGCCACCTCGTTCCTGCTGCCGCGCGCCGGTGTGCTGGCCGCCGTGGCCCGAGGCCCGCTCACCGAGCACGTCGTCGCGCACAGCGCCGCCTGGCACGTCGACCCGGTGACCCTGGCGCACCGCTTGCGCGACCTCGGCCTGCTGACGCGGCCCCAGCACGCGACCGTGTGCGCCCAGCTGGCCCGCCGCACGGTCGGGATGGCCCACCGCGAGACGTCCCAGCTGCTCGCCAAGGTCTTCCGCGTCCTGCGCGCCCAGGGCACCACCCCGCACGGCGTCGCCCGCGAGCTCCTGCTGGACGTGGAGGAGCTGAACGGGCTGGTGTTCGGCCTCGTGCTCACCGCCCTGCCGGGTCAAGGCGACCCCGGCCAAGCGGCCAGGCCGAACCTCACCCTCGTCAGGGAGTGACCCAGCTCCCGGCCGCCTCCTTCACGTAGTCGCCGAACAGCCGCCCGTCGTGCCCGAGCACGGACGGCACCCCGTCGGACAACGCGGCGTCGTGGCCGTCGCGGATCGCGGTCAACGACATCGTCAGCACCTCCGCGTACGCGCTCTCGATGCCGCCCTGCACCAACATGCCGGTGTAGTCGGCGGCAGGCACGTCCGTGATGCGGATCGAACGACCCGACGCCTCACCGATCCGCGCCACCACCTCGGCGAACGTCAACGCCTCCGGCCCGGACAGCTCGTAGGTGACGCCCGCGTGCCCGTCCTGCGTCAACGCCGCCACCGCCACGTCGGCGATGTCCTGCGCGTCGATGAACGGGTGGCCGCCGTTGCCGTTGCCGGCGCCCGCGGGCAGCACGACCTCGCCGGCCAGGATCTCCGGCAGGAAGTAGTCCTCGCTGAAGTTGTGCGAGAACCACGTCGGCCGCAGGATCGTCCAGTCCACACCCGACTCCCGCACTGCTCGCTCGCGGCCGTCGTCCGTCGGGATGCCGCGCGCCGAGAGCAGGACGATCCGCCGCACACCCGCCGCCACGGCTTGCGGCACGAACTCGACCAACTCGGCGTCGTCGAGGTTCATCGCGAGCGGCACGAGGTAGACGGCGGTGGCGCCGTCGAGCGCGCGCGCCCAGGTGGACGGGTCCGACCAGTCGAAGGGGATCTCCGTGCGGCGGGACACGGCACGGTAGTCGACACCGAGGGCATCGAGGGAGGAAACGACACGGCGACCGGTCTTGCCGGTCGCGCCGAGCACCAGGATTGTCATGCCACAAGACAATCAAGATCGTGCTGGGCGGAACATGGCTCACCGTCCCCGATGCATGTTCAATCGTCTACGTGGATGACATGGACGCGCTCACCGATCTCCTGCGCGGCTTGCGCGCGCATCGTGCCGACGTGTGCCGCTCGTTCGCCTCACCGCCGTGGGCGCTGGCGTTCACGGAGACGCGGCCGTTCACGCTCGTCGCCGCCGTGCGGGGTGACACCTGGCTGCTCGCCGAGGACGGGACGCAGGTCCTGCTGCGACCGGGTTCGCTCGGCCTGATCCACGGACCGCAGCGGTTCGTCCTGGCCGACGACCCGTCCACGCCACCGCAGCTCGAAGTCCGCGAGGTGGACTGCGACCAGTGGCTCGTCGGCACCCGCACCTACGGCCTCGTCGGCGACGGCGACGCGCTCGTGATCACCGCCGCCTACTCGGTCGACGGTGGCGTGGCGGCGCGGCTGCTGAACGCCCTGCCCACGGCCTTCGTCGTGACGTGCGACGACGAGCACTGCCCCACGGTGGACGTGCTGGCCGCGGAGGTGGCGAAGGACCAGGCCGGGCAGGACATCGTGCTCGAACGACTGCTCGACCTCCTGCTCGTGTACGCGCTGCGCGAATGGTTCGCCCGGCCCGAGGCGAACACGCCCGCGTGGTACCGGGCGTTGGGTGACGAGACCGTCGGCCCCGCCCTGCGCGCGATGCACGACGAGCCGCAGCGTGCGTGGACCGTCGCGGAACTCGCAGCGCGCGCAGGGGTCTCACGGGCGGCGTTGGCGCGCCGGTTCACCGCACTGGTCGGCGTGCCGCCGCTGACGTACCTGACCCAGTGGCGCATGGACGTCGCCGCGGACCTGTTGGGCAAGCCGGACGCCACGGTCGAGTCCGTGGCACGTGCGGTCGGCTACGGCGACGGGTTCGCGTTCAGCACGGCGTTCAAACGGGTACGCGGCGTGCGGCCCAGCGACCACCGTGTGGTAGCTCTGCGGGCATGAACTCTGCGGGTACGGATTCAGCGGGTACTGATCCAGCGGGCAAGGGTCTGGAAGACCTGCGGGACGCGCTGCGCCGGTTCGCCGCCGCGCGTGACTGGGACGAGTACCACACCCCGAAGAACCTGGTGATGGCGTTGTCCGGGGAAGTCGGCGAGTTGACCGACCTGTTCCAGTGGCTCACGCCCGAGCAGGCCGCACACGCGATGGACGACCCCGAGTTGGCGTGGAACGTCCGTGACGAGCTGGCCGACGTCATGCACTACCTGGTGCGGTTGGCCGACAAGTTGGACGTCGACCTCGTCGAGGCCGCGTTCGCCAAGATCGAGCGCAACGAACGCCGTTTCCCGACAGGTGACCTGAAGCCCGTTGAAGTCTCGAAGCCAGTCGAGTGACGCCGCATCAGACGTAGGTCAACAACAACAAGATCAAAGCGACGAGGACCACGACGCCGAGAACGGCGGAAGCCCACATCGGTGTGTCCGACGACGACGGGCGGGCACGGACGTGCCTGCCTCTTCGTCTCGTTTGTCTGCGTGCGTGCCATGGCACCGACGCCTCCCTCGTCCATCCACCGCTGCTCATGCCGGCTACGGTATGGACGATCAACCCCGGCAAACCGCGCGTCACCCGGTCGCGCCAGGCGCGTCGCCCGAATAGCGGTCGAGGCCGCCGGAAAGTGACGGTTCGCCGTCACGTGGAAAGGGTTCGCGGTCGCGTGGAAATCTGCGCCCGAACGCCAAAAAACCCTCAGGGGCACTCGAGTGAACGAGTGCCCCTGAGGGTGAAGTATGTTCGGCGGCGTCCTACTCTCCCACACCCTCACGAGTGCAGTACCATCGGCGCTGGAAGGCTTAACTAC
>NZ_JBFAFR010000030.1:0-110497 GCF_040639675.1 Actinosynnema sp. NPDC023794 | reverse complement strand
AGAACGAGCCCGCATCCGCAGCGAACGCCACCAACGCTGGGGCCGACCACGAGCAGCCTGACCAACCCGGCGAACCTATGTGGTCAACGCACTAGGCGGAGCGCGGGGCCCGTGATGTCAGGCGAACGCCTGACACCTCGCCCTCGCCGGCCGCCGGACGACGAACCCGACCGCAGCGAGAACCCGCCGGCGTCCCGGGCCCGTCGTACGGGTAGGGGGACGGAAGGAGCACGATGCAGGCGGCGTTGGAACGGGAGTACGTGGAGTACGTGCGGGCCGGCCTCGACCGGCTCCGCCGGTCCGCGTACCGGCTGTGCGGCGACGCGCACCACGGTGACGATCTCGTCCAACAGGCGATCACGAAGCTCTACGTCAACCGGCGGCGCGCGCGTGCGGCCGACAACACCGACGCGTACGTGCAGCGGATCCTGGTCCGGGTGTACCTGGACGAGCGCCGGTTGCGCTGGTCGGGTGTGTCGTTGTTCGCCTCCGCGCCCGAGGTCGCCGTCGAGCCGGACCACCGGGCCGACGACCGGGCCACCCCGCGGGCCGCGCTCGACCGGCTGCCACGCCGGCTGTCCGTGGTGCTGGTGCTGCGGTTCCTGTTCGACATGTCGGTCGAGGACGTCGCGGGAGCGCTCGGCTGCAGCCCCGGCACGGTCAAGAGCCAGACCGCGCGCGGGCTGGCGACCATGCGGCGGCTGCTCGACGAGCGCCCGCTGCCCATCACCGCGAAGGAGGCCTGATCGTGGACCGACTGCTGGACCCGCTGCGCGACGAGGACCCGTTGCCACCGTCCGAGGTGGACATCGACCGGGCGATCCGGGTGGGACGCGGGCGGGTGCGGACGTGGTGGGTCGGCACGGGGGTGCTCGTGGCCGCGGTGGCGTTCCTGGTGCCCGTCCTGGGGCCGCCGGGCGGCTCGGGCTCCTCCGTCGATCCCGCCACGTCGTCGCAGCGCGCCGCGGAGCCCCGCGACTTCGACCCGCTGCGGAGGGTGGTCGCGGTCGCCGACGTGCCGGGGATCGTCATCGACTCCTACACCACCGCACGGCGTTGGCAGCGGATCAGCGTGCGCGACGCCGGGTGGACGGGGCTGGGGTCGGTGACCGTGCACGCCCCGGGCAGGCAGGCCGCGGACGCCGAGGGCGGCGTGCTGCGGCCGGAGACCGGCACCCCGACCGAACCCGTGGACGGCCGGCCCGCCTACTGGGTCGACAGGCCGTCCGGTGACCTGCTCGCCTGGCAGTGGACCGACGGAGCCTGGGCGTTCGTCCGCTACCAGGACGTCAGGACCGAGGACGAGGCGGACCGCGACACCGCGCGCCGCATCGCGCTGGCCGTGCGGGTCGGCGCCGGCGAGCCGGTGACCATGCCGTTCACCGTCCCGCGCCGTACCAGTTGGTCGGCACCACCGCGGACCTGCGCCCACCCGGCGACCCGTTCGTGCGCACCGGGCTCCTCTTCGCCGCCGAGGACCCCGCCGACGCGGGTCAGTGCGTCGACTGCGTCGCGGTCGCCGTCGAGAACGGCGACCGGATGGCCTTGCGGAACGGGGTGAACCGGACCGTGGACGGTCACCCGGCGATGGTCGACGGGCGCAAGGTCACCATCTACGGGGTCACCGCCGGGTTCGCGGTCGACGTCTGGGGCGGAGTCGCCGGCGACGACGCCTCGCTCGCCGTCGCCCGGAGCGTGCGGCTGGTGCCGACACCGGACGACAGGTCGACCTGGACGACGCGACCACTCGGCTGACGACCGTGCCGTTGCGGGCGCGCGCCGACGTCACCGCACACGGCTGGTCCGTCGACCGCTGCCGCGGAGCAAATCGAGGTGGACGCCGTGGATCACCGTGCGACAATCCGGGCGTGGACAGAGGGAACAACGTCCCGGGGGTGCACTTCCTGCTCTCGCTGATCGACCCGGACGACGCCGCGACCGTCCGGCGGCGGCTCGGGATCGGCGAGCCCGAGGCGAATCCCGCGCGGTGGTGGGCGTGGTGGCTCCAGCAGCTGCGGGCGCCGACGTCGGTGCTGCTGTGGATGGTGGAGCGGGACGATCCCACCACGAACGCGCTGGCCTACCACCACGCGCACGCCACCGACGCGATCAGGCGCGACATCATCCGCGGCGTCCCGTTCGGCACGGCGACCGGACCGCTGCCGGTGGTGCGGACGTGCGACACGCCCGGCTGCTCCCACCGCGCACCGCCGCTCGTCGTCGGCCCGTCCGGGCTGGTCGGCGAGCTGCGGCAGGCGCGGTCCATGGCCGCGGCACGGGTGGCGGCCGATGCGGTGAGCAGGGCCGACTGGCCCGAGATCGTCGACGCGGACCGCGTCGAGCCGCTGCCGGGGTACGCGCGGTGGGCGCTGTCGATCCGCGTCGACTGCCCGCCGGAGGTGCGTGCGCAGTTCGGGTCGCACCCGAAGTTCGCCCACCGGCTGACGCGCGCGGGCATCGTCGGCGACCCGCGCGAGTACGTCGAACGCTGGACGCCCGCGCGGTCCGTGCTCGACGTGCTCCAGATCGGCACGGTCCTGTTCCCCGAACGCGCCCGTGAGGCCGCGGACTTCCTGACGCCGCTCGTCCGGCGTGAGCTGGGCGCGAACCCGGAGGCGTGGGCAGTGCTGGCCCAGGTGTTGCCGACGTTCACCGGCACGGCCCCGGAACTGGTGCGCACGTGCGGCGCGGTCGTCCTGGTCTAGTGCCGTGGCCGGCGGCCTTTGCCCCGTGTTCCGACGGTCGGACGGGCGCCGGAACACGCGACGAAGGTCGCAGGCCACGGCACTGGGTGACGGGCGGCTGGATTCGAACCAGCGTGATCTGCCTTGGCAAGGCGGTGCGTCTGCCCCTGCGCTACGACCCGTCGCGTCGATCGTAGGTGACCAGCGGACGGATGGGCGGAGGAGGAGGGGGCATCAGCCGGCGCAGCGTGAAGCGGCACGTCGTCGACCTGACCGATCGGCAGGCGCTGGTCTCCTGGCGCCCGGCCGAGCCGTCGGTCGTCACCGAGGCCGAGCGGCTCAAGGAGGCGGCGCTGCTCGACTTCGGGCTGACCGAGTCCGCGGTGGCGTCCTGGCTGTTCTCCAAGTGCCGCCACCAGGTCGCGACCACGGCGATCGGCACGGCGGCGGTCGTCGCCTCCGGTGACGGCTCGTGCCTGCTGCTGTTCAACCCGGACTTCTTCGTCGGCATCGGGCTGGACGGCGTCAAGTTCGTGCTGTTCCACGAGGCTCGCCACCTGGTGCACCGGCACCTGTTCACAGAACCGGAACTGCGCGCGGACCCGGTGTTCGCCATCGCCGCCGAGGTCGCGATCAACCACGTGGCCATGGTCCGGCTGCGCCGCACCTCGCTCCCCCGGCTCGACGGGCGGCCCACCGGCGTCGACCCGAGGGACGTCCACGCCGACTATGTCGCCGACCTCACCGCCCAAGGCCTCGAACCACTGCCCTACGACGACTTCCTGGACACCGACCTGGCCGTGTACCGCGAGCTGAAGCGGATGCGCAACCCGCCGGTGCCCGCGCCCCTGTGCGTGCACCTCGTCCCCGGTCACGTCCCGGCCGACCAGCGGACCGTCGACGCGACCGCGTCCTCGGTGCTGCTCAACTCCCTGCTCGCCGCACGCCGGGGGCACGGTAGCGCCGAGGCGGAGCTGCTCGACCTGATGGACCGCACCGCGAGCGCGTCCGAGCGGGCCGCCCGGATCTGGGGCTCGCTCGGCGCGGGCGCGTTGCGCGGCACGACCGCGCGGACCGGCGTCGTCGACTGGTGGCAGCGGTGGCTGGTCGACGTGCTCGCGTCCAAGCTGCGCCAAGGCGAACGGCTGGTGTACCCGAGGAAGCGGGGTGCGGTGCTGGCCGCGCTCGGGCACGCCCCCGTGCTGTCGCGGCGCGGCCCGGAGCGCGACAAGGTGCTGGTGATCGCCTACGACACGTCCGGCTCGATGCCGGACGACGTGGTCGGGTGGATGACCGACCTGGTCGGCCGCATCGAGGGCGTCGAGGCGCACTGGCTGTCGTTCGACGCCGTGGTGATGCCGTTCGAACCCGGTCAGGCGGTGCTCGGTGGCGGCGGCACGAGCTTCCAGGCCGTGGTGGACTACGTCGAGGGCCGCACCGCGCTGGACGGCGTGCCGTTCGAGGAACGGGCCGACGCGGTCGTCGTCCTGACCGACGGTCACGCACCGCACGTGACGCCCGCCGAGCCCGACAAGTGGATCTGGCTGATCACACCGGGCGGCGACGACTGGCCGGACGCCCACGACCCACCGATGGCCTGCCACCGCGTGCGGCCAGTGACCCGGACGGCAGGCTGATGAGCGACACCAAGAGCCGACCGTGGCGGCCCAACGCGACCTACCCCGTGCCGCCCGAGGGCTGGACCGGCGGGTCGCGGCTGTCCGCGTTCATCGACGCGATGATCGACATCGGGCAGACGGGGCAGGTGTACGGCGCGCACGGCATCGGCAAGACGGCCACGTTCTTCTCGCACATCGCCGAGGCGTACCCGGACACCGAGCTGGTGTTCGTGCCCGCGGCCAACCTCACGCCAGACGACCTGCTGATCAACGCGCCGGTGCGCGACGCCGACACCGGTGAGCTCGTGCTGCGGCAGTTGGTGATGAGCCAGCTCAAGCCGGGCAAGCGGTTCGTGCTGCTGATCGACGACTCGTTGCAGGCCGGTGAGACGATCCAGTCGCAGCTGATGCAGATCGCCTGCGACTGGACGCTCGGCGAGCACGACCTGCGCGCCCTCGGTTGCGTCGGGGTGTTCCTCAGCGACAACGAGTCCCTGGCCGAGACCTCCACCCGCCGCGGCGACCTCGCGATCCTCGACCGGGTGGTCACCACCCGCGTCACCGCGGACGACACCGCCTGGCGCACGACGCTCGCGGCGAAGTACCGGGACTGGGACCTGCGCGGGGTGTTCGGCGTCTGGAACTCGCTCGACCCGGCGACGCGCGAGCTGCTGTCGCCGCGCACCGTCGACCACGTGCTCGCCAACGCCCGCGAGGGCTTCCCGCTGCGCTGGGGGTTGCCGCTGGTCAACGGGGAGCGGTTGCGGCTGGTGGAACCGCACGCGGACGGCGGGCGCGGCCGGGACCGCGACCGCACCGCGGAGGTCCTCGACCGGATCGCCGCCGCGCTCGGCGTGCCGAACCCGGCCACGGTCCCCGACCCCGTGCGGCGGGTGCTGCGGGCCGCGGTGCGCAACCGGTGGAGCGTGCTGCTGCAAGGGCCGCCCGGCTGCGGCAAGACCCAGCTGGTGCGCCAGACGATCCGCGAGGAACTGGGCCGGGAGCCGCTGTACTTCTCGTTGCCGGTGACCAACGTCGAGGATCTGTGCGCGCCGATCCCGACCGCGACGGCACGTTGGAGAACCTGATGGCCGGGCAGTTCACCGGTGGTGAACCGAAGGCGATCGTGTGGGACGAGTACAACCGGCCCAAGGACAAGGCGGCGTTCGCGAAGCTGATGGAGATCACGCAGGAGTGGTCGTTGGCCGGCCGCCGGATCGAGAACCTCCGCGCGCAGGTCGCGATCCAGAACCCGCCGTACCACCTCGGCCGGAAACTCCTGGTGTCGCGCAACAACATCGCGCAGGCGACCAGGTTCACCGCGTCGCTCACCGTCGAGCCGGAGGACATCCCCGCCAACGAGTGGCTGATCGGCGCCTACGGCGGTGTCGCCGAGACCGTGCTGGAGTGGTGGAAGCACGACATCGACGACGACGGCCGGGCGTGGATCACGAAGCGCACCATCGAGCGGCTGGTGAAGCTGCACGACCGCGGCCTGCCGCTGGAGATGGCCACGATCTACCTCGGTGACGGCGAGTACGCGCCCGTCCCGCTCACCGCGCTGGTCGACCGCCTGGCGCGGCGCGCGGTCACCGGGCTCGGCGAGCTGGCGCGGCACGTCGACGCGTGGGAGGCCAGGCTGCGGCGGTCGCGCGAGGAGTCCGGCGAGGGCACGAACGACAGCGACGTGGTCCACCAGGTGCTCGCCAACGCCGAGCTGTCGCAACTGCGGCGGCACCGCAAGGTGGTGGTCCGGCTGGTCGCGCTGCTGCCGCCGAAGCTGCGGGCGACCTACCTGGTGGGTGTCGCCGAGGACCGGCAGCGGTTCTGGGTGGAGACGTTCGCGCGGATGGCGCGTCAGGGCTGACCGGGCGGGCCGGGCGGTGGCTGCCGGTGCACGCTGCGCACGGCGGACACGTCGGCGTGCGGCGCGGGTCGGTCAGGGATGTCCGCGCTCAACGCGTCCAACCGGCGCCGGACGCTCGTGGCGATGCCCTTCCCCAGCGCGAAACGCGTCGGCGTGACGGCCCGCAGCGCACCGTCGAGCAGCCGGTGCGCCTCGCCGCTGCGCAGCCCCGTGTCGCTCAGGACCAGGTGCCGCAACCCGTGTGGCCGTGCCGCGAGCGCCTCGGCGATCGTGGTCGTCGCGGCCTCGTCCAGCCGGTTGTCCCGCGCGCCGAGGACTCCCGCCGCCTTCACCCGACCGAGGTCGCACACCTCGACGCCCGCCGCCACGGCCCCGACCACGAGCCGGGTGGCGGCGGCCGGCCCGATGCCGTTGCTGGCGACCGAGAGCCGCCGCAGCCGCCCACCCGGCACGAGCGCGTCCGCGATGGTCTCCGCGCCCCGGTCGCCGAGCCGCGCGGCGGACACGTACAGCTCGCTGACCACGTCGGCGCGCAGGAGGACGGCGAGGTGCGCCGCGCCCTCCGCGCCGAGCGGGTTGCCGCCGACGTAGAGGCGTTCGACCCGACGCCCGGACGCGGCGGCGGTGACCAGCGCGTCCACCAGGACGGCGAGGCCCGGCGCGTCCAGGCCGGTCTGGACCAGGTCGAGGGTGCGCAGCGAACGGGCGGCCTCGACGATTCCCACCGCGGCCTCGCCCGCGCCGCCGTCGAGCGGGTTGCGCTTGAGCCAGATCCCGGTGACCCGGGACGCCTGCGGCGACGCGCGCAGGTTGTCCGCGATGTCGCAGGCGCCACCGGCGGTGATCCCGTTGCAACCCAGGTACAGCGTCTCCACTTCCCGTTCGACGGCCCGGCCCGCCACCTCGGCCGCGCCCTCGTCGCCGAGCTCGTCGGTGCCCAGCAGCAGGTGCCGGACCACGCCGGGGCGCAGCGCGTCCGCGACCAGCCTGGCCCCGGTCGGCCCGAGCGCCTGCTTGCACAGGTCGAGACGACCGTCCGGGAGCGCGGTCCCGGATGGGAAGTCCAACCGCCGGTCGGTCGTGCCGCCGGTGCGCAGCCACGACAGCAGCGGTTCGAGGTCGCCGGCGGGGCGCGGTCGCATCGGGCTCACCAGTCCACCTCGCGGTAGTCCTTGAGGAGGACGCCTGCGACCGGCGCGCCCGCTTCACCCCGGACGATCGGGTCGTAGACGCGCGCCGAGCCGTCGACGACGTCGAGCGGCGTGCGGAAACCGCGTTCGGCGAGCCTGGCCTTCTTCGGCGCCGGGTTCTCGTCGGTGATCCACCCGGTGTCCACCGCGCACATGTACACGCCCCGCCGGGCCAGGTCGGGGCCGCTGGTGCGGGTCAGCATGTTGAGCGCGGCCTTGGCCATGTTGGTGTGCGGGTGCCGGGCGGTCTTGTTCCGGACCGCGAACCGGCCCTCGACCGCCGAGACGTTGACGACGTAGCGGCGCGGGAAGGCCGACGCCAGCAGCAGCGGCAGCAGGCGGTCGCACAGCAGGGTCGGCGCTAGCGCGTTGACCAGCTGCGTCTCCAACACCTCGGTCGGGTCCAGCTCGCCGATGTGCGACGACCAGGAGTTGACCGGCGCGGTGTCGGGCAGCAACCCGGCCTCGTCCACCGCCATCCCTCCCGCCGCCGGCACGGGGGTGAGCGCCTGGCGGGTGTTCCCCAGCACGGGCATCGGGCGGAACCCGGGCGCCAGGCGGACGTTCGCGGGCAGCACGCCGGTCTCGCCGCCGACCAGGGCCGCGTACGACCCGGGCGGTCGGCGCACGGTCTGGGCCGCGTTGTTGACCAGGATGTCGAGCGGCCTGCCCTCGGCGCGCAGCGACTCGCACAGGCCGAGCACCTGGCGCGGGTCGCACAGGTCGATGCCCACGACCGACAGCCGGTCCAGCCACGCCTCGCTGCCCGGCGCCGCCCGGAAGCGCCGCACCGCGTCGTGCGGGAAGCGCGTGGTGACGATCAGCTCCACGCCGTCGCGCAGCATCATCAGCGCGAGGTGGAAGCCGATCTTCACCCGGCCGCCGGTGAGCAGCGCGCGGCGTCCCGCCAGGTCCACGCGCGCCACCCGGCGCTCGGCGTTCTCCGCCGCGCAGGTCGGGCACAGCCGGTGGTAGAACGCGTCGGCCAGCCGGTACCCCGCCTTGCAGACGTAACAGCGGCGGGGCCGGGCGAGCGGACGCGCCGGCGCGGCCGGTTCGACGTGCAGCGGGGCGTCCTCGCGGCGATCGTGGCCCCCGGTGGCGGTGGTGGCGTCGACCGCCGCGTCGGCCGCCGCGCGCTCGGCGGCCCGCACCTTCCTCCGCCGCTGCTTGCCGTCGCGGACGAACGACTCCGCGACCCGCTCCGCGCGCAGGCGCACCGGATCGTCGGCGGGCAGGGCGCGCAGCCTGGCGACGGCCGCGTGGAACGCCGCCTGCTCGTGCTCGTCCATCCCGCTGGTCTTCTCCCCGGTCGTCGTGGTCCCGGCAGGATTCGAACCTGCGTGTCCGCCTTGCGGAGACGGCGCGTCTGCCTCTGCGCTACGGGACCGGACAGCCTGCCCAGGCGGCCGGATTCGAACCGGCGTGACCCGCACTGCCAGTGCGGAGCGCCTGCCTCTGCGCTACGACCTGGGCATTGGACGGCATCCTATCTCCGAGCCGCGCCGAGGTCGCCAGGCTGTCCGTCGCCCTGCCCTCGGCGTCGGCGGCGGTGGTCCGCATCGAAGTGCCCGCGATGCTGTCGGCGCCGAGAACCGGCTGGCGCGGTCCGGATCGCCGGAACAGCCGCCGCCTGACAATCTCCTTGCGGTGCAACGCAAGGAAGCCCGTCCCCTCCAACCGGCACCTAGTGTCGGCGGTGACCGGCCCCTGGAGCACGGAGGAGATCGACGGTGCTCGACATCGACCACACGGCCGCCCGCGCCATCGAGGAGCTGACCGCCGCCACCGGGGTCGGCCGCGAAGGCGGCTTGCGGATCGCCAAGGCCGAGCGGGACTTCGACCTGTCGATCCAGCCGCACCCGGCGGCCGACGACGTGGTCGTCGCCCGCGGCGACACCCGCGTCTTCCTGGACCCCCGGGCGGCGCAGGCGTTGTCGGACAAGGTGCTGGACGTGCGCGGGCGCCGCGCCGGCCGCATCCACTTCGGCGTCTACCCGCGGGCTTGAGACCCGGGCCGGTGCCGACGAGCGGACGAGCCGAGGCCGGGTGCCGGCGTCGGCGCGGAGATCCCGGAGGTCGGACGATGAGGACCGCCGCACTCCTGCTGGTCGCCTGCGGCCTGCTCACGGCCTGCGGCGTCACCACTCAACGCGAGCCGCAGCCGCTGACCACCTCCACCGCGAACCCCGCGCCGACGCCGACCGTCACCCAGCGACCGGACCCCACGTCCTCCGCTTCGCCGTCACCGACGAGCACGACGACCCGGGACGAACCGGGCACGCCGATCACCCGGCATCCCGGTCCGCGGTCCTCGGCGGACGGATCACCAGGGCGACCGTGACGCCGAGCACGGCGACCGCACCGCCGACCACCAGGTCATTGACCGTCGCCGCAGTGGGGTCGACCTGGTCGCGGTAGCCGATCAGCCACGGTGCGGCGGCGAGCCACCCGCCCGCCGCGGCCAGCACCGGACCGGCCCACCTGGCGTCCGCGGGCGCCATCGCGCCGGTCAGCGCGACCACCACGACGACGATCCCGGTGACGACCTCGTTGCCGTGGCCGGTGAACCAGGTCCCGACGACGCCGTAGCCCAGGGCGAACGGTGACACGACCAGCCACAGCCCGAGCAGGAACGCACCCGAGCTCAGCCGGGCGGCGATCGCGTGACGCCGCGGTGGCCGGGGGCCGACCGCGTGGAACGAGTGGTCGGGTTCGTGGTCGATGGTGACCTCCTGGTGCGGGGTTCCGGTCGGCGTGCCCGGGCGGACGGAAGGCGATCGGGTGGACGGAGGTCAGTCGTCGAACCGCACCTTGGCCCACACGGTCGTGTGCGCCGCCGCCGAGACGACGCCCCACTGCTCCACCAGGCCGTCGACGATCAGCAGCCCGGCTCCGAGGGACCACGGCGCGGTGTGCCGGGGCGTGTGGTCGCGGACCCGGATCGTCAGGGTGTCGGTCCACGCGTCCGTCGTCAGTTCCAGCACGTAGGGCGGCTCGCCGTGGCGCCGGGCGTTGTCCAGCAGCTCGCCGACGACCACACCCACCCGCAGGACGTCCTGGCCGGGCCGACCGCCGACGCGGTCCCGCAACCACGACGCGACCTCGGGTGCCGGCGGGGAGTCGTGGTCCTCCATGACCAGGACGACGGTGTCGTGGCCGCGTGCCGGATCACGAGGTTGGCGCTCGGAGTACACGTTCCAGCATCCCGTGAACCGGCCGCGGCGAACCTGACGATCGCCTTGCGGTCGCCGGCGGCTTCACCCCGCGCAGCGCAGGCACGAGTGGGGCCGATCGCGCGGCCACGGCCACCCCACCCGTCCGCGACCGCCCGGCTCCACAGCAGCCGCCAGACCGCGTCGTCCAGCCCGGGCGCGGGGAACCCGCTCGTCACGGCGGTCGGCGCGGAACGCGGGACCGCGCCGCGGTGATCGGGTCGTCCACCGCGCGGGTGGGCGGAGAATGGTCGACTCGCGTGGGTACCGCCCCCGCGAGTCGCCACACCATCATGCCCCGAACAGCGCCCGTCCGACCTGACGAACACCTGACGATCCCCCTCAGCCCCTGTGCCGGGCAAAGCCGGTCTTCGGGCAGGTGACGGCGGCCAGGGGTGGCCGGCGGGAGGAGGGGCCGCCGGCCACCCGTGCCGGGCCGTGGCCCGCTCAGGTGGTCAACCGACGACCCACCGCTGGACGGCGAGGCCGTTGCACGTCCACTGGTGCACCGGCGAGCCCGCCGCCGTGCCCCAGTCCTTGTTGTCCAGGCACAGGCCGCTGTGCCGGTTGACCAGCGTGGTCGTGCCGTTGGTCGTGGTCAGCCGCCACTGCTGGACGGCGAGGCCGTTGCACGTCCACTGGTGCACCGGCGAGCCCGCCGCCGTGCCCCAGTCCTTGTTGTCCAGGCACAGGCCGCTGTGGCCGTTGACGACGCTGTAGTAGCCGTTGCCGACCGCACTCAGGTACCAGTCCTGCGCGGCCAGGTTGTTGCAGGTCCACTGCCGCACCTCCGCGCCCGGTGTGGTGACGAGGTTGTAGTCGTCCAGGCAGAGGCCGCTGTGCTCGTTGCGGATCCGCACGCGCGTGCCGCCGCCGGTCTCGCCGGACGGTCCCTGGAGCACGGTGGAGGTGGACACCGGCACGCCGAGGTTGGGCGTGCCGTCGGCGTTCCACGAGATCTTCTGCACCCGTGTGGTGCGGGTGGTGCCGCACCCCTGCGACGACGAGGAGTTGGCGTGGTAGGCGATCCAGGTCTCGGTGCCGTCCGGCGAGGTGAAGAACGAGTGGTGGCCGGGGCCGTAGACGCCGGCGGCGTCGTTGCGCTGGAAGATCGGGTTCGCGAACTTCGTCCAGGAGCTCTGCGCCAACGGGTCGCCACCGCGGTACTCCAGCATGCCCAGCTTGTAGTCGGCGGTGCCGCAGTAGCTCGCGGAGTAGGTCAGGAACGTCCGGCCGCCGCGCTGCAGGGCGAACGACCCCTCGTTGACCGGTTGCCCCTGCCGCTCCCACGCCAGGGTGGGCGCGGAGATGCGGGTGCCGTGGGCCGAGACCGTCGTCGGGCTGCTCATCGGCGCGATGTAGATCGACTGGAGCCCGTCGGCGTGGAAGGCCGAGTAGTGGAAGTACAGGGCTCCGTTGAGCTTGAGCACCGCGCCGTCGATCGCCCAACCGTTGTTCGGCATCAGGTTGAGCACGCCACGATAGGTGTACGGACCCGCCGGGTCGTTCGCGGCGCTCTCCAGCACGTGCGTGCGGCGCGCCCCGTACCCGGACCGCGGTTCCACCGAGTAGTAGACGTACCAGCGGTTGCCGATCTGCTCGAGGTGTGGGGCCCACATCGTGCAGCAGCCCTCGTTCTGGGTCGCGGTGAAGATCCGCGTCTCCGGCGCGCTGCGCAGCCCGGCGATCGTGGACGACCGCCGCATCAGGATGTCGGAGGTCCACGTCGTGGCGACGTAGTAGTACTGGCCGTTGTGCTGCACCAGCGTCGGGTCGGCGCTGTTGGGCGCCGGCACGACCGGGTTGGTGAACGACGGGCCGGGCGCGGCGTCGGCGTGGTCCTGGCTCACCAGGACCACGGACAGCGCGGCGACGAGGGCGGCGACGAGCGACAGGGCTCGTCGGCCCGCACCACGCCGATGGGCAAGCATCATGGGAACTCCTGGGTGGGGAGCGGGGTGGAGTCGGACGACGCGCGACCGGCCGGTCGAGTCCCGCTGGACCAGCGTTGACCGGCCACGGCAGTAGGGCCAGCTCTGTTAGCGCTCACATCGATGGGCGGCGATCACTGCTCGCGACGAGGGTTCGCGAGCTGGCCTAGAACAGGAGGAGAGGGCCGGGCTCCGTCGCGAAGCCCTTCGATCAAAGAGGTCTACCGGGTGGAGGTCTCGCCCGAAGAACACTGCCCGCGCATCGGTTTGTACCGCAGAATCACGCTTCGCCTCCTTGCGAGCAAGATCCGACCACGCTCACCGCCGGATGCCGGGCTCACACGATCGGGAGCGTTTCGCAGCACCGTAGCGCAACGTTTTCGTCGCGAGCAAGACCCGATCGCCGAGCACGGACGTCATCGGTTAACGCTCACAACTCGCACGCTGAGCCGACGACGGCGGAGCCAGGCGGTAGGTCACGCCGGACAGGCCAGCGTTAAAACGCTTTCACCAGTGCACCCGGAGTGCAGAACGGCCATTGTCGCTGATGCCGGCCGGACTCACCCCGACGACCGCGTATTGACAGCCGTTCCGGCTGCCTGGTTCGCTACGGGTGAGGTAACCGTTTTCACGCGGTCACCGGTACGCGCTGCCGTTCCATGACGTGGAGGCACCGATGCCCCCAGTTGCCCGCCGCGGCTTCCTGGTGCGCAGCGCGCTCGCCGCCGGATCGACGCACGCCGCCACAACCGAACTGTCCGATCGTCGGGGTGCGCGCCACACCGACACGTCAAGGGACCATCATGAGACGACCGACAAAGACGTCCGCAGTCGTTGCCGTGACCGCAGTCCTGTCCGGTATCGCGGTGGCGGTGGTGTCCGCGCCCGCCGTGCACGCCGCGACGACCCGGTACGAGGCCGAGGCCTCCCCCGCCACCTGTGACGGCGCCGTCGCCTCGAACCACTCCGGCTACTCCGGCTCCGGGTTCTGCGACTCCACCGGCGCGGTCGGCGCGTCAGCGCGGTTCACGGTCGACGCGACCGCCGCCGGCGCCGCGACCCTCGCCATCCGGTACGCGAACGGCTCCACCAACCGGCCGGCGGACATCAGCGTCAACGGCGCGGTGGTGCAGGCCGGCTCCGCGTTCGACGGCACCGGAGCGTGGAACACCTGGGCGACCAAGACGCTCACCGTCCCGGTGACCGCGGGCGCCAACACCGTGCAGCTCGCCGCCACCACCACCGGCGGGCTGGCCAACATCGACTACCTCGACCTCACCACCACCGACGGCGGCTCCGAGGGGGCCAGGCGGATGGAGAGCCTCGGCCGCGGCGTGGTGGCGGTGCGCTCCAGCAGCACCGAGGTCCTCGTCAGCTGGCGGCTGCTGGGCCTCGACCCGACCGGGATCGGCTTCAACGTCTACCGGTCGACCGACGGCGGCGGCGAGGTCAAGCTCAACTCCTCGGTGCTGACCGGCGGCACCAACTTCACCGACTCCACGGCCAACGCCACCCGCTCCAACAGCTACCGGGTGCGCCCGGTGGTCAACGACGTGGAGCAGGCGCCCAGCGGTGCGTTCACCCTGGCCGCGAACCGCGCGGTCGAGCCCGTGGTGCGGGTGCCGCTGCGCGCCGGCGGCGCGGTGAAGTTCCTCTGGGTCGGCGACCTGGACGGCGACGGCGAATACGACTACGTGCTCGACCGGCAGACCTCGCCGCAGAAGATCGAGGCCTACCGCCGTGACGGCCGGTTCCTCTGGCAGGTCGACATGGGCCCCAACAGCACCAACCAGAACAACATCGAGGGCGGCTCGGCCACCATCGACGTCGGCCACAACGACGGCGTCACCGTCCAGGACCTCGACAGCGACGGCCGTGCCGAGGTCGCCGTGCGCATCGCCAACGGCGTCACCTTCGGCAACGGCGTCCGGTTCACCGACAGCAACGACAACCGCCAGCACATCGCCATCCTCGACGGCATGACCGGCGCGCCCCGCGCCACCGCGCCGGTGCCCACCGACTACCTGGCCGACGGCCCGATGTACGCCCGCTTCGGCGTCGGCTACCTCGACGGCGTCAACCCCAGCCTGGTGGCGTTCATGAAGAACCGGATCGGCAGCGGCGACTTCAACCTGATGTTCGCCGCCTGGCGGTTCACCGGCAACGCGCTGACCATGCAGTGGAAGTTCCTGCGCGGCAACCAGAACCTGCCCGACGGCCACAACACCCGCATCATCGACGTCGACGGTGACGGCCGCGACGAGATCGCCGAGATCGGGTTCGTGCTCAACGGCGACGGCCGCCTGCGCTACTCCCTGGGCCCGGCAGGCGTCGTGCACGGCGACCGCTTCCACATCGCCGACCTGGACCCCGCCCGTCCGGGGCTGGAGGGCTACGGCGTGCAGCAGGTCAACCCCAGCGGCCTGCGCGACTACTACTACGACGCCGCCAACGGCAACATCATCTGGCGCCACACCGAACCCGGCACCGCCGACGTGGGCCGCGGCATGGCCGGCGACATCGACCCCCGCCACCCCGGCATGGAGGTCTGGGCGTTCTCCGGTCTCTACAACGCGGCGACCAACCGGCTCACCCAGTCGAGCACGTCACTGCAGCCGTGGCCGCAACTGGGCCTGTACTGGGACGGCGACACCACCATGGAGCTGCTCAACGACGGCAAGTTCGAGAAGTGGAACCCGACCAGCCCCACCACCACCAACAGCGTGCCGCGACTGCTCACGACCTCGCAGTACGGCGCGGTCGACGCGGCCCAGGGCAACTCGCCGGTCATCTACGGCGACATCCTCGGCGACTGGCGCGAAGAGGTCCTCTACACCAACGCCGCCTTCAACGAACTGATCATCTTCACCACCAACCGACCGAGCAACACCAGGCTCTACACGCTCGCCCACAACCCCGCCTACCGCAACGCCATGACCCTCAAGGGCTACATGCAGTCCCACCACGTCGACTACTTCCTCGGCGCGAACATGGCCACACCGCCCCGCCCGGCCATCACCTACCCGTCGAGGTAGGCGCGTCCGGCACCGCCGCGTCACGTGAACCGGGGAGCCGCCCCGCCGTCCCACCGGCGGCGGGCGGCTCCTCCTCGGACGGGCAGACGTCGACAACCACATCACCAGCTCGGGCGAGTCCGCGGTGGCGGTGCAGATCACCTGGTACCGCAACGCTGCCGCTCTGCACCCGGTACGGCATCGTGTCCGTCCAGCCCGCCGGGACAAGGAGGCGGACACGACCGACTGGCAGCGTCCACAAGTCCTACGTCGACACGAAGCCGGGGTCAACCGCGTGTTCGTCCGCGCCTACCACCCGGATGCCCGCCCGCTACTGACGTGGCAGGTGCCCGCGCACGCGGTCCGGCGAATCCTCAGGAATGCTCCGCGGATGGCCGACCGGCGGGATCGGGCATCGTCGCGGGGTCCTCCGAGCCACGCCGGGTGAGCACCAGGGGTTCGTCCTCGGTGATGGCGATCGTGTGCTCGGAGTGGGCCGTGCGCGAGCCGTCGGCCGACCGGATCGTCCAGCCGTCGTCGTCGTAGACGATCCGATCGGTCGTGCGCGTGAACCACGGTTCGAGCGCGAGGGTCAGCCCCGGCCGGAGCTTCAGGCCGCGACCCGCCCGGCCCTTGTTGGACACGTGGAGGTCCTCGTGCATGGTGCGGCCGATGCCGTGGCCGCCGAACTCGGTGTTGACCGGGTAGCCGTAATCGCGGGCCACCGCCCAGATCGCCGCCGAGATGTCACCCAGGTGGTTGCCCGGACGTGCCACCCGGATCGCCGCCTCCAACGCCTCCTCGGTGGCGCGGATGATCCGCAGGTCCTCCTCGGCGGGGGTGCCGACGATGACCGTGCGCGCCGAGTCGGCCACCCAGCCGTCGATGCCGACCGCGAGGTCCGCGCTGAGCACGTCCCCGTCGCGCAGCGTGTAGTCGTGGGGCAGGCCGTGCAGCACGGCGTCGTTGACCGACAGGCAGATGACGTTGCGGAACGGGCCGCTCCCGAAGGACGGCGAGTAGTCCCAGTAGCACGACTCGGCCCCGCGCCGTTCGATCATGCCGCGCACGTGGTGCTCGAGGTCCAGCAGGTTGACGCCCACCTCGGCGAGCCGGCCGACCTCGGAGAGCGCCTCGGCGACGAAACGCCCGGCCACGTGCATGCGCTGGATCTCCGCCGGCGTCTTCAACTCGATCACGACATGACCTCGCCCCGGGTGTTGGTATAGTTATACCGTCACCCTAGCACTTGCGGGTATAACTATACCAACCCTATCCTGGGCGCATGGTCCGCCAACCGCTCACCCCCGAGCAGATCGAAGCCGGCAGGCGCCTCGGCGCCCTGCTGCGCCGCGCGCGAGCGGAACGCGACCCGGGCGAGGTCGCGCACGCGGCCGGCATCTCGCCGGAGACCCTGCGCAAGATCGAGACCGGACGCCTGCCGTCACCCGGGTTCGGCACGATCGTCCGCCTCAGCGAGGCGCTCGACGTGCCGCTGCACGAGTTGGCGGCCACCTGGCGCGGCGCCGACCAACCGCTGAAAGCCGTTTCGTAGCCGCCCGACCGGCACTGGTTCCTACCGCGCGCCATTCCTGGCAGCTGGGAGATCGCTGCCCAGAGGTGTTGTTTTTAGTCAACACTGAAGCTATCGATACCACCGACTCGCACTGGGGTGGACGGGCGGGAATCCGGACTACCGCGGGCGCACCGCCCTGATCCACATGTGCCAGGGGACCGCGTCGTTGTCGACCTGCGGTTCCCGCAGGGCCTCGATGAGCAGACCGGAGTCCTCCAAGGCCGTGGTGTAGGCGCTCAGCGGGTGGTTCCACCCCTGGAACTTCATCCGCATCCCGTCGCGCTCGACCTCTTCCTCGAAGCGGTGACGTCCGAAGTACGGGCGGTCGAGCACGAACACGCCGTCACGGCGGCTGCCGGTGTTCGTGATCGGGTGGGTGACCGCCAGGCAGAGCCTGCCACCCGGTTCGAGCACCCGGCCGATCTCGGAGACGGTGCCCGGCAGGTCGTCGACGTCCATCAACACGCAGTACGCGATGACGAGGTCGAAGCTGTGGTCCGGGAAGGGGAGGTCCGCCGAGTCCGCCAGCAGGTACCGACCCCCGGGGTGGGCCTGTCGCGCCGCGTCCAGCAGGGTGGGCGAGGCGTCGATGCCGGTGACCCGGTGCCCGCGCTCGACGAGGTCGCGGGACACCCGGCCCTCGCCGCAGCCGAGGTCGAGGGTTGCCCGGCCGGCGGGCGGCACCAGCTCGAAGAACGCGTCACGGTAGCGCCAGTACGAGTCGAAGCCCGGTTTGCGCACCCAGGCGGTCCAGTTCCGCGCCTGCTCTTCCCAGTCCTGCCCGGCCGCGGTCAGCGCATCGTCGGTCATTGGCCGCAGCATAACGCGGGCCGGGAACGGGGCAATCGACTTTCCACTGCCGCCCTCCGCCAGCCCGGTGGGCGACGCTGATCAGGTCGGTGCCGGTGCCCGCGGCGGTGGCGGGCCGGTGAACTGGTGGCTGCCCGCCTGGGCCGCCCGCGTGCTGCACGTGCCGGATTCCCGCTGCGCGAGGACCGCCTCGTCGGCCACCCGGCGTGACCCCGGTGGTGCGCCCGCCGGTGATCACCTGCACTATCGGGGCATGCGCAGCTCACTGTTCAACCACGCCGAGCGGTCCGTCGAGCCGGGCAGCTTCCAGTTGCAGAACGACCGCATGCTCAAGGTGGACCTCACCGGCAGCGGCGGGTTCTTCTTCGCCAAGCAGGGGTCGATGGTCGCTTACCAGGGCGATGTCGACTTCGCCTACGAGGGCAGCGGCGGCCTCGGCAAGCTGTTCAAGAAGGCCCTCACCGGTGAGGGCATGTCGTTGATGAAGGTGTCCGGCAGCGGCGACGTGTTCCTCGCCCAGGACGCCGACGAGGTGTTCGTGCTCTACCTGGAGAACGAGGGCGTCACCGTCAACGGCAAGAACGTGCTCGCGTTCGAGAGCACGCTCAAGTGGGACATCAACCGCGTCGAAGGCGCGTCGATGCTCAGCGGCGGCCTGTTCAACACGACGTTCACCGGCACCGGCGCGCTCGCCGTCACCGCCTTCGGCACGCCGGTCGTGCTGAACGTGGACGTTCCCACGTACGTCGACATGCAGTCCTCCGTCCTGTGGTCCACCTCGTTGCAGTCCTCGATCCGCAGGACCGCCAAGCTCGGCGCGGCCATCGGGCGCGGCTCCGGCGAGGCGTACCAGCTCGCGCTGTCCGGGCAGGGCATCGTCGTCGTGCAGGCGTCGGAAGGCCACCCCGCACCGCCCAAGCAGTGACGCGCACCGCGGCCGGGCCGTGAGCCCGCCCGGCCGCGGGCGCCGCTGGTCAGACCGCTACCGGCGCAGCGGTCCGCCGGCCGGCCCCCGGGGATTGAACAGGGTGTCCTTTGTGGACGAGTTCCCGGCGCGCGGGCCGTTGCTCGACTGGGCGCACGACACCCGGAGCCACCGCCTTCGGCCCCGAGACCGCTGTCGGGCCGTCCGGCGGCGGATCGGCGGAGCCGAACGCGGGCAACGGGCACGCCGGCCGGCCGAACGTTCGCACACGTCCCGGAGATTCGTCGCGGATCGTGGTGCCGGGCTCGTGACGGCCGGTACCTTGACCGGATGGTGACCGTTTCCGGGCTGGCCTTGTACCCGGTCAAGGGGTGTGGCGGTGTCGTCGTGGAGCGGGCCGAGGTCGCCCGGACCGGGCTGGTCCACGATCGGCTGTACGCGCCGGTCGGGGCGGACGGCGGGATCGTCTGGCAGGGCGAGGCGCCGCGCCTGGCCGCGGTCCGGGTCCGGCTGCTGCACGACGGCGCGAAGCTGGCGCTGAGCGCGCCCGGTGCCGGCGAGCTGGTGCTGGACATGACTGCGGACGGCACGGCACGGCCGGTGGACGTGGAGAAGTGGCCCGGGTCCGGCATCGACCAGGGCGACGAGGCGGCGGAGTGGCTGTCCGACGCGGTCGGCAAGGCGGTCCGCCTGGTGCGCGAACCGGACCGGGCGAACCGCGCCCGCAACAGCACCGACCCGACCGCCCTGCTGGTCCTCTCGCTGTCCACACTGGACGCCCTGAACGCCCGGATCGCGCGCAAAGGCGCGGAGCCGGTGCCGATGGACCGGTTCCGGCCCAACATCGTGATCAGCGGCTGGCCCGAACCGCACACCGAGGACCGGGTCGCCCGGATGGCGATCGGCGACACCGAGATCGGCTTCGGCGAACTGGCCATCCGCTGCGCGGTCACCCTCGTCGACCAGACGACCGGCGTCCGCGTCGGCCCCGAACCGCTGCGCACCCTGGCCGACTACCGCCGCGAGCCCGACGGCGTCAGCTTCGGCCTCAAAGCCGCCGTGCTCACCCCCGGCCACATCACCGTCGGCGACACCGTCACCGTCACCGAATGGCACTGACCCGCCAACCGGTCGAACGACACCGGCCCAGGGGGCGTCCCGGCCTCAGAGCCGCCGGGTGCGGAGCACTCCGGTCATCATCGGCAGGGTGAACCCGCCTCGGCCGGTTTCCGGGCGGCTCGCGAGGAAAGCCCGGATCGCGCCGAGCGTGGCCTCTCGGTCCTGGTCCGGCATCACGAGCATCCCGGCGCGCGTCGCGAGCGTCGCGACGAGGGAGTCGGCGGTGCGCCGCTGCCCGTGCGGGAACTCCGCCTGCTCCGGTGAGCCGAACCGGACGTCCGACCCGGTCACCGGGAGGTGCGCGCCCGCCGTCGCCGCGCGCCAGCTGCTCACCGCGTCACGCGGGCCGACAGCCGCGCTCCCGCTGACCCGCGCGAGTCCCGCGACCCAGTCGACCCGGTCGTCCAGCACGTTCCACAGGCCCGCCAGCACACCCCCGGGCGCGAGGACCCTGGCCATCTCCGGCCCCGCGACGGTCAGGTCGAACCAGTGCAGGGCGTTGCCGGCCAGCACGGCATCGACCGACGCGTCCGGCAGGGGAATCGCCTCGGCGCTGCCCGCCAGGGCACGGACGTCCGGCAGCGCGCGGCGCAACTCGGTCAGCATCGCCGCGTCCGGCTCGACCGCGACGACGTCAGCGCCCGACGCGACCAGCGCGGCCGTCAGCTTGCCGGTTCCGGCGCCGAGATCGAGCACCCGCCGGCCGGGCGCGAACTCCACCGCCCACCGCACCGCGGCCCGCGCGTAGTCCGGGCGGTGCTCGGCGTACGCAGCCGCCGCCGTGCCGAACGACGAGCCGAGCAGTGATCGTTCTCCCACTCCTCCACGCTACCGCCGTGCTGCGGCTGGACGGCCTCCGAGACGAAGACCAGGAAGCTACGGCCGGCCGTTGATGCCGTACGACTCGCGCCGCCCGGCACGGCGCACCGGCTAGAGGTAGGAGACGAGCCTCTCGGCCAGCTCCGCCGGGTGGCTGACCGGGACGCAGTGCGGCCCGTCGATCTCGTCCGGCTCCAGGCCGAGCCGCTCGCGCGCGACCCGCCGCTGGAACTCCGGCGGGAAGAACCGGTCGTCCCGGCACAGGAGCACGCGGGTGGGCACGTCGGGCAGCGCGTCGAGCGGCCAGGGCTCGGCGAACTCGGCGCTCACCTGCGAGCGGCCGTGCGCCTGGGCCCGCGCCACGACGTCGGCCGGTACGCCGTTGAAGAACACCTCGGTGTCGTCGAGTCCCTCGGGGTGCTCGAACCCGGTGTTGTCCCACCAGTCACCCGGCGCCTCCCCCGGCGCGGGCACCATCCCGGCGAGGAACACCAGGAGCCGCACGGGCAGCCGGGCGCACACCAGCGGTGCGGTGAAGCCCCCGTAGGAGTGCCCCACCACGACGAGGTCCCGGCGGTCTCCGACGGCGTCCACGACGGTGTCGGTGAACTCGGCGAGCCCGGCCGCGGGGTCGTCGATGGGCAGGTCAGGGGCCACGACGTCGTGCCCGCGCCCGCGCAGCTCGGGTTCGAGGCGCTCGAAGTCCCGACCGCTGCCACCGCCGCCGTGGATCAACACGAAGGTGCTCATGCCCACAGCCTGCCACCCTCGGTCGCCGTCCTCCGGAGAAGGGCGGCGCACCAGTGGAAGTGGCCGTCGCCACCGTCGGAGGAGAACAGGTCGTAGGTGGTGAGGGCGTACACGGCCTGGTAGAGCGCGAGGGTCTCGACGGGGTGGCCGAGCTCCTCGGCGAACAGGCGGGTGAGGGTGGCGGTGTGGTGGTGGGCGTGTGGTCCGTACATGTCCCACACGGCGGCGGTGACGGCGGCGTCGAACGCGGGATCGCCGGCGGTGGTGAAGAAGCCGAAGTCGAGGACGGCGGTGGGGCGACCGGTGTGGTCGACGTGGATGTTGGGCGGGACGAGGTCGCCGTGGACGGCGGTGACGGGTGGGTCGGGCAGGGCAGTGAGGGCGGCGAGCACCTGGTCCACCACGGCGGGCAGGCCCGGGACGTGGCCGGCGAGCAGGTCGCCGTGGCGGCGGGCGGCACGGCGGACGAGGGCGGCGAGCGCGTCGGGGAAGCGCGTGTGCCCCTGCCAGAGCGGCCGGTCGTCGCCCTGGACGGTGAGCTCGCGCATGGCCTCGGTGCCCGGGACGGTGGCGAGGCCGCGCAGGACCGTCAGCAGCGCGGCGGTCTCGGTGGCGGGCAGGTCGCGTTCGGCGGAGGTCATGACGGGGTCGGGGCGCAACGGGGTCCCGGTCAGCTCGCGTTCGTAGGTGACGAGAACGCCGTCGTGGACCTCGCTGTCGAGGATTTCCGGCGTGGCGAAGGGCAACCGGTGCCGGGCGATGTCCGCGTAGACCCGGCGCGAGAGGTCGAGGTCCGCCGGCGGCCGGCCGCTCCACACCTTGGCCACCAGGCCCTCGTCGAGTCGGTAGACGGCGCCTTCGACCCCGGCGGCCAGAGGGCGTGGCGCGCGGTGGCCCCGACGGGTGAAGTACGCGACCCACTCGTCGGAGTGGCGCTGGCGGTATTCGACCATGAGGGGAGTACACCCGCCCTCCCCCGTGCCCGCACCCGGATTTCGCGGGAACCGGGCAGCCTCACTCGCGTGCGGTGAGGTGAGCCGGCAGCAGGTCGTGGCGGAACCGGTAGGTGGCGCCGACCCGGCGGAGGACCCCGCGACCTCCGCTTCGGCGAGCCGACCGGGGTGTACCACCGGATCGAACTCGACCGCACGTACGAGGTGCACCGCCGGCACTGCTCGGAGATCACCGCCACCGAGCGGCGTTGCGCGACGTGCGAGTCCGCGACGACCTGCCGGAGAGCGACCAGCGCTGAAGACCTCGGTGGATCACTGCGAGTCGCGGCTCAGCCGGTCGCGAATCCCGTCGACCACACCGTAGGCGAGGGCCTCCTCCGCGGTGAACCACCTGCCCCGGGCGGCATCCGCGGCGACCTGCTCGACGGACTGGCCGGTCTGCGCCGCGACGATGGCCGTCATCTCCTTGCTCGTCCGGTCGAGCAGGTCGAGCTGCAGCGGGGTCGGGTGGGGCGGCCCCGCCGGCGCCCGCATCATGATCTTGGCGTGCGGCAGCGCGTACCTCTTGCCCGGCGCGCCGTCCGACAGCAGGACCTGGGCGATGCCGACGGCCAAGCCGGCGGCCCAGGTGACCACGTCGGGCCGGATGAGCCGCATCGTGTCGAAGATCGCCATGCCCGCGGTGACCAGGCCGCCCGGCGAGTTGATGTAGAAGTGGATGTCCGCGGTCGGGTCGGCCTGCTCCATGAGCAGGAGTTGGGCGACGATCCGGTTGGCTTCCGCGTCGTCGACCTCGGAGGTCAGCAGGACCACGCGTTCCCGCAGCAGTCGCCGGGCGCCGTGCCCGCTCAGCATGGCTTCGAGGGGGAGATCATCCACTCACCTTAAGGAGCGAAGGACCACCGGCCGGATCCGTGGCCTGAAGCTGCCAGACCCGACAGGCAGGACGAAGGGCTGCGGGAACGTCGCCCCGCAGCCCTTCGTCCTCACGTGCCCGGTCAGCGGGCGGCGTGCTCCTCCGCCACCTCCGCGTCGGTCAGGGCGCGGGCCACGGCGCGGACCTCGTCGACCGAGCCGTGCCAGAAGTCGCCGCGCACGCCGGCGTACTTGGCGCGGCCGACGGTCAACGGCCCGGTGCTGACCTCGTCCGGCCCGATCGGGATCGCCGCCGCACGCACACCGTCGACGTACAGGCGCGTCTCGCCCGCCGCCTCGTCGCGCACGCCGGCCAGGTGGTACCAGCGGCCGAGTTCCGGCGTGGCGGCCAGCGTGGCCCGCCGGCCGCCGGGAACGCTGAACGCCCACCGGCCCTGCCCGTACTGGAGGTAGAACGGGTTCTCCACGCGCCGGCCGTCCTGGCTGACGGCGGTGGCGTAGTTGCCGGGCAGCGAGTCCATCCTCACCCACGCCGACACCGAGTACGAGCCGGTGGTGTCGAGCACCGGTCCGGCGGTCTGGGCGTACTCGCCGTTCCCGTCGAACGTCAGCGCCTGCCCTCGCACGCCGGTCGTCCACGCCGCGTCCCCGGTGAGTGACAACGGGTTGGGCGCGCCGCCCGTGTCGTCGCCGTTGCCGTCCAACGACCAGGAGCCCTTGCCGTCGTACGTGCGCTCGGCCGCGGCGGCGCCGGCCGAGACGACCCGCTCGTTGATCTCACGCACCGGACCCGGGTCGACCTTGATCTCACGCCGGTCATAGGTCCACAGGCCGTTCAGCTCGGTCTCCACGTCGGTGATCTGCGTGTAGACCGACCCGGACAGCTCCGCGCCGGCCGCGTCGAGGTAGAACGCCTCGGTGTTCGACACGTACTTGGCGGTCAACGCGGCCTTGTCGGGCACACCGCTGTAGATCACGGCCGGCGCGCCGGGCCACTGGTGGCCGGGCGTGCGCAGGGTGATCCCGCCGTGCTCGCCGTCCATCGCGACGCGGGTGGCGTCCGGCCAGGCCGGATCGGTGTTGTTGTAGTCGTGGTGGTCGATCACGTCGCCCTTGCCCGAGTCGCCCTTCGACGCGCAGCAGTTGACGCCGCTGTGCGCGTTGACGACCCGGGACGGGTCCGCTGCCTTGACCGACTCGGTGATCCGGCCGGTCTCCTCCCGGTTCCACTCGCCCCAACCCTCGTTGAACACGATCCAGCCGATGACGGCGGGCGAGTCGTGCAGCTGCTCCATGGCACGCCTGCCCTCGGTGAGGAACGCCTGCTGCCCGGTCTCGTCGGTGACGTTGACGTTCACGAAGTCCTGCCACACCAGCAGGCCGAGCCGGTCGGCGTGGTAGTACCAGCGGGCGGGCTCGATCTTGATGTGCTTGCGCAGCGCGTTGAACCCGAGGTCCTTCTGGGCCTTGATGTCCCACGCCAACGCCTCGTCGCTGGGCGCGGTGTTGAGGCCGTCGGGCCAGAAGCCCTGGTCCAGCATGGCCAGCGAGAACACCGGCTCGCCGTTGAGGACGAGCTTCGGGAAGCCGGCGACGTCGCGCACACCGATGGAACGCATGCCGAAGTAGCTCTCGACCTCGTCCCTGCTGCGACCGTCCTCCAGGGTCACGTCCAAGTCGTACAGGTACGGGTCGTCAGGGCTCCACAGGCGCGGGTTCGGCACCGGCAGGGTCAGGTCGGTGTTCGGCGCGCCGGTGACCGTGCCGACCTTCGTGCCCCGCTCGTCGCGGGCGGTGGCGGTGACCTTGGCGTTCGCCGAGGCCGTCGACGACGACACGCGGACGGTGAGCGTGTCCTTGGTGGTGTCCGGCGTGGTCTTCACGTCGTCGATCGCCTTGTCCGGCACGGGCTCCAGCCACACGGTCTGCCAGATGCCCGAGGACGCCGTGTAGACGATGCCGCCCGGGTTGCGGGACTGCTTGCCGATCGGCTGGTTGTCGCCGGTGGTGTCGGTGACCGCGACGATCAGCTCGTGCCGGCCGCCGCCGCGCAGGGCGTCGGTGATGTCGGCGGTGAACGCGGTGTAGCCGCCGGTGTGCTCGGCGACGAGCGTGCCGTCCACCCACACCCTGGCGTGGTGGTCGACCGCGCCGAAGTTGAGCTTGAGCCGCCGGCCCCGGCCGACCCGCCAGTCGCGCGGCACCTCGAACAGGCGGCGGTAGAACATGTGGTCCTCGTGGCGTTCCAGCCCGGAGAGCTGGGACTCCACCGGGAACGGCACGGTGATCCGCTCGGGCAGGCCGCGGCCGAACGCGGGCTGCTGCCCCGCGGTGGCGGCGGAGAACTCCCACTGGCCGTTGAGGTTGAGCCACTCGTCGCGCTCCTGCTGGGGACGCGGGTACTCGGGCAGCGGGTGGTCCTCGTCGACCCGCTCGCCCCACTCGGTCCGGAGGCGCTGGGTGGAGGTGTTGGTCGCGCTGCGGATGATCCGGGGCACGGTGTCCGCGCCGACGACCAGGCCGCCGTCGCCGTCGTAGGTGACCCGGACCCGTTGCGGCTTCTGGATGGTCGCGCCGAGTCGCACGACGACCTTGGTGCGGTCGCGGCGGTCGACCGCGGCGGACCCGATCGGGAACGGCACGGTGTCGACCTCGACCTCGAGGTGCGACTTCAGGTCACCGAGGTGGTGCACGCGCTGGTCGAACGCGGCCTCCAGCCTCCTGCCGTCCGGCGACACGGTGAGGCCGACCGGGTAGACCGGGAAGTCGGCAGGCGGGAGGAACGCCGTCTCCGGCACCGGCTGCTTGGCCAGCGTCGGCGTAGACCAGCGCAGGCGCAGGTTCGCGCCGCCGACGTCCTGGAACAGCTCCATCCGGAAGTCGTGCCGCTCGCCCGCGACGAGGTGGACCGGCGCGCTGTGCTGCTCGACGTCCCAGTCGCCGACCCAGTGGTCGATGACCGGCGCGCCGTCGAGGAACAGGCGGAAGCCGTTGTCGCCGATGGCGTGGAAGGTGTAGTCGCCGGTGACGGGCGCGGTGAGGCTGCCGGTCCAGCGGGCCGTGGTGTGCTCGGTGCGGCCGGTGAGCTGCTGGAACGTGCCGGTCAGGTCGGCGAAGTCGACGTTCGGGTCGAGGGTGGCGCCGCCGGACTCGGCGAAGTCGCGGGCGCCGGGTGCGGACATCCGGAAGTACTCGCCCTTGAGACCGTGCGCGGGTGGCGCGGCGGCGGTCGCGGTCGCGGTGACGACGGGGGCGAGCAGGAGTGCCAAGAGCAGGGCCGACAGCCGTCTGGCGGCACGGGGCATGGAACTCTCCTCGGGGCTCGACTATGAGGCCCATCACAACGCCATTCATCTATCCACGAACCCCCGCAAAAGACAACAGGAAACCTCACATTTGGGAGCGCTCCCACAGCGGCATCACTCAATCTCCCACAAAGGTCCGGACCAACACCTCCGTCCGAGGTGAGCTGAACGCGCACGGGATCACCGCGGTCGCGGTCGATCAGCGGATCCGGCTCACGCGGTGTCGGTGCGCGCGGTTCGACGCCGCGCTGGACCCGCCGCCGTCGACCCGGTTCGGCCGGCGCCCGTGCGCAGGGTGGCAGCACGGGCCTGAGCCGGAGCCCTCGGAGCCTGGTGGGAAGAAGAAGCGGGCGTGCGGCGAAGTGTGGGAGAAAGCTGGTCGTCGGCTGGAAGGCCCCACATGTCAGAGGCGAACGCATGACGGCGGGAACGGGCGAGCGGGTGACCGATGCCGAGCTCGCCGCCCGGTTCCTGCGGGAACCGGAACAGTTCACCGAGGTGCACGATCGCTACTTCGCGCCCATCTACCGGTACGTGGCCGGCCGCCTGGACCCGCAGACCGCGGAGGACATCGCGGCGGAGACGTTCCTGATCGCGTTCGACCGGCGGAGCACGTTCGACGCCGAACGCGGTGACGTGCGGGTGTGGCTGTTCGGCATCGCCACGAACCTGGTGGCACGGCACCGCCGCAAGGAGGCCCGCCACTACCGGGCGCTGGCGCGGGTCGACGTCGAACCGGACGTCGAGGGGCACGAGAACGCGGTGGTCGCGTCGGTCGAGGCCCGGCGGTTGCGCCCGCTGCTCGCGAAGGCGCTGGCCGGGCTGTCGCAGGGCGAACGGGACGTGCTGCTCCTGGTGTCGCTCGGCGGGCTCGGCTACCAGGAGGTGGCCGTGGCGCTCGGCATCTCCTCCGGCACGGTGGGCTCCCGGCTCACCCGTGCGCGCAAGAAGCTCAACTCCGCCCTCACCAACCCGGAGGCCCTCGATGGATGACCTGCAGGCGCTGCGCGCCGCGCTGGCCGCGGACGACCCGTCCCAGGACGTCGTCGACCGCAGCCGGCACCTGCTGCAGAACCGGGTGCGGGGAGGCCGTGCCTCCCGGAAGCGGGCCGGGTGGTTGACCGTCGGCGTCGGGCTGACGGTCACCGCGGCTGCCGCCGCCCTGGCGTTCTCGACCCTGCCGGCCCCGCCCGGCGGCCCGGCGACCGCGCTGGGCACCGGCACGCCGACCGAAAGCCCGCCGGCGGCAGCCGTCAGCGCGCCGGAGATCCTCCTCGCCGCCGCCACCTCGGCCGGGCGCTCCCCCGAGGGATCGGGCGCCTACTGGCACGTGACCGCGAGGTTCGCGGGCGAGCGCGCCCGGGTGGACGAGTACTGGATCAACCCGGACGGCCGGGCGTGGTTCCGGGGTGTGAGGACCGGGGGCAAGGTCGTCCCGATGGGCGAGCGCCGGCCGAAACCGTTCCCGCTGGTGGCCGTCGACCTGTCGCTCGAGGAACTGCGCGCCCTGCCGACGGACCCGGGCGCGTTGAAGTCCTGGATCGCCGAGGCCGTCGAGCACGCCGACGCGCGGACGAGCGCCGGCGGGCGCCTCTCCGCCGTCGGCCGGGCGGAGGCCACGTTCTACTCGTTGATCGCGCTGGTGTCCACCGTGCCGGCGCCGCCCGAGGTCCGGGCCGCGGCGTTCCGCGCCATCGCCTCGTACCCGGACGTCGAGAGCACCGGCGCGGTGCCGGGTGGGCAGGGCCTGGAGCTGCCCAGGGGCGAGCGGCTCGTCGTCGACCCGGCGACCGGCCGGGTGAACGGGACGTCGATGTTCATCACCTTCGACAGCCGGGTCTACGCGACGGCCGACCTCGGCGGCGCCGGCGTCGACGCCGAGTGGACCGACACCCTGCCCGAGTAGTCAGGCCGCGCACTTGTCCTGGCCCGGGGAGAGGGCGGCGCGCACCTCGCGGCTCAGTTCGCCGCCGCGCACGAGGTCGGTCGCCTTCTCCAGGTCCGGGGTCAGGTAGCGGTCGTCGGCCAGGGGCGCGATGTGCCGGCGGACGGCCTGGTGCAGCCGGTCCGTGCCCCTGCCCAACGGGAACGCGGCCATCTTGTCCTTGATCAGGTCGATGCCCTGGGCCGCCATCATCACGTGCACCGCCAGCACCGTCTCCAGGCGGTCGAGGTTGGCGTGCAGGGCGCGGACCGAGGCCATCGCCATCGTGTTGTGGTCCTCCTGCCCGAACTTCGCCGGACGGGACAGCGTGCCGGCGGGCGTGGCCAGCTGCTGCATCTCCGGCACCAGCGCCACCGCGACGGTCTGCACCTGCACCATGCCCGAGTTCAGGCCGACCTCTCCCCCGGCGAGGTTGGCCGGCAGGTGGTAGCTCCACTTGTCGGACAGCAGCCGCGCGGACAGCTCCTGCGACAGCACGCCGAGGTCGGCGATCTGGGCGTTGAGCGAGTCGATCTCGTGGCCGAGCAGCGCGGCGTCCCAGTTGCCGCCCATGACGAACTCGTGGCCGCCGCCAGGCTTGGCGAACACCAGCGGGTTGGACGTGGAGGCGTTGGCCTCGCGCTCGATGTGGCCGCGGGCGTCGGTCAGCCGTTGCCGCAGCGCTCCGACGATGTGCGGGGTGGCGCGCACCGACACGGCGTCCTGGATGCGCGGGCCCTCGTCGCTGATCGCCTTGCGCCCCTCCTCGGTCATCCAACCCGTGCCGCAGATCAACGCCCTGGTGACGCGGGCGGCCTCCACCTCGGCGGGGATGCGCCGCTCGTCGTGGGTCCGGGCGTCGAACGCGCCCTGTTCGGCCCTGGTCGCCTCCAGGAACAACGCGAACGCGCCGTCGTAGGTGTCGATCAGCCGTTCGGCGCGCACGACGGCGTCGACGTACCGGGCGGTGACCACGCTGCTCCCGCTGATCAGCGGCAACGCCTCGCCCTGCGCCAGCTGGAACGTGGGCGCGACGCCTGCCGCGGCGAGGATCTCCGGCGCGGGCGCTTCCCGGCCCTTGAAGCGGGCGGGCGCGGGTTCGCCGGTGAGCACCAGACCCGCCGCGGCCATCGGCTGGAGGTCGCCGGTGCCCAACGACCCGATCTCCGGCATCCGCGGCGTGACGCCGGCGTTGACCAGCTCCAGGATCCGGTCGACGAACTCCGGCCGCACCCCCATCGCGCCGCGTGCCATCGTGTTGGCCCTCAGCACCAACGCCAACCGCGCCACCCGGTCGTCCAGCGCGGGGCCGACACCGGCGGCGTGCGAGCGCAGCACCCGGCGCTGGAACTCCACCCGGTCGGCCTCGGGCAGCGGCTGGTCCTTCAACGGCCCCAACGCCTGGTTCCACCCGTACACGCGCTGCCCGGCCGCGAGCGCCGCCTCGGCGCCCTGTCGGGTCTTGACCATCTCCTGGCGGGCCTTCAGGCCGAGGCGGACGGTGACGCGGTCGGCTTCCAGCACCTCCACCAACTGCGACCACGTCAACGAATCGCCGTCCAGCTCCAGCGCGGGCGCGTGCTGCCGGGTCACCACGTCGGCCGGCGCGGCGGCCGTGCTCGACACCGTGACGGCGCCGACGGCGAGGACGACCAGAAACCGCCACGGGACCTGCATTCGTGCTCCTACCCTCGCTCGCGGACCGGGTTCACGCCCGGGATCTTGGCACCGGGAGCGTTCCTGGGCCGGGCGTGAGCGCGGGAACCGAACGATCGGGTGACGGACACGGCTCGAGATCGACGGATCCTGCCCGTCGGACCCCGGGGTGGGCTGGAACGGGTGGGTGCGGTCTGATGGGAAGCGGTCCGGCGGTACCGACAGCTCGCGCACGACCAGGTCCCCGGACCACGCAACCGCAGCGAGGAGGAGCACGGGTGAGCACCAAGGCCAGCGAGAAGGTTCCGTCCCCCGACGCGTCCCGCGAGGAGGTCTTCGCGTGGAACGCGGCCGTCCTGGAGGAGTACCGGGCCAACGGCGGCCGGGTCGGCGGTGCGATGACCGGCATGGACCTGCTGCTGCTGACCACGACCGGCGCGCGGTCGGGCAAGCCGAGGAGCATCCTCACGCTCTGCTACGGCGACGGCGACCGCTACCTGGTGGTGGCCAGCAACTTCGGCAAGCCGCGCCACCCGGACTGGTACCACAACCTGGTGTCCACCCCCGAGGTCACCGTCGAGGTGGCAGGCGAGCAGTTCGCCGCCGACGCGGTCGTCCTGCACGGCGCGGAGCGTGATCAGGCGTTCGGCACGGTGGTCGGTCGGTACCCCTTCTACGCGGACTACCAGGCCGGCGTGACCCGCACGATCCCGGTGGTCGCGCTGATCCGTGCCGATCGGGCCTGACACCAATCGATACGCTCCCCGCCACGCCTTCTCGTTGCGCAACATCTTCGCTACGGTCGCCCGGGAGCGTTCCCAGGCCCAGTGTCGGACCGGATCGTGGAGGAACAGGTGCACACCACCCGCTATCGGTCGGCGATCGCCGGCGTGGCCGTCGTCGGCGTCACCGCGGCCCTGACCGCCGTCACCGTGCCCGCCCAAGCGGCCGTCGGCTGCCGCGTCACCTACCAGGTGGCCAACCAGTGGTCGGGTGGTTTCGGCGCGAACGTGAGCGTCACCAACCTCGGCGACCAGGTCCCGAGCTGGCGGTTGACGTGGACGTTCGCCGCCGGTCAGAAGGTCACCCAGCTCTGGAACGGCACGGCGAGCCAGTCCGGCGCGCGGGTCCAGGTCGACAGCGTGAGCTGGAACGGCCGCCTCGGCACGGGCGCGAGCGCCGGGTTCGGCTTCAACGGCTCGTGGACCGGCTCGAACCCGGTGCCCGTCGACTTCGCGCTCAACGGCACCCCGTGCACCGGGACCACCGTCACAACGACCACCACAACGACCACCACGACCACGACCACGCCGCCGGTGTCCGACATCCTCGGCCGGACGCACACCGTCGGCCGGGTCCGTGCCACCGCGGACGCGGCGCGGTACACGTGGCCCGGTGTCTACTTCGAGAGCCGCTTCCGCGGCACCGGTGTCGGCATCGTGCTCAACGACGCCGCCAACGACTACGACGTCCAGGTCGACGGGCGGAACGTCGCCTCGCTGGTCACGCCCGGCCGGGTCACCCGGTGGATCAACGGCCTGGCCGACGCCGAGCACACCGTCCGGCTGGTGAAGCGCACCGAGAGCGCCTGGGCCAGCGGCGAGTTCGGCGGGTTCCTGCCCGCCGCCGGCGGCGAGATCCTCGCCAAGCCCGCCGCGCGCACCCGCCAGGTCGAGTTCATCGGCGACTCGCTGACCGCCGGCTACGGCAACACCTCCACCACGCGTGACTGCTCGGCCAACGGCGGCGTCGACCGCAACACCAACACCGACCTCGCGTTCGGTCCCCTCACCGCCCGAGCCCTCGGCTCCGACTACCAGGTCAACGCCCACTCGGGCCGCGGCATGGTCCGCAACTACAACGGCAGCGACCCGGACACCACCTTCCGCACCTACTACGACCGCGGCCTGCAGAACGTGCCCGGCGACGTGTGGCGCAACCCCGACACGTGGCGTCCCCAGCTCGTCGTCGTCGGCCTGGGCACCAACGACTTCTCCACCGCCATCAACCCCGGCGAGCCGTGGACCCCGGACAGCCTGACCGCCGCCTACCGGACCGCGTACCTGGGCTTCCTCGACAAGCTCCGCGCCCAGTACGGCCCCGACACCGTCATCGTGGTCAGCGCCACGAACCTGTTCGCCGAAGCCGCCCGGCAGGTCGTCACCACCCGCAACGCGGGCGGCGACGACCTCGTGCGCTTCTGGAACTACGACGACCCGAGGCTCGACCGGCTCGGCTGCGACTGGCACTTCTCCCTCAACGACCACCGGCTCATCAGCGGCATGCTCACCGACTACATCGCCACCCTCCCGCTCGACTGGTGACCGGCGCGACTAGGGGCGGAAGACGGTCAGCGTGGTCGGGCCGGTGAGGCTGGAGATCCCCGCGCCGGCGCACTGCAGGACGTCCGGCGTCACCAGCACGGCCACCTGTTCCGCGCTCGCGCCCGCGAACGTGCCGCTGGTGATCAGGCCCGTGTTGGTGATCACGGCCTGGCCGGCGACGTCGCTGACCGTCCAGTTGTAGGCGAACGTCGTCGGCGCGGCCAGCGGATTGCTCCACGTGTACGTGCGTGACGCCGCGCCGGCGGTGAGCAGCGTCGCGCACGACACGGTGTCGGTGAACGCCTGGCCGTAGGACCCGCTGGGCGCGACCAGGTTCGTGCAGGTGGGGAAGACCCCGGTGAGGTTGCCGCGCACGACCTGCGGCGTGTTCGTGATGGGCGGGTCGTAGGTGACCGCCCACGTGCCGACGCAAACCTGCTCCACGGCCACCGCGTCGGCCGCGCCGGTCGTCGCGACCACGCTCCCGGCCACCATCAGCACCAACGCCGATAACATGCCCGACTTCCTCGCCATGACACTCAACCCTTCCTCGGTAACGCCCTACTCACAGCCGATGCCGTCCTTGTCGGAGTCCAGACCGTACTCGTCGGGACCGATGACCTTGATCGGGCCGGTCACGTACGCGGGGCCGTTGCCCTTGCCGGGTTTGCAGTCGACGTCGCTCGCGATGGGCACGCACGGCTCGTAGCTGGCGTGGCAGCCCTGGTTCGGCGCGGGCGGTGGCGGGGTCTGGGGTTCCGGATTTGGCTGGGGGTTGGGTTCCGGATTCGGCTGGGGGTTGGGTTCCGGATTCGGCTGCGGGTTGGGCTGCGGTGCCGGTTCGACGGTCGTGGTCGTTGTTGTTGTTGTGGTGGTTGTTGTAGTCGTGGTGGTGGTGGCGGCGGTCGTAGTCGTGGGCGGCACGGTGGTTGTTGTGCCGGGCGCGGTCGTGCTCAGCGTGGCAGCCGAGTCCGTTGTGGACGGTCGCTCCTCGACGAGGGTCCCGATGACGACGAACAGGAACACCACCGCACCGGCGGCGATCCACACCGGACGGCGGGACTTCCGTTTCACCGGAGGGGTGAACGTCTCCGGGGGCACCGCGGCCGACGGGTCGCGCGGCAGGTGGACCACGATCTCGTGGCCGCGCTCGCCGACCTTGACCACCGCCTCGCAGCCCGGCTTCTCACCGGCGTCGATCACCTGGCCCATGATGTCCGCGTAACGCCGTGACATCAGGTACGTCAGCTCGCCGACCCGCCGGCCGTCCAACCTGACTTCGATGGCGTACTGGCCCTGGTACTTGCCGGAGTTGATCGTGCACCACGCCAGTTCGACCACCACGCGCCAGCTCCCGCCCGGCGCGACGGGATACCTCGCCAGCCACGCCTGGTGGTCTTGCTCGCCGGTGACGACGACCGGAACCTCGGCCTTCAGCACGAACAGACCTGCTGCAGGGTCCTCCATGAGGCACCCCCTCTAACACCGGACGGACGTGTACGCATGTCATCGGCGCGGTTCTGACTACCGTTACCCACTCGAAGAGTGACTGAACACTCATCAGGGCGTACACACCCCCTTCTCAGCTTCGCTTGACATGGATCCCTCCGCACGGTGAGCTGTAGAAATAGTGAGTGACTGACCAATCACAAACCTGGAGCCGTCGTGAGCGCCCCTGCTGCCCTCGAACGCCGAACGTCCTCGCCGACCACCGCCCTGACCGCCTCCGCGGTGCTGGCGGTGGCGAACGCGATCGCCTTCCTGGCCCTCGCCGGCCGGCCCAACCCGGGCATGGCGGCCCTCTCGGTCCTCCCCCTGGCGGCAGCCGCACTGCTGTGGCAACGGGTCCGGGTCGCGCCGGTCGTGACGATCGCCGTGGCGGCCCTGGTCGTGTTCATCCGGCCGGTCGACCTCTCGTTCGACCTGGTCCGCCCCGGTGACGTGCCGCCGTTCGCGGTCGCGGCGGCACTCGTGGCGGCGGCCGGGGTGGCAGTGGTGTCGTCGCTGGTCCTGATGTTGCGACCGAGCGCGGGCAACGGAGAGCGGCTCGTCGGGCTCGGCGGTGGCGCGGCCGTCGGGGTGGCGTTGGCGGCGACCTTGCTGGTGGTGTGGCCGCAGTCCGACGACACCGGGTCCCTGACCGACGAGGAGCTCGCCGCGCTGCCGACCGTGGACATGACGAACTTCAAGTTCTCCCCCGCCCAGCTGCGCGTCGGTCGCGGGCAGCCGGTGGCGTTCAAGTTCACCAACGACACCGACGACAACCACACGTTCACGATCACCGAGCTGGGCGTCGACATCGAGGTGCCCAGTGGTCGGACCCGGATCGCCGTCGTGGACGCCCGACCGGGCCAGTACGCGGTGCACTGCGCGGCCGGTGACCACGAGGAGAAGGGCATGGTCGGCCGGTTGACCGTCACCGAGGACGCGCTGACGTCCGCCGCCGCGCCCGAGACGTCCTACGGGGCGCACCACCATGGCTGAGCGGAAGATGTCCCGTCGGACCGCGCATCGCGGGCGGCCTGACCGCCGGAGCGCTCGTCGCGGGCGGTGTGCCGCTCCTGCGTGCGACCCTCGCCGCGCCCGGGCCCACCGACGGCCCGGCACTGCCCCAGCATCCCACCCTGCCGTTGCACGCGAGCGCGGACGGCGTGCTGCGCGGCGAACTGGTCGCCACCGCGGCCGGGAACTCCCTGCGCTACAACGATTCCGCGCCCGGCCCGCTGGTCAAGCTCCGCGAAGGCGACCGGGTGCGGCTGGGGTTCCGCAACGACCTCGACGCCGACAGCAGCCTCCACCTGCACGGCCTGCCGCTCGCACCGGCGGTGGACGCACCGCTGACCCACCTGCCGCCCGGCGCGACGAGCACGCAGGAGTTCACCGTGCCCGACGGCGTGGCCGGCACCTACTGGTACCACCCACACGCCCACGGTGACGTCGAACGACAGCTGCTCGCCGGCCTGGCCGGACCGATCGTCGTCACCGGCGCGACCGACGAACTGCTGAAGTCGTGCGACGACCGGCTGCTCATGTTCACCCGCACCGGCCAGGACATCAGCGTCAACGGCGCCGTGCGGCCCGTGCTCGCACCCATCAGCGGCCGGACCCGACTACGCCTGCTCAACGCCACCGCCGGCGATCACCTGCTGGTCGGCGTGCTGCGATCAGGTGAGCGCACTCCGGTGCACCTGGTCGCGACCGACGGCGGTTTCGTCGCCGAGCCGGTCGAGCCGGCCGAAGTCCTGCTGGCGCCCGCCGAACGCGCCGAGGTGCTGGTGGACACCACCGTCGCCGGTCGCCTGGAACTCACCGCGCTGCCGTACTCGGCCTACGGCGAGGGCGGCGCCGCGAGCACCGCGTTCCGCCTGGCCGCACTGGACGTGCCGGCGGGCCTGCCGCCCGTCGCCCTGCCCGCACGGCTGCGCGACGTGGAGGCGCTGGACGAGGCGAAAGCCGCGCGCCGCCGCCGGATCGTGTTCGGCGGCGCCGGGACCGACCACTTCACGCTGGACGGCAAGACCTTCGACCACCACCGCGTGGACCTGGAGGCCCGCCTGGACACGCTGGAGGTCTGGGACGTCGTCAACGAGCACACCACCGACCACCCGTTCCACCTGCACAGCTACTCGTTCCAAGTCCTGTCCCGCAACGGCGCTCCCGAACCCCTGCGAGCCTGGCGCGACACCGTCAACGTCCCACCGGGCGGCACGGTCACGATCGCCGTCCCGTTCCGCGGCGAACCGGGCCGCACGGTCTACCACTGCCACATCGCCTCCCACGAGGACCTGGGCATGATGGGAGTGATCGAGGTCCTCGGGTGACAGCCCTCAACCCGGGCCCGGGCGGCGATCCGGGGCGAAGCGGTGCGGACGACCGGGTCGGCGGATGGCGGCCGTGCGGCCGGAACGGGAGCGTTGCGGTTACGCAAACCTGGGGAGGTTCTCGTCCATGAGACGCACAAGATCCATCGCCGCCACGCTCACCGCCCTGCTCGTCGGCACTGCGCTCGCAGCCGTCGCACCACTGCCCGCCGCCGCCGCGCCCACCGACGACACCGTGATCAACCAGAAGCTGCAAGCCCTGGTCCAGCCGGTGCTGACCGCCTCGGCCAACGGTCAACTCCGCGCGCTCGTGCGCTACCTCGCCGGCAGCCGATCCCACGGCGACACCGACGCGCTGTTGCGGGAGGTCGTCGAAGCCGCCGAGGACTCCTACGTCGTCAACCCGTACGAGCCGTGGTGGGTCGAGCTGAAGACCGCGGTCGCGAGCTTGCGGAGCGTCAACGGCTTCTCCTACGAGCCGCAGATCCACATCCCCAACGCCGACGAGGGCGTCACCACCGGTGACAACGTCGTGCTGACCGTGGCGCCCGCCGACGAACGGGCCACCAGCGCTCCCGGCTACGTCCTCTCCCCCACCGGCGGCGTCCGACAACTGCCGTACGCGATCGACGAGGGCTACGCCGCGACCAAGGAGGTGTGGGTGCTCTCGGTCCACGAACCGACCTCCGCCCTGCCGGCCCTCCAGGCGGAGGAGGTGAGCGGACAGGCGGTGTGCGACCCGACCGGGTCGCGCCGCGACAACGGTCTGGAGCACCTGCACCAGTGGCGCGTGCCGGACCGCACCGCGTTCGGCAGCTGGTTCGAGGGCGAGCGGGAGATGCGGGTGCTGGTCATCACCACCGCGGGAACCGTCCTGCGCCGGATCGCGCTGCCCGGCGTGGACCAGGAGGACATCGGCTCGTGGCAGTCGTCCGGGGTCTTCGTCACCACGTGGGACCGCTCGGCGCACGGCGACGTGCTCGCCTACCAGTGGTACGAGGAGGACGGCGGTCCGCAGGTCGACGTGCCCCTGTCCATCCCGACCCCCGGCGGCACGATCGACGCGAACGTCACCTGGAGCCGGCGCGACGACAACGCGGGCCACGCCGTGGTGCGGTTCGCCGACTCCACGCACCGCGAGTACGACACGGGTCAGGTCCGGTTCACCACGTGCAGCCAGGGCGGCGACGGCATGACGGGCAACCTGGCGTGCGCGAGCATCGCGTCGGCGTCCAGCACGCACGTCGGCTACTCCCCCGGGCGCGTGAACGACTGCGTCCGCGACACCCTGCTGGGCGGCGCGCACAGCTGGGCCAACGCGCCCGGCACGTGGCCGCCGACCGGTCCGGAGTGGGTGCAGGTCGACTTCGGCAGCGCCAAGGCGGTCCGCCGGGTCGTCGTCCACACCAGCGAGGGCTACCCGATCCGGGCGTTCCAGGTGCAGGTCTGGGACGGCACGGCGTTCGTCACCGTCGCGGACGTCACCGACAACACGTCCTTGAGCGTCTCCCTCATCTTCCCCGCCCGGACCTCGCGACTGGTCCGGATCAGCGCCTCGCAGGGCCCCGCCCACCAGCCCGGCTATGTGCGGGTCAACGAGCTGGAGGTCTACTCGACCTGACCGAATGCGATCGTAAGCACAATTCGCTTGTTCGAACGCACATGATTTGCGACCGTTGCTCACGTGAAGAGCGCCGACCGCCACCGGGTGATCATCGAACGGCTCCGCTCCGGCGCGCAGGTCGCCGTGGCGGAGCTGGCGGCGGCCACCAGCGCGTCGGAGATGACCATCCGCCGTGACCTGGACCTGCTCGCGGCGGGCGGTGTGCTCCGCCGGGTGCACGGCGGTGCGGTGCCGCTCAGCCCGGCGGGCGTCGAGCCGCCGTTCACCGCGCGCACGGCGACCGCGAACGACGCGAAGCGCGCCATCGCCGCGGCGGCCGTCGGGCTGATCCGCGACGGCGAGACGATCGTGCTGGACAGCGGCACGACGGCGGTCGAGGTGGCCAAGCTGCTGCGTGGTCGCCCGGTCACCGTCATGCCGCTGTCCCTGCACGCGGTGCGCGAGCTGCTCGACGCGCCCGAGGTGCGGCTGCTGCTGCCCGGCGGTGAGCCGAGACCCGGTGAGCTGGCGATGGTCGGCCCGCTGGCGCTGGCGTCGCTGCGCGCCCTGCGGTTCGACGTCGCCGTGCTCAGCCCGTGCGCGTTCGACCTGGTCGCCGGGCTCACCGCGCACAACCTGGCCGACGCCGAGGTCAAGCAGCAGGCCATGGCCGTGTCCGGCCGCACGATCGTGCTCGCCGACGCCACGAAGTTCGACCGCACGGCGCTCGCCCACGTCTGCCCCGCCGACCGGCCGGACGTGCTGGTCACCGATTCCGACTCCCCCGCCGACCTGCGCCGCGAGCTGTCCGCGCGCGGGGTGCTCGTGCACGTAGCCGAACGACTGGAGAACCTGTGACGACCGCCCTGCCGCGCGCCGCACGCGTCGCGACGTGGATCTACTTCACCCTCAACGGGTTCGCCGTCGGCCTGTGGGTGGTGCACATCCCGAACGTCGAACGCGCGACCGGCATCTCGCACAGCACCCTCGGCGGGCTGCTGCTCGTGCTCGGCGCGGCGGCGTTCGTCGGCATGCAGGTCGCCGGTCCGCTCGCCGACCGGCTCGGCCAGCGCAAGCTCCTGCCCGCGGCCGGGGTGCTCCTCGGCATCGCCCTGTTCTTCCCGGGCCTGGCCACGTCGTGGTGGACGTTGGGCCTGGCCCTGGCGTGCTTCGGCTTCGGCAACGGCACGATCGACGTGGCGATGAACTCCCACGCCGTGGTCGTGGAACGGGCCTACCCGCGGCCGATCATGGCGTCGTTCCACGCGATGTGGTCGATCGGCGGCGCGATCGCGGCGGTCGTCGGCGCGGTGACGTTGAGCGCCGACGTGCCCACGACGGTGACGTTGAGCGCGTGCGGCGTGTTCACCATCGTGGTGTCGCTGCTGACCGGCCGGTTCCTGGTGGACGGCCGCCCCGAGCCGGAAGCGGCCTCGCCGGAGGCGCCGGCGACCAAGCCGTCGACCAAGCTGGTGTGGCTGCTGGGCGCCATCGCGTTCGCGATGATGCTCGCCGAGGGCGTCGCCAACGACTGGGCCGCGCTGCACGCCGAGGACGTCCTCGGCACGTCCACCAGCACGGCGGCGTTCGCCTACGGGTCGTTCGCGGTGGCGATGACCGTGGGCCGGTTCGCCACCGACCGGGTCGCCGCGCTCGTCGGGCCGGTCGCGATCGTGCGGTACGGGGCGGCGCTGGCCGCGTTCGGGCTCGTGCTCGTGGTGTTCTCGCCGTGGGTGTGGTTGGCGTTCGCGGGCTGGGCGTTGTTCGGCCTGGGGCTCTCGGGCAGCGTGCCGCAGCTGTTCTCCGCCGCGGGCAACCTGGACAAGAGGTCGTCGGGCGCGTTGATGGCCCGGGTCGTCGGTCTCGGCTACGTGGGTCTGCTCGCGGGTCCGGCGTTGATCGGCGGTCTGGCCCACTGGATCCCGCTGAACGTTGCCTTCCTCGTGCCGGTGGGGCTGTGCCTGCTGGCGGTGGGCTTCGCCGGCGTCCTCGCACCGCGCCCGGCTCCGACCGAGGAGCAGATCGGGTCGCGCTGACCAGCGTCGCCTGACAGCCGCTCAGCCACCCGGGCCCGCTCGACGCCGACCACCGGGCGCGACCGACCTCGAACCCCTCCGGTCACCAGCGCGGGGACGCGGATCCGTCCGGTTCCAGGCCGAACTCCACGACCCAGTCGTAGAGGTCTGCGGCCTCTTCGTCGACTGCGTCGTCGCGCAGGCTCTCCGCCCTCTCGACCAGGAGGCCGGATTTCCCGGCGTTGGCGGCCCGAAGGGCGAGGTCCCACTCTCCGTCCCCGTAGCGGAGGTACATCAATCGCTTCACACCTTCTTCATAATCGGCTTCCAGCCCTCGGAAGGCCGACTCCTCGGCTCCCCTGCGGTCACCGGACTCCTCCCGGAGCTGGACCAACGTCACCAAGCCGTCGGTCCAGCGGGATCCCAACCCCCGTGCGGCCAGGGCGTCGGCGCTGTCGTGCTCGCCGGCCGCTTCGCGCAGCGTGATCAGCTTGACCAGCGCTCCGGTCGCCACGACCGATATCCCACTGGCATCCAAGGCTCGGATCGCCGCCTGTTCGGCACCGACGTGGTCACCGGCTCGTTCAAGCCGCTCGGTCGACCACGCCAGAGCGTCCGGATCACCGGCGTCCGCCGCGTACTGGAGGAGGTCGTCGACGTCCGCATCAGGATCGGTTTCCTTCCGCGTCGCGGCGATCTCGCTCAGTCCGCGAGGAGAACCGCAGTCGGCGGCGCGGTAGGCGAGTCGCTCGGCTTCGGCGTGATCGCCGTTCCTCTCGGACTTCAGTGCCTCGTCGGACAAGGTGAACCCGTCACCGGCGTCGACGGCGCGCTGCACGAGCCGATCGGCATCGGCCTCGTAGCCGTTTCTGCGCCGCGACCTCGCCAACGTGGAGTACACACCGGGACGGCCCGCATCCGCGGCGAGCGCGGCCATCTCCTCGGCTTCGGCTCGGTGACCCACCCCCTCCAGGTCGTCGGCGACCTCCCACAGCACGTCGGGGTCGTTCGCCGCGGCACGCACCGCCAGGCGACGCGCCGCCGCGCAGTCCCCTCGTCGAGCCCGAGCCGACGCCAACCACTTCAGCGGTTCGAAGAAGCCAGCATCGGCGGCCCGGTTCGCGCACCGTTCCGCGCCCTCGGCCTCACCCGCCTCGTCACGTGCCCTCGTCAGGTTGCCCAGGGCGAACCGGTCGCCCGCTCTGGCCGCGCGCAGCGCGAGTTCCTCCGCCTCGGCGTGCGCTCCGAGTTCCTCCCGACGCCTGGCCCAACGCGCCAGCGCCCAACCGTCGCCCGCCTCCGCGACACGCTCAAGGGCGTTGTCGGCCTCCGACGTCCGGTTCTCCTGACGCAACAAGTGGTCCACTCGCATCACGGCCAGCGGGTAACCCGCTCGGGCCGCCCGGCGGTACAGCTCCTCCGCCTCACCGCTGTTCCCGAGGAGCTCCGACTCCATCGCCATCATGGCCACGAGCCCGGGGTCGCCCTCCTCCGCGACACGACCACGCAGCGCGGCGGCGATCCTCAGACGATGGCGTTCGCGGGCGTGCATGGCGAGGAACGCGACGTCCACCACAGCGGCGTGCTGACGTGCGGCGTCCCAGAAGCCCCGGGGTGGTACCAGGTACCGGCGGGTGCGCTGGCCGTGGTCTTCGAGGTAGTCGTCCAGCCGGACGGTCTCGTTCGCCGCGTTCCCGGGCAGGGCCGGCCGGCGGTGGAACACGCGTGCGGCGGCTGCCGTGCGGGGCGAGGTGAGCGTCTCCACCGCCTTGGCGAACCACTCCGGGTCGCCCAGGTAGTCGCGTTGTTCCCAGTCGTCCAGGTAGGCGGGTGCGGCGTGCCGGAGCATCTCGACCGGCAGCCATTCGTTCACGAAGCCGAGGCGGCGGGCGTCCATCGCCGCGTGCACGACCGCGAGCACATGAGGCGGCGCGTGCTCGTAGAGGTCCATCAGCTCGGGCACGCCCGCCAAGTACTGCGTCAACGCCACCTTCGCGGCCTGCCCCCCGCCGGCCGCGTCGGCGGCGGCGACCGCCTGCCGGACCCGGCTGTCGGTGCTGGCGCGAACGGCGTCCAAGTCGGCGCCGCTGAACTCACCGGGGACCCGGATCGTGTGCCCGGCCAGCAGCGCACGGGCGTCGGCGAAGCGGTCCGGCTCACCCTCGCGCGCCTGTCTGGTGATCTGGTCGTGGTACTGCGGCCAGAGGGTGCCCAGCACCAGGATCGGGCGGCTCTCCGGCCGGGCGAGCAGCGCCCGCAGCCCGGCGGCGATCGCCGAGGCGACGTCCGGCGGCGGGTCGATCAGGTACCGCTGCGCCTCGTTCAGCCAGACCACCGTGCGCGGACCCACCCCCGACAGCTGGTCGAGGAAGTCCCGGGCCGAGAGCACCTGGCCCGCGGGCCAGATCCGCCAGCCGGCCCGCGCCAGGCTGGTCGGCCTCCGGCGCCACCACCGCCCGGCGGGCGTGCCGACCGGGCGTCGCAACACTTCGAACAGCGCCCTGGACTTGCCGGACGTCGATCCGTTCACCAGCACGGCGATGCCCGACTCCGCGGGATCGGCGAGCGCGCCCGCCACCACGCCGTCCAACAGCGCGTCGTGCGCACGGAGGAAGTAGGGTGGCAGTTCGCCGGAGTCGGACGGGCGGGGCTTGAGCGTGCGCCGGACCTCCAGCGCCGACGGCGGGACGTCGCGCACCGGACTCCCGACAGCCCTCGCGGGCTCGGGCCGGTTCCCGGGCCCACGCGACCGCCGCAACGCGGCCAGGCTCACCAGCAGACCCATGACGGCGGGCACCAAGCCCACCACCCCGGCCACCATGCCGATCACACCGGCGCGCTGGTCCTGCTCCTCCAACGACAACGACAGGAACCAGCCCACCAGCCGGCTCAGCGGCGGCACCCACCAGGGCGTCGACACGATCATCGCCACCACCGCCGACAGCCACCACAGCCAACTCCGACTCGGCTTGCCCGCCATGCCACCCCCTGCCACCCGCCGAGCCTAGGACCCGCCCTCGACGCCACCGGAGGGCGGCCGGACAGTTTCACGTCGACGAGACGCGACGGTCCGTTGGAACCTACCCACCGGGCTGAGCGGCACGTGGGCAGGTCCCCGGCGAACGGCGTGCCGATCTTCGAGCGTGGTGATCGGACCGGGTTGACCCGGAAGGGCTAGGGTGGGTGGCCGGACCAGCGACGAGGATCTCCACAGCATGGCGCACCCATCCCACCCGTCCCGACCCGTCCGCGCGGTCCTGGTGGAGGACCACCACCTGGTGGCCGAGGCGATCCGGCTGGCCTGGGCGGACTCGGGCGAGGTCGAGGTCGTGGCCACGGTCGGCTCGGTGGCCGCCGCGATGGTCGAGGTCCGCAAGCACCGACCAGCCGTGGTGCTGCTGGACCGCAGGCTGCCCGACGGCGACGGCCTGGACGCGATCGCCGGCTTCGAGGAGTGGGGCGCGCGGGTGCTGGTGCTGACCGGCGAGGCGACCGTGTCCGTCGCCGCGCGCGCCGCCGAGGCCGGCGCCGCGGGCCTCGTGCTCAAGTCCGCCCGCCTGGAGGAGCTGACCGACGCCGTGCTGCGGGTGGCGGCCGGTGAGGTCGTGTTCAACGGCGGGCTGCTCGCGGGTGTGCTGGACAAGCTCACCGGCCGCGCCAAGGGCGACGGGGTGCCGCTCACGGTCCGCGAACGCCAGGCGCTGCTGCTCATGGCCGAGGGCGCGAGCACGGACGAGATCGGCGAACGCATGGGCGTCGCCCGCAACACCGTGCGCAACCACGTGCAGCGGGTGCTGGAGAAGCTCGGCGCCAGGTCGAAGCTGGAGGCGGTGGCGATCGCCCGCCGCGACGGCCTGCTCGACTAGTGCAGCTGCACTAGTGCCAGCGGTGACGGTGCGTCTGGGCGCGGACCGCCCGATGCCGCACAGTACGAACGTGGACCTCTCGGTGTCTGGCCCGGTCGCCGAGTTCAGCGCGCCGATCGACCGGGGAGCGGCGGGCCTGGCCCGCGACTTCGTCCGCAAGACCCTCACCGACCTCGGCTACCTCGGCGACCACGGCGACGTCGTGCTCGTCGCCTCCGAGCTGGTCTCCAACGCCCTGCGGCACACCGCCACCATCCCCGTCATCCGGCTGGCGGGCGACGCGCGCCGGCTCCGGGTCGAGGTCGAGGACGGCAGCCCCGTCCTGCCGCGCCCACGGCTGACCGCCACCGTCGGCGGGTGGGGCCTGCAGCTCGTCCAGCAGCTGACCACGGCCTGGGGCGCGCACGCCGAACGCGGCGGCAAGGTCGTGTGGTGCGAGATGACCGCCGACGTCGCGTTCTGACGTCGGGAGCGCCGGCCCGTGGCACCGCGGCAGAGCATCGTGCACAGTGACGCCATGGCCGCTGATCACCCCGCCCAGCCCACGCTCGAACCACCGGCCGAGGACGCGTACCGCCTGCTCGTGGACAGCGTGATCGACTACGCCATCTTCATGCTCGACCCCACGGGCCGGGTGATCAGCTGGAACGTGGGAGCGGAGCGGATCAAGGGGTACTCGGCCGAGGACATCATCGGCCGGCACTTCTCGACCTTCTACCCGCCCGAGGACCTCGACGCGCGCAAGCCGTGGTACGAGCTGGAGGTCGCCGCCGAGGTCGGCCGGTTCGAGGACGAGGGCTGGCGGCTGCGCAAGGACGGCAGCCGCTTCTGGGCCAACGTCATCATCACCGCCCTGTTCGAGAAGTCCGGCCGCCTGCGCGGGTTCGCCAAGGTCACCCGCGACATGACCGAGCGGATGCGGGCCGAGGAGGCGCTGCGGGCGAGCGAGGAGCGGTTCCGGCTGCTCGTGCAGGGCGTGATCGACTACGCCATCTTCATGCTCGACCCGACCGGCCGGGTGATCAGCTGGAACGCGGGAGCGGAGCGGATCAAGGGGTACTCGGCCGAGGAGATCGTCGGCGAGCACTTCTCGACCTTCTACCCGCCCGAGGACCTGGTGGCGCGCAAGCCGTGGCGCGAGCTCGAAGTGGCCGCCGAGGTCGGCCGGTTCGAGGACGAGGGCTGGCGGCTGCGCAAGGACGGCAGCCGCTTCTGGGCCAACGTCATCATCACCGCCCTGACCGACGAGGCGGGCCGCCTGCGCGGGTTCGCCAAGGTCACCCGCGACATGACCGAACACCGACGGGTCGAGCGGACGTTGACCGAGCAGCGCAGGCTCGTCAGCCACCTCGTGGAGGCGCAGGAGCTGGAACGGCGCCGCATCGCGTGGGACGTGCACGACGATTCGATCCAGTCCATGGTCGCCGTCGGCATGCGGCTGCAACTGCTGGCCAACCGGCTGCCCGCCGAGGACGCCGCCGTCGTGCGGCAGCTGGACGAGGCGGTGCGGGCGTCCATCGGACGGCTGCGCAACCTGGTGTTCCGGCTGCGCCCGCCGGAACTCGACCGGCACAGCCTGGCGCAGGCCCTCGACCACTACCTCACCGACGTCGCCGGACCGTGGGGCATGACCTACCGGCTGCGGCACGCGCTGGACCAGGAGCCGCCCGCCGAGTCCGCGATCACGATCTTCCGCATCTGCCAGGAAGCGCTCGTCAACATCCGCAAGCACGCGCGGGCGTCCGCGGTCGAGGTGTCGTTGACCTCGGTCGACAGCGGCACGCTGGTGGAGGTCGCGGACAACGGCGTCGGTGTCGGTGTCGGGTCAGGCGTCGACACCGACGCGGGCGTGCCGTCCGACCGACCGGCGTTCGACCACTTCGGCATGATCGAGATGCGCGAGCGCGCGGAGACCGCGGGCGGCTGGTGGTCGGTGGGACGTGGCCCCGACGGCGGCACGGCGGTGCGGTTCTGGATCCCGGACTCACCCGGCGGTGAGCCGTGACGGACCCGACGCTCAGCGTGGTGATCTCGGACGACGACCCGATGATCCGCGACGCGTTGCGCGAGGTGCTCGACGCCGAGCCGGACTTCGAGGTCGTCGCGGTGGCACGGGACGCGGACGAGGCGATCGAGCTGGTCGAGCGCCACTGCCCCGCCGTCGTCGTGCTCGACGTGCGCATGCCCGGCGGTGGCGGTGGCCGGGCCGCGCGGGAGATCAGGCTCCGGTCGCCGAACACCGGGATCCTGGCGCTGACGGCCTTCGCCGATCGCGAGGCGTTCCGCGAGTTCACCTCGGCCGGTGTCGGCGAGCACCTGGTCAAGGGCGTGTCGAACAGCGACATCGTGGCGGCCGTCCGCCGGTTGGGACGGCTGGGGCGCGACGGTCGCAGGGGTGCGTCTCCGCTACCCGGCACGTAGCGTCGGCCTGGTACAACTGTGGTTCGACACCGCATCACACCCGGGAGACGTCGTGGCCGAGCCGATGGGGCAACCCTCACCGATCCTCGACGTCCGTGTCACCCGAGAGGGCGACATCCTCGTCGTCGGCGTGGCAGGTGAGCTGGACATCGACACCACTCCCGAGGTCCGCGCCACCATCGTGTCGAAGCTGGTCGAGCACCCGTCCGCCCTGGTCTTCGACCTCTCCGGGGTGAGCTTCTTCAGCTCCGCCGGCTTGTCGCTGCTGCTGGAGGTCCGCGGTCGTGTCGACACCCTCGCGGTCGTCGCGACCGGGCGCGCCGTGCTGCGGCCGATCCAGCTGACCGCCCTCGGGTCGCTGCTGACGGTGTTCGACTCGGTCGACGAGGCGCTGGCGTCGGTCGCGTCGACCCAGGGCGTCCACCGGGACTGAGTCGCCAGATCGGGTCGGCCTGATCCGACGGTCGGCACTGCGCGCGGTCGTCCCGTCGACACCGCGCCGACAAGATCGACCGCAGCCGAGGGCCTTCGCCGGAATCGCCGAGCGCACAAGCGTTCGAGCGCCTCCACGGTGGTCACGGGCGGCATCTTCCTCGTACGAGTGGTCCTGTCGGGGATCGGCGTGCGGTAGCCGCCGAGGGTTACATGATGAGGCGTGGACGCCGCCACGTGCGCGCAGTCGTCCACCGGCTCGCGAAAGCACCGGACGGCGCCACTCGAAAAATCCTCATGAGAAGGGACACACGATGACCAAGCGCGTGTACGAGGCACCGGTCCTGATCCGCTCAGGTGCCTTCTCGAAGGTGACCGGCCTGCTGCAGCGCAACGGCCGGGACCGCCTCATCTTCAGCAAGAACTGACCCCGCTGACGCGTTGATGTCGACGCCGAATCGCACGCCGGGCCACGGCGACGTCGGCTTCGCGGTCCTGCCGGACCGCGAGGGCGCGCTCGCCGTGGCCCCATTCCGGGGCGCGGCCGACCTGATCGTCACGCACGCCTCGGGACGGCCGTGGCTGGTGGCCCGGCAACCCGGCGGCGAGATCACCGTGGCCGAGGCGGGGCGGACCAGGCTGGCCGTCATCGGGTGCTGTCCGGTGACGGCGGCGGAACTCACCCGTGAGGCCGAGCGGTTGCGCGACGTGGCCGACCTCGACCGGTTGGCGCGTCGGCTGCCCGGCAGCTTCCACCTCGTGGCCTCGGTGGACGGGCGGCTGCGGGTCCAGGGCAGTGCCTCCGGGATGCGGTTGGTGTTCCACGCCGTCGTCGCGGGTGTCACCGTCGTCGCCGATCGCGCCGATCTCCTCGCCGGGCTCGCCGGGGCGGAACTCGACGAGCAGCAGGTCGCGGTGCGGCTGCTGTTCCCCGTGCCTCACCCCTTGGCGGACACCCCGATGTGGCGAGGAGTGCGTTCGGTCGCGCCCGACCACTACCTGGTGGTCGAGCCGGACGGCGTCCGCACCCGCCAGTCCCGCTGGTGGCAGCCGCCCGAGCCTTCGCTGTCGATCGCCGACGGTGCCGTCCGGGCGGGCGAGGCGCTCGCGGAGGCGGTCGACGCGCGTACCCGGCAAGGCGGCGTGGTGAGCTGCGACCTGTCGGGAGGCCTGGACTCGACGTCCGTGTGCTTCCTCGCCGCCCGGGGGAACGCCGAGATCATCGCCTTCACCTGGCCCGGCCTGGACGACGCGGACGACGACTTCGCGTGGGCCCGACGCGCCGCCGCGCACCTGCCCGGCGTGGTCCACGACAGCCTGCCCGCCGAACGGTCTCCCCTGGTGTACGCGGGATTGCGGGACATCGACGACGCCGTGGACGAGCCCACCATCGGCGTGATGGACCAAGCGCGGTTGTCGGCCCACCTGCCCCGGCTCGCGGCCAAGGGGGCGCGCCTGCACCTCACCGGCATCGGCGGCGACCACGTCGCCTGGTGCTCGGACGCCTACCACCACACGCTGATGCGCCGCCGACCGCTGTTCACGCTCGGACGACTGCGCGGTTATCGCTCGTTGTGGCACTCGCCGTGGATGCCGATGATCCGCGCGTTGGCCGACAACCGGCCCTATCACGCCTGGCTGGCCGACGCTGCCGACGACCTGCGGTCGCCCATGGCCGGCCTCGCCGCTACCGGTCTCGGGTGGGGCATGCCGCCCCGGCTCTTCCCGTGGGTGACGGAAGAGGCCGTGGACCTGGCGCGTGAAGCCCTGCTGGCCGCCGCAGCGGACGCGCGACCACTGGCGCCGACGAGAGGGCTGCACGCCGACCTGGAGCAGATCCGGAGCAGCAACCGCATCATCCGGCACTGGGAGCAGATCACCGCGAGCGCCGGGCTGCCGATCACGTCTCCGTTCATGGACGACCGCGTGATCGAGGCCTTCGTGTCCGTGCGGCCCGAGGACCGCGTCACCCCGTGGGCCTACAAGCCCGTACTGAAGGAGGCGATGCGGGGCGTCGTCGCCGACGAGTGCCTGGAGCGCACCACGAAAGCCCAATCCGCCCTCGACGACGCCGAGGGCCTGCGCGAGCACCGTGGCGACCTGTTGGCGTTGTGGGAAGACTCCCGGTTGGCCGACCTCGGACTGGTCGACGCGCGACAGCTCCGGGCGCTCGCCGTCCGACCGTCCACACCGGACCTGAGCAGGGCCACCCTCTACACGACCATCGGCTGCGAGGTCTGGCTACGCGCCCTGGCGCGCTCCACCACCCCCGCCTGAAGGGAGATCGGCATGCCCCTCCGGATCCGCGACGGTGTGTCCACGGCGGACACCGAGTACGGCACCGTGCTGCTCGACGAGCGCACCGGTGAGTACTGGCAGCTCAACCCGACCGGCGCGGAGGTGGTGCGCCTGCTCATGGCCGGCCGCACGCCCGCCGAGGCGGTGCAGGCGCTGACCGAGCAGTTCGAAGTGGACGAACCACAAGCGAGGAACGACGTCGAGACGTTGCTCGACAGCCTGCGCTCGGCCGACCTGGTCACGTCGTGACCACCCCTGGCGCCATCACCCGGCCCCCTCGCCGGGGCATCGCGCTGCCGCGACGGGTGGCCGCGCGACTGGCGGTCGCCGCGGTCCGTCCGATCGCGCGGCTGTCACCGGCACGCATCCGGAACGTGCTCACCGTGCTGCGCCGCGGAGCCCGACCCGCCACCTACGCCCAGGCGAAACGGGCACGCGACGCGGTGCTCGCGACCAGCCTCACGTGCGCCGGACCGCAAGGGTGCCTGCCCCGTTCGCTGGCGACGGCGCTGCTGTGCCGCATGACGGGCACTTGGCCGACGTGGTGCACCGGCGCGCGGAAGAAACCGCCGTTCGGCGCGCACGCCTGGGTCGAGGTGGACGGTCGGATGGTGGACGAGCAGCTGCCCGCCGACTACTTCATCCGCCTCATCGTGGTGCCACCGGCGCCATCGCGGAGGTCCGGAGGATGAGCCGCGGGCCCGACGCGCCGAGCGCGCGGGTCAGGGATCTGCTCGGGCTCGTGCGCGCCCACCGGAAGGCCGTGCTGGTCGCCGTGCTGCTCACGCTGGTGGGCGCGGTCCTGGGTCTGGCGCAGCCGCTGGTCGCGCGGGAGGCCATCACCCAAGCGGGCACGGGCCGGACGGCGTGGGGACTCCTCACCGCCCTCGCCGCCCTGTTCGTCGCCCAGGCGCTCCTCGGCGCCTTCGGCCGGTTCCTGCTGGAACGCACGGGCGAGGGCATCGTGCTGGGACTGCGCCGGTCGCTGATCGGACACCTGCTGAAGCTGCCCATACCGGTCTACGACGAACGCCGGATCGGCGACCTGGTGTCCCGGACCGGCGCCGACACGACCGTGCTGCGGGACGTGGTCGCCCAGTCGTTCGTGGACCTGGTCACCGGTGTCCTCACCACGGCCGGGATCGTGGCCCTGATGGTGTGGCTCGACGTCACGCTGTTCGTCCTGGTGTTCGTGACCGTCGCGGCCGGCGCGCTGCTCGTGGTCGGCGCCGTGCGCGGGATGCGCGCGGCCAGTGAGCGGACCCAGGCCAGTGTCGGCGCGATGGCGGCCGACCTCGACCGCGCGCTCGGCGCCATCCGGACCGTGCGTGCCAGCGGTGCGGAGCAGCGGGAGACCGAGCGCATCGGCCGGGAGGCCGACTCCGCCTACCGCTCCGGCGTGCGCACCGCGAGGCTCGCCTGCATCGCCGACCCCGCCGTCGAACTGGCGGCCAACGGCACCCTCCTGCTGGTGCTGCTCGTGGGTGGCGTCCGCGTCGCGCGCGATGCCGCCTCGCTGGGTGATCTGGTGGCGTTCCTGTTGTACGCGAGCTACCTCGCCGTTCCGCTGGCGTCGGCGTTCCACGCCGTGACCACCATCCAGCGCGGCATGGGCGCGTTGCAGCGCGTGTGGGAGGTCCTGGCCCTGCCCGTCGAGGACGACCGGGAGAGTTCCCCCGTCGGCGTGGAGCCTGCTCCGGCGACCGCGGTGCTGGAGTTCCGGGACGTGCGGTTCCAGTACCCCGACCGCCCGGTGCTGCGCGGCGTGTCGTTCACCGTGCCGCCCCGCTCCCTGGTCGCGCTCGCGGGCAGGTCGGGAGAGGGGAAGTCCACGGTCCTCGCCCTGGTCGAGCGCTTCTACGACCCGCAAGGCGGGTCGATCCTGCTCGAAGGCCGCGACGTGCGCGAGCTGAGCCGGGCGCAGTGCCGGGCACGCCTCGCTTTCGTGGAGCAGAACACCCCGGTGTTGCACGGCACGCTTCGGGACAACATCACCTACGCGGACCCCGGCGCCGACGTGGCCGAGATCGACCGCGTGGTGCGCCTCGCCGACCTCAGTGGCCTCGTCGCCCGCCTGCCCGCCGGGCTGGACACGGAGGTCGGCGACCGCGGTTGCACGCTGTCCGGTGGGGAACGCCAGCGGGTCGCGCTGGCCCGCGCGCTGCTGACCAGGCCCTCGTTGCTGCTGCTGGACGAACCCACCTCGCAACTCGACGCGATGACCGAAGCCGTCCTGGCCGAGACCGTCGCCCGCGTCGCCGCCGAATGCGCACTGCTCGTCATCGCGCACCGGCCGTCGACGCTGCGCAGCGCGGATTGCGTGGTGCTGCTCGACGGTGGCCGCGTCGCGGCACGGGGAACGCCGGCGCAACTGCTGTGCGACAGCGAGTTGTACCGGCGACTCGCGACGTGAGAGGACGTGGTCTGACGAGGTGCACGGCATCATGGCCCCCGGTGGCGAACGACGTGCTCGACGTGGTCGTGCGGGTCACGTTCGACCCGGGCTACACCGAGGTCGTCGGCGAGGAGGTCACCGTGCTGCCCACCCAGCACTGCAAGGCGCACCGCCTGCTCCCCCTGTCCCGCAGCCTGCTCGTCACCGAGCTGACCAGCTCCACCCTGGCCCAGCTCACCACCGAGTCCTGGGACCGCCCCACCGACCCCGCGCCGGGCGACCCGAGCTGACCGTCACCGGCAGGGGTTGCCCCGGTCGACGCCCGGCGGCATCCTGTCCACTTCGGACGGTGTGTGGTCGCGACCGGCGGCGGCGCACAGGGCCGGGAACCAGTGGGACGGTTCGAGGTCCAGCGACACGAAGCCCTGCTTGTTCGCGGCGATCAGCCGGGAGCCGGCCATCACCGGTCCGACCGTGTCGTCGGGCAGCCGGAACTCGCCGAGCAGGCGGGCCGTCCCGGGGTCCCACACCTGGATCAGCTCGTCCTCGCCGGAGGCGAGCAGCTTCCCGTCCGGGGTGAACCCGAGGGGCGTCACGTGCGCGGTGAGCGGGATCGCCGCCGACGTGGCGCCGGAGACCATGTCGTGCACGTAGGCGCGGCCCGACGAGTACTGGATCGCGATGAGTGGACGGTGCAGCGCAGCGGCGAACATCGTCGAGTCCGGTTCGGGTGCGATCTCGTCGCCCTTGGTCCGGGCCGCCAGGTCCCACCACCGCTGGCCGTGCGGCGTGTTGACGAGGACCCTGTCGGGATCAGGTGTGCGCAGGACGATGCCGCGTTCCGCCGCCTCCAGCAGCTCGCGCGCGGTGTCGCCGACGGGCAGCGGCTCGCCGATCGGCGAGCCGCTGTCGAGGTTCCACCGGGTGAGCAGCCCCGCGTACAGGGTGACGGCGGTGCGGTCGTCCACGGCGGCCACCGAGCGCCGCCAGAGCCGGTCGTCCTGGTCGCCGAGCTCGGCGGGCCGGGGCAGCCGGACCCGGCGCAGCTCCGCCAGGTCGCGGGTGTCCAGCACGAGCAGCTCCGGGCCGTCGAACAGGAGCAGGCGGGCGTTGTCCGGGGTGAACTGCAGGAACAACCGGCCCGGCGGCAGCAGGTCCGGCACGTGCGCCAGCCGCCGCCGGGTGCGGGTGTCGACCAGCGACAAACCCGGCACCTGGTCGCTCGCGCCCTCCACCACCGCCATCAGCGAGCCGTCCTCGCTGTACGCCGGGTTGACCAGGTCGGTCGTGCCCGCGTACGCCGACTGCTGGGAGCCGATCTCCTCGACCAGGCGCGGTGGTCGCATCCGCACCACCGCCCGACCGCGCACGTGGCGGATGTCGGGTGTGCCGTCCGGTGACCGCAGCACGACCGTGCCGCCGCCGACCTCCTGGTCCGCGGTCAGGTCCGAACTCGGCGTCGAGGACTGGTAGGCCCGGCCGTCACGCGGGTCGAGGTACGTCACCAGGCCGAAGCTGCCCGACTCGACGCCCGGGTCGAACGCCAGGTACTCGCCGGTGAGGTCGGTGGCCACGTCGCCGCAGTCCGGCGCGGCCCGGCGGAACACCTCCGCGCCGCTGAACACGTCCCGACCGGCGAGCACGTCGTGCGCGCACGACAGCACCATGCGCCCCTGGCGGGCCGTCGCGGACGGGCCCGGCGTCGCACGCACCTCCGCCCCGGTCTCGAGCGACCGCACGGCGAACACCGTGCCGTCGGCCCGCGCTTCGAGCAACGCCACCGCGCCCATCTCGTCGTCCACCGCGGCGACGCCGAGCACCTCGGTCGGCGGCGGCGCGAACCCCTCCACGCGGGACCGCCGCGCCACGTCCCACACCTCTACCAGCGACTTGTTCACCAGGACGACGTGCCCGCCGGAAGGTGAGATCTCCAGGCCGGCGTCGTCCAGCGGGTCCGGCTCCGCGGCGGCGGGGCGCACCAGGACCGGTTCGCCGCGCTCGCGCAGGTCCCACACCCGGATCGCCGACGCCGCGTCGGCCACCGCGACCCGCGTGCCGTCGTCGCTGACGCGGATGCCCTCCACGCCGTCGACCGTGCCGAGCGGCCACGACTCGGGCGCGTCGCCCCACGGGTCGCGCCACGCGGTCAGCGCACCGGACGCGGTGGCGGACACGGCGACGTGGCCGGTCGGAGTCGTGGCGATCACCTCCATCGGCACGGCGAACCGGTCCACGTCCACCTCGGCCACGTCGTGGAGCACGGCCTGCTGCCGCACCAGCGCGCCATAACCGATCGCCGGGTCGTGCCGCCAGGACGCCAGCGCGAACTGCAGCGCGCTCATCGCGGAGATCCCGGCCTCGCGCTCGGCGAGGTCGTACAGCAGCTGCGCGCCCTGCCGCCGCACGGTGGTGTCCAGCTCCTGGTTGGCCGAGACCGTGCGGGCGGTGAGCAGCCCCGACACCAGCAGCAGCGCCGCCATGACCGCCAAGGCCGCGCGACGCGTCCTGGTCGACCGGCGCTGGACGGCCTGACCGGCGGCCACGTAGTCGTGCTCACGCCGGTCCACGTCGGCCGACCGTTGGTCGAGCCACTGCCGCGCGGCGGCGAGCTGCCCGCCGCGCAGCACCAGGCTCCGGTCACAACCCTCGCGCTCCCACTGGTCGGCGCGTTCACGCACCTGCGCGTGCCAGGCCAGGAACTCGCGGTCGGCCTCCAGCCACCCGCGCAGGGTCCGCCAGTTGCGCAGCAGGGCTTCGTGCGCCGGCGCGAGCACCCGCGGCTGGCCCGGGTCCTCGCGGACGACCAGCAGCCGTGCGCCCAGCAGCACGTCCACCACCCGGCGCAGGTCGTCGGGCACCTCGTCCACCCTGGTGGGGCGCGACGCGAAGCCGTCGTCGGTGGGTCGGGTCAGGCGCACCAGCAGCCGCCGCACCGGTTCCCTCTCGGCCGGGTCGAGGTCGCGGTAGAACCGCTCGGCGTGGCCGGCCAACGCGCCCGCGACACCGCCGAGCTCGTCGTAGGCGCGCAACGTGAGCCGACCGGCCTCCTGCGCCTTCCACAGCTCGGTGAGGGTGAACTCGACCAGCGGCAGCAGGCCCGTGCCGTCCCGCGCGTCGGCGAGCACGCGGTCGACCACGCCGTCCTGGTAGGCCACGCCGGGGGTGAGCGCCACCGGCCGTTCCACGGCCTGTCGCAGCCGGTCTCCGCTCAGGGGCGCGAGGAACATCGTCGCGTCGTCCAGCGCCGGCACTCCCCCGGCCGCCAGCAACCCCTCCAGGGAACCCGCGCGGAGGGTGAGCACGACCCGCGGTCCGTCCGGCGCGGCGGTCAGCTCGTCCAGCAGCCGCAGCACCTCCCGCGCGGTGGCCGGGTCGGTGGTGACGACCTCCTCGAACTGGTCGACCACGAGCACCGCGCCGGGCGCGGCGACCGGGCGCAGCACGGCCAGCAGGTCGGCCGCGGTCTGGCCGGGCACGGGCCGGACCAGGGCCACCGGCGTGCCCTCCGCCTCCAGCCGCGGCCGGAGCCCGGCGTCCACCAACGACGACTTGCCGCACCCCGACGGCCCGACCACCAGCACGACCCGTTGCCGCGCCACCCGTTCGGCGAGCCGGTCGATCTCGTCGTCGCGCCCGAAGAAGTACCGCGCGTCCTGGGCGCGGAACGCCCGCAGGCCCCGGAACGGGCACGGCGGGGCCACCGCGCCCGACACCTCGACCAGCGCCTCCGACGGGATCAGGTAGGCGGTGCCCGAGCCGCGTTCGGCGGCCACCGTCATGCCGATCACCGCCGCCAGGTCCTCGCTCCACACCGGCGAACCGCTGAACCCGCGCGCGATGCGCGGCCCGTCGTCGGCCTGCATCTGCACCCACCCGGTGCCCTGCCGCTCGCGCAGGCTGCCGCCGACCCACACGCCGTCCTCGTGGCCCGCCGGGAACCCGGGCACGCGGAACCGTTGGCCCCACGGGTTCTCCGCCGCGCCGAGGACCAACGTGGCGGAGCCCTCCGGCGGCGGCTCGGTCAACCGCAGCAGCGCGATGTCGCCGCGACCGTCGGCCAGCACCGGCCGCCACGCCTCCACCCGCGCCGTGCGGGCCGGCACGCCGGGCAACATCGGGAAGTCCACCCGCACCCGCACCGGCCCCGGCGGCGGCCCGGCGCCGTCGCCCACCACGTGCGCGCACGTGCACACCAGGTCCGGCGCGACCAGGAAACCGGCGCCCACCACCGACCCCCGACCGTCGCGCACCCGCACGACAGCCGCGGGCAACGCACGCGCAGACGCCATCGTCACATCCCCCCGAGCACCACCATCCCCAGGGCCATTCTTCCCAACACGTACACCCGAATGCCACGCACGATCGGGTGATCTTGAGACGGCCGGCGGGATCGACCGACCACCGCTCCGCACCCCGCGGCGTTCGATAGGTTTCCGAAACTTTTCACCGACCCCGAGGAGCCACTGGACCCGGCAATGCCGACACCAGGGCCGATGAATTCAAGACATGCCCGAGGCGGACGAACTTGCGCAATTTCACGATAAGGGTTTCGCAACCTTACGAGAATCGTTGACAGCACGCCGGAGTCGGCCAAACACTGTCTGCATCGACAGACCCTTGACCGATGTCGATCGGGTCACCCACGCGACTGGGGAGGCAACCGACCGTCGAATGCGACGACACGGTGAACGCCTGATCGCAGTGTACGACACCCCGGGAGCGCCGTGGCCGCCATTCCGGCCACCGCCGGCCTGCCGGTCCCGCCGCACGACGGGTGGCCCTTCGCTGGCCTCAACGAGGAGGAAGCAAACCCATGGAAGACAACGCCCCTGCGCACCCGATCAGCCGCAGGACGTTCATCGGCGGCGCCGGAGCCCTGGCGCTCGGCTCCGGGCTGATCCTGCCCGGCACCGCCCACGCCCAGACCGTCACCACGAACCAGACGGGCACGCACAACGGCTACTACTACTCGTTCTGGACCGACGCCCAGAACACCGTCTCCATGACCATGGGGTCGGGCGGGCAGTACAGCACCTCGTGGCGGAACACCGGCAACTTCGTGTGCGGCAAGGGTTGGAGCACCGGGTCCCGCCGGACCGTGCGCTACTCGGGCAGCTTCAACCCCTCGGGCAACGGTTACCTGTGCCTCTACGGCTGGACGTCGGGCCCGCTCGTCGAGTACTACATCGTGGACAGCTGGGGCAACTACCGGCCCACGGGCACCCACCGGGGCACGGTCACCAGCGACGGCGGCACGTACGACATCTACCACACGATGCGCTACAACGCCCCGTCCGTCGAAGGCACCAAGACGTTCGCGCAGTTCTGGAGCGTCCGTCAGCAGCGGAGGGTCGGCGGCACCATCACCACCGGCAACCACTTCGACGCGTGGAGCCGGGCCGGCATGCAGCTGGGCAGCTTCCGCTACTACATGATCATGGCGACCGAGGGTTACCAGAGCAGCGGCAACTCGAACATCACCGTCAGCTAGGAACCCGGACCCGGTGGCGCGGCGGCAGCGGAGCCGTCGCGCCACTGCGCTGTCCGCACACCGTTATGGGCCCGCGGACGGCGATCCGTCGGTATGGTCGACCCATGACCGTGCCGGGTGACTTAGTCGGCGGCGACCCAGCCGAGGTCGAACGCGGCTTGGACGCGTGGGTCGCCACGTTCGAGCGCAAGGCCGAGCGGTACCAGCAGCTCCAGCAGCGGGTCGACGGCGTGCGGATCAGCGCCACCAGCCCGAACGGCGTCGTCACGGTCACCGTGGACGCCGACGGCGCGCTCGTCGACGCCCGGTTCACCGACCAGTTCGCCCGCGGCACGCCCGACGAGCTGAGCCGGCAGCTGCTGATCGCGCTGGACCGGGCGAAGGCCCAGATCACCTCGCGCGTCCGCGAGATCGCCGGCGACACCCTCGGTGACGAAGGCGCCGAGCGGATCGCGGGCTACTACGCGCAGAAGTTCGCCGGGTCGGGCGAACCCGACCCGCGCACCGAGCCGCCGCGGCGCAGGCCGACCGACCACGACGACTTCGGTGAGGACTCCGTCTTCGACCAGAGCTGACCCGAAGGGGGATCATGGCCGGTTTCGAGGTGATCGGCGGCGACCTTCGTGCCCACGCGGGCAAGGTCGACGCCCACGCGACGAGCCTGGGCGCCGCGGTGGACGCCGCGGCACAGGTGATGCCCGACGGCGCCTACGGCGTCATCTGCCAGTTCCTGCCGCCGTTGTTCAACGACGTGGAAGCCCTCGCGCACGAGGCGCTCAAGGCCGCCCGCGAGGGCCTCGGGGCCGTGGCCGAGAACCTGCGCGACACGGCCGACGACTACGACTCCGAGGACGCGGCGGCCGTGCGCGGCTTCGCCGCCATCGAAGGCGGGCTGCGGTGACCGGTAACCCGTTGGTCGCGCCGGTGCGCGACTCGACCCGGTCCTACACCGGCATCGGCATCGCCGAATCGGTCAGCGACCTGGTGCAGGGCATCGAGAGCGGCGACTGGGTGGACATCGGGCTGGGCGCGGCGGGCACCGGCCTGGAAGCGCTGAGCGTCGTCATGGACCCGTTCGGCTCGGTGGCGTCCAGCCTCGTCTCGTTCATCATCGAGCACGTCGGTCCGCTGAGAGAGGCGCTGGACAAGCTCGCGGGCAACGCCGACGTCGTGGCGGCGCACGCCCGGACGTGGAAGAACATCGCGACCGCCGTCGGCGAGGTGCACACCGCCTACGGCGCCGAGCACACCGCGGACACCGCCGCGTGGGCGGGCAAGGCGGCCGACGCCTACCGCGCCCGCGCCGCCGACACCGTGGCGGTGATCGGCGCGGCGGCCCAGGCCGCCTCCGGTCTCGGCAGCGCGGTGGAGCTGGCCGGCGTGGTCGTCGGCGTGGTCCGCGAGACGGTGCGCGACCTGATCGCCGACCTGGTGGGACGCCTCGCGGTGTGGGCGGCGGAAGCGCTGACCATCATCGGCCTGCCCGCCGCCGCGGTCCAGGCCTCGGCCGCCGCCGCCAAGTGGGCGGCGCGGATCGCGCAGCTCGTCAAGCAGCTCGTACGCACCATGCAGAAGCTGATGCCCCTGCTGCGCCGCCTGGGCGACCTGTTCAAGCAGATCCGCAAGAAGATGGACGACCTGCGGCGCGGCGGCAACGGCGGCAAGCCGCCGGACGGCCCCGGCAAGAAGCCCACGCCGAGCGGCGACGGACCCACCGGGCCGTCCCGCTCCCCCGACCCGGACGCCCAGCCCGGCGGGACGCGCACCGAGATCGACCCGAAGCACGACGCGGACACCAAGCGGTCGCTGCAACGGGAGAACGAGTCGGCGACCACCCTCGCCCGGGCCGGGTACGACGTCGAGCAGAACCCGCACGTCCCCGGGGCCAAGAACCCGGACTACCGGATCGAGGGCCGGATCTTCGACAACATCGCACCGGTGACGGGCAGCCCCCGCAACATCCACAGCCGGATCGCGGAGAAGGTCGAGGACGGCCAGACCGACCGGGTCGTGGTCAACCTCGCCGACAGCCCGGTCGACGTGGACGGGCTGCGCCGCCAGATGCACGACTGGCCGATCGAGGGCCTGAAGGAAGTCATCGTCATCGACAAGAACGGCGCCGTGGTTCACTTGTACCCCTAGCCCGCGACAGAGGATTGCCCAGTGTCCATTTCGTACAGTCTCGCGCTCGCCACGCCGCAACCGGTCGGGCAGGTCGCCGACGCGTTGCGCGACGTCGGCGTCGCCGCCGGGCTGCTCGACCCGGTCGTCGCCGGCGACCGCTTGCTCGGCGAGGACGCGGTGACGACCGGCGGCACGTGGCTGCGCGTCGTGGAGGACAGGCCCAAGCCGTGGAACCCGGTGCTGGACGTCCTGGGCGCCGCGCCCACCGTGCGCGTCGCCTGCCGCTTGGCCAAGACGGACATCGGCCGCCAGCAGGGCGATGTCGTCCGCCTGGTGGCCGGGCTGCTGGCGAGGGTTCCGGGCGACGCGGTGCTGCACCACGACTTCGAGACGATCTGGCTGGTGCGACGCGGCGGTGATCTGCTGGTCAACGACCGGGACGACCTCTGGCCGCCCGACCGCCTCGCCCTCCTCGGCCGGCCCTACCGCCGCGAGACCACCGCGTTCCCGGACGAGTGAGCTGCCGGGAACAGCGCGGTGATGTCCAGGCCGCCCGTCGGACGCGCGGTGTTGAGCAGCCGGCCGCCGTGCGCCTCCACGACGGCGCGCACGATCGACAAGCCGAGGCCCAACCCCGGGCCGTCGGCACGGGTGTGCGTCGCCGTGCCCCGGACGAACGGTTCGAACAGCTCGTCCACCGCGTCCGGGTCGACGTGCGGGCCGGTGTTGGCGATGCGCAGCCGGGCGTGTCCGGCGGTCGTGCCGGTGGTCACCGTGACGTGGCCGCCCTTGTCGTTGTAGCGCACGGCGTTGTCGACCAGGTTGCCGACCATGCGGTCCAGCAGGACGGCGTCGCCGGTGATCGGCGCCGGGCACAGGTCGGCGCGCTGCTCGACGTCCCCGGGCGCGATGTCGACGAGGTCGGCCACGATGTCCGCCAGGTCGATCGCGTGCTGCCCGGACGGCCCGGTGTGGCAGCGGGCCAGGTGAGCAGGCCGTCCAGGGTGCGTTGGTGTGCACGCGATCGCGTCGCGCACGTCACCGGCCATGACGAGCAGCTCGTCGGCTCCGGGACGGCCGTCTAGGGTCACGTCGATGGCGGTGCGCATGGTGGTCAGCGGTGTGCGCAGCTCGTGGGCGGCGTTGGCGACGAACATGCGTTGACCGTGCAGTAGCCGGTCGCGGTCGGCGATGCCCGACTGGATGCGGTCGAGCATGCCGTTCACGGTTTCCGCCAACGTGGCCAGCTCGTCGGCGGGCGTGGTCACCGGCACCCGTTCGGACAGGTTCTCCGCGGACAGCCGACGGGCGGTGCCGGAAATGGCCCGGATCGGCCGCAGCACCCGCCCCGCCACCAGCCGACCGAGCACGGCGGCGAGCAGGGTGACGATCGCGAGGGCGATCGCGGACTGGGTCAGCAGCTGCGCCAGGATCTCGTCGTGCAGCCGGTCGATGGTCTCGAACGCCGCCGCTGCCTCGGTCGGTGGCCGCCCGCCGGCGCCGCCGAACGTGATGAGGAGTTTCGGCCGGCCCTCGAGACCGCGGCGCACGAGGAAGTACGTGAGGACGGCGAGCACCACCCCCGCGGCGAAGACCAGTGCGGTGTAGAGGATCGCGAGCCGCCCGCGGGCGGAGACCGGCACCTTCACGGCTCGATCCGGTAACCCGCGCCGGTCACGGTGTGGACGACCGGCGGCTCGCCGAGCTTGCGCCGCACCGTGCCCACGGTGATCCGCACCGCGTTGGTGAACGGGTCGGCGTGCTCGTCCCACACCTTGTCCAGCAACGTCTCCGCGCTCACCACCGCGCCGCCGGCGGCCAGGAGTTGTTCCAGCACACCGAACTCCTTCGGGGTCAGGTGCAGCAGCCGGCCACCGCGCTCGACGGTGCGCCGGGCCGGGTCGAGCACGACGTCGGCCGCGCGCAGCACCGGCGGCCGGGCGGGGCCGGTCCGTCCGGCCAGGGCACGCACGCGGGCGACCGGCTCGGTGAACGCGAACGGCTTTCCCAGGTAGTCGTCCGCGCCGAGGCCGAGCCCGTCCACCCGGTCCTGCACCGCGCCGGACGCGGTCAGCATCAGGATCCGCGAGGTGCCGAGCTCGGCCACCCGCCGGCACACGGTGTCCCCGTGCACCACCGGCAGGTCGCGGTCCAGCACCACCACGTCGTACGGCGCCAGGTCGACCTTCTCCAGGGCCGTGCGGCCGTCCAGCGCGACGTCGACCGCGCAGTCGTGCTTGCGCAGCCCGGCGGCGATGTAACCGGCCAGCGGCTGTTCGTCCTCCACCAGCAGCACCCGTCGCCCGGACCTATGGAACACGTATGGCCGCGTGATCGGTTCCCGATCGGGGTCGGCCGGTAGTACTGACCGCGACCGCACACCGCTCGTCGATGGGGAGATGTGATGACCGGGACCACACCGTCGAGGCGGACGGTGCTCGGCGTGCTGGGCGCCGTGCCGCTGGCCGCGACCGGCGTGTTCGGCGGCAGGGCCCACGCCGCGGCGCCCGCGCTGGAGGCGCGGATCCGGGCGATCGTCAACCGTCCGGTCTTCGCCGGATCGCGGTGGGGCATGGCTTTCCACGCGCCCGACACCGGTGAAGTCCTCTACGCGATGAGCCCGGACGAGTTGTTCGTCGCGGCGTCGGCGTTCAAGGTCTTCATCGCCGGCACGGCCTTCGAAGCGCTCGGCCCCGACCACCGGTTCCGCACGAGGGCGCACCGGACGGGCCCGGTCGTGCGCGGGGTGCTCCGGGGCGACCTGGTGCTGGTGGCGGGCGGCGACCTGCTGCTGTCCGGCCGCACCCGACCGGACGGCACGCCGGCCGTGCCCGAGCCCGACCCCACCTACCCGGGCGGCGCTCCGCTGCCGGACCCGTTTCGGGAGATCCGGGACCTGGCGCGGCAGGTGTCGGCGGGCGTCCGGCACGTCGAGGGCCGGGTCGTGGTGGACAGCTCGCTGTTCCGCGAGGCGCGGGAAGGCGTCGCGCTGGGCGGCGCGGAGATCACGGTGTCCCCGATCATTGTCAACGACCACGTCGTGCACGCCGTCGTCACGCCGGGTGTCACCGCCGGTGCGCCGGCCGTCGTGCGGGCGGCGCCGGAAACCGGCTACGTGCGCTTCACCGGCCAGGTCACGACGGTGCCCGCGGCCGGACCGGCACGGCCGCTCAGGCTCACCGACGACGTCACGCACCCCGACGGCACCCACACCGCCACGGTCACCGGCGACGTCGCGCTGGGCGGACCGCCGCGGCACGTGGCGTACTTCGTGCCGAGCCCGTCGCTGTTCGCCGCCACGGTGTTCGCCGACGCGCTGCACGACCACGGTGTGCGGGTGCGGGGCGGTGTCTCGGCGGAGACCGCGACCAAGTGGCGGGGCGCTCCGCTCGCCGAGCACGTCTCGGTGCCGTTGTCGGAGGAGGTGAAGGTGATGCTCAAGGCCAGCTCCAACGTGCACACCGTCACGTTCCCCTACCTGGTGGGCGCGATCGCGGGGCGTGGCCCGGTCACATCGAAGGCGACGTACCAGCGGTACCGGCGCGAGCTGTTCCGCGCCGCGGGCCTCGACCCGGACCCGGCCGGCGCGGCGGACGGCAGGTACACCGCGCACACGTTCACCAAGTTCCTGGCGCACATGAAGGAACGGCCGCACTTCGACCGCTACCACCGGGCGCTGCCCGTCATGGGCCGGGACGGCACCATCGGCGGCAACCAGCCGACGTCGCCGGCCGCGGGCCACGTCTACGCCAAGACCGGCACCGGTGTCATGACCGCGCCGACCGGCGGCGCGTCGGTCCACAAGGCCGTCGCCGGGTACGTCGAGCTGCCGAACGGCCGGTGGCTCACCTTCGCCCAGTTCATGACGCAGGAGACGACCTCGGGCGGTGCGGCGGGCCTCGCCGGCCAGGCGCAGGAGGCGATGGCGGAGATCGCCACCGCCGTGTACGAGACGCTCGGCGGGAGCCCGCGATGACCCGTCCGACGCCACGACGATCAGTCCTGCTCGGCGCGCTGGCCGGCGGCGCGCTCGTGGCCGTGCCCGGTCCGGCCGACACCGTGCCCGATCCGGCCGACACCGCTCCGCCGAAAGACCTGCGCCCCGGCGGGGCCTTCGACCGGTTCATCGCCGAGCGGGCCGCGCGGGACGAGTTCTCCGGCACGGTGTTGCTCGCCCACCGCGGCCGCCCCGTGCTGCTGCGCTCGCACGGCATGGCCAACCGGGAACGGCAGCTGCCCAACGGCCCGGACACCGCCTTCTGCCTCGCGTCGATCACGAAGACCTTCATCGCGGTGGCCATCGCGCAGCTGGTGCGGCAGGGCCGGATGGCGTTCCACGACACCCTCGGCGCCCACCTCGACGGCTTCCCCGCCGAGATCGCCGACACCGTCACCGTGCACCACCTGCTGACCCACACGTCCGGCATCGGCCGGCCCGCCCTCGGCGCCGGACCACCGCAGGGTCTGGAGTGGACCAGCCTCGACGAGGTCCTGGACGGCACGCTGGCGATCATCCGCCGCACACCGCGGCAGTTCGCGCCCGGCACCCGCCACACCTGCAGCAACGACGGGTTCTCCGTGCTCGGCGCCATCGTGGCGCGGGTGTCCGGGCAGTCCGTCTTCGACCACGTCCGCCGGCACGTCTTCCGCCCCGCCGGGATGTCCCGCGCCGACTTCCACGGCCGACCGCGCGTGCAGACCGACGACACCATCGCCCGGCCCTACTGGACGCTGCCCTCGGGCGCCCGCGGCGACTTCATCACCACGCCGCACGCGCCGTTCAGCTACGGCCCGGCCGGCGGCGCGTACGCCACCGCGTCCGACCTGCTCGCCTTCGCCCACGCGCTCACCGCCGACAAGCTGCTCGGCCCGGCGTTCACCGGACTCGTCACCGGCGGCAAGGTCGCCCTGCCACCGGCGGACCCGCCCGGCCACGCCGAGTTCTACGGCTACGGGTTCCGCCACACCGTCACCAGCGGCCGGCGCGTCGTCGGGAACTCCGGGAGCGGCCCCGGCACGGCCACCCGGCTGGACGTCTTCCCCGATCTCGGCTGGGTGGCGGTCGTGTTGAGCAATTACGACACCAGCGTCAACCCGATCGTCGGCCTGGCCCGGCACCTCATCACGGCGTAGTCCCGAGGGAGGCGGGCCGGTCGCGGAAGTCCGCGAGCAGCCCGTCGAGGACCTCCGCGAACACGCCGGGCCGGACCAGGGGACCCAGGTGATCCAGGTCCGGCACCTCGCCCAACCGTCCCGCGGGCAGTTCGGCGCACGCCGCCGCGAGCGAGTCGCCGCTCACCACCACCGACTCACCGCCGCGCAGGAACACCGTCGGGCACCGCACCGACGGCAACGCCTCCCGCCACGGGCACGAGATCGCGGTCCGGAACAGCTGCGCCTCCACCTCCGGCGCGCACCGCAGCCGCACCCGGCCGCCCGGCTCCTCGGCCAGTCCCGACTCGACGTAGTCGGCGAGGACGTCCGGCGCGAGCCGGGACAGCGGCGGCCGGGCGGACCACCGGGCCAGCGCGTCGGCCCGGGACGGGAACACCGCGCGCCGCCGGGCCGCCGCCTCGGCGAACGCGGGGTCGTGCCGGGTCGCGAGGATCGGCTCGAAGCAGACCAGCAGGTCGAACGTGCCCGGCGCCCGTGCTTCGGCCAGCAGCAACGACGTCGCGCCCAACGAGTGGCCGACGCCGATCAGCGGGCCGGCGCCCACCGCGCGCGCGGCGTCGAGGACGTCGTCGGCGAACACGCCCCAGTCCTCGTCCTCGGCCAACGGCGGCGCGCAACCGTGGCCGCGCAGGTCCAGGGCGGCGGCGCGCACCCGCGTCCGCAGACTTTTCACACACGACCGCCAAACGAGGCCGGTAAAGCCCGCCGCATGGCAGAACAATGCCGTCCGAATGGGCTCACCATGTTGTTCTGGATCATTGAGGAAGTAGGGCTCGTGCCCGGATATCGCGAGGTCGGCGATGACGTCCACGGTTTCCCTTCGGAAGTCCGAGTCACGGGCTGGCGCACCCGCCGAACACCCTCTACGATCAGCGCCGGTAACGATCCAGCTCGCCGGCAGGCGGGTGGTTGTCACCGATTTCCGCACGACCACCACTGATTCACCGCAGTCGGATTCCACCATAGTGGAATCACGATCGACGAGGTGGTCGGCGGCGACGCCACCGCCGCGCGCGGGCACCACCCCACCCATGTCGTGCTCGACCGGCGCAGCGCGGTGCCGCGTCTTGGCGATCCCCGTCGGTGAAGGGCGCAGTGTGAACCCGACCCCGTTGCCGGGCTTGGTCTCGGTCGTCATGTTGGTCCGCAACCGCCTGGAGTACACGCGCCGGGCGTTGGCGTCCCTCGCCCGCGCGTCCGGCGAGTTCGAGATCGTGGTGGTGGACAACGGTTCCGACGACGGCACCGCCGAGCACCTGGCCGCGCTCGACCACCCGCGCGCGCTCACGGTCCTGCGCCACGAGGACGACCGCGGTGGCAGCGAACGGCGCAACGTCGGCGCGGCGGCAGCCCGCGGCGAGTTCCTGTTCTTCCTCGACAACGACGTGCTCGTCGACGACCCCGACGTGGTCGAGGTGCTCGCCGCCGAACTGGCCGCCGACCCCGGGCTCGGCGCGGTGTCGCCGTTGCTGCTCTACCCCGGCGACCGCGAGCTGGTGCAGTGCGCGGGCGGCGCGTCCACCGCCGACGGCCACATCGGACCCGTCGGGCGGGGCAAGCCCCTCGGTGCGGAGCACCGCGAGCACCGCGACCAGTCGTGGGCGCCCACCGCCGCGCTGATGGTGCGGCACAGCTCGTTCCGCCGGGTCGGCGGGTTCGACGAGTCGTTCGACCCGGTCTCGCTGTGCGAGGACGTCGACCTGTGCTGCCGCCTGCGTGCCGACGGCGAACGGCTGCGCTACGTCGGGTCGGTGGCGATGCGGCACTTCGAGGGCACCACGTTCAACCACGTCGGCCACGACAAGCTGCCCATCTGGAAGCGCCACATGCGCGTGATCCGCGGCCGGTGGGCCGAAATCTTCGCGACCGGCCCGACGCACCCGGCCGCGGACCTCGCGTGGGTGCCGGTCGAGAAGGACTACTCCGACCTCGACCGGCCGCGCGTGTCGGCGCCGCGCGACCCGGATCCCGCCTCGGCCGACCTCAGCTTCTTCGCCAGCGACCGCGCGCTGGCCTCCGCCGAACCCGCCGACGTGCGGGTCTTGGTCGTCGGCACGGACGCGGTGCCGGCGGTGCGCGGCGTGCGCGTGGTCGGCGTGGCCGATCCCGATGTGCGCGCGTTGCTGCCCGCAGCACGCGCGCACCGTGCGCCGTGGGCGTTGCGCGACGGCACGCGGCTGGTGGAGACCGTCCCCGCGGAGGGTGTCGTGGTGGGTGCGCCGGACACCGCGGCGACGCTGACCGCGTTGCGCCGAGGGCTGCACGTGCTGCTGGGCAAGCGCGCCGTGGACGACCTGGCACGCCTGGTCGAGGCCGCGCGGCAGGCGCCCGGCCGGTGTTCGGTCGACCTGCCCTGGGCGCACCACCCCGAGTTGGTCGAGCTGGGCAAGGCCGTCGCCGAAGGCGGCGCGGAGGGCTTCGCGGTGCGCTTGGACCGGCCCGAGGGCCACGACGTCGTCACCGAACTCGGCCCGGACGCGCTGGACGCCGTCGAACGGGTGCTCGGCGTGCCCGTGACCGACGTGCGGACGGTGGAGGCGACCCGGTCCCGGGTGCGGGCCGTGGCCGTGGCGGGCGGGGTGACCGGGACGATCGAGCTCGGCTGGGGCGAACCCCGGTTGCACTTCTCCACCACGGGCGCCGCACTGGCCGCGGACCTGGTCGCGCCGCCGGTGAGCGGCGCGTACGCGGACTTCGTCGGCGCGCTGCGCGGCGGACCGGCGCCGCTGACCGAGCTGGACGCCGTCGCCGGCCTGTTCGACGTGGTGCTGGAGTGGCGTTCGGAAGTGGCCGCGCTCCGCACGACCCCGTGACGTTCCCGCCCTCGGGCGACCCGAGCAGGAAGGGCCTGGGATGAACCTGGTCGACGTGCTGCGTGCCGGAGCCGACGCCGGAGGGTGGCTGGACCTGCCCGCCTACGAGGTCGACGGCGCCGTGCTGACGCACGCCGAGGTGTACGCCGGTGCGGGCCGTGTCGCCGGGGCCCTGGCCGGTTCGGGCGTGCGGGCCGGCGACCGGGTCGCGCTCGTGCTCGACGACGGGCCGGACTTCGTCCTGGCGTTCCTCGGCGCCGCGCACGCGGGCGCCGTGGCCGTGCCGGTCAACCCCCGGCTGCACCCCGACGAACTGCGCCAGGTGCTGCGCGCCGCCGGGCCCGCGCTGGTCGTGGGCAGACCCGGCTTCTCGGCGGCCGGGTTCCCGGTGACCACCTTCGCCGAGCTCGACGGCGCGGAGCCGATCCCCGTCGTGCCGCGTGCCCTCGACGACCAGGTGTACGCGACGTTCACCTCGGGCACGACCGGCGTGCCCCGCCTGTGCCCGCAGCTGCACGGCGACCCCGTCATCCACCACCGCTCGTTCGCCGTGCCGGCGCTGGAGCTGGGGCCGGACGACGTCGTGCACTCGGTGTCCAAGATGTACTTCGCCTACGGCTTGAGCAATTCCCTGTTCTTCCCGCTGCTGAGCGGCAGCCGCGTGGTGCTGAACCCGGAGGCGCCGCTGGTGGACGACGTGCTGGCGATCGTGGACAAGTACGACGTCACCGCCCTGTTCGCCGTGCCGACGTTCTACGGCAGGCTCATCGCCCACCCCGGCAGCGACCGCCTGGCGAACCTGCGCATCGCCGCCACCGGTGGCGAGGTCCTCTCCACCGCGCTCGAAGAACGCCTGATGGAGGTCCTCGGCGACCGCCTGCTCAACGGCATCGGCACCACCGAGGTCGGCCAGGCGTTCACCCACAACACCCGGACGGCGCGCCGCGTCGGCACCGCGGGACGTCCCCTGCCGCCGTACGAAGTGCGCGCGGTGGACGACCGGGGCGATCCCGTCGAGCCGGACGTGGTCGGCCGCCTGCAGGTGCGCGGCCCGACGATCACGCTCGGCGTCCACGAGGACGGCACGGCGAAGCGCACCGACGACTGGTACGCCACCGGCGACCTGGCCTCGATCGACCACGACGGCTACGTGACCGTCACCGGTCGCCTGGACGACATCGAGAACGTGGGCGGCATCAAAGTCCACCCGCTGGAGGTCGAACACCTCCTGGTCGGTCACGACCTGGTGCGCGAAGCGGCGGTCTGCGCGGTCGCCAACGACGACGGATCGGTCCAGCTGCGCGCCTACGTCGTCCGCGCCGAGGGCCCGCTCGACGACGCCGACCTGGCCGACGAGCTGATCGCCCTGGCCCGCCGCCACCTGACGGCGTACAAGGCCCCGCGCAGGATCGTCTTCGTGCCCGCCCTGCCGCGCACCGGCTCGGGCAAGCTGCGCCGCCACGTCGTGCGGACCTGGCGGCCCTGACCCGGATCGGTGTCACATTCGTCGCCCTCGTGACGACGAATCACGTGTACACCCCGGGCAGAGAGGTCGACCACCCATGACGCGAACCAGTGGCGACGTGCGGGCACCCGGCGGCGTCCCGCCCACGGTCGGCGACGTCGACCGGATCGCCGCGCACGCCGACCCCGTCGTCCGGAACGTCCTGATCACCCACTGCTACCACGAGCTGTCCCGGGCGCTGGCGGACCGCACCGGCGGGTCCGCGAACTGGTGCACGTTCGCCGTCTGGGCGTCCAAGCAGGTCGGCCGGACCATCCGGCACGAGGACCTGGCCCGCACGCTGGAACGGATGCTGGAGTCCTCGCCCGAGGCGGCTGCCGCCGTGGACCTGCTGGTGCGCGGCCTGCGGCGAGCCGTCCCGGGCCGCGTCCTCGACGACGCCGAACGGCTGGTGCGCCAGGCCGTGCTGACCACCGCCCGGTTCGACGCGGCCGGTGACGCGGCGGCGCGCGGGAACCTGAAGGTCTTCGAGGAGATCGCCCGCGAGTTCGCCCGCTTCCTGGTCGAGTCCGCCGACGACGTCGACCGGTTCTGCGCCGCGCTGCGCCCCGGCGAGCCGCCCGACGGCCAGCGCTACCTGCGGCAGGCGTTCACCCGCTACCACCAGGCGATGTCCGCGGTCGAGGAGAAGGAGCGGGCCGAGCTCCTGCTCCTGGCCAACATCGAGGTCAGCCTGCACGAGCAGACCCGCCTCCAACCGGAGATCACCGCCGCGCTCCAGGCCCCGGTCATCGACCCGGGCGAGGTCGAACGACGGCTGCTCGACCTGTTGCTGCCGGGCAACCGCGTGGTCAAGTGGCTGCGACGCGTGCTGCTGACCGTGCTCGGCCGACGCACGCCCGTGCGCCTGGCGGGCGAGCACCTGGCCGAGCACACCCGTGCGCTGGTCCGGCGAGCGGTCACCGAGCACCTGATGACGCTGGCCCTGCCGGGCGGTGGCCTGCTCGACCTCGGCGAGGACCTCCCCGCCGAGTTCCCGCCGCTGCTCGCCCGGCTGTCGCACCCCGAGCTGCTCGCGCTGCTCCAGACCGTCGACCCGACGTCGGACAGCCTCCTCGACACCGCCGCCCGCGACTGGTCCGACCTGCCCGACCGGATGCACTACATCGCCGACATGTTCCGCTGCCACGCCCTCCGGGCCGACCTCCTCGACCCGCCGTTCACCCCCGGGCAGGTCGCCGACCTCACGAACGGGCGTCGCCCGACCGGGCCCCTCTAGGCCCGTCGCCGCGGTTGCGCGTCGCCGCCGCGCCGATGACGATCTGGCACGGGCCGTTGACGCAGTCGAGTTGCCCGGGGAGGGTCCGTGGCGACTTCCACGGCGGCGCTGCTGGCAGGGCTGGCCATGCTGATCGCGGGCGCCGAGCTCGTGGTGCGCCAAGGCACCGCGCTCGCCGCCCGGTTCGGCGTCAGCCCGCTCGTGGTCGGCATGACCGTCGTCTCGCTCGGCACCAGCCTGCCCGAGCTGGCGATCGGCATCAACGCCGCCGGACAGGGCAACGCCGGTCTCGCGGTGGGCAACATCGTGGGCACGAACCTGGTCAACATCCTGCTCATCCTCGGGTTGAGCGCGCTGATCCGACCGGTGGTGTTCGAACGCAGGACGCTGCGCTTCGACCTGCCGATCATGGCCGGCGCCGCGGTCCTGCTCCTCGTGCTGGCGCTCGACGGCTCGCTCACGAACACCGACGGGGTGTGGCTGTGCGTCTACGGCGCCGCCTACCTCGGGCTGATGGTCGTCCACACCAGACGGCAAGCAGCGGCGTCGCGAGGCGCGCCGGCCGCCACGACGAGCGCCCGTGCCCGACCGGTGGGCCCTCAGGTGCTCCTGTTGGTCGCGGGCCTGGCCGTCATCGTCATCGGGTCGGAGTTCCTCGTGGACGGCGCGGTGCGGATCGCCCGCATCTGGGGCGCGAGCGACACGATCATCGGCCTGACCGTGGTCGCGATCGGCACCTCGGCGCCGGAACTCGTCACCACGGTCGTGTCCACCTTCCGCGGCGACCGCTCGCTCGCCCTGGGGAACCTGCTCGGCTCCAGCGTGTTCAACATCGCCCTCATCCTCGGGCCGACCATCCTCGCCGCACCGGGGCCCGTCCCGGTGCCCGACGACGTGCTGGCCCTGGACATGGTCCTCATGGTCGCCACCGCCGTCGTGTGCGTGCCCGCCTTCTTCACCCGCAGACGGCTGAGCCGCGTCGAGGGCGGCGCCTTCGTGGCGGCCTACCTGGTGTACACGGCCTGGCTGCTCACGACGCGGCTGTGAGGCCCCGAGCTCGTCACCCGATCGGGGCGTTTGCCGTCGATGCAGGTAGGACCCTTTTGCGCGCCCACCGACCCCGACCTACCGTGATTGGGCCATGCCGGATCCTGCTCACGAAGATCACCGGCCGCGGGCGCCGCGACCGGAGGTCCGCGTGCTCGGGCCCGGCCCGCCGAGGCGCACATGACCGACACCGGCAGCCACCGGCACGTCCGCGCACCGTCGCTCGTGGACGCGACCGTGCCGCTGGTCGCGTTGGTGGCGCTGATCGGCGGCTCGCTCGCCCTGTTCGGACTGGGCGCGCTCGACGGCCCCATCCAGGTCGCGCTCGTCCTGTGCGCGATGGTCGCGACGCTCGTCGTGCTCAAGAACGGCCACCGGTGGGCGGAGGTCGAAGCCGCCAACCAACGCGCGCTCACCTCGATCACCAGCGCGGTGTTCATCCTGCTGGCCGTCGGCGCGCTGATCGGCACGTGGAACCTGTCCGGCACGATCCCGACGCTGGTCTACTACGGGATCCAGGCGCTCTCACCCACCTGGTACTACGCGGCGACCGCGCTGATCTGCGGCATCGTCGCGATGTCGATCGGCAGCTCGTGGACGACGGCGGGCACGATCGGCGTCGGCCTGGTCGGCATCGCCCTGATGCTCGGCCTGTCGCCGGGCATCACCGCCGGCGCGGTCATCTCGGGCGCCTACCTCGGCGACAAGCTCTCCCCGCTGTCCGAGACGACCGTCCTCACCGCGCAGCTGGCCAAGGTCGACGTCTACGAGCACATCAAACGCCAGGCGTGGACCTCGCTGCCCGCGTTCGGCCTCGCGTTCACCCTGTTCGCGCTGATCGGCCTGTTCTGGGGACCGGCGCCGACCGACGCGGGCGACACCGCCTCCGAGCTGAACGCGCTGGGCGACATCTACTGGATCACCCCGCTCAACCTGCTGCCGCTGGTGCTCCTCGCGGTCCTCTCCGCCCGCAAGGTCCCCGCGTCGCTCGCCCTGATGACCTCGGCGCTCTTCGCCGGGCTCCTCGCCGTGTTCACCCAGCACGACGTCGTGCGGGCCTTCGTCGCCGCGCCCGGCCTCGACCCGGTGCGGACCGGGATCCAGGCCGTGTGGCAGGCGCTGGCCACCGGGTTCACCCTGGACTCCGGGATCGGCGACGTCGACCGGCTGCTGTCCCGCGGCGGCATGGACAGCATGCTGCTCACCCTGTGGCTGATCATCGGCGCGGTCACCTTCGGTACCGTGCTGGAGGAGTTCGGCCTGATCAACCGCCTGATCGACCCGATGATCCGCGCGGCGAAGGGCACCGGGCGGCTGTTCGTCGCCGTGTTCGCCACCGCGTTCGGGCTCAACGTCGTCGCGGGCGACCAGTACATCGCGCTCGTGCTGCCGTCCAAGGTCTTCCGGGTCGAGTTCGCCAGACGGGGACTCGCGCCGACCAACCTGTCGCGGTTGGCCGCCGACAGCGGCACGGTCACCTCGCCGTTGGTGCCGTGGAACTCGTGCGGCGCGTTCATGAGCGCGGCGCTGGGCGTGTCGACGCTGCTGTACCTGCCGTTCTGCTTCTTCAACATCGCCAGCCCGTTGCTGAGCTTGGTCTACGGGTTCACCGGCTTCCGGATCGAACGAGTGCGACCTGCCGGTCCCGAACCGGCCGACGCGTGAACAGGTGACGACGATGACCGTGACGGAAGCCAGGAAGTCGCAGCAGATGCCGTTGCTGACCCTGACCGCGATGGTGGTCGGCTCGATGGTCGGCGCGGGGGTGTTCTCGCTGCCCCGCAACTTCGCCCAGGCCACCGGTGTGCTCGGCGCGATCGTCGCCTGGGTGGTCGCGGGCGTCGGCATGCTCATGCTCGCGTTCGTGTTCCAGACCCTCGCGGTGCGCAAGCCCGAGCTCGACGCCGGGGTGTACGCCTACGCGAAGGCCGGGTTCGGCGAGTTCCCCGGCTTCTTCTCCGCCTTCGGGTACTGGGCGAGCGCGTGCGTCGGCAACGTGAGCTACTGGGTGTTGATCAAGTCGACCCTCGGCACGGTGATACCCGGGCTGGGCGAGGGGAACACCGTGATCGCGGTGGCGATCTCGGCCGTCGGCGTGTGGGCCTTCCACTACGTGATCACGCGTGGCGTCAAGGAGGCGGCGGCGATCAACCGGATCGTCACGGTCGCCAAGCTGGTGCCGATCCTGGTGTTCGTGGTGATCCTGGCCGTCACGCTGAAGGCCGACGTGTTCTCGGCCAACTTCTGGGGCGGCACCGAACCGTCGGCGGGCGCGTTGTTCGAGCAGGTCAAGTCGACGATGCTGGTCACGGTGTTCGTCTTCCTCGGCGTCGAGGGAGCAAGCGTCTACTCCCGGTACGCGCGCAAGCGCACCGACGTCGGCCGGGCGACCGTGCTCGGCTTCCTCAGCGTGCTGGCCCTGTTCGCCTCGGTGACGCTGCTGTCCTACGGCGCGCTGGGCAAGGACGACCTCGCGGGGCTGCGGCAGCCGTCGATGATGGGCGTGCTGGAGTCGGTCGTGGGCACGTGGGGCTCGGCGTTCATCGGCCTCGGTCTGATCGTCTCGGTGCTCGGCGCCTACCTGGCGTGGACGCTGATGGCCGCCGAGGTGCTGTTCGTCGCCGCGAAGGACGACGACATGCCGCGCTTCCTCAGGCGCGAGAACCGCCAGGGCGTGCCGATCGCGGCGCTGGTGATGACGAGCACCCTCATCACGGCGGTGCTGGTCGTGACGGTGTTCTCCGACGACGCCTTCACGTTCACGCTCAAGCTCTGCAGCTCGCTGTCGCTCATCCCCTACCTGCTGGCGGCCGGGTACGCGCTGCGGATCGGGGTCCGCGGCGGGACCGACGAGCACGACCGCGGCGGGCGCGGCAAGGAGGTCGCGGTCGCGGCCCTCGCGGTCGTCTACACCGCGTTCCTGATCTTCGCGGCCGGCATCGAGTTCCTGTTGCTGTCGTTCATCATCTACGCGCCGGGAACGATCCTGTTCGTGATGGCGCGCCGGGAACAGGGCAGGCGCGTGTTCTCCGCCGCCGAGCTGGCGCTGTTCATCCTCGCGGTCGTCCTGGCCGTGCTCGGCGTGCTCGGCCTCGCCACCGGTCTGATCGTCATCTAACGAGAGGGACAAGGACATGACCGACACGGCTCAGCGCCCGTCCGCGGCGTACGGCGTGCACTCCGAAGTCGGCAGGCTGCGGAAGGTGCTCGTCTGCGCGCCGGGCCTCGCCCACGCCAGGCTGACCCCGACCAACTGCGACGCCCTGCTGTTCGACGACGTGATGTGGGTGCAGAACGCCGTCCGCGACCACTTCGACTTCATGGCCAAGCTGCGGGAACGCGGGGTCGACGTCGTGGAGCTGCACAACCTGCTGACCGAGACCCTCGACGTGCCGGGCGCCAAGACCTGGCTGCTCGACCGGAAGATCGTCGCCGACGAGGTCGGGATCGGCCTGGTGGAGGACACGCGCGCGTTCCTGGAGGAGCTGGAGCACCGCAGGCTGGCGGAGTTCCTGATCGGCGGGCTGTCCACGGCCGACCTGCCACCGGACTTCCGCCCCGGCTACATCGCCCTCGCCCGCGAGTCGACCGGCGTGCCCGAGTACCTGATGCCGCCTCTGCCCAACACCCTCTACACCCGCGACACCACGTGCTGGCTCTACGGCGGCGTGACCCTCAACCCCCTGTACTGGCCCGCGCGGCACGACGAGACGTTGCTGATGAAGGCGGTCTACGAGTTCCACCCGGACTTCGTCGGCTCGACCGTCTGGTGGGGCGACCCCGAGCGGCAGTGGGGCCTGTCCACGTTGGAGGGCGGTGACGTGATGCCGGTGGGCAACGGCGTGGTGCTGGTCGGGATGAGCGAGCGGTCGTCCCGCCAGGCGATCACCCAGCTGGCCGCCACCCTGTTCGAGCGGGGCGCCGCCGAACGCGTGATCGTCGCCGGCATGCCGAAGCTGCGCGCGGCCATGCACCTGGACACCATCTTCACCTTCGCCGACCGCGACTGCGTGACGACGTTCCCTGACATCGTGGACGGCATCCACCCGTTCACCCTGCGCCCCGGCGACCCGATCGAGGTGACGGAGGAGAAGCAGTCCTTCGTGGACGTGGTGGCGGACGCCCTCAACCTGCCCAAGCTGCGCATCGTGGAAACGGGCGGCGACGCCTACACCGCCCAGCGCAGCCAGTGGGACAGCGGCAACAACCTGGTCGCGGTCGAACCCGGCGTGGTCGTCGCCTACGACCGCAACACCGACACCAACTCGCGGCTGCGCAAGGCGGGCATCGAGGTGATCACCATCGTCGGCGCCGAACTCGGCAGGGGCCGCGGCGGCGGCCACTGCATGACCTGCCCCATCTCCCGCGACCCGATCGACTACTGACCCGGCCCGCACGCGGAACGGCATGGTGCGCCTACCAGACGGGTCCCGGCCATGCGCGATCGAAGGAGTGGTCCGCTACTCCCACTTCCCCCAGCACCTTCGTGGTGGTGGCGCAGGCGTTCGTGCTCACCCAGTTCGATTCTGCGGTGTCCGGTGATCTGGGCTGGAGCCTCTATCGCCCCACCCCACCTCCCGGGCGGCACGGTGCACATCGGGAGGGCCGGGACGTTGGACGTGAGATCCACCACACCCCAGACAGGGGTCATGGCTCAACATCGCCGAGATCGAACTCCCCGTCCTCGCACACGGGCACCGGGCCACACCGAATGCCGCTACGGCGTCTCAGCGGGGATCCGGCCATTGCCTTCTTCGTCAATAACTCTCAAGCGATCTTCCGGTCGTACTCCTCGCGCGCCCGATCGACCTCGGCCATGTGCGACTCGACCCACTCCTTGAGGTGGCAAATCGACTCCAACAATGACTGGCCCAACGGTGTGAGCTCGTAGTCGACCCGGACCGGGACCGACGGGATGACCGTGCGCGTCACCAGCCCGTCCCGCTCCAGTCCCCTCAACGTCTGCGTCACATATTCTGACTCACCCCTTCGAGCCGCGCGGAAAGCGCGGAATACCGCATCCGACCCCGGGCCCCAATGCCACAACCACCAGACTCGCCCACTTGTCACCAATCGTGTCAAGCAACCGCCGACTGGGACACGAGGCCGTGAACGCATCGAATCGTGCCGCCTCGTCACCAGTGCCCGTGACGCTCGCCTTCGTCTCCCAACCCCGCACCTCCTCCCCCGCACTCACCGAAGTCGCGCTTCCAATTCTCGGCCCGCACGACCTGCGCGTCCGCGTCACGGCGGCATCCGTCGACACCCTCATCGCCCGGGGCCCGGCCAGGGCGATCTTCGGTCTCACCGGCGCGGTCGGCCTGGGCATGCCCCTGACCGGCGTCCTCACCGGACAGGCGCCGATGTCACCACCTTCGCCGTCGGCGACCCCATCGCCGCCGTGCACCCCGACTTCACGGCCCCGGTCCGCGCCCACGCCGAGGAGGCCGTCGTCCCGGCCCGCGCCGCCGCCCTCCTACCCGCCGACCTGGACCCGGTCGGCGCCGCGACCCTGCCCCTCAACGCCCAAGCCGCAGCTCAACTGGTGCGCCGCCTGGACCCGGCCGACGGACGCACCCTGCTGGTCACCGGTGCCGCCGGCGCGGTGGGCGGCTACACCGTCGCCCTGGCCGCCCAGGCCGACTGGGCCGTCACCGGACTGCCCGCGACTCCGACCGCGACTTCGCGCTCAGGCCCGGCGCCCACGACCTGACCACCACCGTGCCGACCGCCACCTTCGACGCCGTCCTCGACGGCGCCGTCCTCCACGCCACGGCCCTCGCCGCCGTCCGCGACAACGGCACGTTCGTCGGCGTCCCGTCAGCCTCCCCGGCGACGCCCGAACGGGGCATCGACATCGGCATCGTGAGCGTCATTCCCGACAACGCCCAACTGACCGCACTCCTCACCCAAGCCGTCACCGGCGTCCTCGAACTGCGAGTCGCGGCCCGCGTACCCCTAACCGAAGCCCTGGCCGCCTACGACAACGTCGCAACGGGCGGACAACGCGGCCGCTGGCTCCTGCTCCCGTAACAACAATCCCGCCAAACACGAACCGGTCCCGTGCTCACCAGAACACGGGACCGGCGGGCGCAGCGCCGTGACGCTACCCGATCAGGGGTTTTGCAATTCCGTATTCGCCGCTCGCGCGACCAGGGCACTGGCCGCAACGTGAGCCCGATCCAGGCCCACTGCGAGCAGTGTGGCGCGAATAACCGAGACAGGAACGCGGTTCCTCAGCACCAGCGCGGTACGTTCGGTCTCGATGTCAAGCCGAGTCGCGACGTCGGCCGGAAGCATGACCGGCACCAGATCCGTCACGTCGTCGTAGATGAGAGGTGGAACATCATTAGTCACCGCGCCAGCGTCGCCGTTCGGATCAACAAATACCAGTGCCCGATAGGCTGACGATGAACTCGACCGTGGCCCCAGGTCCCACCCCCCACGCCGACAGGGCCAACACAATGCGCCACCACGTGCCCTCACCGACCACCCCCACCCCCGACAGTCCTGCCCCACCGGCCCCTCCCCCACCCCAGCACCCTCCCCCACCTTCACGACTACCTCGACCGCCACCGACCAGACGCACCACCTCGCCGCCACCCCGAACACCCCACTGCACCACCACCCGCCTGACCTGGAGAAACACTCTCCGCCATCCAACCAACCACCCCGATTTGGACCACGGAAGACGATCATGTAATCTATGCGCACACCACGGCGAGAGCCGAGTCCGGGTGGCGGAATGGCAGACGCGCTAGCTTGAGGTGCTAGTCCCCGAAAGGGGGTGGGGGTTCAAGTCCCCCCTCGGACACATTATTACCCCATGGGGTTGGTTCCAGCATAGTGGACCGGCTCCGTGGGGTTTTCCTTTTCCCACGTGGGACCGGTGAGCGTCCCGTCGACCGTGACCGCGTCGGCGTGGCAGACGACCACCGCCCGGTTCACGCGGATCCGGTCGGCCACGGTGCGCGGGCTCGCGGCGGCGGGCAGGTGCAAGGCGCGGCCGATCCTGGTGATCAGGTGGTCTTCTCGGAGGTAGAGGGTCGCTGGCCGGTTGTCGGTGCGTGGTCCGGTGTGGCCGTGGCGGCAGCGGTAGCCGGCGCGTCCGTTGACCCAGTGACAGTCCAGGCGTCGGTCGCAGGTTCCGCAGCGCAGTAGACCGGCGAACAGGTACTCGCGGGTCTCGCCGGTAGTGGTGGCGCGTCGGGTGCGCAGTCGCTGTACGGCAACGAAGTCTTGTTCGCCGACCAGCGGGGTGTGGGCGCGCTGTCGGGAGACGACCCAGCGGTCGGTCGGGTTGCGTTTGACCATGCGGCGGCGCCTGCGGTCGGTGGGGGTGGTGTGGTCGTGGTCGACGCCTTGGCGGTTCCAGATCTGCCAGCCGGTGTAGCGCGGGTTCTGCAGGATCACGGTGACCGTCTCGGCGGTCCAGCGGCGGCGGGTGCGGTGGGTGTTGCGCTCGGCGTCGTGTGCGGCCGGGCACGGCACGCCGCGGTCGTTGAGGTCGCGGACGAGACTGTCGACGCTGCGGCCGGCCCGGCGTTCGGCGAACAGCCACCGTACGACCGGCGCGGTCTCGGGGTCGACCTCCAGGCGGTAGGTCATGCGGCCGCGGCGGGCGTCGGCGAGCCGGGGGTGTGCGCCGGACTCGACGAGCATGTAGCCGTAGGGTGCCCGGCCGCCGAGGAAGCGCCCTTCCAGAGTCTGTACGCGCATGGAGGCCATCGCGCGATGGCGGGCACGCACGACCTCGCGCAGCGACTGCCCTCCTAGCATTTTGACCAGGGCTCGGTGCTCGGGGTTGTCCATGTCGATCGGGCCGTCGGACTTGGGCAGCCATACCTGCACGCCGTAGCGGCGGAACAGCGCCAGCAGCCGCGGCAGCTGGTCCCCGGCGAACGCGCGCTCGTACTCCCCCACGATGATCGCGTCGAACCCCCGGTTCGGGTCGCGCACCGCCGCCAGCAGCTCGGCGGCCTCGGGGCGGTCACGCCACGCACCGCGGCGGGACTGCCCGGCGTCGAAGAACACCTTCACGATGCGGCCATGCCCGGCGATCGCCTCGGAGGCCACCTCCATCTGCCACGCCTTCGAGGTCTCCGGATCCTGGTGGTCGATGGTGGAGGTGCGGCCGTAGAACGCGAACCGCAGACCACCCGCGGGCTCGGGACAGCCGGTGTGACTTCCCCGCAGCGTGTTCTCCTGCCGACCCATCCACGCCATCAGGATGTCCCGACCCGCCATCATCGCCGCCCTTTTGTGCCGTGCCACCACGAAATCATGATCATTTCATGGTGGTCGCGGTCGGGGGTCCGCAGCGTGGTCCGGTGCGGCGGCGCGCCAGCCCGACGAAGCGCCAACAGGCCCCAATCCCTGATCGATGGACCACTGACCGGCCCGTCACGCTCACCACGGCCCTCTCCACCCGCTGACGCGGGTGCCGATCCATGGTGCGGACAACCAGCACAACCGGATCAGACCGTGGTCCTCCGCCGCCGCCCTCCGACAGCTGCCCGGGGACCGTGCTCGTCGTGGTCGTCGCGGATCTCGACGCTGTCCCGTCCGCAGATCACTCGAGTGCCCTCGTTCCACGACGCGACAGCCGCAGCACCGGTCTCGGCGCATACCGGCCGGTCGGGCGCCACCGCGAGGGCGATGTTCTCCAGCAGGCGGTCCTCCCGCCGGTACAGCGGACGCGGAGTGCCCGCCGGACGCGGACGAGAACTGTTGTAGCCGTGCCGGCAGCGGTAGCCGGGACGGCCGTTCACCCAGTGCGAATCCATCCGCCGCCCGCACACCCCGCACACCACCAGCCCCGCCAGCAGGTACCGCCGCTCACCGCCGTCGCCGTTCGGACGTCGGGCGCGCACCTTCTGCACGTCGGTGAACTCCCGCATGCCCACCAACGGCGTGTGCGCGATGTCCAGCGAGATCGCCCAGTCCTCCGGCAGGTTCGGGAACTGGCCCGGCCGTCCGGTCCGCGGGTCGACCTCGTCACGATCATTGGCCATCCGGTTCCACACCTGCCGACCGGTATAACGCGGATTCTCCAGGATCGTCTTCACCGTCGGCGCACCCCACCCCTCCCCCGACCGGTGCCGGTTCCGCACCGGATCGGCAGCGGACGGGCACGGCACCCCGCGTTCGTTGAGAGCCCTGGCGATCCCCGCCACCGACATCCCCTCCACCCGACGCGCGAAGATCCACTTCACGTGGAGGGCGGTCCGCGGGTCCGGCGCGAGCTTCCATGCCCGCCGTCCCCACCGGGCGTCGGCGCGGTTGGGATGCGGCCCCGCGTCGACCAACAGGTACCCGTACGGTGGCCGCCCGCCCAGGTAGCGGCCGAGTTCGGCCTGGACCTTCATCGACCGCAGCGACCGGTTCCGCGCCCGGATCACCTCACGCTGCGACTGCGCCCCCAAGAACCGCATCAACCGGCGGTGCTCACCGTCATCCAGGTCCACCGGGCCAGCAACCTCGGGCAGCCACATCTGCACCCCCGCCGCCCCCAGCAGCGGCACCATCTCGTCGAACTGACGGCCGTAGAACGCCCGCTCGTACTCCCCCACCACCACCGCCTCGAACCCACGGTCCGAATCCGCCAACGCCTCCAGCAACCGCGCGCCCTCCGGCCGGTTGGACCACCGACGGCGCCGCGACACACCCACGTCGAAGAACTCCGCCACGATCAGCCCATACCCCTCGACCAGCAGCTCCGACATCTCCCGCTGCCACAACCGCGAGGTATGCCGATCCTGATGCTCCGAGGTCGACATCCGCCCGTAGAACGCGAACCGCAACCCGAGGTGCAGGTACGGGTCCTGCGAGCGTTTCCGCTCGCCTCGGCGCTGTTTGGCCTGTAACCAGCCGTCGAGCAGATCCTGGTCGGTCCTGGACGTGATCATCGTTGTCGCCTTCATCGTGGAGGAACGGGGACGCCCTGCGTGACCGCTCCGCACCACCAGGCTGACGCGGGACCGCCCGAGCACCACCCGAACAGAGCAGGACATACACCCGAACAGGCCACCACCTGCCGGTCAACTCGCCGGGCAGCAGGGACCCCAGCGAAAATTCGGCGTCGGACCCTGCCCTGCTTCCATCGGCGGGCCCGACATGCCTGGTGTAGTCGGCGCGACGGCGACGAGCCGGCCCGTCCAGCGAGATCCATGCCCCGAAGCCCCAGACTGGATCCCATGCCCGCGCCGAACCACCCGCACCTCACGGAGAACCGGACACAATTCGGCCACCGCATCGCGGCCCTGCGCCTGCAACGCAACTGGACACAGGAACAGCTGGCCGAGGCAGGCGGATTCGACCGCAAGACCGTCAGCCGCATCGAGAACGGCAGACACTCACCCAGCCTCGACCGCGTCTTCGTCCTCGCCGACGCACTCGGCGTTCAGCCGCCCGAACTGTTCCACTCGCCGATGCCCTGACGAACTCGCCTCACCGCTCGCTGCATCCGGCTGCATCGCGACATCCCCCTGTCACCACGAGATGCCCGTCGAGGCGACGGCGTTCTAATGTCGATGCCGCAGTCGGCCGGATAGCCCCGTCGCTGCAGGGAAGATGGAACGTAGAGCCGTGGGGCAGCGGTTCTCCGTGGTGTCGGTGAACAACAATGCCGCGTACACCCGGACACCCGGCGGGTCATTCTCGTGGACCACGCACGAAACGGGCGCCAGCCTGAGCAGCAAGATCAGCGCCAAGCCGGACAAGCGGTTGATCGACCTGGAGCGTCACACGGTCGACGGCGAGACCCGCTTCGCCGCCGCGTGGGTCGACAACACCGGCGAAGCGGCGAAGAGCTGGTGGTGGTGGCTGAACGTCACCCCGGCCACGATCTCCGAGAAGCTCGGCGACTGCGGTTGCCGCCTGGTCGACCTCGGCCCCATCGGCGGCGGCCGCTACGACGCGATCATGATCCCGAACAGCGGCGTCGACGGCCTCACGTGGTGGTGGTACCACGGCATCACCGAGCTCCAGGCCTACCAGTACCTGGCCGAGAACCAGGCCCGCCCGGTCGCCCTCGAACCGGACGGCAGCGGCCGCTTCGCGGTGCTCATGGTGCGCGACGGCCTGCGCGGCGGCATGCGGGTCAACCAGACCTGGGACAACCTCGACGTGCCCGCCGGCACGCGCTTCATCCAAGTCAAGAACTACACCAACACGGCCAGCTCGTCGGTCTGGCTGTCGGTGTACCTGCAGAACGGCTGATCGAACCGAGCGCACCGCGTGCGGGCAGGGGGGCTGCCCGCACGCGGTGCGCTCGGCGGTTGCCGGCAGCACGACCGCTATCGACCACGCGACGCGCAGGGGCCGGGACGGGCACGACACGTCGACGACTGCTGAACGCGCCCTGGCGGCGGTGTCCTCGATCGTGGTGGCGGTGCAGCCCGCCTCCCGACCAGCGCGAGGGCGGCATTGAAGATGGCGCGCCGGGAGCTCTCGCCACGGCGGGTTCGGCCGAGGCCTTGCGCGGCGCCGGTCACAGCGACGGTACCGAGGAGCAGATCGATGCGCCTCGCCTCGTTCGGGCGTCGATCGCATCGGCGGTCCACCCACTCACGCCGCGCCGGGCATGTCCTCCGAGGTATTCGCGAGGGCAGCCGACCCCGCACTCGCACCCGTCCCCCAGGGCAGTGGGACCGGCTCGACACCTCGTCGGGCCATTCGACAGCGAATTCAACGACTACACGGCAGAAGCCGGACAAACGGCCCCATTGCCCGTATCAACTCCGGGTCGAGGCACGCCACTTGTCGATCATCAGCCATACGGGGTAATCAATAGCGGTACACGGCGTAATCTCTTGACGCGAACGGCGGACGGGGCAAGTATCGATCCCATCCGATGGCGCGTGAGCGCTGGGGAACGGGGGGAGCTGGGTGTCGCCCGCCCACGCCTCTCACCACTAGCGTGCCGAGGACCGTGGAGCGCACATGCCTGTCACACCGACCTATCCCGGTGTCTACATCGAAGAATTGCCCAGTCGGGTTCGCACGATCACCGCGGTGTCCACTTCGGTGACCGCATTCGTCGGGTACACCGCCAAGGGGCCGGTGGACCAGCCGGTCACGATCACCGGTTTCGCCGATTTCGAGCGGCGGTTCGGCGGCCTGGCCGCCAAGAGCCCGGTCAGCTACGCCGTACAGCAGTTCTTCCTCAACGGCGGGTCGATCGGCGTGGTGGTCCGGGTGGCCTCCGGCTCGGCGACGGCCAGCTCCACGCTCAAGAACAGCTCCGACCCGTCCCAGTCCCCCGGGGACGCGCTGGTCGTCGCGGCGAAGGAGCCGGGGGCCTGGGGCAACGCCCTGCGGGTCTCGGTCGACTACGCCACGCCGACGCCCAACGAGACGTTCACCCTGCGGGTGGGCAACGAGACCTTCAGCGACGTCTCCCCCGACCCCGACCACCCGCGCTACGTCGTGGACGTGGTCAACTCCGGTTCCGCGCTGATCGAGGTCTCCTCGCCCGGCGGGGACGGCCCGATGCTGCGGCCCGACCCGAACGGCACCGTCTCCGGCCCGTTCGGCACGGACGTCCCGGCCATCCCGGACAAGGACCTGGAGGTCAAGGTCAAGGGCGGCACCGAGATCTACAAGACCCGCATCGCGGGCCAGCCCGCGAACGTGGTGGAGTTGGGACTGGCGCTGGAGAAGGCGCTGCGCGCGATCCCCGACAAGCCTCGGTCCAGGACCTTCGGCGCGGCGCGGGTGACGCCCATGGGCAACCGGCTGCAGGTCGTCTCCGGTTCCGACGACCCGACCACCGTGCTGGAGTTCAGCGGCGAAGTGGCCACCGCGCTGAACCTCAACGCCTCCCCCAACACCACCGCCTACGCCGTCGGCGCCACGCAGAAGGGCACCGACGGCGACCTGCCCGGCCCCAACGACATCATCGGCTCGGAACTGGACAAGACCGGCATCCACGCGCTGCGCGACGTGGAGGACGTCAACCTGCTGTGCCTGCCCGAGGTGTGCGGGTTCGACTCGATCGACCAACAGGTCCAGGTGCTCGCCGCGGCCGAGCGGCTGTGCGCGGACAAGCGGATGTTCCTGCTGGTGGACAGCCCTGCGACGTGGACGACGCTGGACCGGGCCCGCGCCGGGCTGACCGAGCTGGACCCGGTGCGCAGCGACCACGCGGCGCTGTACTTCCCGCACCTGGAGCAGACCGACCCGCTGACCGGGCGGCTGCGGGCCTTCCCGCCGTGCGGCACGGTCGCCGGGATCATGGCCCGCACCGACAGCGAGCGCGGGGTCTGGAAGGCCCCCGCGGGCACCGAGGCGCGCCTGGCGGGCGCCCGCGCGCTGACCGTGCCGCTCAACGACCCGGAGAACGGCCTGGTCAACCCGCTCGGGGTGAACTGCCTGCGCTCCTTCCCGGTGATCGGGCCGGTGGTCTGGGGCGCGCGCACCCTCGACGGCGCGGACGCGCTGGCCTCGCAGTGGAAGTACGTGCCGGTGCGCAGGCTGGCGCTGATGATCGAGGAGAGCCTGTACCGCGGCACGAAGTGGGTGGTGTTCGAGCCCAACGACGAGCCGCTGTGGGCGCAGATCCGGCTCAACGTGGGCGCGTTCATGAACTCGCTGTTCGAACGCGGCGCGTTCCAGGGCACATCCTCGCGCGAGGCGTACTTCGTCAAGTGCGACAAGGACACCACCACGCAGAACGACATCAACTCCGGAATCGTGAACATTCTTGTCGGTTTCGCTCCGCTGAAGCCCGCCGAGTTCGTGATCATCCAGATCGAGCAGCTGGCCGGGCAGATCGAGGTGTGAGGGTTCGCATGGCCGAGTTCATCGTCAATCCGCAGCGGTTCGACCCGTACAAGAATTTCAAGTTCCTCGTGCTGTGGGACGGCCGCCCGGTGGCGGGCGTGTCGAAGATCAGCCCGCTCAAGCGCACCACCGAGGTGGTCAAGCACCGCAGCGGCGGTGATGCCAGCTCACCTCGAAAATCCGCCGGGCGCACCGAGTTCGAGGCCATCACGCTGGAGCGCGGGATCACCCACGATGTGGAATTCGACCGCTGGGCCAACAAGGTCTGGATGGTCGGGCAGGGCCGGGGGTCGGAGTCGTCGCTGCGGGACTTCCGCAAGGACATCGTGATCCAGGTGCTCAACGAGGCCGGGCAGGTGGCCGTGGCCTACAAGGTTTACCGGGCCTGGGTCGCCGAGTACCAGGTCGTCGGCGAGCTGGACGCCAACGCCAATGCCGTGGCCATCCAGAGCCTGAAGCTGGAGCACGAGGGCTGGGACCGGGACTACGAGGTCGCCGAGCCGGAAGAGCCGTCCATCCAGTTCCCGGCCTGACCCATGCGCGCGCCGGCGGAGCTGCTCGCGACGTGGGAGGCGGGCCTGGTGGCCGGACCGGTGCACCGGGCGCTGCTGCTGCAGGCGCTGGCGGGCGAGCGCTCGGCGGAGCTCGCGGTCGGCGCGCGCGACCGGCTGCTGTTCGGGCTGCGGCGAGCGCTGTTCGGCGAGCGGCTGCCTGGGCTGCTGGCCTGCCCCGGCTGCGGTACCGAGCAGGAGTTCGACTTCGACGTGGCCAACGTGCTGCGCGTCCCGGCGCCCGCCGAGGACGTGGTGGAGGTCGAGTCTGGCGGGTGGCGGGTGCGGATGCGCCTGCCCAACTCGGCCGACCTACTCGCCGCAGCGGCCGACCCTCCGGCGGCTAGGGCGGTGCTGCTGGCCCGGTGCGCACTCGCCGTGCAGCGCGACGGGCGACCTCTGCGGGCCGAACCGCCCGCAGAGGTGGTCGGGCTGCTGGCCGCCGCCGCAGCCGAGGCCGACCCGGCGGCGGACGTGTGGGTGGCTATGCCCTGCGTGGAGTGCGGGCGGCACAACACCGCGACCATCGACATCGTCTCCCACCTGTGGGCCGAGCTCGACGCCTGGGCGCGGGCACTGCTGCTGGAGGTGCACGCGCTGGCCACGGCCTACGGCTGGACCGAGCCGGAGGTGCTGGCGCTGAGCCCGGCCCGGCGCCAGCACTACCTGGAGCTGGTGGGCCATGGCTGACCACTTCGACCGGCTGCTCGCGCGCAGCGTACCGGGCCTGCCTGCGGCCGACCCGGTGGTCCGGCCGCGGCTGCCGCGGCTCTACGAGCGGTTCGACGCTGAACCGGAAACCGAGGTGGAGGTCTGGCCCATTGCGCCCGCACCGGTCGTGCGGCCCGCGACAGGGCTGCGGGGTCCGGAGGGGCCGCGCGGACCGGCCGGTGGCACACCGGGGGTTCCCGCTCCCCCGGCAGCGCAAGCGCCGCCGGAGATCGGGCCGCCCGCACCGGGCCCCATGCCGGTGAGGGTGACCGAAACCGTGATCAGCACCGAGCGCACGCGGCACGAAGTGGTCCGGGAACCTTTGGTGGAGAACCACTCCACGACCCTGGAGGTGACCGGGCGGCCCGCCGCCCCGGTCGCCGAGCTGCGCCCTCGGCACACCACCGTGGTCGTTCCGCCACCGGTGGTCGAACCCCGGCGGGCCCCCGCACCCGCGCTCGCGCCGGTGGCCGCACCGGCACCGCAGCCGCTGGTGCAGGTGTCCATCGGCCGGGTCGAGGTCACCGCGGCGGAGCCGGAACGCGGGCGGTCCTCCCGCCCGCGGGTCCGGCGGGCCGAGCCGGTGCTGAGCCTGGAGCGCTACCTCGCCCGTGAGGACGACCGCCGATGAGCAACTTCCTCGCCGTGGCCACCGCCACCAGGGCGCTGCAGACCTTCCTGGCCCGTGCCGTGGCCGCGGTGGAGGTCGGCGCGACGGTGGCCGCCACCAAGCCGCCCGCCGACCCGACCTCCGACGCGCTGGTGACCGTCTTCCTGTACCAGGTGGTGCCCAACGCCGCGCTGCGCAACCGGGACACCGTGACCCGCGCGGGCGACGGCACGGTGCTCAAGCGCCCGCAGGCCGCGATCGACCTGCACTACCTGATCAGCTTCTACGGCGACGAGTCGGACTTCGTGCCGCAGCGGCTGCTGGGCGCGGTGGTGGCCGCGCTGCACGAGCAGCCGGTGCTGACCCGCTCGGACATCCAGGACGCGGTGAGCAGCCCGCCGCTGCTGGGCTCGGACCTGGCCGCCTCGCCGCAGCTGGTGCGCTTCACCCCGACCCAGATGGACCTCGACGACCTGTCCAAGCTGTGGTCGACGATGCTGCAGACGCCCTACGCGCTGTCGGTGCCCTACCAGGCGACCGCGGTGCTGCTGGACGGGCAGTCCCTGCCCACGTCGGGCAAACCGGTGCTGCGCAGGCAGATCGCGGTCACCGCGTTCTCCCGGCCGGTCATCGACGAGGTGCTGTCGCTGGCCCCCGACGCGCCCGAGGGCACTCCGCCCGACGACGGGCCGATCACCGCCGAGCGGCGCCTGGTGTTGCGCGGCGCGAACCTGGGCCGCCCCGGCCTGAGCGCGCTGGTCGGCGGCGTCGAGGCGGAGGTGGTGCGGTCGCGAAAGGACGTGGTCGTGCTGGCCCAGCCCGCGGACCTGCCCGCGGGCGTCCACCCGGTGCTGCTGCGCTACGACGTGCCGATCGGCGACTCCGCGCGGCCCTGGCTGGAGTCCAACGCCGCGCCCTACGTGCGGCGGCCCAAGGTGCTCCAGGCCGCGCCGGAGGGCCAGGGCGCGCTGCGGGTGGAGCTGGACATCCCGGTGCGGCCCGACCAGCGGGTGACGCTGCTGCTGGACGAGCGGACGCCGGTGGGGCGGGCGCGCGGACACCAGTTCAGCGCGCCGTTCCCGCTGCCGTTGGGCACCGCCCAGGTGGTGCCGATCCGGGACGTGGGCGCGGGCACTTACCTGGTGCGGGTGCAGGTCGACGGTGCGGAGAGCCCGCTGACCTTCGCCGACGGCGCGTTCACCGGGCCGACCGTCGACATCGCGGGGTGAGCGCGGTGGGAGACGAGGGGTTCGAGGGGGACGGCGACCGGCACCGGCGCGCGCTGCTGGCCGCCGTCGACGCCGTCCTCGCGGGCCGCGAGGAACCCCCCGGTGACGGGCTCAGCGCCCTGGACGCGGTGTGCTCGTGCTTCGGGCTGAGCCCGTTCGAGCGCAAGGTGCTGCTGCTGGCCGCCGCCGCGGAGCTGCGCCCGCAGGCGCCCGTGCCGACCTTCGCGCACGCCTTCGCCGCGTTCGACGAGGCGCACTGGAGCGCGGCCACGCCGGTCGCGCCGCTGCGCCGGTGGCGGCTGGTCGAGGTGGACCCCGAGCCGGTGCTCACCGCCGCCCGGCTGCGCCTGGACGAGCGGGTGCTGCACTTCCTGGTCGGCGTGCCCTACGTGGACAGCCGCCTGCACGGCACGCTGACCCGCGTCGACGTGCCGCGCGACCTGCCCGAGTCGCACCGGTCGGTGGCCGAGTCGCTGGCCGCGCGCTGGTCCGAGGGCCCGCAGGCGCACCTGGTCGGCGCCGACCAGCAGACCCGCTGGGAGGTCGCCGCGGCGGCTGCCCGGCAGGCCGGGGTGGCGCTGCACGCGATGTCCTCCGAGGACGTGCCCACCGGCGCGGCCGAGCGGGAGGCGCTGTCGCGGCTGTGGGAGCGCGAGGCCCTGCTGCTGCCCTCCGCGCTGTTGGTCGAGGTGTCCGGGCCGCAGCACGCCGCGGTGCGCTCGTTCGTCGACGGCCTGGCGGTGCCGGTGGTGGTCTCCGCGCTGGACCCGGTGCCCTCCGGGCAGCGCACCTGGCCGCGGGTGCCGGTGACCCGGCCGACCCGGGACGAGCAGCGCGCGCTGTGGCGGTCCGCGCTCAACGGCAGCGGCTCCTCGGTGCCCGAGCGGCGGCTGCGCGACATCGTGGCGCAGTTCTCGCTGCCCTCGCACGTCATCCGGGCGGCCGGGGCGGCGGTGGGGCGGGCCTCGGGTGACCCGGCGGAGCTGGCCTGGCGGGCCGGGCTGGAGCAGGCCCGGATGGCGCTGGACGAGCTGGGCCAGCGGGTCGAGCCGCGCGCGGTGGCCGCGGACCTGGTGCTGCCCGACGCGCAGCGCCAGGTGCTGCGCGAGATCGTCGCGCACGTCCGCCAGCGCTCCAGGGTCTACCAGGAGTGGGGTTTCGAGAGCGTGCTGCGGCGCGGGCTGGGCGTCACCGCGCTGTTCGCCGGCGGCAGCGGCACCGGCAAGACGCTGGCCGCCGAGGTGCTGGCGGGCGAGCTGGGGCTGGACCTGTTCGTCATCGACCTGTCCCAGGTGATCAGCAAGTACATCGGCGAGACCGAGAAGAACCTGCGCCGGGTGTTCGACGCGGCCGAGGGCGGCGGCGCGCTGCTGCTGTTCGACGAGGCCGACGCGCTGTTCGGCAAGCGCAGCGAGATCAAGGACAGCCACGACCGCTACGCCAACATCGAGGTCAGCTACCTGCTGATGCGCATGGAGTCCTACCGGGGCCTGGCGATCCTGACCACCAACATGAAGAAGGCTCTGGACACCGCGTTCCTGCGGCGCATCCGGTTCGTGGTGGACTTCCCCTTCCCCGGCCCGGTGGAGCGCGCGGAGATCTGGCGGCGGGTGATCCCGGCCGACACCCCCACCGAGGGCGTGGACGCGGGCAAGCTGGCGCAGCTGACCGTGGCGGGCGGCAGCATCCGCAACATCGCGCTGTCCGCGGCGTTCCTGGCCGCCGAGCAGGCCGCGCCGCTGGGGATGCGGCACGTGCTGGCCGCGGCCCGCACCGAGTACCTGAAGCTGGACCGCTCGCTGACTTCCACGGAGGTGGCCGGGTGGGTGTGAGGGTGCGCATCGACGAGCTGGTGCTGACCGGGTTCGACCGGCTGGACGCGGACCTGCTGGTGGAGTCGTTCCAGCGGGAGCTGACCCGGCTGCTGCGGCGCGCCCCGGTGGTGCCGGTGGATCGCGAGGTCGTCGCCGGGCTGCCCGTGGTGCCCCGGACCTCCTCCGCGCGCCTGCTGGGCGTGGCGCTGGCCCGTTCGGTCCACAGCGGACTTCGCAGGGGTGCGCCGTGACGCGGGCGGTGGCGCGCCCGGCGGGTGAGCCGGGCAAGCCCAAGAAGGAGGGCGCGTCGGCGTTCACCCGCAAGCCGCGCGAGCTGCGGGAGGTGCTGGCCGCGCCGGGCCACCCGATCGACCTCGGGCTGCGCCGGGAGCTGGAGTCCAGGCTGGGCCACGACTTCGCCGCGGTGCGCGTGCACCACGACCGCGAGGCGGCCGAGCTGACCGAGCTGCTGGGCGCGGACGCGGTGACCGTCGGGCAGGACATCTTCTTCGGGCACGGCATGTTCCGCCCCGAGACCCCCGACGGCGAGCGGCTGCTGGTGCACGAGCTGCTGCACACCGCGCAGGTGCCGCACCCGTTGGGCGCGCTGGTGCAGGGCCGCGACACCGGTTCGGTGTCCATGCCGGGCGAGCCGGTGGAGCAGGAGGCCGAGCGGGTCGCGCGGTCGGACCGGGTTGAGGAGCCGGTGTCCCCGGTGGCGCAAGGGGCGGCGTGGCTGCGCTACGCCACGGTCAACGCCGACCGGTTGCGCACCGAGCGGCTGGACCCGGCGACGCTGGTGGACCGGCTGGTGGCGGGCGTGCTGCGCAGCCTGCGCGGCGACCCCACCGACTCGTCGCGGCGGGTGCGGGCGCAGTTGGCGCGGTTCACCCCCGAGTTGCGCGAGGACGTGCTGATCCGGTTGGAGCGGCGGCTGTCCTCGGCGGAGTACGCGCGGGTGCTGGAGTACGTGCGGGAGGCGGAGAGCACGCCCGGCCCGGTGGAGACGCCGAACGTGCCCGAGCCGGTGCCCGAGGAGCCCACGCCGCAGGAGCCCCAGCCCGAAGAACCACAGCCTGAGGAGCCGTCCCCCGAGGAGCCTGCGCCCGAAGAACCCTCGCCCGAGGAACCCGCCCCTGGCGAGCCCGCGCCCGAGCAGACCGCACCGGAGGAGGAAGAGGAGAAGCCCGAGAAGGAGAAGGAAGAAGGCGGAGAGGGGGGCGAGAAGAAGGAAGGCGAGCAGGAGAATCCCGCCGAGGAGGAAGCCCTTTCGGAGGGCGCGCCCCCCGAAGAGGTTCCCGCCGCGCAGCAGCCCAGCGCGCCGGGCGCGCAGCCACCGCCGGGTCAGGGACCCCCGGCTGGTGCCACGCCCGCCCCCGAGGTCGCGCCGATGGCGCAGCAGGAGGGCCAGGTGGCCCCCGAGCGGGTGGAGGCCGCCGCGCAGGCGCCGGACAGCCCGCTGGTGCAGCACGGCCTGCTGGACCGGCCGGAGACGGACGAGCGGGTCGAGGAACAGGAGAAGCCGATCGGCCTGGAGTCCTCGGCAGACGAGGAGGTGCCGGTCCCCGAGCCCGAGGAACCCAGGGCCGAGGACGAGGAGCGTCCCGCGCAGCCGGAGCTCAAGCCCGAGGACCACCTGCCCGCCACCGACCTCGACGTCTCCAACGTCCCGACCGCCGACCGGATCACGCTGCCCGCCGGCGGATCGCCACCGCCCCAGCAGGACGCGCTTGGCTTCCCCGACCCGCCGCCCACCAGGGCCGAGCAGACCGAGGAGCAGGAACCGCCGGAGCGGGCCGAGGCGCTCTCGCCCGAACACGCACCGGAACCTGCGCCGGAATCCCCGCCCACCACCGAGCGCGAGGAGGAGGACCAGGTACCCGCCGAGCAGCCGCTGGACGCCGAGGTCGGCCCGGAACCCACCGCCGAGCCATCCACCGCCGCACCCGAAGCCCTCGGTCCGGTGGGCGCGGACAACGGCCGGGCGGAGGCCGCCGAACCCGCCGGTGCGGCGGTCTTGGCGGAGCCCCCCGGACCCACCGCGTTCGAGAGTGGTCCCGAAACCGGTCCTCATCCTGCCGGGGAGGCCGGTCCGGACCTGGCGGGTGGTGCGGCTCCCAGCGGTCCTATTGGCGGCGCGGGTCCGACCGGTGGCGCGGTCGACGCTCCAGGTGCCACGCCGGACGTGGCCGACGGCGAGCTGGGTGCGGGCCCGGCTCCCGAGGCGTCGCTGGAACCCGGTGGTGGCGGCTGTGACGGTGGTCCCGCCCCGGCCGAGCCCGAAGCCGCTGCCGGTGGCGGCGGCTGCGGTGGCGGAGGCGGAGGCGGAGGCGGTGGTGCAGCCGCGCCCACTCCCGAGGAGCAGCAGGCACCCCCTCCGGACCTGTCGAGCCAGCCGCCCGAGGCGGCGCTAACCACGGTGGCACCCCTGCCGCCGGACCAGCTGCAGACCTCGCTGTCCCAGGTGGACGCGGCGGCGGCGAACGACGTCGCGAAGGAGCAGCAGGCGTTGCGGGCCGCTCCCCCGACGACCACCCGCCCGTCCGGCGCGCCGCAGATCCTGACCGGACCGCCCGAGGCCGCCCCACCCGGCGACCCGGTGCAGGTGGAGCTGACCAAGGCCAAGCAGATTCGGGCCGCGGAGGAGCAGCGCCAGGCCGAGGCCAAGCACGTCGAGGGCGGGAACCAGGCGCAACGGACCCCGCGCCCGAACGTCACCGGCAACGCCCGGGGCGAGATGTCCGAGCAGGAGGTCCGCGACGTCCAGAACGCGGTGAACAGCGTCCTCACCACCGACCCGGCCCTGAACACTACCGTCGGCCCCGCGCCCCAGGTCGAGCTGACCGGTGAGCAGGACCCGGCGCGCACCGACGAGCAGACCGCCGAGCTGCGCGACGCCTCCACGACCCTGCACACCGCGGGCCGCGAGGAGTCCGCCAAGCCGCTGGGCGAGGACCAGGTCTTCCCCAACGCGCCGCCGGAGACGTTGACCGCCCAGGTGCCCTCGGCGGAGGGTGGCGGGGGTGGTGGCCCGGCTCAGGCGGGCGGCGCCGACCAGGGCGTCGCCGTCGTCGCGCAGCAGGAGCGCGGCGCGGAGATCCAGGCCGGCGTGGTGCAGGGCCAGTCCCGGATGGGCGCCGAGCGGCAGACCAAGCAGCAGGGCGAGGCGCAGGCCAAGGCCGACCACGAGGCCCGGGTGGCGCAGCAGGTCCAGGAGAACAGCGCCGCGCAGGCCGACGAGCGCGGCAAGGTGGCCGCGGACGTGCAGGCGCAGCGCGAGGGGTGGCGGGCCGAGCAGGACGCTGAGGTGGAGGAGAGCAACGGCGAGGCCGCCAAGGAGCACGAGGCGTCGCGGACCGGCATCCACCAGGAGAAGGAGGACACCGACGAGGAGGTCGAGCAGCGCCGGCAGGAGGACAACGACAAGATCGATGACGAGCGCGAGCACGCCGAGGAGAAGGCGCGCAAGGAGAAAGAGGCCAAGAAGCAGGAGTCCGACGGCGGCTTCTTCGGCTGGATCGCCTCCAAGGTCAAGAGCTTCTTCGAGGGCCTGCTCAACGCGATCACCGCGATCTTCGACGCGGCCGTCGCGGTGGTCAACGGCATCATCAAGACCTTCGCCTCGGTGGTCACCGGTCTGATCGACGCCGCGCGTGACGCCATCATCGGTCTGATCAACGCCTTGGCCGACATCCTGCTCAAGCTCTGCGACGCCTTGGCGCTGTTCTTCCCCGAGCTGGCCGCGCGAATACGCAAGGGCATCGAGGCCGCGCGTGACACGGCCATCGCCGCGGTCAACGAGCTCGCGGACGCGTTGAAGGCGGGCGTCGAGTTCCTGCTCAACAAGCTCGCCGAGGCGCTGACCGGGTTGCTGCGCCTGCTGGAAAAGGGCCTCAAGGCGGCGGTCGAGCTGGTCCGCAGCGCGGTCAACGCCGCGATCGAGTTCGCCAAGGCCGCGATCCAGATGCTCGGCGAGTTCGCCGCGATCGTCGCCGACATCGCCTCCGTGGGGGTGGGGACGTGGCTGGGCAAGCTCGGCGCGGCAGCGGTCGAGGGCATCCAAAACCACCTGTGGGACGCCATCAAGACGGCCGTGCGGCAGTGGTTCAACGAGAAGGTCCAGGCCATCATCGGGCTCGGCAATAGCGTGATCGACGTGCTGGTCAAGGGCTGCATCAACATAACCAAGATCGGCAAGATGGTCTGGGACGCGATCATCGCGGCGCTGCCCATGATGATCGTGGCGGTCGTCGTCGAGCGGCTGGTTTCCCTGATCGTCCCCGCCGCCGGCGCAGTCCTCGCCGTCGTTCAGGGGTTGATGGCGGCATGGGGGTCGATCAGCAAGATCATCGCTGCCATCGGGGCCTTCGTCGCCTTCGTGAAGGCGGTCAAGACCGGCCCCGCCGCCTGCTTGTTCGCCGCTGCGGTGGCGGCCGGCGTGGTGGCGCTGCTGGAGTTCATCACGAACTTCCTGATGGCCAAGCTGGCCGGAGCGGCCAAGGGCGTGGGGAACGCGCTCAAGGGGATGGCCAAGAAGATCATGGCCGGGTTGAAGCGGGCCGGGAAGGGTGCTCGGAAGGCAGCCGGTCGCGCGGTCAACGCAGCTCGGCGCGGGGCGCAGCGCGCGGGTGCCGCCTTCCGCCGTCGCCCCGGCCGCCCTGCGGCCGGATCGCCTCGGGGGCGCCTGAACCAGGCGAAGAACGCCGTGGCGAGCGGGGTCAAGCGGGTCGCGACCACGCTGAAGAAGGTCGGAAAGAAGGTCTCGAACAGCAAGATCGGCAAGTCGCTCAAGAACACCGCGAAGAAGCTGCGGGACAAGTACAAGGACTACCGCGATCGCATCAAAAACAAGCTGAAGAAGAAGGACAAGAAGGCCCGGGAGAAGAACCCGAAGCCGGACGATAAGGACAAGCGGCTCCAGCTGATCGTCGCCCGCATCAAGCCGAAGCTGAAGCGCCTGCTCGATCTGGGGGTCGCAGGCCGAGCGCTCGGGACCGCGCTGGGCGGGATGCGCGCGTGGTACCGGTTGACCTCGCTCAAAGCCGACGGGCAGCAGAAATTCACGATCAACGCGGTCCTCAACCCCGGCTCTGCCGTCATCGGTGGCATCACCGTGGACGTCGACGACCTGCTGAGGTACATCAGACAGGTCGGCGAGGAGATCAGCCGCAAGCGGGAGGCGCAGCAAACCGCTGAAACAGGTGAGCCGCCGCAACTTGCATCCAAGGACGAGAAGTTCCCGGCCCGGAAGAAGGGGGAAACGGTCACCAAGCGGGTCACGAGTGTCCCGGCAGGAGCCACCGGAGCCGATCTGAACGCCCACCTGACCGAGCAGAAGGGACTGCCCCTGTGGGGGCGAGACATAATCCGCTTTCCAGGCGTGCAGCAAGGCCCGGTCGAAGTGGAGCGAATGCAGGGGCGCGGAGGCAAGCCGCGCAACATGCTTGTGCTGATGTACAACCCTTACAATAACAGGAAGGAGGCTCTCTCCTACGAGCAACTCCGCAAGGACGTTTCTCTCACCGGCAGGAAGCAGCAGGTCGCGCGAGATGTCCTAGGGGCCATGGGCGGTAGGATGCCGGTCGGTGAGCACGCCGGCCTCGCGCTGGAAACAGCGGCCTGGACGCTCCACGTCGAAGGCATGCGCAACCCCGCCTCGTTGGTCACGCACACCATGGCGATCGACATGGCGGCACAGGGCAAGATGGACTTCACAGAAGCGCTGCGCATGCTGCCCATGGCCCCCGAGGATTCGCAACTCCACGCGGACCAGGCCAAGAGGTTCCTCAACCGCGAGAAGCAGACGAAGAGAGCACCGAGCAAGGGGGCGCAACTCCTGATGAACCGCGAGATCCAGGTCATCCAGGCATGGGTGGAGCGGATGGACATCAAGGTCGACGACGAGTCATCCGCGGAAAGCAAGGTGAACCAGCTGAAACAGCAGATCAGGGCGCGGATTCTGAAAATATTCGGTCTTGGCGACAAGAACCTACTACCGTGATCGAGGCCAGAGGATGACCAGGGGACCACACCGCACACGACGTCTGGTCTTGCGCGCCTGCCCGGCCGAGGACTTGGTTCGGTTGTACACCAGCGCCCCCGAGTGGCCAGAGCAACCCACCGGGGACGACGAACGCGAATCTGTCGCGATTCGCCAACTCACCTGGAGGATGGCGCCGGGCCTCCACCTGCGTCGAGAGTTCGATCCGTGGACGTATGACGAGTTGGTGGACTCCCTCGGCGAAGCGGACGACATCGAGGCGCGCGCGCGAGCTGTCCTCCGCCTTGGCCTCGCCGCCCCGGCAACGGTCGACAGGTCGATCTTCCGGGTGCTCGACGGGGAACTCCGCTCGACCGAGGACCCGCTCCGCCAGGTCGCTCTCTGGTCGATCACGTACTCGCCCTGGCCCGCCTACCTCTCCACGCTGCACGAACTCGCCGATCACGACCCGAACAAGTCAATCCGGGAAAGGGCTCGGATGGTCTTGGACGGGCTGGACGCGGTCGGGGGTACCTCGTGACCCGATACTTGGACATCCCTAAGCCGGTCCGCGCCGGAATCGTCGTCGATCCCGACCAGGGCACGCGCCGGGTCATCGTCATGCAGTTCAACCCCGACACCCTCGAACGCAGCCTCGCCCCGCAAGCGTCCGGCGCCGAGCAGGGCGACCGCACCGAAGCGCTGCGGCTCAAGGGACCGGCCATCGAGACCTGGCGGTTCACGGCCGAGATCGACGCCACCGACCAGCCCGATGTCCCCAGCGAGTTCGGCATCCACCCGCAGTTGGCCACGCTGGAGATGCTGGTCCACCCCACCACCGCCCAGATCAACACCAACCTGCGCCTGGCGAATCTGGGCACGCTGGAGATCACCCCGATCGAGACCCCGTTGACCCTGTTCGTCTGGGGTGCCAAGCGGGTCATGCCGGTGCGGCTGACCGAGCTGACCATCACCGAGGAGGCCTTCGACGCCGAGCTGAACCCGTACCGGGCCACGGTCAGCATCGGGTTGCGCGTCCTCTCGGTGAACGACTTGCCCGCAGGGCACCGCGGGGCCGACCTCTACATGGCCTACCTGTCGCAGAAGGAGCGGTTCGCGGGCTCCGCCGTGCCGGGGCGGCTGGAAGCGTTGGGACTGCGGAACATCTGAGGGAGCACACCATGACCAACCCCGCGGACGCGATGGCCGCCGCCGTGCCGCAGCCCACGCCGTACCCGCGCAGCAGCCGCTACTACGGCGTGCCCACAGCGGTGCACGTGACCGCGGACGGCGGGCAGGTGCCCCACTTGGCGCGCAGGCTGCTGCCGCCGCCACCGACGACCGCCATCGCCGAGCACGAGGTCAGCGAGGGGGATCGGCCGGACCTGCTGGCGCACCGGTACTTCGGGGACGCCGAGGCGTGGTGGCGGATCGCGGACGCGAACCCGGTGCTAAGTCCGGAGGAGCTGACCGGCACACCGGGCCGCCTGCTCAGGATCGCGATGCCGAATGGCTGACCTCGCCCCCGTCCACCTCACCCTGCTCATGGGCCGCCGCATCCCGGTGCCCGTGCCGCGGGAGGTCACCGACGCGCTGCTGTCCGCGCAGGTGACCGTCTCGGCGGGCCAGCGCAGCGGATTCCAGCTCGCGTTCGACCTGTCGAGGCTGGGCGTGCTGCGCAGCGCGCTGCTGCCCGCGGGGTTCTTCGACCCGGAGACGCGCGTGGTGCTCGTGGTCACCGTGCGCGGCGTGCCGAACGTGATCATGGACGGGATCTGCATCCGCCAGGAGGTCGGGATCAGCAACGAGCCCGGCCAGTCCACGCTGACGGTCACCGGCGAGGACCTGACGGTGCTGATGGACTTGGAGGAGAAGGAGAACCGGCAGTTCCCGGCCACCTCACCAACGACCCGCGCGGCGGTGGTGATCGCGGAGTACGCCACCTACGGGATCGTGCCCGCGGTGGTGCCGGAGATCTTCCCGCAGGTGAAGCTGCCCACCGAGCAGACGCCCTCGCAGAAGGGCACCGACCTGGCCTACCTCAACGAGATCGCCAAGGCCAACGGGTACGTCTTCTACCTCGAACCGGGTCCCGCGCCGGGGATGAGCCTGGCCTACTGGGGTCCGGAGGTGCGGTTGGGCGTCCCGCAGCCCGCGCTGACGGTCAACTCCGACGCCTCGTCCAACGTGGACCAGATGACGTTCAGCTTCGACGGCACCGCGCGGGAGCAGCCGGAGGTGATGGTGCAGATCCCGGCCACCAAGATCTCCCTGCCCCTGCCCGTGCCGGAGGTGAGCGTGCTGCGCCCGCCGATGGCGCTCAAACCCGCGCCCGCGCTGAAGAAGACCGTCATCAAGGACACCGCGAAGAAGGACGCGCCGCAGGCGCTGGCCGAGGCGCTGGCCAAGGCCGCCGAGTCCGCCGACGCGGTGTCCGGCTCCGGGCAGCTCGACGTGGTGCGCTACGGGCACGTGCTGCGGGCGCGGGAGCTGGTCGGCGTGCGGGGCGCGGGCATCACCTACGACGGCCTGTACTACGTCAAGAGCGTCACGCACAACCTCCAGCGCGGCAGCTACACCCAGAACTTCACGCTCGCCAGGGAAGGCCTGATCTCCCTGGCCCCAGTGGTCCGGCCGTGAGGGGAGCCAGATGACCGAACCGACCAGGTACCTCGGCAAGTACCGCGGCACCGTGTTCAACAACGTCGACCCGGAGCGCCGCGGGCGCATCCAGGCGCTGGTGTCCGACGTGTACGGCACGACGCCGTCCACGTTCGCGCTGCCGTGCCTGCCGGTGGCCGGGCCGCAGATGGGCCACTACGTCGTGCCGCCGGTCGGGGCGGGCGTCTGGGTCGAGTTCGAGCAGGGCAACAAGGACTTCCCGATCTGGACCGGCTGCTGGTACGGCAGCCAGGCGGAGCTGCCCGCGCCCGCAGACGCGGGGCTGCCCGCCTCGCCGAACATGGTGCTGCAGACGCTGGGGCAGCACTCGATCGTGCTGTCGGACGTGCCCGGTGTCGGCATCACGCTCAAGACCGCGACCGGGGCGATGATCACGGTCAACGACAGCGGGATCGTCATCAGCAACGGCCAGGGCGCCTCCATCTCGCTGGCGGGGCCGACGGTCTCGATCAACCAGGGCGCACTCGCCGTCACCTGAGGGGGAACGATGTCCGGAAACTTGTTGCACGTCAACGCGACGGTGATGTGCCCGCACGGCGGGCAGGCCACCCTGCTGCCCTCGCGCACGCGCGTGCTGGCCAGTGGTCAGCCGGTGGCCACGCTCGCGGACGTCCACACGATCGCGGGCTGCGCCTTCAACGTCAGCGGTAAACCCCAGCCGTGCGTGACGATCAAGTGGGTCACCCCCTCCGCCCGGATCACCCTGGACGGCCAGCCCGCGCTGCTGCAGAGCTCGGTGGGCCTGTGCCAGAGCGCCGAACAGGTCCCGCAGGGGCCGCCGAACGTCGTCGTGGTGCAGCAAAGGGCGGTGGGACGATGACCCGCACCGACATCGCTTTCCCCTTCCGGGTCGACGGTCGCGGGCGCACCGCCGACCGCGGCTACGACGACCACGTCCGGGACATGGTGGAGCAGCTGCTGTTCACCAGCCCCGGCGAGCGGGTGATGCGGCCGGACTTCGGCTGCGGCCTGCTGGACCTGGTCTTCGCGCCCAATAGCCCGGAGTTCGCCTCCGCGCTGCGGCTGTCCATCCAGGCCAGCCTGCAGCGGTGGCTGGGCGACGTGATCGACGTGGAGGCGCTGGAGGTCGTCAGCGAGGACAGCACCCTGCGCGTGCACCTGGTCTACGTCGTGCGCCCCACCGGCACCCGGCGCACCGACACGTTCGAGAGGAGCGGCGACCGATGACGCAGGACTGCCGCACCGACCGCAGGCGGGCGCGGGTGCGCGCCAAGCACCGCAACGGCGTCGACGGCGTGGAGGTCTCCGATGACGGGCGCACCCTCACCGTCACCTTCCTGGGCCGGGCGCCGCGCGAGCTGGGCCCGGAGAACATCCGTATCGACGGCGGTCGCCGCGTCCGGGGCATCGTCGCGGTGTCGGTGCGGTTGGACGACGAGGAGGACCCGGAGCTGGACGACCGGGTGCGCGTGCGGGTCGACCGGCCCGGCGACAGCTCGACCTACCGGCTCTCGGTGGTCCGGGCCGACGGGCACGGCTTGCCCGGCACCGAGCCCTACCCCGGTTTCGACCCGCGCTACGCGGGCGCGGACTTCGACTTCCGCCGGATGTGCCCGACGGAGCTGGACTGCCTGCCGGAGCGGGCCGCGCCACCGCCGCCGGGTCCGCGGCCGGTCATCAACTACACCGCGCGGGACTACGCCTCGCTGCGCCAACTGCTGCTGGACCGGTTGACGCTGACCACACCGCGGTGGGTCGAGCGGCACGTGCCGGACCTGGGCGTCACCGTGGCCGAACTGCTGGCCTACGTGGGCGACCGGCTCAGCTACCAGCAGGACGCCATCGCCACCGAGGCGTACCTGGACACCGCGCGCAGGCGGACCTCGGTGCGCAGGCACGCCCGGCTGGTCGACTACGCGATGCACGACGGCTGCAACGCGCGCACGTTCGTGGCGCTGGAGGCGTGCCGCGAGGCCACCTTGCAAGCGGGCGACTTCCGCTTCCTGGCCGTGGACCTGAGCTACGTGGACCCGTTGCGCCGCCCCGAGCTGGGGCCGGTGGTGGCCGAGGAGGTGGTGGCGGAGCTGCCGACCTCGGCGACGTGGGAGTTCTTCGAGCCCGTCGACCCCGGCGACCTGCGGATCTTCCCGGCGCACAACGAGATCCGCTTCTGGACGTGGGGCGACCAGGAGTGCAGCCTGCGCAAGGGCGCCACCTCGGCGACCCTGCGCGACGAGTGGCTGCACCACGCCGAGCACGACAGCGAGCAGGACGGGGACGCCGGGGACGCCGAGGCCGAGAGCACCCGCCCGAAGCGGCGCGCGCTGCGCCTGCGGCCGGGTGACGTGCTGGTCATCGAGGAGGTCGTCGGCCCGGACAGCGGCGCGCCCGCCGACGCCGATCCCGCGCACCGGCAGGCGGTGCGGCTGCTCAGCGTCACCCCGGGGGTGGACGACCTCTACGACCAGCCGGTGGTCGAGGTCACCTGGGACGTCGAGGACGCGCTGGCCTTCACCGCCTGCCTGTCCTCGCGCGGCGGCCAGGACTGCTGCCCCATCCCGGACGTGAGCGTGGCGCGCGGCAACGTGGTGCTGGTCGACCACGGGCGCAGCGTCGACGCGTGCGGCGGCCCGGTGGAGGTGATCACCGTGCCGCCCGCGCCGGTGGTGCCGCCGACCTGCGACCCGCCGGAGTTCGGCTGCGGCGGTGACGACGCGGTCGATCCGGTCGTCGCGTTCGTCCAGGACCTCATCGGCCGCACCGGCGACCGCGAGCCGCTGACCGCGGAGCACGTCCACGAGCTGGTGGGGCTGCTGGGCGAGGGCACCACCGACCGCGCGGGGCTGGTGCTCGACCTGGACGGCGACCGGGAGGTGGTGGTGCCCGACACCGCCGAGGACCAGCACGCCGCGCTGCGCGCGCTGCTGGCGCAGATCACCTACCCCGCGGTGCGACCGCGCTTCCGGCCGGTGCTCCAGCAGGCGCCGGTGACGCAGCGGGCGCCGTTCCCGCTGCCCGCGCACGTCGCCGCGGGCCAGGCCCGGCTGCTGGCCGCCATCCCGGAGCGGGTGCGGGCCTGGCTGGAGCAGCTGTGGCGGCAGGTGCGCGGCGGCAGGCGCCCCAGCAGGGACCAGGTGGCCGCGCTGACCGTGCTGTACGGCGAGCGGGTGCTGGCCGAGCTGCGGCTGGGCGAGCGGCCCGAGCGGGCGCTGCGCGAGCTGCTGGCCCGGCGCGCCGAGCTGCTGGCGGCCAAGACCCGGCGACTGGACGTGCTGCGCGCCCGCGCGCTGGCGGGCGGGGTGCTCGACGACGGGATCGCCTGGGAGCTGGCGCAGAGCTGGGGCGGCGAGCACGCGGCGGGCCTGGCCCCGGACGAGGCGGCGCTGCGCGGCTCGGCGAGGTCGGCGCTGCTCACCGACGCGCGCACGGCGCTGCCCGCGGTGCTGCTGCGGGGCGAGGACGACGCCGAGTGGACCCCGCGGCGCGACCTGCTCGACAGCGGGCCGCGCGACCGGCACTTCGTCGGCGAGGTCGAGGAGTCCGGGCAGCTGGCGCTGCGCTTCGGCGACGGCGCGCACGGCGCCGCTCCCCCGCCGGGCAAGCGGCTGAGCGCCCGCTACCGGGTCGGCAACGGCACCGCGGGCAACGTCGGCGCCGAGGCGGTCAACCACCTGGTGCTGTGCCGCGGGGACCAGCACGACGCGGTGGACCGGGTGCGCAACCCGCTGGCCGCGGTCGGCGGCGTGGAGCCGGAAACGCTCGACGAGGTGCGCCAGCTGGCGCCGCTGGGGCTGCGCCGGGAGCTGCTGCGCGCGGTCACCGCCGAGGACTACGCGGCGCTGGCCGCGCGGGTGCCCGGCGTGCAGCGGGCCGCCGCGCGGGTGCGGTGGACCGGGTCGGGCCGGGAGGTCCAGGTGGCCGTGGACCCGGTGGGCCGCGACGAGCCGGACGCCGCGCTGCTCGACGCGGTGGCGCAGGCGCTGGCGCGGGTGCGGCGGATCGGCCATCAGGTCAGCGTCGGCCCCGCCGTGCTGGTGCCGCTGGAGGTGGGCCTGGCGGTGTGCGTGGCCGAGGGCTACCAGCGCGGCCACGTGCTGGCGGCGCTGACCGCCGCGCTGGGCGGGCGCGGGTTCTTCCACCCCGACCGGCTCACCTTCGGCGATCCGGTGCGGGTCAGCGCACTGGTGGCCGCCGCGGCCGCGGTGCCCGGCGTGCTCACCGCGCGGGTGACCGCGCTGCGCAGGCAGTTCGGCCAGGACGAGGGCGCGCTGGAGGCGGGGCTGCTGCGGCTGGGCCCGCTGGAGGTCGCGCAACTGGACAACGACCCCGACCGCCCGGAGAACGGCCGGTTGGCCATCGTGCTGGGAGGTGGGCGATGAGCGGCTGCGGCTGCCAGGACTGCCGCGCGGCGGCGTCCGCGCGAACCCCGGTGGAGGTGTTCACCCCGCCCTCGCAGGCCGCGCTGGCGCACCGGGTGGGCACCCACGCGGAGTTCCTGGCCACCATGCTGGCCCGGCTGTCCAGCCCCGGCTACCGACCGCTGAACGCGCTGACCACGCGCGCGCTCGACGACCCGGCGATCGGCCTGCTGGACGCCTCGGCGGTGCTGGCCGACCTGCTCACCTTCTACACCGAGCGGATCGCCGACGAGGGCTACCTGCGCACCGCGACCGAGCAGCGGTCGCTGGAGCTGCTGGGCCGCCTGGTCGGCCACCTGCCGCGCCCCGGCGTGGCGGCGGGCACCTACCTGTCCTACACCGTCGACGCCGACTCGACCCCCGGCCGCGACCTGGAGGCGCACGTCCCGCGCGGGGCGCGGGCGCAGAGCGTGCCCGGCCCCGGCGAGGAGCCGCAGGCCTTCGAGAGCGTCGAGGACCTGGTGGCCCGGCACTCCTGGAACAACCTGCGGGTGCGCACCAGCAGGCCCTACCAGCTGACCGCGGACGACCTGCGGGACCGGCGGGCGGTCCAGCTCCAGGGCGTGACCACCAACCTCAAGCCGGGCGACCGGCTGCTGTTCGTGTTCGGCAGCGAGGCGGGCAGCCAGGTGCTGGAGGACGTGGCGCAGGTCTCGCTCGACCGCGACCGCGACACCACCACGGTCGGCAAGCCGCCGCCGGTCCTGGACGACCTCAAGGAGCTGCGCGCCGCGCTGCAGCAGTGGCTGGACGCGCTGCTGGCCGACCCCGGCGACGTGGTGCGGCGCAGCGTGATCCTCAAGCGCTTCGTGGACGGCGTGCTGGTGCCCCTGCGCGCGGCACTGGGGGCCACCCCGGAGGACCCCGGCGAGCTGCCCACCCCCACCAGGTACGCCCGGCGGCTGGCCGAGGTGCTGGAGCGGCTGGCCGAGGCGCTGGCCGTGGCCGAGCACTACACGCACGTGCGCAAGTGGCTGGAGGACGTGCGGGCCGAGATCGCCGACCAGCACGCCAAGGCGGGCGAGTTGGAACCGCCGCAGCCGGACGCCGACCAGGAGCCCACCCTGTACCAGGCGCTGGCGCTGGACTCGACGCCCCCGTCGAGCAGCCCGGCGCTGCTGGGGCTGGGGGCGCTGCTGGGTGCGCTGCGCACCCCGCCCAGCCGCTCCCCCAGCAGCTCGCGCAAGCTGCGCCGCAGCGTCGGCCAGCTCTACGCGCCCGGATCGGACCTGGCCGCCCAGCTGCTCGCCGCGCTGGACCCGCGGCTGGAGGACGACCTCTACACAGCGTGGCGCGGGGTGGACCTGAGCGCGCCGCTGGCGTTGCAGGAGCTGCTGGCGATGCGTCAGGTCGCCACCCCGTTCGCGGCCACCGCCCCGCTGAAGACGGTGATCGAGCCCGACCAGCCCGCCCGGCAGGTCGAGTGGGACCTCGACGTGCCGCAGAAGCTGGCGGTCACGGTGTTCTACGACGTCGCCGAGGAGCCCGAAGACCCCGAGGAGGAAGCGGCGGGGCCCAAGGACACCCCGACGACGGCCTCGCTGGTCTTCGAGCTCGACGCCAACGCCTGGCGCGACACCATCGACGACCTGACCACCGACGGCGAGCAGGACTTCGGTCCGGGGCGGATCAAGCACACCGTGGCCGACGACGGCGAGGTGACCCTGGAGACCCAGCCGCACCTGCCCGCGCACCGCATCGCGGTGTCCAAGGTGAACGCCGACGACCGGGTGACCGTCACGCTGCCCGACGACCTGGGCGCCCCCGTCGTGCTGGTCGCCAACGACCGGCAGGACCTGTGGGACTGGGACCCGCTGACCGAGCGGTGGACCAACATCGTGATCACCCGCACCACCCCGGCGCAGGGCGCGCAGCGGCCCTCGGTGTCGGTCACCACCTCCACCTGGGCCCGCCTGCCCGCCACCGTGCTCACCCTGGACGCGGTCTACGAGGGCGTGGGCGTGGGCAGCTGGGTGGTGGTCGACCGGCCGCGCAAGGCCGAGCCGGGCTCCGCCACCGGCGGGATGCACCGGGTCATCGCGCGGGTCTCCGGGGTGCGCACGATCGCCAAGCAGGGCTTCGGGATCAGCGGCAAGGTCACCGAGCTGGTGCTGGACCGGCCGTGGCTGGACGCCCAGGACACCCGGCTGTCCGACATCCGCGACACCACGGTCTACCTGCGCGGCGAGCGGCTGGCCCTGGCCGAGGAGCCGATCACCAACGACGTGTCCGGCAGCGAGGTCGAGCTGGCCGAGCTCTACGACGGGCTGGCCCCCGGCCGCTGGCTGGTGGTCACCGGCGAGCGCACCGACCTGCCCGGCAGGCCCACCGGCGTGCCCGGCACCGAGCTGGCCATGATCGCCGCGGTCGAGCAGGACCACGACCAGCGGCGGCCCGGCGAGAAGGTGCACACCACGCTCACCCTGGCCACGCCGCTGGCCTACACCTACCGGCGGGAGACGGTGCGCCTGCTGGCCAACGTCGTGCGCGCCACCCACGGCGCGGGCCGCGACGAGCCGATCGGCAGCGGCGACGAGGGGCGGGCCAACCAGGAGTTCCTGCTCCGCCAGGGGCCGCTGACCTGGCTGGCCGCGGACAACCCGCTGGGCGCGCAGAGCACGCTGGAGGTGCGGGTGGACGGCGTGCGCTGGCGCGAGGTGGACAGCTTCGCCGGGCGCGGCCCCACCGAGCGGGTCTTCGTGACCCGGCCCGGCGAGCAGGGCTCGCTGGTGGTGGCCTTCGGCGACGGGGTGCGCGGCGCGCGGCTGCCCACCGGCGTGGAGAACGTCCGGGCCCGCTACCGGGTCGGCCTTGGCGAGGCGGGCAACGTGGGCGCGGGCCGGATCACCCAGCTGACCACCCGGCCGCTGGGCGTGTCGGGGGTGACCAACCCGCTGCCCGCGCACGGCGGCGCGGACCGCGACGACGCGGGCCTGCTGCGCCGCAACATCCCGCTCAGCGTCACCGCGTTCGACCGGCTGGTCTCCGTGCCCGACCACGAGGACTTCGCGCGGGCGCGGGCGGGCATCGGGCGGGCCTCGGCGCGGCGGCTGTTCAACGGCGTCCGGCAGGTGGTGCACCTGACCGTGGCCGGGGTGGACGACATCGCGCTGCAGGACGACTCCGACATCGTCACCACGCTGCGCGCCGCGCTGGCCGCGCACGGCGACACCGGCCTGCCGGTGGAGGTGGCGGTGCGGGAGCCGGTGCTGCTGGTGGTCTCGGCCAACATCGGGGTGCACCCGGACCACTACTGGGAGGTCCTGGAGCCCGCGGTGCGCGCGGCCCTGCTGGAGCGCCTGGGCTTCCGCAACCGGGAGCTGGGCCAGCCCGCCTACCTGTCGGAGGTGCTGGCCACCGCGCAGGCCGTGCCCGGCGTCGACCACGTGGACGTGGACGTGTTCGCCGGGATACCCGGCAGCGTCACGCCGGTCGAGCTGGACGCGCTGGCCGGTTCGCTGAGCGAGCCCAGGACCGTGGTGCCCGCGCGGCAGGCGGTGTTCGACGAGACCCGCTACCGGGTCGCGGCAGGCGGGGAGACGCTGACCGCGGTCGCGGCCAAGCACGGCATCACCGTGGCGGAGCTGCTGCGGCTCAACCCGGACATCACCACCGGCGACCCGCTGGCCGACCGCTCGGTGGTGGTCTTCCGCGGCGTGCGGCCCGCGCAGCTGGCGCTGCTGTCCCCGGCCGTGCCGGACACGCTGATCCTCAAGGAGGTCCGGTCATGAGCCGGCAGCCCGACCGCCTGTTCGACCTGCTGCCCCAGTTCCACCGCAGGCGCGACGCGGAGAGCGGCGGGGCGCTGCGCGCGCTGCTGGGCGTCATCACCGAGCAGGTCGACCTGGTGGAGACCGACCTGGAGCAGCTGTACGACAACTGGTTCATCGAGACCTGCGCGGACTGGGCGGTGCCCTACCTGGGCGACCTGGTGGGCTATCGGGCGCTGCGCGGGTACGAGGAGGCGGTGTCCGGGCGCGGGGCCTCGGCCCGGCTGCTGGCGGCCCGCCTGGCGCCGCGGGTGGACGTGGCGGCCACGGTGACCAACCGGCGGCGCAAGGGCACCCTGCCGCTGCTGGAGAACACCGCGCGCACGGTGGCCGAGTGGCCCGCGCGGGCGGTGGAGTTCGGGCCGCTGCTGGCGGGCTCGCAGCCGGTGCGGCTCTACCCCGGCAGCCCGGCGCGGGCCGCCGCGCGGCACCTGGCCTCCCCGGCGCGCACGGTCGACCTGCGCCGGGGCGCGGAGCTGGACCTGGTGGACTCGGCGTTCGACGAGTTCGCGCACCTGGCGGGCCGGGGGCGCACGCCCGCGAGCGTGGGGCTGTTCGCGTGGCGGCTCAAGCCGCAGTCGATCACCAAGGCGCCCGCGTACTGCATCGACCGGGCGCGCAGCCTCTACACCTTCTCCATCCTGGGCAACGACACCCCGCTGCTGACCAAGCCGGTCCCCGAGCCCTCGCCGACCCACATCGCCACGCCCGCCAACGTGCCCGGCTTCATCCGCCGCCGGGCGCTGCGCGACCGGCTGGCCGACCACTACGGGCCGGGCAAGAGCTTCCAGATCTGGCGCGACGGCGAGGACCGCCCGGTGCCGCCTGCCGACATCGTGGTGGCCGACCTGTCCCGGTGGCGGTACCGGCCGCAGCGCAAGCAGGTGGTGGTGGACCCGGTGCTGGGGCGGATCGCGTTCGGCACCCGCACCGCGCCCAAGCGCGGGGTGTGGGTGAGCTACCACCACGGGTTCAGCGACGACATGGGCGGCGGCGAGTACCCGCGGGTGCGGCCCGAGCGGCCCGGCGCGCGGGTCTACCGGGTCGGCCCCGACGAGGACGAGTCGGAGATCATGGACGCCTACCGCCGCTGGCGGCGGGAGAAGGCCTCCGGCGAGGCGCCCGCCGACGCCGTCATCGAGATCACCCGCAGCCTGGCCTACCAGGAGCAGATCGAGTTCGTGCTGGACCACGGCGACCGGCTGGAGGTCCGCGCCGCGGAGGAGGCGCGGCCGGTGATCCGGCTGCTGGACTGGTACAGCAACCGGCCGGACGCGCTGATCATCCGGGCCGCGGAGGGCGACCGGGACCGCGACGGCTGCGGCACGCCCGGACCGCCGCGCGTGGTGCTCGACGGGCTGCTGGTGACCGGGCGCGGCGTGCACGTCAGCGGACCGGTGGGGCAGGTGGTCATCCGGCACAGCACGCTGGTCCCCGGCTGGACGCTGGACCCGCAGTGCCACCCGGTGCAGCCCGAGGAACCCAGCCTGGTGCTGGAGAACACCACCGCCTGCGTGCAGGTCGAGCGCAGCATCCTGGGCACGATCCTGGTCCAGGGCAACGAAGTGCGCACCGAACCGCTGGAAATCCACATCGCGGACAGCATCCTGGACGCCACCGGCCGCGACCGCGAGGCGCTGGCGGGTCCAGACTGCTCGCACGCGCACGCCGTGCTCTCCCTGAGCAACACCACGGTCATCGGCGAGGTTCACGCGCACGCCATCCGCATCGCCGAGAACAGCATCTTTGACGGCTTCGTCCACGTGGCCCGGCGGGGCATCGGCTGCCTGCGCTTCTGCTACGTGCCCGGTGGATCGCGCACGCCGCGGCGCTACCGGTGCGAGTCCGAGCACCGGCCGCGCTTCACCAGGACCCGCTACGGCACACCCGGCTACGCCCAGCTCGCCCCCGGCTGTCCGCCGCAGATCGCCCGCGGCGCCGAGGACGGGGCCGAGCTGGGCGCGTTCCACGACCTGTTCCAGCCGCAGCGGGAGGACAACCTCCGGGCCCGACTGGAGGAGTTCCTCCCCGCCGGCACGGCCGCCGGCATCGTCTTCGTCTCATGAAGGGAAAGGCCCCATGCACGGCGACTTCTCCAAGCTGGGCTTCCGACCCGATCGGCGCTACTCCGCGGTGCTCGCCCAGCAGGGCCGGGTCCAGCTCGACTCCGACGCCAACGAGCAGGTGCTGCTGGAGCTGCACCGGCAGCGCACCCTGGCGGCCGACCTGATCGGCCCGCACGGCGGTCCGGCCGACGCGCTCGGCTTCGGCATCCAGTACCGGACCAAGGACGGCGAACCCGCCGACCTGGTCATCTCCGCGGGCCGCTACTACGTCGACGGCATCCTGGTCGACGCCACCCGGCCCGCCGCGGGCGTTCCGGTCGAGGACGACAAGCACTCGACCCTGCCCCCGCCCAACTGGACCTACTGGGACCAGCCCGACGCCTACCGGGACAAGGAGCGGCCGGAGACCGACAACCTGCCGAACAAGCCTTTCGTGGCCTACCTAAAGGTGACCGAGCGACTGGTGACGTACGTGCAGGACCCGGCGATCCGGGAGACCGCGCTGGGCCCGTCGCTGCCCGACACCGCCGCCCGGCTCAAGGTGACCTGGCAGGTACTGGCCCTCCCCTGCACCCCCGACGACTTCGCCCCCTGGGTGGGGGAGCAGAACTCCACCGCGCGGCTTGCCGCGCGCACCGAGCGGCCGGCCAAGGGCGACGACAGCCCGTGCCTGGCCGCGCCTGACTCGCGGTACCGGGGCGAGGAGAACCAGCTCTACCGGCTGGAGATCCACAGCGTGACGCCGAAGCGGACGTTCAAGTGGTCGCGGGAGAACGGCTCGGTGGTGTTCGGCGTGGCCTCGGTGGACGGCGGCTCCGTGATGCTGTCGGACGCGGGCCGCGACGGCAAGCTCGACCTGGACATCGGCGACTGGGTGGAACTGCTCGATGACGCGACAGTGGCGCGCGAGGAGCCTGCGGACCTGCTGCGGGTGGTGGACGTGGACACCGAGCGGCTGCGTGTGGAACTGGAGGGCGCGGTCGCGGTCGGCGCGGCGGGCAGGCACCCGTTCCTGCGCCGGTGGGACCACCGGCCCGCCAAGCCGGTCGGCGGCGCGGTCGAGGCGGTGGAGGGGCAGTGGCTGGACCTGGAGGACGGTGTGCAGGTGTGGTTCGAGGGTGGGACGTTGCGGCCCGGTGACTACTGGTTGATCCCTGCTCGCACGGTCACCGGGGATGTGGAGTGGGCTCGGGACGGGCGTGGTCGGCCGTTGTCGCGGGTCCCGGATGGGGAGTCGCACCACTACGCGCCGTTGGCGTTCGTCGACGGGGGGCGGGCGCGGGATCTGCGGCGGGCCTTCGTGCCCCTGGCCGCTTCGGTGGAGTAAGCGTTCCAGATCCTGCACCGAGCGTTCGGGCACCTTGAGTTCTGCGTTCGGATTTGAAGCGTGCGCTCGCCGCGCGGTAGATCGCCGAGGATGGCGGGTTGCGCCGTCCCCATATGACCTGCCGAAGGCAACCTGAGATTCCCCCGATAACCCGGGGTGGTTGTTACCTGGATCGGGTCGGTGATGCCGGGATGGTAGTCGGTTCGGCCTGGGCGGCGTGCCAGGCGGCTTCGTACTCGTCGGGACTGAGCCAGCCGAGGTCCTTCTGGATGCGTTCGGTGTTGTAGAACCCGTCGATGTAGGCGAAGAGGTCGTTCTCGGCTTCGTCGCGGGTGCGCCAGGAGCGCCGGTAGACCAGCTCGATCTTCAGCGTGGAGAAGACCTGCCGACCGGTATAACGCGGGTTCTCCAGGATCGTGGCCACGGTCGGCGCACCCCACCCTTCCCCCGACCGATGCCGGTTCCGCCCCGGATCGGCCGCGGACGGACACGGCACAGCCCGCTCGTTGAGCAGGCGGGCAATCCCGGCCACCGACATCCCCTCCACCCGGCGGGCGAAGATCCATTTCACGTGCGGGGCGGTCCGCGGGTCTGGCGCCAGCTTCCACGCCCGCCGTCCCCACCGGGCATCCGCACGGTTGGGGGTGCGGCCCGGCGTCGACCAGCATGTACCCGTACGGCGGGCGGCCACCCAGATACAGATCTTGAAAGACCAGGGTTGATCGCGTGGTTCTCGGCGTGTCCTGCGCGGTTGTGACCGGCATGGGGTCTACGCAGGGGTGATGAGGTAC
>NZ_JBFAFR010000029.1:0-111475 GCF_040639675.1 Actinosynnema sp. NPDC023794 | reverse complement strand
CTCGGCACAGCAGGACCCGCTGAGGGCGGGTGGGTCGCCCGGCGCCGGGCGACCCACCCGCCGTTTCGCGTCACCCGGTTGGGGCTACCCGCCGGTAGTAGCGTGGAAGACCCCCTCCGCGAGGTCGTGGTCTGCGGAGCAGCGGCAATCCAACACGGAGGTCAGCGATGACCGCAGTGGATCCCGATCGGCACGTCGACGAGCGCACCGCGCGCAAGGTCGCGGAACAGGCCCGCGAGACCCGGTGGCGCCACCCCAGCTTCGGCCGCGAGCTCTTCCTCGGCCACTTCCGCCTCGACCTGATCCACCCCCACCCCAGCGGCTCGGCCGAGGACCGCGAGCGCGGCGAGACCTTCCTCGCCGCCCTGCGCGAGTTCTGCGAGCACTCCGTGGACGGCGCGGAGATCGAGCGCGACGCCCTCATCCCCGACCACGTGCTGACCGGCCTCAAGCAGCTCGGCGCGTTCGGCATGAAGATCAAGCGCGAGTACGGCGGCCTCGGCCTGTCCCAGGTCTACTACAACCGGGCGTTGATGATGGTCGGCTCGGTCAGCCCCGCGCTGGGCGCGATGCTGTCCGCGCACCAGTCCATCGGCGTGCCGCAGCCGCTGGCGATGTTCGGCACGGACGAGCAGAAGCGGGAGTACCTGCCCCGCTGCGCGACCGGCGAGATCAGCGCGTTCCTGCTCACCGAGCCGGACGTGGGCAGCGACCCGGCCCGCCTCGGCACCACGGCCACGCCCACCGACGACGGCTACGTGCTCGACGGCGTGAAGCTGTGGACGACCAACGGCGTGGTGGCCGACCTGCTGGTGGTGATGGCGCAGGTGCCGGGCAAGGGCATCAGCGCGTTCGTGGTCGAGGCCGACTCGCCCGGCATCACGGTGGAGAACCGCAACGAGTTCATGGGCCTGCGCGGCCTGGAGAACGGCGTCACCCGGTTCCACCAGGTCCACGTGCCCAGGGCCAACCTGATCGGCGAGGAGGGCGCGGGCCTGAAGATCGCGCTCACCACGCTCAACACCGGCCGGCTGTCGTTGCCCGCCCTGTGCGCGGGCGCGGCGAAGTGGAGCCTGAAGATCGCCCGCGAGTGGTCGGCGCACCGCGTGCAGTGGGGCCGGCCGATCGGCGAGCACGAGGCCATCGCGGGCAAGATCGCCTTCATCGCGGCCACCGCCTACGCGCTGGAGGCCGTGCTCGACCTGTCCAGCGAGCTGGCCGACGCGGGCGGGCACGACATCCGCATCGAGGCGGCGCTGGCCAAGCTCTACGGCTCGGAGATGGCCTGGCTGGTCGCGGACGAGCTCGTGCAGCTGCGCGGGGGGCGCGGCTACGAGACCGCGGCGTCCCTGGCGGCCCGCGGCGAACGCGGCGTGCCCGCCGAGCAGGTGCTGCGCGACCTGCGGATCAACCGGATCTTCGAGGGCTCGACCGAGATCATGCACCTGCTCATCGCACGGGAGGCGGTGGACGCCCACCTGGCCGTCGCCGGTGACTTCATCGACCCGGAGGCCGACACCAAGCGCAAGGCGCAGGCGCTGGCCAAGGCGGGCGGGTTCTACGCCAAGTGGCTGCCGACGCTGGTGGTCGGCAAGGGCCAGGTGCCGCGCGCCTACGCCGAGTTCGGGCCGCTGGCCGGTCACCTGCGGTTCGTCGAGCGGTCGAGCCGCAAGCTGGCCAGGCAGACGTTCTACGCGATGTCGCGCTGGCAGGGCCGGCTGGAGCGCAAGCAGCGGTTCCTGGCGCGGGTCGTGGACATCGGCGCGGAGCTGTTCGCCATCAGCGCGGCGTGCGTGAAGGCGGTGGCGGACGGCGACCGGGCGGTCGAGGTGGCGGACGCGTTCGCCGCGCAGGCGCGGGTGCGGGTGGACGAGCTGTTCGACCGGTTGTGGCGCAACTGCGACGACTCGGACGCGAGGCTGGCCCGGCACGTCCTGGACGGCCGGTTCACCTGGCTGGAGGAAGGGGTGCTGGACCCGTCCGGCCCGGGACCGTGGATCGCGGACTCGGCGCACCGGGCGTCCACCGCGAAGAACGTCCACCGCTCGACATAGTTACACGGGGCAGGTGTTTGCGGGCGCGGCACCTGCCCCGTGGCACGGTCGAAAGGGGACCACGTCCCCCGTACTCCCCTTTCGACTCCCCTAACTAGCGGAAGGAACAAACACACCCTCCAGGAGGAGGTTCCGTTCACGCTACGTCGTTACTGGCGAGTTGAGACCTACGACTTTCGAGTGAATCAGCAGGTGAGAGTCACTCGACTACTCTCAGAGAGTCACACTGCCGCGACGGTCGAAACCGAGCTCGCGCGCCGACCGCAACCCGATCGCGATGGCGCCGCTGAGCACCGCGCCGTCACCCAGCTCGCCCGCCACGATCCGCGGCACGAGCGGCGTCATCCGCCGCAGCGCGGCCTCCACCGGCTCCTGCAGCAGGTCGGTGTTGCTGCCGATGCCGCCGCCGAGCACCACCAGCTCGGGGTCGATCACCGCCACCACCGACGCCACCACGAACGCCAGCCGCTCCGCCTCGTCGCGCACCGCGAGCAACGCCCGTCCGTCACCGGCCCTCGCCGCCGCGAACACCTCCCGCGCCGACCGCGCCGCCAGCCCGCGCCGCTTCGCCAGCGCCACCACGGATTCCGCCGCCGCGGCGGCCTCGACCTGACCGCGCTGCCGTCCGTCCTCCTCGGACTGACCCGTGTAGGGCAGGTAGCCGACCTCGCCCGCCGCGCCGTGCGCGCCGCGGAACAGCCGGCCGTCCACCACGATCCCCATGCCGATCCCGGTGCCGACGGTGAGGCACACGAACACGTCGACGTCGCGTGCCACCCCGTAGGCCTGCTCGCCGACGGCGGCCAGGTTCGCGTCGTTCTCCACGACCAGGCCCGCGCCCAGCTCGGCCTCCAGGTCGTCCAGCAGGCCCGGCCGTTCCCAGCCGGGCAGGTTCGGCGCGTGGCGCAGGGTCCGGTCGCGCGGATCGGGCACGCCGGGCGTGCCGACGACCTTCACCACCAGGTCGGCCGGCGACAGCCCGGCGTCGGACGCCGTCCGCTCGGCCAGCTCCCGCACCGTGCGGACCAGGGCCGTCGCCGAACGGCACCGGTTGCGCTCGTCGGACCGCGCGATCACCGAACCGGCCAGGTCCGCCACCGCCACCCGGATCCGCTGCCTGCCGATGTCGACGCCGAGCACGTGCCCCGCCGCGGGGTTGGGCTCGTAGACCACGGCCGACCGGCCCGGTCCCGCCGACGTGCGGCCGATGGGGCGCACCAGGCCGTGCTGCTCCAGGTCGAGCAACGCCTGGCCGACGGTCGGCTTCGACAGGCCGGTGTCCTTGGCGAGCTGCGGCCTCGTCGCCGGACCGCCGTCGCGCAGACGGTCGAGCACCGCGCGCTGGTTGAGCACGCGCATCCCCGCGGGGGTGCCCACCTGGGGCGGGTTCGGGGCCGTCACGGTGAGTGAGTGTAGATCGGGTGGAGCAGCATCCGGACAGGCTTGCGGACAAGTTGCGCGGCCGCCCTTGACAACGATGTCAGCTCCCCCTTTGCTTCGCTGAAGATCGGGTCGGTATGGGCGAAGGGCGTGCGCAATGGGGCACATGCGGGGCAGGAGATCGCTGGTGGTCGTCTCGACCATCGCACTGGCGCTGGGGAGCGTGGGAGGCTGGACCTCCGCGACCGCCGCACCGGGGGAGCCAACCGTGAGCGAGACGCTCTTCGCCACCTCGTTCGAGGACGGGCAGCCGCTGCCGACCTGGACGAGCACCGTGGAGACCGGCCCGGACGGCAAGGAGAAGACGTCGGGCGTCGACGGCTCCGACTCCACCGGCATCCCCGGCAACGTCACCGACCGCGTGGTCGACGTCGTGGCCAACTCCGAGAACTCCGGCGCCGGCGAGGTCGCGGCCAACCTGGTCGACGCCAACGTGGCGTCGAAGTGGCTCACCTTCACGCCGACCGGCTGGGCGCGGTTCACCTTCACCGAGCCCGTCGCGGTCAAGCGCTACGCGATGTCGTCGGCCAACGACGCGCCCGAGCGCGACCCGAAGGACTGGACGCTGCGCGGCTCCCACGACGGCACGACGTGGACCCCGGTCGACGCGCGCACCGGCGAGACGTTCGCCGAGCGGTTCCAGACCAAGGTCTACGACCTCGCCAACACCGATGCGTTCAAGCACTACCAGCTCGACATCTCGGCGACCGCCGGCGGCGTGAACCTCATCCAGCTGGCCGAGGTGCAGTTCTCCGACGGCTCCACCACCCCACCCGCGAAGAACATGCGCACCACCGTGGGCAAGGGGGCCAACGGCGGGTACAACGCCAAGGCGGGCGCCGGGTTCACCGGCGTGAAGGCGCTGCGGTACCAGGGCACGCACCGCGTCGAGGGCCGCGGGTACTCGTACAACAAGGTCTTCGACGTCGACATCCCGGTCACGTCGACCACCGAGCTGTCGTACCTGATCTTCCCGTCGTTCACCACGGACGACCTGAACTACCCGGCCACGTTCGTCTCGCTCGACCTCGCGTTCGCCGACGGCACCTACCTCAGCGACCTCGGCGCGCGCGACCAGCACGGGTTCGAGCTGTCACCGCGCGGCCAGGGCGCGGCGAAGTCGCTCTACACCAACCAGTGGAACCGGATCGCCTCCGTCATCGGAGCGGTGGCCGCGGGCAAGACGATCAAGCGGATCCTGGTGGCCTACGACAACCCGAAGGGACCGGCCGGGTTCAACGGCTGGGTCGACGACATCGAGGTGAGGTCCGCGCCGGTCGTGGTCGAACGGCCGCGCCCGTCCGACTGGGTGCTGACCACCCGCGGCACGAACTCCAGCGGCTCGTTCTCGCGGGGCAACAACTTCCCCGCCACCGCGGTGCCGCACGGCTTCAACTTCTGGTCGCCCATGACCAACGCGGGCTCGATCAGCTGGCTGTACGAGTACGCGAAGAACAACAACCGGGACAACCTGCCGACGTTGCAGGCGTTCACCGCGAGCCACGAGCCCAGCCCGTGGATGGGTGACCGGCAGACGTTCCAGGTGATGCCGACCGTCGGCACGCCGACCGCCGACCGGGCCGAGCGCGCGCTGCCGTTCAAGCACGAGAACGAGATCGCCAAGGCGCACTACTACGGCGTGCGGTTCGAGAACGGGATGCGCACCGAGATCGCGCCGACCGACCACGCCGCGCTGTTCCGCTTCACGTTCGTGGACGACACCTCGAACCTGGTGTTCGACAACGTCAACAACAGCGGCGGGCTCACGCTCGACCCGGCGACCGGCGTGGTGACGGGCTTCTCCGACGTCAAGAGCGGCCTGTCGACCGGCGCGACGCGGCTGTTCGTGTACGGCGTGGTGGACAAGCCGGTCAAGTCCAGCGGTCGGCTGACCGGCGCGGGCCGCGACGACGTGGCGGGCTTCTTCCAGTTCGACACCTCCGGCGACAAGACCGTGACGATGAAGATCGCCACGTCGTTGCTGGGCGTCGACCAGGCGAAGCGCAACCTGGAGCTGGAGGTGTCCGCCTCGGACACGTTCGACTCGGTGCGCGACCGGGCGCAGCAGGCGTGGGACCGCGTGCTGGGCGTGGTCGAGGTGGAAGGCGCGTCGGAGGACCAGCTGACCACGCTGTACTCCAACCTCTACCGGCTCTACCTCTACCCGAACTCGGGCTTCGAGAACACCGGCACCGCCGACGCGCCCAAGTACCAGTACGCGTCGCCCGTGCAGCCCGCCGGGCCGTCCACGCCCACGAAGACCGGCGCGAAGGTCGTGGACGGCAAGGTCTACGTCAACAACGGGTTCTGGGACACCTACCGGACCACGTGGCCCGCGTACAGCCTGTTGACGCCCGGCAAGGCGGCCGAGCTGGCCGACGGGTTCGTGCAGCAGTACCGGGACGGCGGGTGGATCTCGCGCTGGTCCTCGCCCGGTTACGCGAACCTGATGACCGGCACGAGCTCCGACGTGGCGTTCGCGGACGCGTTCGTGAAGGGGGTTCCGCTACCCGACGCCAAGGCCGCCTACGACGCGGCGGTGAAGAACGCGACGGTCGCGCCGCCGAACGCGGGCGTCGGCCGCAAGGGCCTGGACACCTCGATCTTCACCGGCTACACGTCCACCGCCACCGGCGAGGGCATGTCGTGGGCGATCGAGGGCTACGTCAACGACTACGGCATCGCGAACATGGCGAAGGCGCTGCACGAGAAGACCGGCGACGCGCAGTACCTGGCGTCGCACGAGTACTTCTCGAACCGGGCGCAGAACTACATCCACATGTTCGACCCGTCGACGGGCTTCTTCCAGGGCCGCAACCCCGACGGCACGTGGCGCGTGCCCACCGACGAGTACGACCCGCGCGAGTGGGGCCACGACTACACCGAGACCGACGGCTGGAACATGGCGTTCTCGGTGCCGCACGACGGGCAGGGCCTGGCGAACCTGTACGGCGGCCGGGACGGGTTGGCGAAGAAGCTCGACGAGTTCTTCGCCACGCCGGAGACGGCGAAGTTCCCCGGCTCGTACGGCGGCGTGATCCACGAGATGACCGAGGCGCGCGACGTGCGGATGGGGCAGCTGGGCCACTCCAACCAGGTGTCGCACCACATCACGTACATGTACGACTACGCCGGTCAGCCGTGGAAGACGCAGGAGAAGGTGCGCGAGATCCTGTCCCGGCTCTACCTGGGCAGCGAGATCGGCCAGGGCTACCCCGGCGACGAGGACAACGGCGAGCAGTCGGCGTGGTGGCTGTTCAGCGCGATGGGCTTCTACCCGCTGCAGATGGGCAACGCCTCGTACGCGATCGGGTCGCCGCTGTTCAAGAAGATGACCGTGCGGCTGGACAACGGGCGCTCGCTCGTGATCAACGCGCCGGCCAACTCCGCGGAGAACATCTACGTGCGGTCGTTGAAGGTCAACGGGAAGAAGTGGGACAAGTCGCACCTGCCGCACGCGGAGATCGCGAACGGTGGCGTGCTGGACTTCGAGATGGGGTCGTCGCCGTCGCGCTGGGCCACGGGTCCGGACGCCGCGCCGCCGTCGTTGACCACGGGTTCCTCGGCTCCCGCTCCCCTGCGGGACGTGACGCCGTCGGGGACGGTGACCGGGGCGCCCGCGTCGTTGGTGGACAACACCTCGCAGACGTCCGGCGCGCTGTCGTGGTTGCAGGTGGACCTGCCCTCGAAGAAGGAGGACGCGACGTTCTACACGTTGACGTCGGGCAAGGGTGCGGGTGACCCGACCTCGTGGGTGCTGAAGGGCTCGTACGACGGGACGAACTGGACGACGGTGGACGAGCGGTCCGGTGAGGCGTTCGCGTGGCGGCAGCAGACGCGGGCGTTCAAGATCGCGCGACCGGGGCACTACCGGCACTACCGGCTGGAGTTCCCGGCCTCGGTGACGCTGGCGGAGTTCGAGCTGCTGGCCAAGCCGTTCGTGACGTGCTCGGTGACCGGTGAGCACGTCGGGGCGTTGCGCGTGGAGTCGGGCGTGACGTGCGTGGACGGCGCCACCGTGACCGGTCCGGTGACGGTGGCGGCGGGCGCGTCGCTGTACGTGTTCGGCGGGCGGGTCGACGGTCCGGTGAACGCCACCGGCGCGGCGGCGGTCGTGCTGGTGGAGACGTCGGTCGGCGGGCCGGTGAACGTGACCGGGACGACCGGCCGGGTGTCACTGGAACGGGTGTCCGTCGGTGGGCCCGTGCGGCTGGTGGACAACAAGGGCGGCACGGTCGTCGCGGGCAACACCGTCGGCGGGCCGCTGTCGTGCACCGGGAGCAACCCCGAACCGGTGAACAACGGATGGGTGAACTCGGCGAGCGGGCCCAAGACGGGTCAGTGCGCCGGGCTGTAGGTCCTCGAGGGTCACCAGGAGATTTCGCGGCACCTGCGCGCGGAATCTCCTGGTTCGACCTGGAGCGTGGCGTGCTCGATGTGGTAGCGCTCGGCCAGCAGCGCCTGCGCGGCGCGCAGCACGTCGGCCGGGTCCACGTGGTCGCGGGTGGTGAGGTGCGCGGAGGCGACCTCCATGCCCGACGTGAGCGTCCAGACGTGCAGGTCGTGCGCCTCGGCCACGCCGGGCAGGCGGCTCAGGTCGGCCTGCACCTCGGCGACGTCCAGGCGTTCCGGGGCGTGCTGGAAGAGGATCCGCAGCGCGCTCGCGGCCAGCTTGTACGTGCGCGGTAGGACGAACAGGCCGATCGCGACACCCATGACCGGGTCGGCGTAGCGCCAGCCGAAGACCAGCGTGACGACGCCGCTGACGAGCACGCCGACCGACCCGATGAGGTCGGCCAGGACTTCCAGGTACGCGCCGCGGACGTTGATGCTGTCCTTCGCGCCCTGCCGGAGCAGGAAGAACGAGACGACGTTGGCCGCGAGGCCCGCGGTGGCGGCCAGCACGACGGGCAGGCCGGGCACCTCGGGCGGGTTGCCGAACCGCCCCACGGCTTCGTACACGACGTAACCGGCCACGCCGAACAGCAGCACGGCGTTGGCCAGCGCGGCCAGCACCTCGGCCCGGTAGAGGCCGAACGTGCGGCTGCCGCCCGTTCGCGCGCGGCGGGCCAGCACGATGGCGGCCAGCGCCAGCCCGACGCCCAGCACGTCGGTGAGCATGTGGGCCGCGTCGGAGATCAGGGCCAGCGAGCCGGTGGCGATGCCGACGACGAACTCCAGCACCATGAACGCCGCGCCGATACCGAAGGCGAGCCACAGCCGGCCGAGGTGCTTGGCGCTCCCCGACGACACACCGTGGCCGTGTCCGTGACCCATGAGCGGAACATATAGTCACATGCGCATGAGTGCAACTCGAGTGTCAGGGGCGCCACAACCGGCCCAAGGCGCGGACCAGGTCGGGTGCGATCCGGTTGCCCAGGTGCGCCGCTCTCGCTTCCACCGTGACGGGTACCACCGATCTGCCGCTGTCCACCGCCTTGAGCACCTCGGCGGCGACCCTCTCCGGCCCGAAGCCGCGCCGCCGGTAGGCCTTCGTCGCCTTCTGACGCTGTTCGTCCTGCTCAGCCGGGGTCGAGCCGGCGAACGTGAACGTCTTGGTGATGTCGGTGTCGACGATGCCGGGGCAGATCGCGGTGACGTTGACGCCGTGGTCGCGCAGCTCGGCGTCCAGGCACTGGGCGAGCATCAGGACGGCGGCCTTCGTGGTGGAGTAGGCGGACAGCGCGGCGGTCGGGAAGTAGCCCGCGGCGGACGCCGTGACGACGAGGGTGCCGCCTTCACCCCGGTCGACCATCCGCGGCGCGAAGGCCCTCAGCGTGTGCACGACGCCCCAGAGGTTGACGTCCACGACCCGCCGCCAGTCCTCCTCCGACGTGCGGAGGAACGACCCGGCCAGCCCGATGCCGGCGTTCGCCATCACCACGTCGGGCACACCGTGCCGTGCCTCGACCTCCTCCGCCACCGCCCTCACCGCGGCCGGATCCGCCACGTCGACCCGGTACGCGTGCCCGCCGACCAGCTCGGCCGTCTCCCGGGCCTTCCCGTCGTCGACGTCGAGCACGACCACCTCGGCGCCCTGTCGCCCGAAGGCCACGGCCGTGGCCCTGCCGATCCCGCTCCCCGCCCCCGTGATGACCACGAGCCGCCTCCGCCGCTTGCCGTCGACGGCGTCCGCGATGTGCCGTGCGACCAGCTCCGGGTGCGTCCGCGGCGCCCAGTGCCCGGCATGGATCCTGCTCCGCGTGAGGTGCTCGACCCAGGGCTCCGCCGCCTCCAGGTGCTCCCGCCGCACGTACGGGTCCTTGGTCAACTCGATCTGGTGAACCCGCACCGAGACCTTCTCCGGCTTCCGCCCCTGGCCCACGTTGGCCCGGTACATCCCCAACCCGTTGACCAACTCCCGCCGTCCCGCCCGCAACCACTTCCGGACCGCGGGCACCCGCCACACCAGCTCCGCCGCACCGGGCACCTTGAACCCGGCGATGTACCAGGACTTCCCCAGCACCCTCGCCACCTTGACCGGCCGCAGGCGATTGCGCCTGACCCAGTCGCCGAGGTGCCCCAGATCCGGCCCGGAGATGCTGGTGAACGACAGGAACAACTCGGGCCGAGCCGCAACCGCCGCCCAACCCTGCAAGGACCCCCAGTCGTGCCCGACGAGGTGAACCGGCCCACCCACCGCCCCCACCACCGCCACGAGATCCTCGACCAGCCGCTCCAGCCGGTACCCCTGGCTCCCACCCCCGCGCGGCGCGTCCGACCCCCCAGCCCCCCTCACGTCGTACCGAACCACCCAGAACCGCTTCTCGAGCTCCCGCACCACCCCGTCCCACACCGCGGACGTGTCGGGGAACCCGTGCGCCAACACCACGGGAACCGCCCCGGCCACCCCACCCTGCGACACCCGAATCCGCAGGTCACCGTTCCGAACCACGCCCTCGCGCCCCGACTCCACAACCGAAGAGGGTAGGGGGTGAAACCAACCGTCCGCAGTACGCTAAGCTTCCACCCGTAGCTGCGGCCCCCGTAGCTCAGGGGATAGAGCACCGCCCTCCGGAGGCGGGAGCGCAGGTTCGAATCCTGCCGGGGGCACATCGCTTGAACAGCACGAAAAGGCCCTTGACCAGCGCGAAGCGGTCAAGGGCCTTACTCGTGCAGGCACGTGGCGCAGATCTCGAGCAGCATCTCGACCGAGTGTCCCGCCCACTCCGCGACCGTCACCGCGGGCACTCGCCGTTGAGCCACGCCGCCGCGTGCCGCAGGTCGTAGGGCGTGCCTGCCAGGGGTGTCGAACCTGTCCCACACCGATCGCGGCACCCCCTCCCGAGGCGGTACGTACCGGCACACCGCAGCACTTGAACCAAGGCGGTGCTGCTGTCCCCTTGTCTCCCCCTGTCCCGACCCCGTCGAACACCGCCCTCCCGAGGTGGTTCTTTGTCAAGCGCTTACGCTGTCGTCATAGTCGACGGATCCGATCTCGAAAGTTGTACCCGGTGGATGAATTACAACCAGTCTGGAACTTCTCGAAGACCGCATGGATTACTGCATGGCCTTTCATCGTGCAATACCGCTCGGAACTCATCGCACTGCTAGCACTTGTCGTGTCGATCATGGCGGCGCGAATCGCTTGGCGCAACGCCCGGGCAGCCGAGACCCAGGCGAAAGCAGCTACCATTCAGGCCGACGCCGCCCTTGACCAGTCACGTGAGGCACAGAACAACTCTTCCCTATCTCGCAACGCCTACGAGGTACAGGCCCTGGAGGCAGCTAGGGCGCGAATCGACCAAGCGTCTCCTCGCGTCGTCGTCACACTCAACCTGCTGAGTGAAAGCCCCACCGTTACCGAAGGTTGGATCAACGAACCCCCGATACCGCATCCACCGATCCACTCGCGGGGCAAGCTCACGCTTGACTACATGAAACACCGGCACGACTACATATACTTCGTCTTGCAAGGAATGCTGTACAACGAAGGCGATCGGGTTGCGCGCGTGCAAGTAGGCGGCTTGGCCGAAGGACCCGTTTTCTACGCAGATTCACACCCCGTCGCCGGCAACAAAGATGTGGCCGTACCCTACAAATCGGACGTCGAGCACACCTACCTTCTGGAACCGGGCCAGACGGCCCTGTTCGAAATACGCCCCGTCAAGTCCATCTGGGACCTACTCGACACAGCGGAAGACAAACACCCCTATCCTCTCATATCTCGCGACTTCTTCCGGTTTCGCCCGGGAAGCTTGAATGAACCCGAGCTCTACGTCACCATTACGACACGGGTGGACAATCCCGTCCGACAGTCGTCCACGGACGACCAATGGAATACCCCGATCAAAATTGATGACCGATGCCACGTATTCGTAGACGTGCAGCGGGAGTTGCACTATCCAAAAAACTTCGACTACGTGCACGCCGAACTGCAGGACGACCAGGACAAGTTGCGACAGATGCAGCTAATGGATCAAATTATTGCTTCTTACAAGGAGAGGGATGGCACAGAATAGAGCTCTCGCAGAGCCGCGTTCAGGAGGCTCCAACAGCTGGGGCCAAGTGCGTTGAGGCCACGCTCGCTTGACCAAGTGCCTCGCGGGAAGAAGATCACTTCACTGTTCACGCTGGTAGAGGGCGCGGCACATCCTCTTGGCAGACCGCACTCCGGAGGGGAGTGCAGGTTCGAACCCTGCCGGGGGCACCACCGTTCACCAGCACCAAAGGCCCTTGACCAGTGCGAAGCGGTCACGGGGCCTTACTCGTCCGGCGGGTCAGATCGGGAAGCGGCCGCGACGCCATTGCCAGTGGTGGCCGGCCTTCAGGTGGTCGACGATCGCGCGTTGGAGCGCGGTGCGGCGGGGTAGTTGGTCGAGCGGGGTGGTCAGGGTGCGGAATGCGAAGCGCAGCACCTCGACGTCGGCGTCCAGTCCTTCCGGCTCCTCGTAGGGCTCCAGTTCGAACCTCCGCTGGAACCGGACGATGTTGGAGTGCTCCGGCAGGTACTCCCGCAGCTGCGGGTCGAGCAGCCACGAACCGCAGGCGAACGCCGTGAAGCGCTCGTCGGGGAAGTGGCGCGGGAAGAACGCGCGGGCCTCGTCGAGCGACGCCGCGACCGCCTCCGGGGTCATCGGCCCCGACTCGGGGACGTGCAGGTCGATGGTGCCGTCACCGCGCTGGTGCTGCAGCCGGCCCAGCTCGTAGACGCTGCCGCGCGCGTGCAGCGTCAGCCAGCTCTGCATGACCGGCCAGCCCTCGCCGCGCATCCGCCGGTCGATCGCGAGGTTCCGGCCCAGGTCCGCGAGGGTCGCCCACGAGACGGCGTCGGCGATGCCGTGGTCGCGGTGGTAGCCCCGGACGACGTCGGCCAGGGCCAGGTACGCGTACACGTAGAGGTGCCGCCAGGCGAGGCCGCGGTCGCGCGGCAACTCCGGACCGGGCGGCAGCCAGCCGTGGCCCCCGAGATCGGCGCGCACCAGGGCGATCGAGCGGTCGAGCAGCCAGCGCAGCTCCGGGGTCCACAGTGGAGAGCCGGGGTCGGGCCAGCCGGCCATGATCTCGGCGGCGTCGTCCGGCCGCACGGCGAGCCGGTCGAGGATCGCGGGCGCGTCCGCCTTGGCGGGCAGCGGAGCCGACGGCAGGTCGCCGGCGAGCCGGTGCACGCGATCGACGTCCTCGACGGCGACCCCGAGTCGGGCGGCGGTGTCGTCCAGATCCACGCCGACGATCCTACCGACCGGTCGAGTCCGAGGACATGGAGAAGCGGTCGTCCCGGCACGGGCCCGGGACGACCGCTTCGGCGAGCGCCTAGCGCTTGGTGACCTTCAGGGTGACGGTCGTCGTGGATGAGGTGTGGTTGGCGTCGCCGTCGTAGACGACGGCCAGGTGCCAGCGGCCCGTGCCGAGGGTGGCCGTGTCGATGGCGATGGTGGCGCGGCCGTCCACCAGGGTGCCGCGGCCGACTTCCAGGTCTCCTCCGGAGATGATGCGGACGGTGCCGGTCGGGGTGTGCGGGCCGCCCCGGACCTCGACGCGGGCGTAGGCGTTGCCGCCCGGCTTGACCGCGTCACGGTTGAGGGTGGCGGTCGTCGTGCTCGCGTCGAAGGTCTCCCGGGGCACGGAGATCGTGTTCACCTGTTCGACGTGGCCGGCTTGGTCGACGGCCCGGTACCGCACCGTCGTGGCGACGTCGCCGAACGGCAGCGGCGAGGTGTAGGTCGTCCAGGCCGAGTCGCCGACCTGGTACTCGACCCGTGCGACGCCGGAGGTGTCGTCCGCGGCCGCGATGGACACGGACCGGGCCGTGCCGTGCCACGAAGCACGGCTGACCGGCGCCTGCGTGTCGACGTTGATCGACCTGGTCACCGGGCTCGACACGTTCCCGGTGACGTCGGTCGCCCTCGCCTGCACGGTGTGCCTGCCGTCGGTCAGCGTGACCACGTCGGTGGTCCGCCAGCCGCCGTCCACGGCGAGTTCGACCGACTGCACGCCGGTCTCGTCGGCGGCCGTGGCCTTCACCTCGACCGGAACGGTGAACCAGTCGCCGGTCGGCGACGCGGGCGTCGTGCTCAACGACACCGTCGGGTCGAGGCGGTCGGTCACGATGACCGTCACCGTCGCGCGGACGGCCTGGCCCGCCAACGTGCCCTCGACCCGGAACGAACCCCACGACCCGTACCGCGCCGGGTCCACGTCGGCCCAGTCGACCGCGGTCGCACGGGTCGAGCCGTCCGCGTAGGTGACGTCCACAGTGGACGGCAGCTCCGGAGCGACGCCCTCACGGGTGCGCACCGACACCGACGCGACCGACTTGGCCAGCAGGTTCGGCTGCATCGCCGCGCGCAGCGCGTCCAGCTCGGCCTGGCTGATCGGGATGACCGTGCCGTGCCGCGGGCTGCGCGGCAGCGCCGAGTCCGGCACCGACGTCCAGACACCGGAGGCGATGTCGTCGGTCCGGAACGCCAGGTAACCCTGACCACCGTGGTAGCTCGGCTGGTCGATCAGCATGTGCCAGCGGCCCGGCACGACGTTGTCGCGGAACACCGTCGGACCCTCGCCGCCGGTGAACGTCCCGCCCCACGGGTTGGGCTGGCCGACGCCGATGCGCTCGCGGACCAGGGACCACGGCGAGGACGTCGTGGTCGGCAGCGTCCCGGTGACCGTGGCCATCAGGTCGGTCGACTTCTCCTGCCGGACCGTCATGGACGCCTCGTCCTTGATGAACCGGTAGAACGTGTCGCCGTCGCGCACCACGGTCGCGTCGATCATGCCCAGACCGGTGCCCCGCTTGACGTCCACCCACGGCTTCGCCTCGCTGAACGTGCGGAAGTCGCGCGTGGTCGCGTACATCATGCGGTTGTAAGAGGTCCGGAAGTCGCGGGAGGTGACGTCGGTCGTCGGGTAGAGGTTCGACGCCCAGTAGACGACGTAGTCGCCCGACGCCTCGTCGTAGAACGCCTCGGGCGCCCAGGTGTTGCCGGCGAAGTCCGACGACACCTTGATCATCCGCTGCTCCGACCAGTGCACGAGGTCGGTGGACTCCCACACCATCAGGTGCTTGCTGCCGGACTCCTGCGCCTCGCTGAAGTTGTTGCCGCCGAAGATCTTCAGGTCGGTCGCCAGCAGGTAGAACTTGTCGCCCTCGTGCGACCGGATGAGGAACGGGTCGCGCAGCCCCTTCTCCCCCATGGTCGACGTGAGCACGGGACGGCCGTTGTTCAGCTCGTCCCACGACAGCGGGTCGTTGCCCTTCGACGCGGCGAAGTAGATCTTCTCGCCGTCGTCGGTGCTCTCACCGACGAAGTACGGGAAGAAGTACGCCTCGTGCGGCGCCGGGGCGGGCATCGGGAGCACGGTGACCGGGATCGTGCGGGTCGCCGTGCCGCCGTTCAGCGTGGCGGTGACGGTCAGGTCCACCGTCACCGGCTCGCTGCCCTGCGCGGGCCGGGTGACCTCGCCCGTGCCGGTCACGACGCTCTCGTCGGCCGACCGCCACGCCAGCGTCGCGCCGTGAGCTCCGGTCCTGGGCAGGGTGAGGTTGCCCCGGACGCCGTCGGCGTCGGTCACCGTGACGGCGTCGACCGCCGCCTGTGCCGTTTCTTCCATCGCGTACGAGGCCACCAGGGGTTCGGTCGCGTGGGCGGGCGCGGCGGTGAACCCGCCCGCCACGAGTGCGGCGCCCAGCAGTGCGAGGGTGGTCCGCTTCCGCAGTGCGATCTTCATCCCGTTCACCCTCTCCGCGGCTTGGTGATCCGCACGACCACGCTGGTCTGCGATGGGCTGTGCCCGCCGTCGCCGACGTAGCGCACGACGAGGGTGTGGTCACCGACGCTCAGGCCGCTGGTGACGAGCGACACCGTGGCGGTCCCGTTGGTCAAGGTCGCTGAGGCCAGGGGCACGGACGACTCCAGGATTCGGATCTCGCCGGTCGGCGTCGTGCCGCCGGAGGTGCTGCCGACCTTCACGGTCAGCGGGATGACGGCGCCCTTCTCGGCCTTCGGCTTCGACGGCGTCACCGTCGTCGTGGTCGACTTCAACTGCGCCTGCTTCGCCGGCACCACGACCGTTCCGGGCTGCTCCACGTTGCCCAGCCGGTCGACCGCGCGGAACTGCACCGCGGTCTCGGCGTCGCCGACCGTGACCGGAGCCGTGTACGGCTGCCAGTCGGCCGTGCCGATCCGGGTCTCGATCCGGTCGACGCCGACCCCGGAGTCCGCCGCGCGGACCGCGACGGTGCGCGCTGCGCCGTCCACGGTGGCGTTGGAGACCGGAGCGACGCCGTCGATGCCGAACGCCACGGGACGGACCACGCCGACGTTGCCCGCCGCGTCCACGGCGCGCACCTCCACGGTGTGCCGGCCGTCGCCGCTGACCTGGACCTCCGTGCCGGGCAGCCACGCGCCGCCGTCGACGCGGAACTCGATCCGGTCGAGCCGGCGGTCGTCGGTGGCGGTCGCGGACACGGTGACCGGGTCGCCGTACCAGCCGTTGACGGTCGTGCCGCGCAGCGTCACGTCGTCGACGACCGGAGCGACGCCGTCGGTGGTGCGCATCCGCAGGAACGTGATCGACTGCGCGGGGAAGTCGTAGCTGAAGTCGTCCGACAGCCCGCTGATCCGCCGGGTCGTGGGCACCACCTTGGTCGGGTCGGCCTTGGTGTTGGTGTCACCGGGCGCGCCGGTCATCTGGGTGACCTCGCCGTCGGGCAGCACGCCCGCGTCCGAGACCGTGACCCGCGTGCGGACGGTCTCGTCCGAGGTGTTGACCACCTTGGCCACGATGTCGCCGCTCGCCTCGTCCCGCGTGACGACCTGGAACAGCTTCTCGTCGGCGCCGGACTCGTAGGTCATCTGCAGCTCGCCGTTGAGGTACAGCGAGATGGTGTTGCCCGCGACGACGACCTTCACGCGGTAGGTCGCGCCGGTGTCCACGCTGTGGCCCTCGACCGACTTGACCTCGACCGCGCTGCCGCCGGAAGCCTTCTGCAGCACCGAGCGGGTGTTGTTCCAGCCGCCGAGGTTCCACCAGTAGAAGTCGTTGGTGGCCTTGGCGCCGAACCCGATGAGGAAGCCCTCGGCGCCGGCGGTCTTCTTGGCGTCGAGTTCCAGGGTGTAGTTCGTCCAGTTCTTCGCGTACGCGTCGTCGATGATGCTGCGCGCGTCCGTGGTCGTGGCGGACGACTGGACGTACTCGCCGTTGGCGACGCCCCAGCTGCCGGCGACCGGGTTCCACTGGTCGCCGTTCGCGAAGTCGTCGGAGAACAGCGTCTCGCCGTTGGCGTTGGACGTGACCTCGACGTTGTCGTAGGCCGCGGCGGTGTTCCAGGTGGACAGGAAGATGCCGCCGTTGACGACCGACTGGTTGACCGAGCCGGTGAAGGTGCTCGGCACGACCTCGTCACCGACGTTGTTGCCGAACATCTTCTGCACCTCCCAGTTGGGGGTGCTCCAGGACTCGTCGTTGTCGAACCAGATCGCGTCCGGGTTCCACTGCACGTACGACTCGTTGGACAGCAGCGGCGCGTAGGACGCCAACCGGACCACGTCGGCGTTGCGCTGCAGACCCGTCATGTACGACGCCTCGACCAGGGCGTTGCGGAACGTGTTGCCGCGCGAGGCGTACTCGCCCAGGAACACCTTGGGGCCGTTGCGGTCGTAGCTGTCGTAGCGGTGGTTGTTCAGCAGGAACCAGTCGGGGTCGTTGTAGTAGTGCTCGTCGACCATGTCGACGTTCTGGCGGCGGTTGTAGTCCCACAGGGTGTCGAACCGCGCGCCCGCGTCGTCCGGGCCGGAGTTGGAGATGATGGTGATCTCCGGGTGCCGCGCCTCGATGGCGTCCCGGAACGCCGGGAAGTTCGCCTCGAAGGTCGTGGTGTTCTCCTCGTTGCCCAAGCCGATCATCTCCAGCCCGAACGGCGCCGGGTGGCCGAGCGCGGCCCGCTTGGCGCCCCACTCGGTGGTGACGTCGCCGTTGGCGAACTCGATGAGGTCGAGGGTGTCGTCGACCCAGCGGGCGATCATCGCCGGGTCCTTCATCTCGGGGATGGTGCTGCCGCAGCCGTTGGCGCCGACCGACACCACGGGCAGCGGCTCGGCGCCGAGGTCCTCGGCGAACTCGAAGTACTCCAGGTAGCCGATGCCGTAGGACTGGTTGTAGCCCCAGAAGTTCCAGTTGGTCGGGCGCTCCTCGACCGCGCCGATGGTTTCCTTCCACTGGTAGGTGCGGCGGCGGTCGGTGTAGCCGCTCTCCTCGTAGGTGCGGAACGTGCCGACGTTGGTGACGCACCCGCCGGGGAAGCGCAGGAACGTCGGCTTCATCGCGGCGACCTTCTCGGCCAGGTCCTTGCGCAGGACCGACTTGCCGTTCACCGGGCCGACCCAGCGGTCCTGCGGCATGAGCGAGATCATGTCGAGCCCGACCACCGAGGCCGCGCCCGCGGTGACGACGAGCCGGGCCGCGTCGGTGGTGGCGGCGCCGGTGAGCGTCACCGGGTACTGCTTCCAGGTGTCCGAGCCGTCGACGGCCGCGGCGCCCTCGGCGTAGGTGACGGCTCCGTCGGCGCTGACGAGGCGGATGGCCAGGTTCTGGGCGGTCGTGGTGCGCGCCCAGACCGAGGCGTCGTACGTCGCGCCCGCCTTGACCGCGAAGCCGCGGTTGTAGCCGAGGTTGCGCAGGCCGTCGCCGGGACCGTCGGCGACCAGCCGGAAGTGGTTGCGGTTCATCGCGTTGAGCCGGGTGTCGTCGTCGACGACGAGCGCCTGCGGAGCCGCGCCGCCGCCGTTGACGACCTCCCAGCCGGTCATGCCGGTGAAGCTCTCGTTGTCCGAGGAGTTGAACTCGAACGACCGGTTGCGCACCAGCTCGGCGTAGAGGCCGCCGTCGGCGGCGTAGTTGATGTCCTCGTAGAAGATGCCGAACATCGTGTCGCTGATCTGCGCGGCGGCGGCGTCGCCGTCGATGGCCAGCTCGGCGTCGGACGTGCTGACCCGGGCGAGCTTGAAGCGGACGGCGGAGGCCTTGTCGCCGAACACCAGCGGGCCCGTGCCGCCCGCGTAGCCGGCGCCCTCGGCGTCGCGCAGGAACAGCTCGCCGCCCGCGGCGTCGGTCAGCCGCACGGGCGAGGCCGCGCCGCCGGTCTGGCCGAGCGCGAGGCGGCCGTCCGCGACGACGACCGGGCGGTCGCCCTCGGCGGTGCGCAGGTGGACCGTGCCGTCGGCTTGGGCGGCAGCGGTGAAGACCAGGGCGGACAGCGGCGGCTCGGGCGAGAGGGCCAGTCCGGCCTCGGTCTCGACCAGGTGGGCGCCGCCGGCGTCCTTGATCGAGAACGTGCCGTCGGGCCGGATGTCCCGGCCCGCGGCCGCGGTGACCCGGAAGTCGTCGAACGTGGCGGCGAGCGTCGTGCCGTCGAGCGCGCCGAAGGCGTAGACGCCGACCTGGGTCGTCTGGAACGCGGCGGTGACCGCCGAGGCGTCCACCCACGTCCCGGAGGCGTCCTTGTACCGGGTGGTGATGGTGTCGCCGACCCGCTGCAGCTGCAGCGTCTCGCCGGTCGAGCCCGGTCGGTCGACGAACCGCTCGGCGCGGAACGACGCGGCGGTCTCGACGTCGTTCTCGATCGCGATCCCGGACGGTGCCAGGGAGCCCACGAAGGTCAGGCCCGAGCGGACGTAGTTGTCCATGTCCTGCCAGGCGATCAGCCCGGCGCCCTGGTAGGTCTTGGCGACCTGGGCGCGCACGGTCACCTCGGCGGTGAAGTCGCCCGCCGGGATGTCGACCACGAACACGTTCCGCGCCGTGTTGACCGCCTGGTAGGTGTCACCGGTCTGGCCGGTGACCCGCAGGGATCCGTCGACGAGGGACCAGCCGCCCGGGTCCTCGTTGACGATCTCCCACTCGGGGCGCAGCGTCGTCGAGGCGAAGTCGTCGGTCCACGTCTCCCCTTCGACCGCCCCCGCGCTGGGGGCGGTCACCGCGGAGAGCGCGACCCCGAGGGTGACCGGCAGGGCCGCGGCCACCAGGGCGCTGATCCACCGTCGGCCTGGTCTTCCGACCGACCGCTGCGCTGTCGTCATGAGGGGTGCTCCACTCTGAGTTCCACCGCCGTAGGAAATGCCAGCGTTTCCACCGGGGAGTGTGAGCGTTAACAGAGAAGGTCGTCAAGAGATCGTTCACGGTGTTGGACACGCGCCCTGGACCGCACGAGGCACATGAGTGAGCGTTCACAAGTGTGACCGGTCTTATCGGCGCCGCGCCTGACGACCTCGGGCTCGGTCGTGGCGTCACGCCGCCGGCGGAGGTCGGGTCACACCGCCGCGGCCAGGTGGGCGAGCGCGGCGGATTCCTCCGTGCCCTCCTCGGCGCTGAAGACGTGCACGAGCAGGCCCGTCCCGCCGGACGTGGCGGGCACGTGGAGGGTCTCGTAGTCCAGCGTCAGGACTCCCGCCTCCGGGTGCCGGAGGCGCTTGCGACCGGCACCGCAGACCACCACCTCGCCACTGGCCCAGATCCGGCGGAAGTCGGGGCTGCGGGCGGACAGGTCGGTGATCAACCCGACCAGGTCGCGGTCGTCCGGGTAGCGGCCCGCGGCGACCCGCAGTTGGCCGACGGCTTCCGCGGCCCGGGCGTCCCAGTCCGGGTGGAGGGTGTGCGAGGCCGGGTCGAGGAACAGGTACCTGGCGTTGTTGCGGTCGCGGCGGGTGGGGTCGGACAAGCCGCCGAACAGCTCGCCGCCCAGGCTGTTCCACGCGACCACGTCGAGGCGGTGGTTCGTCACGAACGCCGGGAAGTCGCCCACCGCGGCCACGATCCGTCCCAGCAACGGGCTGACGCGGGCGCTCGGCGCGGCGCCGTGCCTGGCTTCGACCAAGGTGGTCAGGTGCGCGCGCTCGGCCGGGTCGAGGCCGAGCGCGCGGGCCAGCGAGTCCAGCACCTCGGGTGACGGCTGGGTCGCACGGCCCTGTTCCAGGCGCACGTAGTAGTCCACGCTGATGCCCGCCAGCTGGGCCAGCTCCTCGCGGCGCAGGCCGCGGACCCGTCGCCGACGGCCGGCGGCCAGGCCGACGTGCTCCGGAGCGACACGTGCCCGACGGGCGCGCAGGAACGCGCCCAGCGCACGCCGCGCGTCACCGATCCCCTCGACGTCCTCGGTGCGGTCGTCCACGCCGTCCATGCCTCCCAGTATTCCCTGGCCCTCGCGGTACCAGGACCGCCGGACCGCCGGACGCGCCGGGTGCTGGCTGCCGCGCCGCGGACCGGCGAACCTGGCGGCATGAGCACGAAGAAGATCCTCGTCGTCAGCGCGCACCCGGAACCGCGGTCCCTCAACGGCGCCCTGACCTCCTTCGCGATCGAGCACCTGCGCGCCGCCGGTCACGAAGTGCGGGTGTCCGACCTCTACGCGATGAAGTGGAAGTCGACCGTGGACGCCGACGACGTCCCCGACCACGCCGGTGACGGGCCGCTGGACGTGCTGGCCGCGCACGAGCACGCCACGCTGGCGGGTCGGCTGACCTCCGACGTCGCGGCCGAGCAGGAGAAGCTGCGCTGGTCGGACGCGGTCGTCCTGCAGTTCCCGATGTGGTGGTTCTCCTTCCCCGCGATCCTCAAGGGCTGGGTCGACCGCGTCTTCACCAACGGTTTCGCGCACGGCCCGGCAGTCCCACCGCCCTACACCGAGGGCTCCGCTTTGGGCGGACGGCGCGCGCTGCTGTCGGTGACGATCGGCGGCCGTGCGTCGGCGTTCACCGACCGGGGCGTCCACGGCGCGGTGGAGGACCTCCTCTTCCCGATCCAGCACGGCGTGCTGTGGTTCACCGGCCTGACACCGCTCGAACCGTTCGCGGTCTACGGCACGGTCGACCTGCCGGCGGAGGAGTACGCGGCGGCGCGGCGGGAGTACGGGCGTCGGCTGGACGGGCTCTTCACCGACGAGCCGGTTCCGTTCCGGTCGCTCGTCGACGACTACGACCGCGACATGCGGCTGCTGCCGGGCACGGAGGCGCCGGGGGCGACCGGGCTCGACCTCCACCGCCGGCCGTGAGACCTCCGGGACCCGTGGCAGGAAGGCGACAAGGGCCCGTCCGGCGGGGGTTCGGGTCAGCACGATGGCGGCATGGGACGAGTTCTTGGACTGTTGGCCGCCGGCACGGTGGCGGCCGGTGCGTTGGTCGGGGTGGCGCCGGGCTCGGTGGCCGCGGCGTGCGACATCCCGGCCCAGGTGTTGGACCTGCGCAGCTGGAAGATCCAGTTGCCGATCGGCGGGGAGGAGGACCCGGACGAGGTCAAGCAGCCCGCGTTGGCGAGCTACCGGGTCGACCCCTGGTTCGTGCCCGACGCCGGGTGTGGCGGGGTGCGGTTCCGGGCGGCGGTGAACGGGGTCACCACCAGCGGGTCGAACTACCCGCGGTCCGAGTTGCGGGAGATGAGCGGGACGCAGAACGCGGCCTGGTCGTCCACGTCCGGGACGCACGTGATGACCGTCGACCAGACCGTCACGCGGCTGCCGGACGACAAGCCGCACCTGGTCGTCGGGCAGATCCACGGCGGTGACGACGACGTCTCCGTGTTCCGCGTCGAGGGCAGCAAGCTCTACGTCACCAACGGCGACAACGCGCACTACAAGCTGGTGACCGACGACTTCCGGCTGAACACGCGGTTCCAGGTCAAGTTCGTCGTCTCCGGCGGGAAGATCAACGCCTACTACGACGGCGCGCCGGCGGCCACGTTGAGCGCGTCGTTCAGCACCGGCTACTTCAAGGCGGGCGCCTACACGCAGGCCAACTGCGGCAACTCCAGCCCGTGCAGCGCGGGCAACTACGGCGAGACGATCATCCACAAGGTGACGTTGGGCGAGGGCGCGCCCCAGCCCGAGCCCCCGACCGGCACGCCGCTGCCGGTCTCGGCGGTCACCGCGAGCGGGCACGACGGGAACGTGCCGGGCAACACCCTCGACGGCGACCTGGCCACCCGCTGGTCGGACGAGGGTGACGGCGTGTGGATCCGGTACGACCTCGGTTCGGCCCGCGCGGTCGGCGCGGTGAAGCTGGCCTGGCACAAGGGCGACACCCGGCGGCACGACTTCTTGATCCAGACGTCGACCGACGGGACCGGGTGGACCGACCGGTTCTCCGGCTCCAGCGCGGGCACGACGCTCCGGCCGGAGACCTACGACATCCCCGACACCTCGGCCCGCTACGTGCGCGTCGTCGGTCACGGCAACACCGGCAACGACTGGACGAGCATCACGGAGACGTCGATCCACCCGGCGGCCTGACCCTCGGGCGACGGACGGCGACGTGCCCGGTCGGCGAACACCGCCGGCCGGGCACGCGGGCGCCGTCCGCCCTCAGGCGCCCTTCTTCCACATGATGATCTGGAGGTAGTTGCCGTCGGGGTCGGCGAACGTGCCGAACGTGCCCGCCTCCCGGTCCGCGATCGAGATCCACTCCACGCCGGCCGCGTTCAGCTGGGCCCGCGCGGCGTCGAAGTCCTCGACGTGGAAGTTCACGATCACGCGTCCCGGCTCGTCGTTCTCGGTGGCGACGTCGTCGCGACCGTCGACGACCAGCAGGAAGCCGCCCAGGTCGATCGGGCCGTCACCGGTGGATTCCGGCGCCAGCGCCTTGACGTACCACGCCCGCAGCTCGGCGGGACGGGTCGTGCCGAGCACCATGCTGCCGGGCTTGAGCGTCGTCATGTCGAAATCCCTCGTGTTCGTGGAAGAGCTGACGCCGGGTGTCAGGCGACCGCCGCCACGGCCTCCCGGGCCGAGGTGCGGCCCTCCTCGTCGCGGCGACGGAGCCCGAACCGGATGAGGGCCACGCTCACGAGCGTCACCGCCACGTTCACCGCCAGCGCGAGGTGGCTGCCTGCCAACCGGTCGGCCTGCGTGGCGGCGACCGCGACCATGATCGGCGCGCCGACGGTGACGGCCACCTGCTGCGTCATCGAGGTCAGGCCGGTCGCCAGGCCCTGCTCGTCGTCCGGCAGGCCCGAGGTGCCGATCACCGTGTACGCCACGATGCACGCGACGTGCGCGAAGAACCCGAGGAACAGCGCGGGCGCCAGCAGCACCGGCCCCAGCCTGCTCGCGCCGAGGAACACCAGCGGCAGGATCGTCAGGGCTTGCAGGGCCAACGCCGCGGTCAGGACGTTCCGGGCGCCGTGCTTGCCGATGAGCCGACCGGCGACAGGACCCGCGAACACGGCCGCGAGGCCGGGGACGCCGAAGACGAGGCCCGTGATCACCGGGGTGAACTCCAGCACGTCCTGGAGGTGGAGCGTCATCAGGAAGATCATGCCGGTCTCCATGGAGAAGATCACGAGACCCGCGTAGTTGCCCCACAACACCGTGCGCTTCTTGAGGATGCGCACCGGCGCCAGTGGCGCGGACGACCGCGACTCGACCACCCAGAAAACGCCCAGCAGCACCACGCCGAGGACGGCGGCCACGAGGCTGCTCTCGATGATCGCGTACACCACCGCCAGCAGACCTCCGGTGACCATCACCGCGCCCGGCACGTCGAGCTGCTGCCGCCGCGGCGTCCGGCTCTCGCCGATCAGCAGGGGCGTGGCGATCAGGATGGCGAGGGCGAACGGGATGTTGACGAAGAACGCGGCCCGCCAGCTCAGCAGGCTGACGAGGATGCCGCCGAGCAGCGCGCCCGCCGTGAAGCCGCCGGAGAGGATCGCGCCGTTGAGGCCGAGGGCGCGGGCCCGCGCCTCGCCCTCGGGGAACGTCGTGGTGATGAGCGACAGCCCCGCCGGAATGGCCATGGCGGTGGAGAGGCCCTGCAACGCGCGGGCGGCCAGCAGCATCTCCGGGTTGGTCGCGAAACCGCCGAGCAGCGATGCCGCGGCCAGCAGGACCTGGCCCGCGAGGAACAGCTTGCGCCGGCCGTACAGGTCCGCCAACCGACCGGACAGCAGCATGAAACCGGCCGCGGGCAGCGTGTACGCGGACACGATCCACGGCAGCTGGGTCAGTCCCATGTCGACGCCGGCGCCGACCTGCGGCAGGGCGACGTTCAGGATCGAGTAGTCGGCGGCGAACACGAAGGCGGCTCCGAGCAGGACGAGGAGGACCAGCCGCTGCCTGCCGCTGAACCGCGGCGGGGAGGACGTCTCGGCAGTCACGATGCGATCCCTTTCTCGGGGTTGTCCCCCGGTGTCGTGGTGCGGCCGTGATTCGCGGCCAAGGCCGGGCCGCTCGGCGGTTCACGGCGGGACCGGGTCCGAACGCCCGGCCGACGCGCTGCTCTCACGCCTCGGCGGCCCGCTTGACGACGGCCAACCGGCGGTCCCAGCCGGTCGCGAGCGCGGACATCCACCGCGTGGTGGCGTCCAGCCCGGCGGGTCGCGGCGAGTACCTGACCTCACGTCCGGCCCGGTGGCCGACGACGAGCCCGGCGGCCTCCAGGACGGCGAGGTGCTTGACGATCGCCTGCCGGGAGACGGGCAGCCGCCCGGCGAGCGTCGTCGCGGTGACCGCGTCCCGCGCGGCGAGCAGGTCGAGCAGCAGGCGGCGGGTGGGGTCGGCCAGCGCGACCAGGACGTCGCCGACCTCCACCGCGCCGTCCGGTTCCGCTGTCACACGGTCGACTCCTCGACGCGCTTCCTCGACGCGTCGAGCACCTGCGGCCAGCCGGCTGCGTTGTCGTCGATCGTCCGCGCGCGCACGTCCTCGGACACCGCCAGCGCGGCGAACCCGCTCTCGACCACGGTGAGGCGGGTCTTGCCGCCCTCGGCGGACAGCGTGAACTCCACCAGGGTGCTGTTGCCCTCGGTCAGCTCCTGCCCGGGGAAGGCGGGGGCCCAGCGGTACGCGACGTACGAGTGCGGCTCGACCTTCACCACGCGCACCGGGAAGTCGCCGTGCTCGGAGTTCCTGGCCACCACCGACTCGCCTTCGACGGCGGTGGTGGCCTCCAGGCCCTCCGGGTCGGCCACCCAGAAGCCCGGTGCGGACACCAGCGACCAGACGCGCTCGACGGAGGCGTCGATCAGCGTGTCGCGCTCGATCCGGTCTTCGCTCATGGGGGAGCTCCTTCGGGTGCGGTCGTTAGGTGCAACCAGATGGTTGCACGCCGGCTTACTGTCGTGCAACCCGCTAGTTGCACGACATCACGGCACAGGCGACGGCCGGACGTCGGGCACGCACCGGCGGATGAGGGCGCCGGAGTAGGCGACCACCCACGCCACCCACAGCAGCCAGCCGGTGAGGCCCAGGAGTCCGAGCGCTCCCGGGCTGCCGATGACGAGCGGGGTCAGGGTGGCCGAGGTGAACAGCAGCGCGGCCGACAGCAGGCCGAGCCGGGCTTGCCACACCGGGACGAGGCCGGCGTGCCGCCCGCCGACGGAGAAGCCGAGCAGTGCCAACGCCAGGAACACGCCGTTGAGCGTGAACAGGGCGTCGTGCAGGGACCAGAGGGCGCCGCCGGGGTCGTCGGCCACCGCCAGGCGGAGTGCGGTCACGCCGGCGAACGCGCCGTTCTGCAGCAGCACGCCGGCGAACCCGACCAGCGACCACGCCTCGCCGCGTCCGCGGTCGGACCGCCACAGCGCCGCCACAGCGCCCGCGGCGAAGACGGTGGACAGCGCCCAGGCCGCCGGGGTCAGGGCGGACCCGACGCCGACGACCCCCCGGTTGGCCGAGAAGTAGGCGATGACCTCCGCGGCGTCCGCGCCGGTCTTCGGCAGGCCGGTGGGCACCATGATGACGTTGGCCAGGACGATCAGGGCGGCGAAGCCGAGGCCGGAGAAGCCCGCGATGCGCCCGAACGTGCTGGTCGACGGCAGTTCGGACGCTTTGGTTTTAGTTGACATATAATCAATATAGCTACACTCAAGAGGTGGACGTGGGCGAGACGGGCAAGCGTCGGTACGACTCGTTGCGGCGGGTCGCGCAGGCGCGGGAGACGCGGGCCGAGATCGCGCGTGCGGCGCGCAGGCTCTTCGTCGCGCACGGGTGGGCCGCGACGACCGTGCGCGCGGTGGCCGAGGAGGCGAAGGTCTCGGTTCCCACGGTGTACGCGGCGTACGGCGACAAAGCGGGGCTCGTGCGGGCCGTCGCCGAGGCGGCGGACATCTCCGCCGACCCGATGGCGACGCTGGCCGTGCTGGAGGACGCGTCAGCCGGTCCGGCGCGGCAGCTCGCCGCGATGGCGGCCTACGACCGGCGGCTGTTCGAGCGCTCGGGTGACGTCATCGCGCTCGTGCGCGAGGCGGGCCGGACCGAGCCCGCGCTGGCGGCGGCGTACGAGGAGGGTCGCCGGGGCGGCGACGACACCCGCGCCCAGGTGTTCTCGTCCTGGCCGGACGGCACCCTGCGGTCCGGTGTGGACGTGCGGTCGGCCGTCGACGTCTACGCGGCGCTGTGCAACATCGACGTCTACACGACGCTGACCGTCGAGCGGGCCTGGCGCCCCGACCGGGTGGAGCGGTGGTGGGGCGAGGCCCTGGCGCGCGAGCTCCTCGCCGGGTGAGGTCGGTCAGGACTGGTCGAGGTGGGTGTTCCAGACCTCGGCCGCCTGCTCGTGGGAGTCGACGCCGGCGAAGAACGCCTCGGCGAGCGTGTCGTAGTCCTGGTCCGCGAAACCCGTGACCTCGATGATCTGCAAGCGGTACACGGTGAACGGCGTCGTGTCCGTCGGCGGGGAGTACGGGACGGCCAGCTCCATCGCGCCCGGCATCAGGCCGTGTTCCACCGCGCGCACGATCAGGGCGTCGGTGCGGCCCCAGTCCATGGCGAGGTACGCGTCGGCGACCATGACGGCACGGGTGGCGCCGTGTTCGTTGGCCTCCAACGCTTCCTGGGCGGCCTGCGCGGACCGACCGACGTCGTCCAGCACGTAGCGGTCCATGCCTCGTTCGCCATCGGGCTGCTCGTAGCCGATGAGCGGGATCAGGGTTTCGCCCTCCGAGACGCTCCAGACGCCGTGGGCGGCGAAGAAACCGGCCAGGGCCGCGGTGTCGATCATGGCCGACAGTATGCCGACGCGACCGCGGCGTTCGGGGCTGTTCGGCGGATCCGGCCGGCGCTCGGCACCGGGGCACGTCGGGGCTCCGCGTCCACCTCGACCGGCGCGGTGGAAACCTTGAGTCTCCGGTAAGGGGAGACGCGAGGGTGGTGGACATGGACGGCGACGCGGTCTTCCCGATCGGTGAGCTGGCTCGGCGGACCGGGCTGACGGTCAAGGCGATCCGGTTCTACTCCGACGAGGGGATCGTGCCGCCGACCGGTCGCAGCCCGGCCGGTTACCGGCTCTACGACCACGACGCCGTGGCCCGCCTGGACCTCCTGCGGACGTTGCGCGAGCTCGGACTCGACCTGCCGACGATCCGGCGGGTCCTGGACCGGGAGCTCACGCTGGCCGAGGTGGCGGCGGCGCACGCGGAGGCGCTGGCGGCGCGGATCGGCGTGCTCCGACTGCGCCGGGCGGTGCTGACGATCGTGGCGGAGCGCGGGGCCGGCCCCGAGGAGATGGGTCTCATGAACGAATTGGCCAAGCTTTCCGAAGAGGGGCGCCGACAGCTCGTCGACGACTTCCTCGACCGCGCGTTCGGCGACCTGGCGGAGGACCCGGCGTTCGCGGGGGTCATGCGGTCCATGACGCCGGAGCTGCCCGAGGAGCCGGAGGTCGCGCAGGTCGAGGCCTGGGTGGAGCTGGCGCGGCTCGCGCAGGACCCGAACTTCCAGGCGTGCGTGCGACGGCTGGTCGAGCACCAGGCCCTGGTGCGCGACGGCCTGCGGCGCCATCCGGCGGCGGTGGTCCGCGACGCGGTGGGTCCGGCGTTGGCCGCCGGGGTCGAGCCGACGTCGGCCGAGGCCGGTCGGGTCGTCGCCGAGGTCCTGGCACGGGTGCCGCACGTGCCGGCCGACCGGTTGGCGGCGCTGCTGGAGGCCGCGAACGACCCCCGCCGTGAGCGGTACCTGCGGCTGCTGGCCGTGGTCAACGGGTGGCGGGCGCCGGAGAGCGCGGCGCCCGCGTTCGACTGGTTCCTCCGCGCCCTGGGTCACGAGGCGGCCGGCGTCGGGTGGCGCTCCTCGCCGCCCACGTGAATCGGCGGGCGGGGTCGAAGGTGCTGGTTGTGCGCGTCGTGCGACTGCGGTAGAAGTTGACATCAGTGTCAGGTCCAAGTCGCGCGGGGTGTGGCATGCGGATCGGTGAGCTGGCCGGGCGCACGGGGGTGAGCGTGCGCTCGTTGCGGTACTACGAGCAGCAAGGGCTGTTGACGGCCGACCGCACCACCGGCGGCCACCGCGAGTACCCCGAACGCGCGGTCGACCGGGTCATCCGCATCCAGGAGCTGTTCGCCGCCGGGCTGAGCAGCAAGAAGATCGCGCTGATGCTGCCGTGCATGCGGGACGCGGACGGCGGGCCGTCCGAGATCGCCACGCCACGGCTGGTGGACGACCTCACCGCCGAACGCGGCCGCATCGACCGGATGATCGGCGAGCTGGTGCGGTCGCGGGACGTGCTGGACGAGGTGATCGACGCGGCGTCGGGACGGCGGTGACGACTACACCGCCGGCGCCGCGTCGATCTTCCGGTCGGTGGTGGCGGACAGGCCGACGAGCGTCACGAGCGACACCGCCGTCATGATCACGAAGACCGCCCGGAGGCCGAACGCCGCGCCGAGCGGCATGGTGCCCCAGGCGACCAGGCGGTAGGCGCTGTTCACCCGGCCGAGCAGGCGGTCCGGTGTCACGTGCTGCCGCAACGAGACCGCGACCACGTTGAGCACCGCGATCCCGCCGCCCGCCACCGCGAACGCCGCCGCGACCAGCAGGCTGCCGGCGGCCGGGGTGACGAGGAGCAGGCCGAACACCTGTCCGGTCAGGCCCATCGCCGAACCGGGCCCGACGGCGTAGAGGACGAAGACCGCGCCCGACGCGGTGTTGGCGATGTTGAAGAGCCCGACCATGACGGCGAGGGCACGCAACACGCGGTGGCGCAGCAGGAAGCGCAGCCTTCGCCGATGTCCGCGCGCAGGGTGGTGCGGTGCTCGCGGTGGACCTTGAACGTGCCCCGGACCGACCACAGGACGGCCAGGGCCACCAGCCAGAGGGCGGTGAGCTCGACGGCGAGCAGGCGGGCGTTGGCGCGGGGCAGCCGGTCGCGGTCGACCAGTTGCGGCAGCAGGGATCGCGCCGAGGTGTCGTAGAGCGTCTCGGCGATGCCGGCGGCGAAGGCGATGGCGTACAGGAACCAGGTGCTCGCCCAGCCCGACGCCACGGCGGCGGCGAGCACGGCCGGCAGCACGGCCCTGGCGGTGTTCGCCCGGATCACGGTGCGGCGGCGGTCGAGGCGGTCGGTCAGCGCGCCCGCCGGCAGCGCGAACACCAGCCCCGCCACCAGTGTCGGTTCGCGGGTGGTCTGGACGGCGACCAGCGGCAGGACGACCTTGAACGTGCCGTCGGCGAGGTTCGACAGGCCGGAGGACGTCCAGAGGCGCCAGAAGCCGGTACCGGCGGAAACCATTGGTGGAGTTTTCCCCATCGGTTCGTTTCCCCATCGGTCCGTTAGGTTGGGCGGCATGGCTGATCGGCGACGGCGTCCGGCGACCGTCGAGGAGACGAAAGCGCTGGCCCACCCGTTGCGGTTGCGGATCCTGCGGCTGTGCGCGCACCAGGAGTTGACCAACAAGCAGTTGGCCGAGCGGTTGGGCCGCGACCCCGGAACCGTGCTGTACCACGTGCGGCAGCTCGCGGCGGCGGGGTTCCTGGAGCCCGGCGAGGTGCGCACGGGCGCGAGCGGCGCGCTGGAGAAGCCCTACCGCTCGACCGGCGTGTCGTGGTGGCTGGACGGCCCGCTGGTGGACGGCGGCGCGACAATGGCGCCGGTGGAGGCGTTCCAGGAGGAGTTGCGGGAGGCCGGGCCGGAGTCGGTGCGGACCTACGCGCGGTTCGCGCTGCACCTGTCGCCGGAGGACGTGGTGGAGCTGGAGCGCCGCATCGGCGCCGTGCTGGACGAGTACGTGGCCACCGACGACGAACGCCGCCACCTGCCGCTGCACGGCGGGATCGTCGTCGTGCACCGGCTGGAGGAGTAGCGCTCAGGGATAGCGCTTCGACAGGCCGAACTCGTTCCACCAGGCCCGCGCCCGTTCGATCTCACCCAGGTCGATCAGGAGGCTCGCGAGGTTCACGACCGTGTCCAGCGTCCGGGGGTGGCTCTCGCCCAGCACTCGTCGCATGCGCGCGACCGAGTCCTCGTACAACTCGCGGGCGCGCTCCAGCTCGCCCACCGTGTACAACTCGTTCGCCAGGTTGGCCGCGGATTCGAGCGTGCTGGGGTGGTCGTCGCCCAGGAGAACGCGCAGGCGCGCAAGGGTTTCCTCGTGCAGCGCCAGCCCTGCCTCCACCTCCCCCGTGGCGGTGAGGAAGCCCGCGAGGTTGGCCGCCGCGGCCAGCGTGCCGAAGTCGTCCTCGCCCTGCACCCGCTTCCGCCGCCCCAGCACCTCCTCCCCCAGCTCACGCGCGCGCTCGACCTCGCCCATCGACCACGACGTGGCGGCGAGGTCGTGCAGGAACGTGAGGGTCTGCGGGTGGTCCTCGCCGAGCACGACCCTGCTGCGCGCCAGCGCGGCCTCCTGGAGCTCCCGGGCACGTCGGCGCTCACCCAGGTCGAGGGCACAGGCGGCGAGGTTGCCGACCGCCGCCAGGGTCACCTGGTCGTCGTCGCCGTACGCCGCGCGCGCGATCCGGTGGGCGCGTTCGAAGAGGGGTAGCGCCTGGCGGGCCTCACCCTGGCCGCGCAGGTACACCGCCGCCTGCCGCACCAGCCACAGCATCCGGCCGGTCACCACGTCGAAGTCACGGGCGGGGTCCACCACCACCAGCACGTGCGACAGGAGTTGCCGCCAGGCGGGCCACACCGACGGGTCGTCCGTCGACTTCGCCGGCACGGCCTCGTACACGACCCGGAACGCGGCGGCGGCCAGGCCCGGCTCCGCCCGGGTGCGCAGCAACGCGGCCGGCACCCGGTGCAGGTGCACGCTGTCGGGGCTCACCCGGGCCATGGCCCGGCGGCGGATCGTGGCCAGCGTGGCGGCGAACGCCAGCGGGTCGGCGGCGACGGACGACAGCGGGTCGGGCAGGAATCCGTGGTGGTCGGCGATCAGCGTCGACGGCACCGGTTCAGGCGCCAGCCAGGCGATCAGCGCGAGCAGCTGGAGGGCGGCCGGGTCGTCGGCGGCGAGGCGGTCGAGCGCCACCGTCCACGAGGCGGCCGTCGAGGCGTGGCCCCGCGCGAGGAGGTCGTGGGCGCGCTCGGCGAGCAGGTCCAGGTAGGTCTCGGCGGTGAGGGTGGTGTCGGCCAGCAGCGCGGCGGCCTGGTCGACGGCCAGCGGCAGGTCGCCCAACGCCTCCGCGATCCGGTCCGCGTCCGGCCCGGTCAGCCTGGGCGCGCGGTCGCGGAGCAGGCGGACCGACTCGGCCCTGGTGAACTCGGCGACGCCGAGCGGGTGCGCGATGTCGGTCCAGTCGGGGTTGCGGGAGGTGATGACGACGTGGCCGGGACCGGTGGGCAGGTGCTCGGTGAGCGCGGCGGGGTCTTCGGCGTTGTCGAAGACGATCAACCACCGGTCGCGGGTGCGGAGATCGCCCAGCAGGCGCGCCACCGCGACGGCCGCGGTGTCGGCGCCGTCGGCCAGGCGCAGGGCCCTGGCCAGTTCGGCCAATCGGTCCGGGATCAACTCCGGCGCGCCGGACGGCACCCACCAGGCGATGTCGTACTCGTCGGCGTGCCGGTGGGCGTATTCGAGAGCCGCGGTGGTCTTCCCGACGCCACCCATGCCGTGCACGGCCTGGACCACAGCGGGCGACCTCGACGACAGCGCGGCGCGGAGGTCGTCCAGCAGTCGCTCCCGGCCGGTGAAGCGGGCCAGGCGCGCGGGGATGCTCCAGACGCGGGCGGATCGGCCCCGCGGGCGGCGCAGTTCGGTCAGCGCTTGGTAGACGGCGGTTTCCGCCTCGGCCGGCGACGAGACCGTGGCCGCGGTGACGCCGCTGTCGCGCAGGCGTTCGCGGAAACCCTCCTGGCGCGCGCCGTGCCGCGGGTCGCGGAACAGGCCGGCCGGGCCTTCCGCGTCCTCGTCCAGCAGGAAGACGAGGCGGGGCAGTCCCGCGTCACCCGCGGCCTCGTACTCCAGTTCGGTGTACGACAGCTCCGGCCGGCCGCGCACCGGCGAGCCGTAGCGGAAACCCGCCAGCAGCACGTAGACGTCCGCGGCGGCCACCGCGGCGCGGCACACCTGCTCCGGCTGCTCGTCCCGGGCGGCGAAGTAGCGCATGTCCGCCACGACGTCGCCGGCCCGGGTGATCGCGGATTCGATCGCGTCCACGAACGACGTGCCCGCCGGGTAGCGGCGCAGCTCGGAGGTGTGGCTGATGAACACCCTGCGCGGCGCCCCGGCGTCGTCCGGCATGGGGCGATGCTAACGGCCTCAGTCGTCGACGCGCCGCCGGAAGAGGGCGTTGGCCACGACGAACGACACCACCAGCAGGCCGACCGACCACGCCGTGGCGACCCAGCCCTGGTCGCCGATCGGGGTGCCGGTGAGCAGGCCGCGCACGGTCTCGATGATCGGGGTGATCGGCTGGTGCTCGCTGAGGCCGCGCAAGAACGCGGGCATGGTGTGGGTCGGCACGAACGCGCTGCTCAGGTACGGCAGGAACAGCATGAAGAAGCTCAACGCGCCGGCCGACTCGACCGACTTCGCCACCGAGCCCAGGCCCGCCGCCAGCCACGACAGCGCCAGCACGTAGAGCAGGAGCACCCCGACCGCGGCCACCCACTCCAGCGGTGACGCGGACGGGCGGAAGCCCATCGCGATCGCCGCCGCGACCACGATCGTGGTGGACAGGGCGTTGCGGGCGACGCTGGCCGTGACGTGCCCGGTCAGCACGGCGGAGCTGCGGACCGGCATGGAGCGCAGGCGGTCGATCATGCCGCTGTTCATGTCGTCGGCCACGGACATCGCGGTGGCCGCCGCGCCGTAGCCGGTGCACAGCAGGATGATCCCGGGCACCACGTAGTTGATGTACCCGGTGCCGGTGTTGATCGCGCCGCCGAAGACGTACACGAACAGGGTCATCATCAGCAGCGGCAGGACGGCGGACATGATCAGCGTGTCGACGTTGCGCCTGCCGAGCCGGATGCTGCGGCCGATCATCGTCATCGAGTCGGCGATCGCGTGGCTCATGCCGGCACTCCTTCACGTGCGGTCAGGGCGAGGAAGACGTCGTCGAGGGTCGGGCGGTGCGAGGAGACCTGCGCCGGGACCACGGCCGCGGCACGCAGGTCGTCCAGCACCGCGTGCAGGTGCGCGGCCGTGCCGTCGGACGGGACGCCGAGCACGAGCCGCTCGCGGTCGGCGAGGCCGCCGAGCAGCGCGGCGGCGACGTCGAGCGCCGCGCCCGAGGCGAAGCGGAGCTCCAGCCGGTGGCCGCCGACCCTGGCCTTGAGGTCGTCCGCGGTGCCGTGCGCGGCGACCTTCCCCTTGTCCAGCACCATGATCCGGTCCGCGAGGCGGTCGGCCTCCTCCAGGTACTGGGTGGTGAGGAAGATCGTGGCGCCGGTGCGGACCAGGTCGCGGATGGCGTCCCACATGGTCGTGCGGCTGGCCGGGTCGAGGCCCGTGGTCGGCTCGTCCAGGAAGATCACCTTCGGCTCGGCGACCAGGCTCATGGCCAGGTCGAGGCGCCGCCGCATCCCGCCGGAGTACGTCTTGACCCGGCGGTCGGCGGCGCCGACGAGGTCGAACCGCTCCAGCAGCTCGGCCGCGCGCGCCTTCGCCGCCCGTCGGCCGAGGTGCATGAGCCTGCCGACCAGGACCAGGTTCTCGCGGCCGGTCTGCTCGGCGTCCACCGCCGCGTACTGGCCGGTCAGGCTGATCACGCCGCGCACCTCGGCCGGTTCGCGCACCACGTCGAACCCGGCCACCCGCAGCCGGCCACCGTCCGGGCGCGACAGCGTGGACAGGATCCGGATGGTGGTCGTCTTGCCCGCGCCGTTGGGACCGAGCAACGCGAAGACCGACCCCTCGGCGACCTCCAGGTCTATCCCGTCCAGCACCGCGGTCGACCCGTACGCCTTGCGCAGGCCGGTCGCCTCGACGATCATCGCCGCCCCCTTTGTGTATTAGATACGCTAAAGAGCGTAGCTCATACGCAGTTGATTTCGGTAGCCCTAGACTGGCCGACAGCGGTGACGAGAGGGTGATGGATGGCCGAGGAGCACGAGCTACCAGCGGACGTTGCCCTGCTGTGGGGTCTGCGCGAGGCGCCGAGGCGCGGCCGCAAGCCGTCGTTGTCGGTCACCGAGATCACCCGGGCCGCCATCGAGGTCGCCGACGCCGAAGGGCTCGGCGCGGTGTCGATGGCCCGGGTGGCGCAGCAGCTCGGCAACTCCACGATGGCGCTCTACCGGCACGTGAAGAGCAAGGACGAGCTGCTCAAGCTGATGTCCGACGCCGCGCTCGAGGAACCGCCGCCGATGCCGGCGGACGCGGACTGGCGCGCCGGGCTGACGCTCTGGGCGACCACCGTGCTGGCCACGTTCCGCCGGCACCCCTGGTACGCCCGGATCCCGCTCGCCGGACCGCCCCTCGGGCCGAAGAACCTGGCGTGGTTCGACAGCGCGCTCGGCACGCTCGCCGACACGCCGCTGGACGAGGGCGAGAAGGTCGGCGTGGTGATGGGCCTGCTGACGTTCGTGCACGGCGAGATGCGGTTGACCACGGAACTGGCGGAGAGCTTCCGGGAGAACCCCGAGGCGTTCGGACCGTCGTACGCGCGGGCGTTGCGACAGGTGGTCGACCCGCGGCGGCTGCCCGCCCTCGGCCGGGTGGTCGACGCCGGCGTGTTCGACCACCCCAACCTCCTCGACGAGCAGGACGTGGACGCCGACTTCCGGTTCAGCCTCGACCTGTACCTCGACGGCGTGGCCGCGCACCTGGCCGGCCGGGGGTGATGGTGCCGCGGGGCCGGTCGGGACCCCGCAGCACCGCGATCACCGCCGGGCGGCGTCGACGCGCGCCACCCGCTGCCGCACGGGTGCGTCCGCCGACATGACCGCGAGGCCCGCCGTGATCAGGACCAGGTTCTTGACCACGAACTCGCCGGTCATGGTCAACAGCAGCGGGTTGCCCGTCTGGAACGCGACGGACGGCTGCACGACGAGCGTGGCGAACGTGCCCGCCAGGTGGAGCACGACCAGCAGCGCCACCCAGCGCAACCGGAAACCCACCACCAGGGCGATGCCGAGCACGACCTCCACCAGACCGAGCGCGAACACGAAGACGCCCGGGTCGAGCCACGGAACGGTCCGCGCGACCAGGTCGGCCACCGGGGTCGTGCCGGTCACCTTGAGGGCGCCGAACCACACGAACACCACTCCGAGCGAGCCCCGCAGCAACGGGATGCTCAACGTCCGCAGGGCGTGCGCGGGCGCATCCAGACGGGACGGGAACTCCGTCATCCACATCACTTCCTTCGCGTGCGGGACCACGTCGACCCGCCCGCGAAGGAAGGCCCGTTCCGTGGTCCACACTGACCGGAACAGTTCTGGGAGCGCTCCCAGAACTGTAACGGTAAGGAAACGCGCTGTGAAGGCCTGATTCCACGCCGTCCCGGATCGGCGGCTAGTCGTACCACTCGACCGGGTCAGGGAACGCGCCCGCCGGCAGCGGGTCGCCGAAGAACGGGCCCGCGCCCGCGACCACGTCCGCCGCGCGCCACCAGTCGGCCTGCTCGGGCGTCTCCAGCCCGTCGACGAGCACCCGGGCGCCCGCCCGTCGTGCCAGCGGCACCAGCCCGGCCAGGTAGTCCGCCTCGCCGCGGGACTGCCGCTCGACCAGCCGCCGCCCCACCCGCACCCACCCGATCGGCAGCTCCGCGGCCACCGCCAGGTCGTCCGGTCCGAGGCCGAAGTCGTCCAACGACGTGCCGACGCCGAGTTCGGCCAGCACGGTCAGGTTGTCCACCGCCTCGGACTCCGCCAGCACCGCCACCGGCATCCCGATGACGAGCCGTGACGCGGGCAACCCCGTGTCGTCCAAGACCCGGCGCACGCGGCGGACCAGGTCGCCGTCGCGCGACTGGTTCCTCGTCAGCCCGACGTGCAGCGACGCGGTGAACCCGGCGCTCTGGCCCCACCACCGCACCTGCCCGCACGCGGTGGCCAGCTGCCACTCGCCCAACGGCAGGGCCAAGCCCGTCCGCTCGGCCAGCGCGGCGCACTCCGCGTGGTCGAGCGACTCGTCGCCGCGGTCCCAGTGCAGCGTCGCCGCCACGCCGACCAGCGCGCGATCGGCCAGGCCCACCACCGGCCGGTAGCGCACGCCGACCTCACCGTGCTCCCACGCGCCGGGCATGGCGACGGCGAGCGCGTCGGCCCGCCGCTCGACCGCGTCCTGCCCGTCGTCGAACAGCGCCCACTGGCCGCGACCGCCTGCCTTCGCCCGCCGCAACGCCTGCTCGGCGGCCCGCATCACGTCCGCGGGCTCCCAGTCCGGCGGCGGTCTGCGCACCACGCCGACGCTGACCGACACGGCCAGCCCGCGGTCGTCGAAGTACACCGGCTCGGCCAGCTCGCGGTTGAGCTCGGCCACCGTGCTCGCGACGTCCGGCGTGGTGGCGACGTTCTCGACGAGGATGGCGAACTCGTCGTCGGCGAGCCGGGCGATCATCGCCTTCTCCCGCGCCAGCACGGTTCTCAGCCGCTGCGACACGTGCACCAGCAGCCGTTCGCCGGTCGGTCGCCCGAGGCTGTTGCACACCATGCCGAACGCGTCGACGTCCAGGTGGAAGAGGCTGATCCCGCGCACCGGGTCGGCCCGGCGCAGCGCGCTCTCCAGGTGGGTGGTGAAGTACTGCCGGTTCGGCAGCCCGGTCGACACGTCGTGCAGCGCCTGCCGGTTCAGCTCCGACTGCAGCAGCATCAGCTCGGTGCCGTCCTCGATCACGGCGACGAAGTGCACCGGCTGGTCGTCCGCGCCGCGCAGCAGCGACATCGTCAGCGAGATCCGCGCGACGTCGCCGTCCTTGCGCAGCAACCGCTGCGGCTGCCGGACCCGTTCCTGCTTGTCGTCGAGCAGCGCCAGCATCGCCTCGCCGAGGACCCGGACCGACGCCGGGTGCACGAGGTCGAGCAGGGCGAAGCCGGTCAGCTCCTCGGTGGTGTAGCCGAGGATGTCGCCGATGGCCGCGTTGGCCCGCACGATCCGCCCGGCCGGGTCGACCACCAGGACGCCGCTGGCCGACGACGTGACGACCTCCTCGAACCGCGCCTCGCTCTCCTTGAGGTGCCACTGCGCGTCGCGGACCGCCTTGAGCAGCGACAACTGCATGGACTCCTGCTGCTCGAACACCGCGCGCCTGCTCGCCGCGAGGAACCCGGCCGACAACGCGCCGAGCACGGCCACGACCGGCTGGGCATGACGTTCCACGGGTTGGAACTCCGACAGCCCCAGCAGCCCTTTCCCGAGCACGTCGAGGGTCACGCGCAAGCCGTCCTCGGTGACGTACCCGAGCGCGACGAGCTGTTCGCCGATCCGCTCGGCCGACCGCGTCGACGGCGACCCGGGAGAGGCCTCGGCGTGCACCGCCGCGCACAGGTCGTCGAGGCGGTTCCGCATTTCGCGGTCGAGTTCGTTCCTGCCCAGCGCGACCACCACGGCTCCGCTGAGCAGGTACGACCACTTCCGTGCGAGGAGTTCCCGGCCACGTTCGGGTGGTGACGTGGCTCCTTGTCTCTGACTGGGGATCGACATTCCCGTTGCCCTGTTGTGATATCGAGGATTCGCGGCAGTTTACCCACCCCCCGCCGGCCAACACTCAACCGGAAGTGTGAACCGCGAACACCCACGGTGACTTCCTCCGGGCAATTCACCTCTTTCGGCTCATACCTTTCGGCCGACCCCCGCGTAGACCAGCATGTTCATGTCGGGCTCCGTGGCGATGTCACCAGGACCGCCGGGCCGCCATTCACCGCAACCGACCAACCCCGGTTCGACCAGTTCGAATCCGTCGAACATCTCCTCGATGTCGGCGTGGGAACGCAAGTTCACCTGGTCGGGGCTGTTGCTCCGCTTGATCGCGTCGGTCGCCCCGGTCAGGTTCTCGCTCTGGTTGTCGCCGGTGGCGTGGGTGACCGCCAGGTAGCTGCCGGGCGCGAGCGCGTCGCGGTACCGGGCGACCAGGGCGCGGGGGTCGGCCGAGTCTGGCACCCAGTGCAGCATCAGCAGCATCAGCACGCCGATCGGCTGATCGAAGTCGAGCAGCCGGCGGGCCGCGTCGCTGCCCAGGACGGCGTCGGGCTCGCGCATGTCGGCCTGCACGACGGCCGCGTCGTCGTTGTCGACCAGCATCAGCTCGCTGTGCGCGACGGCGACCGGGTCCCGGTCGACGTAGACGACGCGACAGCCGGGCGCCGCCGCCTGGGCGACCTCGTGCACGTTGCCGACGGTCGGGATGCCGGAGCCGATGTCGAGGAACTGCCGCACGCCCTGGTCCACCATGAACCGCACGACGCGGCCGAGGAACGCCCTGTTGACGCGCGCGGCGTTGCGCAGGCCGGGCATCACGGACTCGATCTGCTCGCCGAGCGCCCGGTCGACGGCGAAGTTGTGCCCGCCGCCGAGCATGTAGTCGTAGGTCCGGGCCACGCTGGGCACGGAGATGTCCACGCCGGATGGAATCCAGTCGCGCTGCGCCATAATTGCGCACACCTCTTCACACCTCGGGGATGATCTCGGGGATCGGCGAGAGTACTGGGTGGGCGGAACCAACACTCGTCCCCCCTTCAGTGCGACACCAACCCACCCGAACGGGCGCTATCACCTTCCACCGAACGGGTCCTACCGTGGGCCGTCGCTTTCGGCGGCCGGAGAGGAGCTGACGTGGCTGTCCCGACGGCTCCCGGTCGCCTGCCATTCCTCGGCCACTCCGTGGCGATGCTGCGCCGGCGACATGAGTTCACCTCATCACTGCGCGATCACGGCGATGTGGTGAAGGTCGACCTCGGTCCGATGACGACGTATTTCGTGACCACTCCTCAACTTGTGCACCAAGTGCTGGTCACGGACGGTCCGCGGTTCCGCAAAGGCGCGATGTTCGACAAGTTCCGCCCTTACGTGGGCAATGGTCTGGTGCTTTCCGACGGCGCGTTCCACCTGCGGCAGAGGCGGATGGTCCAGCCCGCGTTCCACCGCGACCGGATCGACCACTACGCGGAGACGATGACACGCGCCGCGACCGCGTTGACCGCGTCGTGGACGCCCGGCGAGGTGCGGGTGGTCGAGGACGACATGCAGGCCCTGGCGGTCACGGTCGTCGGCGGGGCGCTGTTCTCCACCGAGCTCGGGCAGCGGGCGATCGCCGAGGTGCGGCGGTCCGTGTTCGTGGTGATCAAGCAGGGCATGGTGCGCGCGCTGTCGCCGTCGTTCGTGGAGAAGCTGCCGCTGCCGGGCAACCGCGAGTTCGACCGGGCCATCGCGCGGATGCGCGCCATCGTGCTGGAGGTCATCGCGAGCAGGCGGGCCGACGGCCTGGCCGACCACGGCGACCTGCTGTCGATGCTGTTGCTGGCGCAGGACGAGTCCGGCGACGGCATGACCGACCAGCAGACCTACGACGAGGTGCTGACCCTGCTCACCGCGGGCATCGAGACCACGGCGCTGGCGCTGGCGTGGGCATTCCACGAGGTCGCGCGGCACCCCGAGGTGGAGCGACGGCTGGTCGCCGAGTTCGACGAGGTGCTCGGCGGGCGCCCGGTGACGTTCGCCGACGTGCCGCGGCTGAAGTACGCGGCGGCGGTGGTGAACGAGGTGCTCCGGAGGTACCCGCTGTGGATCCTGATGCGGCGGGCCGTCGAGCCGGTCGACCTCGGCGGGGTCGAGTTACCCGCGGGCGCCGAGGTCATCGTGAGCCCGCACGCCCTGCACCACGACCCGGCGTCCTTCCCCGACCCGCACCGGTTCGACCCCGACCGGTGGTCGTCCCCGTCCGTCGCGGTGCCGCGCGGCGCCTACATCCCGTTCGCGGCGGGCGCGCGGCAGTGCCTGGGCAACGTGTTCGCGCAGACGGAGATCGTGATCACCCTCGCCACCGTGCTGTCGAGGTGGCGGCTCGTGCCGGTGCCCGGCAGGACCGTGCGCACCAAGTTCACGTCCACCGCCTATCCCAGCGGCTTGCTGATGACGGCGGTACCCCGTTGACCGCGAGGTCGCGGCGCCTCTCGTGACGGCGGTTTCGAACCCAGGAGGTTGTTGAGTCGTGCGTTGGTCGCGTTTGCGGTTGTCGGCGGTCGCTGTGCTCGCCGCGTCGGCCGGTCTGCTGCCCGCACCTGCAAGTGCCGTGTCGGGGTCGGGTGCGGGGGCGGTCGCGTGCGAGGACTTGCGCGTGCCGGTGACGGTGCTCGGCACGCCGCATTCCGTGCACGGCAGGCTGTGCACGCCGGCGGGCGCGTCCACCGTCCAGGTGTTGATCCCCGGCGGCACGTACAACAGCTCGTACTGGGACATCCCGTACTCGCCGGACACCCGGTCGTACCGGCAGGCGATGAACCGGGCCGGTGTCGCGACGCTGGCCGTGGACCGGCTCGGCACCGGGCGCAGCTCGCGGCCGTTGAGCGCGTTGGTGACGGCGTCGACGCAGGCGCACGCCGTGCACCAGGTGGTGCGGGCCGTTCGACCGCGGTTCGAGAAGGTGGTCGTCGGCGGGCACTCGATCGGTGCGGCGATGGCGTTGATCGAGGCGGGGACGTATCGCGACGTGGACGGCGTGCTGGTCACCGGTTTCACGCACCGGATGAACCTCGTCACCGTGGTCCCGGCGTTGGCGGGCATGATCCCGGCCGTGCTGGACCCGCAGCTGCGGCGGTCCGGCCTGGACGTGGGTTACCTGACGACCGCGCCCGGCACGCGTTACGGGTCGTTCCACTCGCCCGGTGCGCGGGTGGACGACGCGATCGGGTTCGACGAGGCGACCAAGGACGTGTTCGCGGCGTCGGAGGCGGTGGACACGATCACGCTGCACAACGTGGTCATCCCGTTCACGCGGCTGATCGACGTGCCGGTGATGGTCGTGGTCGGCGCGGGCGACACCCACTTCTGCGGCCGGCCGCTGGGCAGCGACTGCCGGTCCGCGGACACCCTGCGCGCCTCGGAGTCCCCGTTCTTCTCCCCCGCCGCCCGCCTGCACGCCCACGTGCTGCCCGACTACGGCCACTCGATCAACTACGCCCCCAACGCCCCCACCTACCACCAAGCCGTCCAGGCCTGGACCACCACCCTCTGACCGCGAGAGTCCTAGGTTCGCGTCGCGTGTGTCCTACGTTCAGATCACCCGTGTTGAACGCTCAGAACGCGGGTCAGCTCGGGATCGGCATCAGGCGGTAAGAGGCGGCGGCGGTGGTGGGGACCTCGTGGTAGACGGTGGCCACTCGGGTGGTGCAGGTGGAGTCGGCGAACAGTTGCAGAGCGGTGCCGTCGCCGAAGCCGCGGGCGGCTGAGCGGGCCGTGGTGAAGCCCAGGTCGGTGACGGGGTGGCAGCCGTACGACAGGGGCAGGACGGCCCGGGTGCCGGTGAACGAGGTGCCGGAGAAGAGGCAGTAGCCGGATTCCTGGCAGTGCGGGCTCACCTCGGAGGCTGCGGCTGCGGTGGTGGAGGCGGTGGCTGCGGCGGAGGCGAGCAGGAGCGCGCCTAAGAGTGTGGAGAGTCGTGTCATCGGTCCCCCTTGGATCGCGTGTATCCAAAGCCAACCCAAGGTGGACGGCGATGGCAATCGGCTGAATGGAACCGCCCGCGTGCGCGCCGGGCATGTGGCGGCGCACGCGGGCGGGGTCGGTGGGTGAGGTGAGTTCGGTGGGTGCGGTGGGTCGGCTCAGCCCGCGCGGATGTCGTCCAGGTGGAAGGTGCCGGTCACGACCGGGTTGCCCTCGGCCTGGTTGATGAAGATGTTGAACTGGGACAGGTTCTTCAGGTCCTCCGGCGTGATCCGCCGGTGCGCGTTGCCCGTGTCCCACGGCGCCGGGCGCCAGTCCGCGAACGGGATCGTCACGATGCCCGCCGACGTGCCGGACATGGACGGGTACGCCTCGTAGGCCACCCCGCCGGCGTTGAGCTGCAGCACGAGCTTGTGGTTCGACCCGTCGGGACGCAGCCAGAACGACAACCCGGTGTACGTCGACCAGTCACCCGAGATCCGCTTGCCGACGCCGGTGTAGGTCTGGAAGCCGAAGTCGTAGTCGAACTTCAGCGCCTTGCCGCCGTTCTCCGCCGCCAGCGAGATCCGGTTCGTCCCGTACGGGCTGTACTCCGCGCCCAACGCCACGTCGTCGACGTGGCCCTCGAAGTCGTCCACGACGCCGGGCGCGAGCGGCGGCTTCGCGCCGAGGATCAAGCGGTTCGTCGCGGACAACGTGCCACGCGGCGTCACCGCGGTCACCTCGAGCCGCGTGACCTTGTTGGTCAGGTTCTCCTCGCCGATGTTCCACGTGCCGGTGTGGTACCCGGTGCGCCGGTCCAGCCTGAGCGGGTGCTTGGTCGGGTCGTCCCCGACGGTGTAGTGGACGAGCGCGGCCTTGGCGTCGAGCAGCCGCACGCGAACGGTGGTCGTGGGCGTGGTGATCCGCTCACCGTCGGGCGGCGACACGACGTGCAGGAACGGCTTGTGCGCCTCGGCCTTCACCTTGCGCCCGTAGACGTCGGAGAGATCGAGCGCGGAGCTGAACACCGCGAACGGGTCGGCGTGCAGCCGCTTCAGGTCCGGCAGCAGTTCGTGCTCGGGCTCGGTGGCGGTCGCCGGGTACGGCAGGAAGAACTGCTCGGTGCCGAAGTTCACCCAGGTCAGCATGAACGCGCTCCGGCTCGCCCACGGGTCGGCCTTGATGGCGTTGAACATCGTGGTGAACCAGTTGAGGTTCCCGTTCTGCCCGTTGGGCTTCAGGGCGCCGCTGATGCCGTACTCGGTGAACGCCGAGACCTTGTCCTTCGCCTGGGCGATGCGCGCGATCATGCCGAGGTCGGCGACGATGCCGTCCAGGAACTGCGGCGACCCGTTGCTGCCGTCGTAGCTGTCGATGCCGAACACGTCGATGTAGTTGTCGCCCGGGTACGTGCGCATGTAGACGTCGTCCACGCCGCCGAAGCCACCGCCGGGCGAGTAGGCGTACAGGAAGTTGTGCACGTCCTTGACGTCGCGCAGGTACTCGACGGTGTACCGGAACAGCTCGATGTACTTCGCCGGTGACGCGTGCGCGGCGCCCCACCAGAACCACGAGCCGCTGTTCTCGTGGAACGGCCGGTAGATCATCGGGATCGGGTTGCCGTCGCGGTCGTCGACCTCGTGCGCGAGGCGGGCGACGCGGTCGAGGTAGGCGTTGAACTGCGCGTGGTGGTCGCCGCCGGGCAGGATGCGGGTGACGACGTCGCCGTTGGTGTCGTAGAAGCTGCCGCCGGTGACGAAGTTGTCCATGTGGGACGCGAGGGTGTGCACGCCGCCGATCTCGTTGTGCGCGGTCTCGATCAGCTCGACGGTGGCCCGGAAGTTCTCCTCCGGGGCCGGGTCGCCGGGCGAGGAGCCGTGGCCGAGGTGGCCGGTGTCCCAGCCGAACAGCGCCGGGTGGTCGCCGACGCCGGCCTTGACGTCGGACTTCAGCCCGTCGGTCTCGGTGAACTCGTCCCAGGTGACGCCGAACTCGGTCGTCTGCTGGTGGCCGAACAGCACGCCCTTGCCCTGCCGGTCGCGCAGGTACGAGAAGAGGGACCGGGTTTCGGGGGTGGCGTGCGGGTCGGAGATCCGGACCGCCTGCGGCTTGGGATGTGGTGGGGCGGTGTCGGCCGGTGCGGCGGTGGAGGTGATCGCACCGGAGGTCAGCAGGGCGGCGGTGATGGCGGTGACGGTGGCGGCGGTGAAGGAGGCGGTGGTGGTCACCTGTCTGGCGGCTGAGCGTTTCCTCATGGCTGGGGACCCTCTCGGCGTTGAGCGGTGTGAGGCGGGGGTGTGAGGTGCGGGGTGGATTAAGCGGTTAAGTACTGCTCGACGAGAAGGCACGATAGCGCCATAAGTTTGGTAAGTGAAGAAACTTGGTGTGGTTACTTGTCGCCGAGGGATTCCAGCAGGTGCTTCAGGCTGTCGGCGAGAGCGGTTCGCTCCGGGTGCGACAGCCCGCCGAGCAGCCGGTTCTCGGTGGCGAGGTGGTCGGGCAGCGTCCGGTCGATCAGGTCGCGCCCGGCGTCGGTGAGGGCGACGACGACACCACGACCGTCGCGCTCGTGGGGAGTCCGGACCACCAGCCCACGCGCTTCGAGGCGGTCGAGGCGTTGCGTGACGGCGCCTGACGTGACCATCGAGGCGCGCATCAGCTCGGTCGGGGTCAGCCGGTGCGGTGGCGCGCTGCGGCGCAGGGTCGCGAGGACGTCGAACGACGCCCGGTCCAGGTCGTGCGCGGCGAAGGTCTTGCCCAGCTCGACGTCCACCAGGCGGGCCAGGCGGCTGAGCCTGCCGATCACCGCCATCGGCGAGACGTCGAGGTCGGGGCGCTGCGCGTGCCACTGGCCGAGGACGAGGTCGACGTGGTCTGCCATCGAACTAGCTTAGCGGTGAGGCAAGTCACGATGGAGATACCTTAGCGGTGAGTTAGTTTGTCTTAGTGCTAAGCAAATGGGTGACCGCGCTCGCCCCCGCCGTGTGGGGCACGACCTACTTCGTCACCACCGAGTACCTGCCACCGGACCGGCCGCTGCTGGCCGGGTTGTTGCGGGCGTTGCCGGCCGGGTTGCTGCTGGTGGCGGTCACGCGACGGCTGCCGAGGGGTGATTGGTGGTGGCGTTCGCTGGTGCTGGGCACGCTGAACATCGGCGTGTTCCTGCCGTTGCTGTTCCTGGCGGCGTACCGGTTGCCGGGCGGGGTGGCGGCCACGGTCGGGGCCGTGCAGCCGCTGGTGGTGGCGGGGTTGGCGGTGGTGCTGCTCGGCCAGCGGATGACGGCCCGGGTGGCGTTGGCCGGGGTGGCGGGCGTCGTTGGTGTGGCGCTGCTGGTGTTGCGGGCCGACGCGCGGCTGGACTGGGTCGGCGTGGCTGCTGCGCTGGGTGGTGCGGTCGTGATGGCGGCCGGGGTGGTGCTGAGCAAGCGGTGGACGACGCCCGCGCCGTTGTTGGCGGTGACCGGGTGGCAGCTGGTGGCCGGCGGCGTCGTGCTGCTGCCGGCGACGCTGGTGGTCGAAGGGCTGCCACCCGCGTTGACGGCGGCGAACGTCGGCGGCTTCGCGTACCTCGGCGTGATCGGCGGGGCGCTGTCGTACGCCCTGTGGTTCCGCGGGATTCGGGTGCTGGCGGCGACGCAGGTGACGTTCCTCGGGCTGCTCAGCCCGGTTGTCGCGACGGCCGTGGGGTGGCTCGTGCTGAGCCAGGAACTGACCGGGTCGCAGGTGGTCGGTGCGGTGGTGGTGCTCGGGGCGTTGGTGGTGGCGCAACGGAGGTCAGCGGAGGAGAAGGGGAAGTCGGTGGAGAAGGGGGAAGGCCGTGCGGATGACCGTGTTCGGAGCGCTCGGTAGCGTCGGAAGGCAGGTGGTCGAGGAGGCGCGAGAAGCCTCGTGACGCCGGCTGGGCACGGTGTTGGAGGCGCCGGACTTCCCGGCGGAGCTGGGACCGGTCGCGAGGGCGGGTGCCGAGCAGTTGGCGGTGTGCCGGGTCCGTTGTTGGTCGGGTGGGCGAAGTGGCAGTGGGCGGGATGGGGAGTGGTGGGGGGCGAGCGTGGCTCGCCCCCCACGTTGGGGAATCAGGTCAGTTCGGCGCAGGTTTTCGCGTCCGGGTCGGCGGCGGCTTTCGGGGTCCAGCGGACGTTGGCGAAGGAGGCTTGGAAGGCGCCCTCGGTGTAGACGAGGAACGGTGTGTTGACGTTCTCCAGGTCGAGGCCGCCTTGGGCGAAGCAGGAGATCGGGATCTTCACCGTGGACTTCGTGCCGGTCGGGAGGTTGGTGAAGAGGTTGGTCGCGTCGACCTCGGCGAAGCACGGGTACTGGCAGTGGGTGCTGAGGACGGTTCGGGCGGCTGGGGGCTGGTGGACGATGACGTCGAAGACCAGTGCGGCGTTGGCGTTGAGGTAGCCGCGCAGGTCGGCGCCGCCCGCCGGGTCCTGGAGGTAGACCTGGCCGGGGCCCGTGCCGGTCCAACTGGTCTTCATGGCGTCGCCCTGGACGTTGACGTCGGCGGGCACGACGGTGATCGAGCTGTGGGCCGCCTCGCCGTCCGGGCCCAGTTCGGTGCCGCTCCAGTTGTCCGGGGAGCCGATGTAGGCGCGGTAGGGGGCGATGTCGGTGCGGACGTGGAGTTCGAGGTCCTCCGTGGCGGTGCCGCCGCCGCCGTTGCCGGAGCAGCCGAACTCGGGGGAGGTCTCGTCCAGTCGGCCGACGTTGCCGGTTTGCCAGGAGCGCAGGCCGTAGCCCGGCTTGAAGAGGGGGTCGCCGTCGGCGTTGAGGGGCGTCTGGCAGGCGCTGCGCGGCCAGGAGAACGAGAGCTTGCCGGTGAAGCCCGGGTAGGTGTGCTTGCCTCGGACCAGCAGGTCGGCGACGCCGCCGCCTTCGGTGCCGGGCAGCCAGGCCGCGACGAACGCGTCGGAGCGGTTCAGTTCCTTGTTGACGTGCAGCGGGCGGCCGGAGAGGTAGACGGTGACGACCGGGGTGCCCTTGCCGCTGACCTTGTCGAGGACGGCGAGGTCGTTCGGGTAGAGCTTGGCCGCCTCCAGGGAGCGCTTGCCGATGTCGCCGACGCCCTCCGCGTACGGGGTCTCGCCGAGCACCGCGATCACGGCGTCGAAGCCGGCGGGATCGACGTCGCCGGTTTCGCTGAACACGACGTTCTGCTCGCCGAGGGCCTCCTCGAGGCCGCCGAGGACGGTGGTGCCGTTCGGGAAGTCGGCGTTGGTGTTGCCGGTGCCCTGCCAGGTCAGGGTCCAGCCGCCGGTCTGGTTCTGCATGCTGTCGGCGCTCTTGCCGACGACCAGCACCTTGGAGCGCGGGGAGAGGGGGAGGACGCGGTTGTCGTTCTTGAGCAGGACCTGGCTCTTGCGGACCGACTCGCGGGCCAGTTTGCGGGCTTCGAGGGCGTCCGCGGAGCCGGCGTGGTCGCGTTGGGACGGCTTCTCGCCGTCGAGGACGCCGGAGCGGAGCTTGACGCGGAGGATCCGGGTCACGGCGTCGTCGATGCGGGAGAGCGGGATCTGACCGCTCTCGACCTGGGTGACTGTGTTGGCGATGAACGCCTTCCAGTCGTTGGGCACCATGACGACGTCGATGCCCGCGTTGATCGCCCGGGGGCAGGACGAGTTGGTGCAGCCGGTGACCTGGCCGATGCCGTTCCAGTCGGAGACGACCAGGCCGTCGAAGCCCATCTTGCCCTTGAGGATGTCGTTCACCGCGAGCTTGCTGCCGTGCAGCTTGCCCTCGTCGAGGTCGTCGTTGGTCCAGCTGTTGAACGACACCATCACGGTCTGGGCGCCGGCGGCGAGCGCGCCGTAGTAGCCCTGGCCGTGGACGTTGATCATCTCCGCTTCGGAGGCCGGGTTGACGCCCTGGTCCTTGCCGCCGGTCGTGCCGCCGTCGCCGATGAAGTGCTTGGCGGTGGCGAGCACGCCGACCCGGTTGCGGCTGTTGCCCTGCAGGCCCCGGGTGGCTTCGTAGCCGTACGCGCGGGTGATCCGCGGGTCCTCGGAGAAGCCCTCGTAGGTGCGGCCCCAGCGGTCGTCGAGGGGCACGGCCAGGGTCGGCGCGAACGCCCAGTCCTGGCCGGTGGCGCGGATCTGCTCGGCGGTCGCCTTGCCGATGTCCCGGATCAGGCACGGGTCGTGCGCCGCGCCCAGGCCGATGTTGTGCGGGAAGACCGTGGCGCCGTAGACGTTGTTGTTGCCGTGCACGGCGTCGATGCCCCAGATGGCGGGGATGCCCGTGCGACTGGCCTTGGACGCGTCCCAATAGGCGTCGGCGAGGGCGAGCCAGGCTTCGGGCGCGGCGTGCTTGTCGCGGTTCGGCCACGAGCCACCGCCGTTGAGGACCGAGCCGATGCCGTACTCGCGCACCTCGTCGGGGGTGATGGCGCCGATCTCCGGCTGGGTCATTTGGCCGACCTTCTCGGCCAGGGTCATGCCCGCGAGGATGTTCTTGACGCGCCGCTCGTCGGACGGGTTCGACTTGACCCGGCTGTCGACCTTCGGCCACTCCGCCAGGTGCGGGAGGCGCTCCTCGATCCGGGCGCAGCCGTGCTCGGTGCGCGGCTCGCCGATGACCGGCCGGCGTGACGCGTCCGGGGAGGCTGCGGCGGCTCCGGTGATGAGACCGGCGGCGAGCACCGCGGCCAGGGCGGTGCTCAGGTGTCTGCGGGACATCGGCGGTTCCGTTCGTCCGACGGCTCTGTCGCGGCCGATCCTCGTGATCGCGCGGGTCGTGGTCAAGAGGTGCGTGGGAGCGCTTCCTCGCAGGTCGGAGTTACGGTCGTCGGTCGCGTTCCCGGTTCGTGGAAGTGAATTTCCTTCGTGTCACACTGCGTGTCGAGACAGTTACTTGACTCTGGAGTAGGTAAGGGGTCAGACTCTGACGCGCCAAGCAAGGTCCACTGAGGACTCTCCGCCAAGTCCTTGCCACGCCGGGAAGAGCACACCATGTCCCTGAGGTCTCCCCTGTCCCGCCGCGCCCTGGTCTTCGCCGCGGCGGTTGCCCTCACCACCTCCGGAACGGTCGCCGAGGCCGCCGAGAACCCCTACGAACGCGGCCCGGCGCCGACCACCTCGAGCATCGAGGCCACCCGCGGGCCGTTCGCCACCAGCCAGACCGCGGTGTCGTCGGCGAGCGTGCGCGGCTTCGGCGGCGGCACCATCTACTACCCGACCAGCACCGCCGAGGGCACGTTCGGCGCGATCGCGGTCTCGCCCGGTTACACGGCCGGCCAGTCCAGCCTCTCGTGGCTCGGACCGCGCCTGGCCTCGCAGGGCTTCGTCATCTTCATCATCGACACGAACTCCCGGTACGACCAGCCCGCTTCGCGGGGCGACCAGCTGCTGGCCGCGCTGGACTACCTCACGACGAGCAGTTCCGTGCGGGGTCGGATCGACGCCTCGCGACTGGGCGTGATGGGCCACTCGATGGGTGGCGGCGGCGCGCTGGAGGCCACGAAGGACCGACCCGGTCTGCAGGCGTCGATCCCGCTGACGGCGTGGAACACCACCAAGACGTGGTCGACGGTGCAGACGCCCACGTTGATCGTCGGCGCGGAGAACGACTCGGTGGCGTCCGTCTCGTCGCACTCGGAGCCGTTCTACACCAGCCTTCCCTCCACCTTGGACAAGGCGTACCTGGAGCTGGAGGGCGCGAGCCACTACGCGCCGAACAGCTCCAACACGACGATCGCGAAGTACAGCATCGCGTGGCTCAAGCGGTTCGTCGACAACGACACCAGGTACGAGCAGTTCCTGTGCCCCGCGCCCCGTGGCGCGGCCATCTCCGAGTACCGCGACACCTGTCCGCACTCCTGACCGTCCGGTGGGCCGTTCTCGCTGTTCAGCAGCGTGAACGGCCCGTTGGTCGGTCCGCAGGTAAGCGCTTGCCGGCGTGCCGGCGGTGCGCTACCGTCAGGCCTGGGAACGTTCCCAGACGTCCCCGCAACGCACGGCGGCGGCGTTGTCGGGTTCGAGGGGCCGTCGTCAGCTTGGCAGAGGTGTGGGGCGGGAGCGCTCTCCCCCGCACTTCGGGGGTCTCGACGATGAGACCGCCCCGGCTGACGGCGGCCCTTTCGGCGTTCGTCCAGGTCCGCGGAGTGGCAACACCTCCCCGACTGGCGGGCACAAGCAGGACATGACGACCGATGACGACCGCACCCTGTGGTCACAGGCCGCGGCGGGGAACGGGCCGGCCTTCGGCGTGCTGTTCGACCGGCACGCCAAGGCGGTCTACAACCACTGCTTCCGGCTGACCGCGTCGTGGGCGGCGGCCGAGGACCACCTGCAGAACACGTTCCTGGTGGCCTGGCGCAAGCGCGACCGGCTGCGGCTGGAGCACGACTCCGCCCTGCCGTGGTTGTTGGCCGTGGCCACGAACGTGGTGCGCAGCGACCGGCGCACGGTGGCGCGTCGGCTGCGGCTGTTCCGCAAGGCGCCGGTGGAGACCCCGGTGCCCGACCACGCCGACCAGGTGGCCGAGCGGGTCGACGACCAGCGGCGGATGGCGTTGCTGCTGGCCGCCGTCGAGGAACTGCCCCGCAACGAACGCGAAGCGCTCGCGCTGTGCGTGTGGTCCGGCGTGTCGTACGCCGACGCCGCAGGCGTGCTCGGGATCGCCGAGGTCAGCGTCCGGGCCAGGGTCAGCAAGGCGAAGGCCCGGCTGACCCGCAGGCTGGGCGCCGCGCAGGTCGTCGCCGTCCCCGCGCTCACCCTGGAGGACCGATGAACCACGCACTCCCCCCGAACCGGGACGTTCCGCCCCGACGTCGCGCCCAGATCCGCGCGCGCCTGGAGCAGGAGGTGACCGGCGGTCGCCGTGCCGTCCGGTTCGCACCCCTGCTCACGGCCGGTGTCGCGGCGGCGGCCGTCGTCGCCCTGGTCGCGGTCGTGGTGCCGTCGCGGCAGGCCGGCGTGGAGCCCGCGGCGACGTCCGACACGCCCGTCGAGTTGTCGACCACGCCGTCCGCGGCCCCCTCCTCGACGCCGCGGCAGCCGGTGATCCCGGACCTGTCACCGGCGCGGATCGCCGAGATCGCGAAGGGCTGCGCGGAGAGCGCGGGTGTCGACGGCGAGGCCGTGCTGCACCAGTACCTGACCGACGAGGTCGGCACGCTCGCCCTGCTCTACACCGAGCACCACATGCTGAGCTGCACGGTCGACGGCCCCACCATGCCCTACAACTCGGCGATGACCGGCGGCATGGAGGTCGGGTGGCTGCCCGGCGAGCTCGCCGTGGACCAGGCCGCCTCGGCCTCCGGCGGAGACGGCGGCAAGCCCGAGCACGCGGGCGCCCTTGGGTACGACATGGCGGTCGGCCGCGTGACGAGTCGCGTCGCCAAGGTCGTCTACCGGCAGGGCGGCAGGTCGACCGAGGTGCGGCCGGTCAACGGCACGTTCGTGGCCCGCCTGGCTCACCCGTCCGACTGGCAGATCCCCGACGGGTGGGACCAGCAGGCCGTCCTCCAGGCGTACGACGCGCAGGGGACGCTGCTCGGCGACTGGTTGAACGTGTGGGACCGGACCAAGTGCTGGGTGCGCCCGGACGGGATGGTCGTGGCGGGTGCGCGCGACCTCGACCCGGCGACGTGCGCGCCGGCCGTGGAGTGGCGGTAGTCGGGACCGGGGTGTGCCGCGCTACGCCGGCGACACACCCCGGTACGGCAGGGTCTGGCTGTAGACGATGTTCGTGGTCGTGCTGCCGAAGCCGGTCAGGTCGTTGACCACCTGCTCCAGGTGCGGCATGGACGTGGCGGCGACCTTGAGCGTGTAGCAGTCGTCGCCGGTGGTGCGCAGGCACTCCAGGATCTCGGGGCGGTCGGCCAGCAGCGCGTGCAGCGGCTCGTGCCGGTTGCCCGGGTACTTCAGGCGGACGACGGCGAGCACGGCGTAGCCGACCTTGGCCAGGTCGACCTCGGCCCGGTAGCCGGTGATCACGCCGGCGGACTCCAGCCTGCGGACGCGTTCGGTGGTCGCCGAGGCGCTGAGGTTGACCCGGCGGCCCAGCTCGCTGAGCGCGATCCGGCCGTCGCGTTGCAGCTCGGCGAGGATGGACCAGTCGGTCGGATCGAGGTTCCCGGTCACGTGCCGATTTTACCGTGGAATTTGCGGCGGAAGCCGCTCCAGGCCGGGCGAAGTCTCTTCAGGATCGCGGCATTTCGGCATAGCGTTGGCGCCGTGCAGATCGGTGTGAACGTCCCGAACTTCGGGCCGGGCACCTCGCCGGACGTGCTGCGGGACTGGGCGCGGACGGTCGAGGGCCTCGGCTTCGACCTGTTGATGGTGTCCGACCACGTGGCCGTGACGCCGGACGTGGCCGAGCAGTACCCGGCCCCGTTCTACGAGCCGTTCACCGCGCTGGCGTGGCTGGCCGGTGTGACGTCGCGGATCCGGCTCGGCACCACCGTGCTGGTGCTGCCCTACCGGCACCCGTTGCTGGTGGCGCGGATGGCGGCGAACGTGAACGAGCTGTCCGGCGGTCGGTTCGTGCTCGGTGTCGGCGTCGGGTGGGCGCGGCAGGAGTACGAGGCGCTGGGCGTGCGCTTCGCCGAACGCGGCCGGTTGACCGACGAGGGGCTGCGGGTGGTGCGGGAGGCGTGGCGGGACGAGTCGGACTACCGGGCCGGGCGGATCCCGATCTGGGTGGGCGGGCACTCCGACGCGGCGCTGCGGCGGGCCGTTCGACTGGGGGACGCGTGGCACAGCTTGCGCCTCACGCCTGCGGCGTACCGGGAGGCGTTGGCGCGGTTGGAGGTCATCGCGGAGGCCGAGGGGAAACCGTTGCCCGCGTTGACTCCTCGTGTCCTGCTGCACATCACGTCCGACGAGCTGGGGCCGGAGCGGCGGTTGGGTGAGGGGACCGTGGCGCAGGTCTTGGGCGACCTGGCCGAGTTGCGGTCGTCGGGAGCGTCGGCCGTGGTGCTGGACCCGTTCGTCGGGGATCCACAGGAGACCGTCCACCCGGAAGTCGCGTGGCAGGCGTTGGCCACGGTGCGAAAGGAGTTCCGATGAGCTTGCGCAGGGCGATCGAGTTGGCGGCGGAGGCGCGTGCGTCGGGCAACCCGCCGTTCGGGTCGTTGTTGGTGGGGCCGGACGGCGCAGTGTTGAAGGAAGAGCGCAACTCCAGCGTGACGGACGACGACATCACGGCGCACCCGGAGTTGAAGCTGGCCCGGTGGGCGGCGCGGTCGCTCGCGCCGGAGGTGGCGGCCGGGACCACGATGTTCACCAGCTGCCAGCCGTGCGGGATGTGCGTCGGCGCGATCGAGCGGTCGGGGCTGGGGCGGGTGGTGTTCGCGTTGTCGACCGAGCAGCTGAACGCGCTGAAGCCGGGTGGCGGCTTCGCGCCCGTGCCGCAGGAGGGGCCGGCGCTGCTGGAGGAGGCGACCGTTCCGGTGGAGGGCTACTACCGGTAGTGACCGCGTTCTGAACGGTGAATCCGGGTGTTCTGAACGTAGGACTCTCGCGGTCTGGGCGTTGGACTCTCGCGGTTGGGGGTGCTGGTTGGGCCGTTCGGGTGCCCAACTGCGAGGAAACAGCTTCGTGCGCGGATGGGGTTCACAGACGGTGTGCGGTTCGCTACCTTGGGATCTGGGAGCGCTCCCAGCCCTGTACTCGGTCATCCTCAACGTGGAGGACACACTCACATGACCTTCCGACGCGGTACCCGATCGGTGATCGGCGTCTTCAGCTCGGTCCTCGCGGTCCTCGCCGCCAGCGTGGTCACCCTGGTGGGCGCATCAGGCGTCGCGAGCGCGCACGGCTCGGTCACCGACCCGCCGTCGCGCAACTACGGCTGCTACCAGCGCTGGGGCAGCGACCACCTGAACCCGAACATGGGCCAGACGGACCCGATGTGCGCGCAGGCCTGGAAGGCCGACCCGAACGCGATGTGGAACTGGAACGGCCTGTACCGCAACGGCGTCGGCGGCAACCACCAGGGCGCCCTGCCGAACGGTCAGCTGTGCAGCGGTGGCCTGGCCGAGAGCGGCCGGTACCGCGCGCTCGACGCGGTCGGCGCGTGGAACACCGCCACCAAGCCGCGCCAGTTCACCCTCACCATCACGGACCAGGCCCGGCACGGCGCGGACTACCTGCGCATCTACATCACCCGCCAGGGCGTCAACACCGGGTCCACGCCGCTGCGCTGGAGCGACCTGGAGCTGGTCACCTCGACCGGCCGCTACGGCACCACGGGCCTCTACCAGGCCCAGGTGAACGCGGGCAGCCGCACCGGCCGCCACGTGGTGTTCACGATCTGGCAGGCCAGCCACATGGACCAGGCCTACTACCTGTGCAGTGACGTGAACTTCCAGTAGGACCTGCCGGTAACCACCCCGGTGGCACAGCGGGAAGAGCACACGGGTGCGGCCGAACCACGCCGCGCCCGTGTGCTCGACCACGTCAGGCGGTCAGCTCGCGGTAGTGGAGCGAGGCGCGCAGGAGGTCCAGCTCCTCCGACGACGGCTTGCGGAAGACCTTGTGCAGGGCTTCCTCGTCACCGGTGAACCGCGCGGAGGTGCGCCGCACGTCGTAGTCCGCCCGGAGACCGGCGTCGACGGCTCCGACCGAGACCTCGAACGTGAAGGTGTGCAGCCTCCCGTCGAACTCCTCCGCCCCGTCGCCGATGCCCACGGTGAGCGCCAGACCGACCACCGAGTACTTCTCGGCACCGCGCAGGTGCGCGCTGATCGCCGGGCCGGCCAACAGCCCGATCAGGTCGGCGAAGGCCTTGTCCTGCTCGACCTCGCCCCGCGTCTCCGGGGCCATGGCGTCGAGGATCCCCCGCGCGGTCTCGGCGCCGTCGAGTCGACCGCCCAGGTGCTCGACGTCGGCCCCGGCGAGGGCGGGTAGCACGCCGAACGCCGTCTGCCAGGTGTCCGCGTCGTACGGGTCCGACTTCTTGGCCACGTAACGGGCGAGCCCGACCGGGTAGGTCAGCATGGTGTCCGCGAACCGCCGGTACGCCTCGTCCGCGCGCCCGGAGCGGTTGACGAGCAGGGCGAAGGCGGTGCCGTGGTCGTCGCTGCCGGAGAACACCCGGGCCTGCGCACTGCCGACCCGGTCGCGCCGGACCGGAACCGAGGTGGTCACTGCGTGCCTCCCGATGTCGGCGGGGATCACGTCGACGGCACGAAGCCCTCGTCGTCCTCGAAGAAGTCCTGCGAGTTCTCGATGTCGTCGAGAGCGGCTTGCTTCATGAGGTCGTCCCACTTCTTCCTGATGTCCGGTTCGCCCAGCGAGTCGAGGTCCAAGAGGCCGCCGATGCGCTGGTAGGAGCTGTCGATCCCGAAGCTCTCGTAGCTGGCGCACGGCGTGTTGATGATCCGCTTGCTCTCGCTGTAGGTGATGAAGAAGCCGTTCAACCGCGGAATCACCGTCCCGCCCTGGATCGTGATCGAGATCGACTGGATGAACAGGGCGATCGGCGCCTTCTGGTTCTCGATCGACGCCTTGATGTTGGTCTGCATCCCCTGCAGGAACTGCCTGAACGCCATCATCGCCCCGCCGGGTCCCACCGCCAGCGAGATCAGCGCCGAGGCCACGCTCTGCGCCACCTCGACGCCCTTGCCGCTGTGGCGGAAGCGGGAGTCGAGCACCTCGTCGTACGCGAGCAGCGGGTACTTCGTGTAGATCTGCTTCCACGCGTCGACGTTGAAGATGAGGTCAGGGTCGGAGGCCTGCGTGATCCACTTGCGCATCTTGGTCGAGCCGAGGCTGGTCAACTGGATCAGGCGCTTCTTGGCCTCCGCCACCTGCTTCTGCAATTCCGGCGGCACGACCTCGGGCAGGACGATCGCGGAGGCCGCCGAATCGGCTCTGTTGTAAACGCTCTCCTCGGAACCCTCGTCGACGGCGAGACCCGCCGCGGGCAGTTCGTGCGCGAAGAACGCGCTCGCGGCCAGGAATTCGTCGTCGACGATGGACCGACCGATCTTATTCGCCCCGGAATTGACGGTGATGGTCATGATTCGTCCCTCTCCCAATGCGTTTGGAGTGAGCAAGTCATGGCCAGAACATCACGGCGCAGGAATGATCGACAGGGGTCGACCTCGACGGTGAGGCGACTTCACCAGGACGGGTGAGGCGCGGGGCCGGATTGTTGATGCGACCGTCACGAACCACTCGGGAGCGGGTCACCCGACCCTCGATCGGGCGCAGGCCGGTGCGCGGTCGTCAGAGGTCGCGATCCGGCGAGGTTCCGGGTCCGGAGAGGTTCGTGGTCGCCCAGAACGCCTCGCCGTCGCCGGAGACCTCGGCCGCGTCGGCGCGGTGCGGCAGGAACGCCGACTCACCGCCCCGCAACGCGACCTCCTCACCGCCACGGCTGACGACGACGGAACCCTTGGTGCACAACAGGAGCTGCGGGCCGTCGGCGACCAGCACGGCGCCCGCGCGCACGGTGTGCAGGCGGAACTCGGGTTCCGGCGTCCGGTAGGTCCTCAGTGGACCGTCACCCTCGCCGTCGAGCACGGCGGCGGGTCCGCTCTCGTGGTCGGCCAGCGACAGCACGGCGTGCACGTCGACCGGTTTGGTGGTCAGGCCCGCGCGCAGCACGTTGTCGGAGTTCGCCATCAGCTCGACGCCGGTGCCGCGCAGGTGGGCGTGCAGCACGCCCGCGCCCACGTAGACCCCCTGCCCCGGCCGCAGCTTCACCGCGTTGAGCAGCAACGCCGCCACCACGCCCGCGTCCGCCGGGTAGGCCTCGGCCAGTGCCGCGACGTGCGCCAGCGCGGGCACGCGCGCCGTCGCCGTCGCCACCTCCGCGACCAGGGCCGCGTCCGCGGCGTGCAACGCCCAGCGCAGCGCGCCCCACGTGTCGCAGACCGAGAGCTCGGCCCGCATCGGGGCCAGCGACGGCAGGCCGAGCTCGTCCAGCAGCGCCACGGTCTCGGCGGGGCGGCGGAAGCCGGACAGCGTCTCGAACTCGGTCAGCGCCACCAGGACTTCCGGCTTGGGCCGGTCGTCGCGGTAGCCGTGCTCGGCGAACCCGACCACGGCCTGCTCGCGGTTCGGGTGCACCTGCAAGGACAGCGGCGCGTCCACGGCCAGCACCTTGAGCAGGAACGGCAGGCGCGGCCCGAACGCGGCCAGGCTGTCCGGCCCGAGCAGGCCGGCCGGGTTGGCGGCGAGGTAGGCGTCCAGCGGCACGTCGCAGCCGGCCAGCCGGGACGGGTCGTCGGGGTGCGCGCCGATCCACAGCTCGGCCTGCGGCACGGCGCTGGGCGACGGCTCGCCGCGCAGCTCGGCCAGCGCGGTCCGCGAACCCCAGTGGTACTCCCGGACGGTGGTGTCCAACTTGCGCACGGTGCGTCCCTCAGATTCCCACGGGCGCGGACGGGACGCGGTCGTCCGCGAGCAGCGCCGCGGCCCCGATCAGTCCCGAGTCGACGCCCAACGTCGCCGGGCACACGTCGACCCGGCGCATGAACTCCAGCCCCGCGTAGTCCGCGAGCGGCTGCGTGATGGCGGGTTCGAGCAGGTCCCAGGCCTGCGCGACACCACCGCCGATGACCACGCGGTCGACCTCGCACAACGCGGAGGCGACCGTGATCACCCGGGCGACCGCCGCGCCGGAACGGCGGAACGCCGCCTGCGCGGTCGGGTCGCCCGCCCTTGCCGACGCGGCGAGCGCGACGCCGTCCGCCGTGCCGCCGAGCGGCTGCCAGCCCTGCGCCAACGCCCAGCGCACCATCGACGGGCCGCTGGCGAAGGCCTCGGAGCAGCCGTTCGCGCCGCAGCCGCACCGGGGGCCGGCCGGGTCGACCACGAAGTGACCGACGTGGCCCGCGTTGCCGGTGGCGCCGAAGTGCGGCTTGCCGGCGAAGACGAACCCGCCGCCGATGCCGGTCGACACGACCATGCCGAGCAGGCACTCGCTGCCGCGGCCGTTGCCGTGGTGGTACTCGGCCAGCGCCATGCACAGCGCGTCGCCGCCGAGCCGGACCGGCAGGCCGGGCAGCAGCTCGCCGACGCGGGCGGTGATCGGGAAGTCGCGCCAGCCCGCGATGTTGACCGGGCTGATCGTGCCGGTGCGCAGGTCCATCGGCGCGGCCGAGGCGATGCCCGCGCCGAGCACGGCGCGGTCCGCGGCGGCGCCCAGGAGCTCGTCGAGAACTCCCGCGAGGCCGCCCCAGACCGCTTCCGCGTCACCCGCGGGCGTCGCCGCGGTGCGGCGGGCCAGGACGGTGCCGTCCGACTCGACCAACGCCGCGGCGAGCTTGGTGCCGCCGATGTCGATGGCGACCGCGACCGGGTCGAGTGCTTGCCCCATGCGACTTAGTTAAGCGGTTAAGCAAAGTTTCGTCAAGAGGCGTTGCCAGCAGCACTGAAGCGGTTCACCTCACGCCGCTCGCGACGTCACAGGTGCCGTTCGATCTCGGCCAGCTCGTCGGCCTCGAACGCCAGGTTCGCCGTCGCGGCCACGTTGTCCTCCAGCTGCTTCACGCTGGAGGCGCCGATCAGCGCGGACGTCACGTTGCGCAGCACCCACGCGATCGCCAGCTGCGCCAGCGTCTGCCCGCGCCCCTTGGCGATCTCGTTCAGCGCGCGCACCTTCGCCAGCGTCGCGTCGTCCAGGTTGGACTCCGAGAGGAACGGCGAGGCGCTCGCCGCGCGCGAACCCTCCGGCACGCCGTCGAGGTAGCGGTCCGTCAGCACGCCCTGCGCCAGCGGCGAGAACGCGATGCTGCCCGCGCCGACCTCGGCCAGCACGTCCAGCAGGCCGTCCTCGACCCACCGGTTGAACATCGAGTACGACGGCTGGTGGATCAGCAGCGGCGTGCCCAGCTCGCGCAGCACCCGGGCCGCTTCCGCGGTCTGCTCGGCCGAGTAGTTCGAGATGCCGGCGTACAGCGCCTTGCCCGAGCGCACGACGTGGTCCAGCGCGCCCATCGTCTCCTCGATGGGGGTGTCCGGGTCGGGCCGGTGGTGGTAGAAGATGTCGACGTGGTCGAGGCCCATCCGGGCCAGTGACCGGTCCAGCGAGCTGACCAGGTACTTGCGGGAGCCCCACTCGCCGTACGGGCCGGCGAACATGTGGTAGCCGGCCTTGGTGGACACCAGGATCTCGTCCCGGTACGGCCGGAAGTCCGTCGCGAACAGCCGGCCGAAGTTCTCCTCGGCGCTGCCGGGCGGCGGCCCGTAGTTGTTGGCCAGGTCGAAGTGCGTCACGCCGAGGTCGAACGCGCGGCGCAGGATGGCCCGCTGGCCGTCGAGGTCCTTGTCGTGCCCGAAGTTGTGCCACAGGCCGAGCGACACGGCGGGCAGCTTGAGCCCGCTGCGGCCGGACCGGCGGTAGGGCATGGCGTCGTACCGCGACTCGGCGGCGTGGTGAGTCATGTGGATCCTTCTATCGGGTGCTCTCCCGCGCGATGAGCGTGGGCTTGGGCGACCAGCGCTCGGTGACCTCGACGCCTTCGATCAGCTCCAGCACCGACTCGGCGACCGTGACGCCGAACTGGTGCACGTCCACGCTCATCGTGGTCAGGGCGGGTGACGCGAGCCGGCACAGCGACGAGTCGTCCCACGCAACCAGGCTGAGCCGGTCGGGCACGGCGACACCGAGTTCCTTGGCGACGTTGAGGCCCGCGACGGCCATCACGTCGTTGTCGTAGAGGATCGCGGTGGGCGGCTCGGAGGAGTTGAGCAGCGCGGTGGTGAGCTTCGCCCCCGACTCCTCCGAGTAGTCGCCCTCCAGCACGACGGGCTCGATGCCCGCCTCCGCGCAGCCCTGGAGCAACGCGGCGGTGCGCGCCCTGGTGTGCAGCAGCGTGTCCGGGCCGCTGACCCGGGCGATGCGCCGGTGCCCGAGGTCGAGCAGGTACGCCAACGCCTCCCGCACGGGGCCCGCGTCGTCGGTGCGCACCGCGGGCACGGCCAGCTCGTCCGGCTCGCCCACGTACAGCGCGGGCAGGCCCATCTCGCGCAGCACCGCCGGCCGGTGGTCGTCCACCGTGCGGTTGACGACCACGACCGCGTCGACCAGGCCGCCCGCCGCCCACCTGCGGTAGGCGGCGATCTCGGCGTCCTCGGCGCCCACGACGTGCAGCAGCACGGACCGGTCGCCCTCGGCGAGCCGTTCCTCGATGCCCGCGATGAACTCCATGAAGAACGGCTCGGCGCCCAGCAGCCGCGCGGGGCGGGCCAGGACGAGGCCGACGGCGCCGGTCGAGCCGGTCGTCATGTCCGCACCGCGCACAGGTCGTTGGCCGATCGCAGCACCAGCGGACCGGTCAGCGCGGACGGGTCGGCCAGCTCGGCCGCGGTCCGGACCAGGAACGAGTGCGTGCCGCCGGCCGGCAGGGTGACCAGGGTGTCGTCCACGACGGCGTCCTCGGCGACCCGGTCGGCCAGCACGGCGATGTCGCGGGCGAAGGAGGACGCGGTGACGTCCACCCGGTAACCGCCGTCCACCCGCCGCACCTCGGCGGTCAGCGGCGCGGGGTCGTAGGCCAGCTCCAGGTCCTCGCGGAACAGGTGCGCGGTGCGCGCTTCGGCCGTGCTCACCACCAGCACCTCCCCCTTCGGGTCGCCCGGCGTGCGGAGTTCGGCCGCCAGGTCGAGCCGCGCCACCGACCTGGCCGGCACGTCGAGCGGGAGTTTAGCCGCCGCGAGCACCTCGCCCGTGAACGTCTGGCGCTCCAGCGCGACGTCGCCGGCCCAGACCTCGTCGGTGTCGTTGACCGCGATGAGCACGTCCGCGCCGTCACGCGGCTGGACGGTCAGCAGGCGTGGCGCGAAGGCGTGCTTGAGCGCGTAGTACAGCGGCTTGGGCCGCTGCTCGCCGTCGATCGCGGCCCACGACGTGACCGGCCAGCAGTCGTTGAGCTGCCACACCAGCGCGCCCGCCGTGCGGGGCCAGTGCGAGCGGAAGTGCTCGACGCCGAACGCGACCGCGCGGGCCTGGTTGAGCTGGGTCGCCCAGTGCCAGTCCCCGAACTCCGCCGGCGCGGGCAGGTGCGGCGCGAGGCCGCGGTCGAGCTTGCCGTTGCCGTCCTCGGCCTTCTGGTGCAGCAGGAACGCGGGCGAGGTCGGCGTCATCGGCTCGTCGTGCACCCACTCGGTGAGCGTCGCCCAGGTCGGCGGGCCCTGGAAGCCGAACTCCGAGCAGAACCGCGGGGTGTGGTCGCGGTAGTGGGTGTAGTCGACCCGGTTCCAGACCTCCCACTCGTGGCGGGTGCCGTGGGTGTCCTCGTTCGGGTGCAGCTCGCCGGGGCTGTACGGGCTGCCCGGCGAGTAGTGCCGGGTCGGGTCGAGCTCGGCGACGATCTTCGGCAGCAGGTCGGTGTAGAAGCCGAGGCCCCAGGTGCGGCCCTGCAACTGCTCTTCCCAGCCCCAGTCGGCGAAGCCCCAGAGGTTCTCGTTGTTGCCGTTCCACAGCGCCAGGGAGGCGTGCGAGGTCAGCCGGGCGACGTTCTCGCGCGCCTCGGCCTCGACCTCCTCCCACAGCGGCGATTCCTCGGCGTACGCGGCGCAGGCGAACAGGAAGTCCTGCCACACCAGCACGCCGCGCTCGTCGCAGACGTCGTAGAAGTCCTCGGTCTCGTAGATGCCGCCGCCCCAGATGCGGAGCATGTTCATGTTGGCGTCGACGGCCTGGTCGACCCGGTGGGCCAGCCGCTCGCGGGTGACGCGGGTGAGGAAGTGGTCGTCCGGGATCCAGTTGGCGCCCTTGGCGAACACCGGCTTGCCGTTGACGACGAACGTGAACGGCGTGCCGACCTCGTCGGGCGTCGTGTCGACGGTGATGGTGCGGAAACCGATGCGGCGGTCGGCGCGGTCGACGTCCTCGCCGCCGGCCTGGAGGATGACGGTCAAGTCGTAGAGGGGGTGATCGCCGTAGCCCACGGGCCACCACAGGGCGACGTCCGGCACCTCGACGGTCACCACGGCGGCGTCGCCCTCGACCCGGACGCGCTGCTCGACGCCGGCCACGGTCGCGATCGCGGTGAGGTCGCCGTCTCGGGCGCGGTCGACCTCGACGTGCACCTCGACGCGGCCCGTGCCGTCGGCGTCCACCGTGACGAGCGGGCGCACCTGCGCCAGGCGCGCCTCGGTCCAGCGCTCCAGCCGCACCGGCTTCCAGATGCCCGCGGTCTGCAGGTCGGGGCCCCAGTCCCAGCCGAACGAGCAGGCCATCTTGCGCAAGGCGTTCATCGGGTGCGGGTAGGCGCGGTCGCGCCGGCCCAGCTCCTCCTCCTGCTGCTCGGCGTAGGCCAAGGCGGAGTGGAAGGTGACGACGAGGTCGTTCGCGCCGTCCTTGAGGTGCTCGCGAACGTCGAAGCGGTACGAGCGGAACATGTTCGCCGTGTGGCCGAGGACGTGGCCGTTGAGCTCGACCGTGGTGACGGTGTCGAGGCCGTCGAACGCGAGCTCGACCTTCTCGCCGGGCCGCGCGGCCTCGGCATCGAAGGTCAGGGCGTAGCGCCAGTCGGCGCGGTGCATCCAGGCCAGCTCGGCCTCGTTGGTGTCCAGGTAGGGCTCGGGGATCAGGCCCGCAGCGAGGAGGTCGAGGTGCGTGCTGCCGGGCACGGCGGCGGGTACCAGGCGATCGGCGACGACCGCCGGGATCGGCCCGCCCACCGCGCTCAGGCGCCACCCGTCGTGCAAGGTCGTGCGAATCATCGTTCCTCTTTTCGCGGCGGCGGTGGGTTCCTGCCGTGTGACATCCAAGGTATGGCGATTCTTACGCCAGCAACTAAAGTAAGTCAACGAGGTTCACCACCAGAGAGGAAGACCACAAGTGGCAGACGTGACGCACCTGCGGGCAGCGGGTGTGAGCCTGGTGCTCGACTTCTCCGGAAGCACCCTCCCCCGGGTCCGCTACTGGGGCGCCGACCTGGGAGAACTCACCTCGGCGGAGCTGAGCGCGGTACTCGTTGCGCACACTCCGCACCCCATCGGCTTCTCGGTCGACGGCGCGGTGGACGTGGCCGTGCTGCCCGAGCAGTCGGCGGGTTGGCTGGGCACGCCGGGAATCGTCGGCAACCGGGGCGGGCGGGACTTCTCGACCGCGTTCCGCGTGGTGTCGGTGAACGGTCCCGTGGTCGCCGCGGTGGACGAGGTCGCCGGGCTCGGGCTGGAACTGGTCGTCGAGCTGACCCCGTCCGGGCTGGTGCGGCAACGAGCCGTGCTGACCAACACCGGGTCGTCGGACTTCGCCGTGGACGCGGTGAACCTGACCCTGCCCGCGCCGCCGCAGGCGGTCGAGCTCCTGGACTTCACCGGGCGCTGGACGCGGGAGCGCAGCCCGCAGCGCACGCCGTGGAACCACGGCCTGCACGTGCGCGAGAACCGGACCGGTCGGACGGGCTTCGACTCGGCGTACCTGCTCGCCGCGGGCACCGCCGGGTTCGGCAACCGCTCGGGCGAGATCTGGGCCGTGCACACCGCCTGGTCGGGCAACCACCGGACGTTCGCCGAGAAGACGTACCACTCCGTGTCCCTGCTCGGGTCGGGTGAGCTGCTGCTGTCCGGCGAGGTCGTCCTGGGACCCGGCGAGTCGTACACGTCGCCGTGGCAGTACGCGTCGTACGGGCGGGGGCTGGACGAGGTGTCGGCGCGGTTCCACCGGCACCTGCGCTCGCGCGCGTCGCACCCGTCCTCGCCCCGGCCGGTCGTGGTGAACACGTGGGAGGCCGTGTACTTCGACCACGACCTGGGCCGGCTGAAGGCGTTGGCGGACGCCGCCGCGTCGGTCGGGGCGGAGCGGTTCGTGCTGGACGACGGCTGGTTCGGGTCGCGGCGGGACGACCGGCGCGGCCTCGGCGACTGGTACGTGTCGGACGAGGCGTGGCCGGACGGGCTCGGGCCGCTGACCGACCACGTGACCGGGCTGGGCATGCAGTTCGGCATCTGGGTCGAGCCGGAGATGGTCAACCCCGACTCGGAGCTGGCGCGGGCGCACCCGGACTGGATCATGGCGGCGGGTGACCGGCTGCCCGGCACGGCACGGCACCAGCAGGTGCTCGACCTGGCCCGGCCGGAGGCGTTCGCGCACATCCTGGAGCGGCTGGACGCGTTGCTGTCCGAGTACCCGGTGTCGTACCTGAAGTGGGACCACAACCGGGACCTGGTGGACGCCGGGCACCGGCCCACCGGGCGGGCGGGGGTGCACGGCCAGACGTCGGCCGTCTACCGGCTGCTGGACGAGCTGCGGCGGCGCCACCCCGGGGTGGAGATCGAGTCGTGCTCGTCCGGTGGCGGGCGGGTGGACCTGGAGATCCTGGAGCGCACGGACCGGGTGTGGGTGTCGGACTGCATCGACGCGCTGGAGCGGCAGTCGATGCAGCGGTGGACGAACGCGCTGATCCCGTTGGAGCTCATGGGCACGCACGTGGGTTCGGGGACGTCGCACACGACGCACCGGCAGCACCCGATCGACTTCCGGGCGGGGACGGCGCTGTTCGGGCACTTCGGCATCGAGTGGGACCTGACGGCGGCGTCGGAGTCGGACCTGGAGCGGCTGCGGTCGTGGGTGGCTCTGTACAAGGAGCTGCGGCCGTTGCTGCACTCCGGCGTGTCGGTGCACGGCGACCACCCGGATCCCGCGATCGAGGTGCACGGGGTGGTGGCGGAGGACGGGTCCGACGCGGTGTTCGCGATCGTCGCGCTGGCCACGTCCCAGCTCTACCCGCCGGGCGCGGTGCGGCTGCCGGGCCTGTCGGCCGACCGTTCGTACCACGTGCGCCCGTTGGCGCCCGGTGACGTGCCGGACGGCAACGCCGACAACTGGGGCGTGCGCCTGCCGTGGTGGCAGGACGGCGTGACGCTGCCGGGCCGGGTGCTGGAGACGGCGGGCGTGCAGGCTCCCGTGCAGCACCCGGAGCGGTTGGTGCTGGTGCGCGCCACGGCGGTCTAGCGGCGCGTTCCGCGCGACGGCCGTCCGCCTCCGGGTGGGCGGCCGTCGTGGCCGACGGCTCGTGGGAGACAGCTCTGGTAGCGCTCCCAGAGCGTGCGCTACGGTCGGCGCACCGAAGTGTCGGTCCCGGTCGCGAGCGTCACCGGGGTGAGGACCGACCGGAACGCCGGCGGCGCGCCCTCCCGCCCTGACCGACCGGGGAACGACCCAGTGAACCCTCGCACCACGCTGGCCGCCGTCGCGGTCCTGCTCTCGGCCGTCGCCTGCGGTGGGCCCGCCGAGAGCCCGTCCGGCCCGACCTCCGACGGCTCGTCGCAACCGGCCACCGCGCCCGCGGTCGGGCCGTCGCGGGGCGGCCCGCTGGACGGCGCCGACCCCTGCGACCTGCTTACCAAGGCCGAGGCCGAGCAGATCACCGGCGCGCAGACCGCCGAGCCGGTGGTGGAGCAGCTCGGTTCGGCGCGGGTGTGCAACTTCTCGCCGCGGCAGGCCCGGCTCGGCGTCGGCATCCGGACCACGTCCGGGCTGGACCAGGTCCAGTCGAACGGCAACGTGGTGCAGGAGCTGGTGATCGGCCGCCACCAGGCCAAGCAGGCCGTGGGCGCGACCGGCAGCTGCGGGGTCTTCATCGGCGTCACGGCGTCGTCCCGGGTCGACGTGGTGCTGAACTCGGGCAGCCCGGCCGAGGACCCGTGCCCGTCGGCGATGCGGGTCGCCGAACTGGTCGAGCCCAGGCTGCCCTGACGCCTTCAGGCGCCCAGCCGCACGACGACCGCCGACGGCGTGGCGCCGCTGTGGGTGGCACGCAGCACCCCTCGCGCCGCGTCCCACTCGAAGGCCCACTCCGGTGACGTCGCCGGGAACACCGGGGACACCGTGACGTCCTGTCCGCGCAGGTGCGGCACGGGCAGGTCCACGGCCGGCGGGGCGTCGGGCAGCCGCCACGCGGTCACGTAGCTGTTCGCCGCCGCACGCAGCCCCTGCGCCACCCACGGGCCGGAGCGGCCGGTCAGGTTCAGCGGCCAGAACGGGACCGACGTGGCGATTTCCGGCCGCAGTCCCTTGTGGACGGAGACCGCTTCCGCGACCAGTTCCCGCTGCGACGAGTCCATGAGGTCGACCCGGCCGGCCAGGTACAGGCGACCCAGCACCCCGGTGGCCAGGGTGAACGCGGCCTCCGACGGCGTCATCCCCGGCTGCGCGTAAGCCCAGTTCCCGGCCTGCTCCGGCAGCACCGACGCGGGCGCGGCGGCGGCGATCGGCGGGTACAGCAACGGGTTCTGCTGGTCCGAAGTGGACTGGATGTGCAAGCGCGACATCATCGCGTAGTCCATCCGCATGGCACCGGACGCGCAGTTCTCCAGCACCAGCCCCGGATGCCTGGCCAGCAGCGCGTCCAACCACGCCAGGTGCGCCCGGTTGTGCCCGAGCAGGCCCTCGCCCGGCGCCAACCCACCGACGTCGGTGCCCGCGCCGGGCATGATGTTGTAGTCCAGCTTGAGGTACCCGACGCCGAACTCGCCGACCAGCCGGTCGACCACCTCGTCCACGTGCCGGACCGCCGCGGGGTGCCGGAAGTCCAGGTGGAACCGGCCGTGCTCCCCCACCCGAGCGCCCTGGCGCTGGAAGAACGCCTCGTCCGGCAACGACCGGGCCAGCGCCGAGCGCACGCCGACGACCTCGGGCTCCAGCCAGATGCCGGGCACCATCCCGCGCGCCCGGATGTGGTCGGCGACCTCGCCGAAACCCCGGGGGAACCGGGTCCGCGACGGCCGCCACTCGCCGACGCTGTCCCACCACTTGCCGTCCTCGTCGTACCAGCCGGCGTCGACGCAGAAGTAGTCCGCGCCGACCGAGGCCGCCGCGTCGATCAACGGCAGCAGCTTCTCCGTCGTCGGGTCGCCCATGAGGGTGTTCATGTAGTCGTTGAAGATCACCGGCAGCCCGGGCGCGCGCCGGTTGCGCAACGTCGCCCGCCGCTGCCGCGTCAGCGCGCCGATCGCCTCGTCCACGCCACCGGCGGCGATCGCCACCGACACGGGCACGGTGGTGAAGCCGTCGCCCTCGGACACCACGCGACCCCACTGGTGCTCGCCGTCGCTGGGCCCCAGCAGCGCCAGGTACGCGCCGGCGACGGTCTCCCCCACCTCGAAGTGCCACGCGCCGTTGTGCTCGATCTGCCACGCGAACGCCCAGCTGTCGTCCCGCGCCACCAGCACTCCGGTCGGCAGGTGCTCGCCCGTGGACCACGAGCTGCGCGACGTCAGCGCGAACCGGCTGCGCGACGCGTGGTGGTGCACGGTCGGGTCCATCGCCACCAGGCCGGCCTCGCGCAGCGGCGTGCGGTGCCAGCGCGACTCGGCGACCCAGTCGGAGTCGGCGTGCACGAGGTCCACCTCGTCCACCGAACGGTCGCTGTCCACCAGGAACGCCCCGGTGGACAGCGACGTCACGGCCTGGAGGTGGACCGGCTCGCCCTCGACCGCCACCTCGGTCCACGTCCGGACCGCGGGCACGCCGGCCACGCCCTGGAACACCGACGTCACCACCAGCCCGCTCCCCGGGTCGTGCTGCACGACCCGGAGCTCGTCCACGGACGCGGCGTGCGAGCAGTAGCGCAGCCGTGCGCCGATCGTGGTGTCCGCGTAGCGGTGGCTGCCGGGGAACCGGCCGTGCCCGATGGCCTGGACCTCGACCAGCGGCACCCCGATGCCCTCGACCGGCCCGTCGGGGCGCAGCGAGAGCAGGCTCACCGGACGGTCGTCCCCGTGCGTGAGCAGCAGCCTGATCGCACCGGTGGACCAGGTGAGGATCATGTGGCGACTTCCTCCCACGCCCCGGTGTTGTGGTCGTACGCCGCGGCGGCGCCGGCCCGTTCCACGTCCGCCGGGTCGATCTCGACGGCACGGCCGCGCGCCTCGGGGTTCGGCGCGGCGGAGGCGAGGATCTTGGTGTACGGGTGCTGCGGGTTGAGGATCACGTCGTCGGCCGGTCCCCGTTCGACGACGCGCCCCTTGTAGAGCACGAGGATGTCGTCGGAGAAGTGCCGCGCGGTGGCGAGGTCGTGCGTGATGTAGAGGACGGCCAGGTTCTCCTCGCGCTGCAGCCGCGCCATGAGGTTCAGCACGCCGAGCCGGATGGAGACGTCCAGCATGGACACCGGTTCGTCGGCCACCACGACCTTCGCGCCCGGCGCCAGCGCCCGCGCGATCGCCACCCGCTGCCGCTGGCCGCCGGAGAGCTCGTGCGGCCGTCGTCCGGCGATGTCGCGGCCGGGCAGGGACACGCGCTCCAGCAGCTGCACGACGTCGTCCCAGCCGTGCGGCCGGCCGTGCAGCTTCAACGGCCGCGCCAGGTGGTGCTCGATGGTGTGGAACGGGTTCAGCGACGCGAACGGGTCCTGGAACACCATCTGCACGTTGTCCCGGTACGCGCGTTCGGGCACCTTCGCGCCCTCCGGCCCGGTGAGCGTGATGGCGCCGTCGCTCGGCTTCTCCAAGCGGGCGATCATCCGGGCGATGGTCGACTTGCCCGAGCCGGACTCGCCGACCAGGGCGACCGTGCGGCCGGGGGTGAGGGTGAACGAGACGTTGTCCACCGCGCGCAGCCGCACCCGCCGCAGGCCGACCCGGACGTGGAAGTCCTTGACCAGCTCGCGAGCTTCCAACGTGGTCATCGGACGCCTCCGGACGGGGTGGGCTCGCCGGACCGGTCGACCGGCGTCATCTGCTCGCCGGAGCGGACGAACGAGCCGCGTTCGCCGGTCAGGCTGGGGAACGAGTCGAGCAGCTGGCGGGTGTAGGGGTGGGCGGGCTGCTCGAACATGTCCTGCGCGGTGGCGTACTCGACGACCTCGCCGTCCTTCATCACGGCGATGCGGTCGGCGAGTTCGAGCAGCAGCGGCAGGTCGTGGGTGATGAACAGGACGGCGAAGCCGATCTCGTCGCGCAGCCGCAGGATCTCGCGCAGGATGCCGCGCTGCACGACGACGTCCAGCGCGGTGGTCGGCTCGTCCATGATCATGACCTGCGGGTCGAGCAGCAGCGCCATGGCGATCATCACGCGCTGCCGCATGCCGCCGGACAGCTCGTGCGGGAAGGAGCTGAGCCGCCGCACGTCGACGCCGACCAGCTTGAGCACTTCCTCGCACTTGGCCTTGCGCTGCTCCTTGGTCATCTCCGGGCGGTGCGTGGTGAGCACGTCGTCGAGCTGCGCGCGGACCGTGATGACGGGGTTCAGGGCGTTCATCGCGCCCTGGAACACCATCGACAGCTTGGACCAGCGGAAGGCGCGCAGCTCGCCCGGCGTGAGCGCCGGCACGTCCACGTCGCCGCCCTCGCGGTCGTGGAACGTGACCGAGCCGGAGGTGACCTCGGCGGGCGGCCGGTGCAGCCGGTTGATCGCGTAGGCCAGCGTGGTCTTGCCGCAGCCGGACTCGCCGGCCAGGCCGAGGATCTCGCCGCGCCGCAGCGTGATCGACACGTCCTTGACCGCGTGCACCGGCTTCTCCACCTGGTAGACGACGGACAGGTCCTTCACGGTGAGCACCACGTCGTCGTCCGCGCGTTCGACGGGTTCGGGCGTGCGTGCGGCTTCGGCCTTGGTGCGGCGGGGGATGTCGCGCAGCTTGGGGTTGATGATCTCGTCGATGCTGAAGTTGATCAACGCGAGGCCGCAGCCGAACAGGGCGATGATCAGGCCCGGCGGCACGAACCACCACCACGCGTCGCGTTGCAGCGCGAAGCCGTTCTGGGCGTAGTAGAGCATCGTGCCGAGCGTGGACGAGTTGGACGCGCCCAGGCCGAGGAACGACAGGCCCGCCTCGCTCAGGATCGCGTAGATCACCGAGAACACGAACTGCGAGGCCAGCAGCGGCAGCAGGTTCGGCAGGATCTCGACGGTGATGACGCGCCACGGCTTCTCGCCGGAGACCTTGGCCGCGGCCACGTAGTCGCGGTTGCGCAGCGACAGCGTCTGGGCGCGCAGCACCCGTGCCGACGCGGCCCAGCCGGTGATCGCGAGCACGACCGCGATCGTCCACGAGCCGCGCTGGTCGGCGGGCACGAACGCGGAGATGACGATCACCAGCGGCAGGCCGGGGATCACCAGCATCACGTTGGAGAACAGGGAGAAGGCCTCGTCGACGTAACCGCCGATGTAGGAGCCGACGATGCCGAACAGCGCCGACAGGGCGGTCGCCATCACGCCGACGAGCAGGCCGATGTAGAGCGAGCCCCTGGTGGCGTGGGCGAGCTGCGCCACGATGTCCTGGCCGGTCTGGGTGGTGCCGAGCCAGAACTCGCCGCCCGGCGCGGCCAGGCCCAGGTCCCGGATCGTGTTCGGGTCGCCGACCAGGAGCGGGCCGATCACGCCGATGAACGTGATCAGGCCGATCAGGACGAGGCCGACGCCGAGCTTGGGCGACCAGCGCGGCAGCATGGAGCGCCACCCGGCCCGCCCGCGCGGAGCCTCGACGGTGACAGCACTGAGATTCGTCACGGTGTCCGTTCTCCTTCTCAGCCGCTGACGCGGGTGCGCGGGTCGATGACGGCGTAGAGCAGGTCGACCACGAGGTTCGCGCCGAGCACGGCGACCGTGATGACCAGGAAGATGCCCTGCATGAGGGCGTAGTCGTTGTTCTGCACCGCTTGCAGGAGCTTCGACCCGATGCCCGGGTAGGAGAACACCTGCTCGGTGATGATGGAGCCGGCCACCACGAAACCGAGGGAGATCGCGAAACCGGCGACCGACGGCAGCACCGCGTTGCGGGCCGCGTACTTGATCATGATCCGGGAGTCGCGCAGGCCCTTGGCCTTGGCGGTGAGCACGTAGTCCTCGGCCGTGGCCGACACCATCATGTTGCGCATGCCGAGCAGCCAGCCGCCGACCGACGAGATCACGATGGTCAACGCGGGCAGCGTGCCGTAGTAGATCGCCGAGCCGATGAAGTCGGCGTTCCAGCCGGGCCACAGGACCACGTCGTAGCCGCCCTGGAGCGGGAACCAGCCCCACGCCGAGGACAGCACCGCGACCAGGATCAGGGCCAGCCAGAAGTACGGCACGGCGGCCAGCACGGTGGTGGCGGGCACCAGGCTGTCCAGCCAGGTGCCGCGCCGCCAGCCGACGAACGTGCCGAGGACGATGCCGAGGACGAACGACAGGAACGTCGCGATGCCGACGAGCATCAGGGTCCAGGGCAGGGCTTCCGCGATGATCTGGGACACCGGCGTGGGGAACGAGCTCACCGATATGCCCAGATCACCGCGGAACATGTTGCCCAGGTACGAGATGTACTGGTTGAAGAGCGACTCGCCGCTGTTCGTGCCGAGCAGCAGCTCGTACGCCCGGCGGGCCGACGGGTCCACGGTTCCGCCGCGTTGCGCGAGCTTCGCCATGAGGATGTCCACCGGGTTGCCCGGCATGAGCCTCGGGATGAAGAAGTTCAGCGTCAGCGCCGCCCAGAGGGCGACCAGGTAGAACGCGAACTTTCGGGCGTAGTACCTCATCGGTCCGCCTATTCGCCTCGATCAGTCGTTCACTGGCCGGCCGGCTTGAGCTTCAGGTAGATCTCGGACGCCTCGGGGCGCGCCCAGACCGCCGGGAACGCGTAGAGGTCGTCCTTGGTCGGCCAGCCGGTGAACTTCTTGGCGTTGTACTCGCTGGTGGTGCCGCCGGTCAGGACCGGGATGTACGGGATCGACTCCTCGATCCTGGTCTGGATGGTGTCCAGGTAGGGCTGGCGGGCGGCGTCGTCGGCCGGGTCGACGCCCTTGAGCCCGGTGAGCGCGGCGTCGACCTGGGGGTCGGAGAACCGGGAGAAGTTCGGGTTCGCCACCTCGCCGACCTTGGCCGTGGTCGCGGTGCTGAAGAAGTAGGACGCGTTGTAGAACGGGTCGGGCGCCGGGCCCTGGTGCAGCGAGTCGATCAGCAGCTCGAACTCGCCGCGGCCCCGCGCGTCGGACCACTCGTTCCAGGACAGCTGCTGCGCGGTGACCTTGATGCCGACCTTCTGCAGCTGCTGGGACATCGTGTCGACCGCGGTGATGTAGTCGGTCCAGCCGGCGACGACCTTGAGGGTCAGGGCCAGCGGCTTGCCGTCCTTGGCGTAGACGCCGTCGCCGCCCTTGGTGTAGCCGGCGGCCTCCAGCAGCTGCGTGGCCTTGGCCTCGTCCGGCTGCATCGGCGCGGTCTTCTCCTTCAGCTTCGAGGAGATCTGGTCCTTGTCGCGCTCCAGGAGCGCGGCGCCCGGTGACACCTCGCCGGCGGTGTTCTCGAACGCGAGCGAGTTGATCTGCGTGCGGTTGAGGGCGTAGTAGATCGCCTTGCGCACGGCCACGTCGGTCTGCGGGCCTTGGCAGCCCAGGGCGGCGTTGGAGCACGTGAACAGCGCGACCTGGTTCATCGGGATGGTGATGGCCTTGTAGCCCGGGTAGTTCTTCTCGACGTCGGCGATGTCCGGGACGGGGCCGGTCTGCCAGTCGATCTGGCCGGCCTTCAGCGCGGCCTCGCCGGACTGGTTGCCCGACAGCGCCAGGTAGCGGACCTTCTTCAGGGCGGGCTCACCGGAGTGGTAGCCGGGGTTCGACTTGAGCGTGAACGCCTGGGCCTTGAACTCGTCCAGCATGAACGGGCCGGTGCCGACGGGCTCCTTGATGACATCGGTCGACGGGGTCGCGATGTCCTTCCACTTGTGCTCGGGGACGATGAAGATCTTGCCGAGGACCTGCGGGCCCTCCATGTAGGACGGCTCGGTGAACTTGATCGACACGTGCGTGTCGTCGACCGCGGTCGCCACGCCCTTGTAGCCCGTGCTGTTCATGGTCGGGTTCTTGGAGACCATGTCGAGGGTGAAGACGACGTCCTTGGCGGTGAACTTCTGCCCGTCGGTCCACTTCGCGTCGTCGCGCAGCTCGATGTCGAGCTGGGTGCCGTCGGCGTTCCACTCGAAGCTCTTGCCCAGGCGGGGGCGCGGCTCGACGTCGCGGATGTTGTTGAAGAAGAACAGCGGTTCGAAGATCGTGCCGGGGCCCTCGATCTGGGTGGGCGAGAAGGGGTTGAAGTTCAGCTGCCAGTCACCGGACTGGCCGGTGTACACGATCAGCGTGTCCTTGTTCGCGTCACTGCCCGCGCTCGATCCACCACACGCGGTCGCCAGCATGGCGACCGCGGCCAATCCGGCCGCCGCCATGCGCGCCCGTGAGAAGCGCCTTGCCTTCAGGGACATCGTCGATTCCTCTCGTGGCCCGAGACCGGCCGCGGTCCCGCGTTGAGGCAGATTGTTAAGTCATCGAAGAAACGAAGTCAACACCTCCGCGTCATCTACCGGTCAAGTTGCTACTCTTCGTCCAACGAACGAACTAAGACCAACGCGGGGGACCACGTGAGCGGACCGACGCGGGCGACGCAACACGCGAGCAGCAAGTCCGCCGTGCTCGACGTGATCCGCGCGGCGGGCACGATCAGCCGCGTCGGCCTGATCAACGCCACCGGTTTCACCGGCGCCACGATCTCGACGGTCGTCCGCAAGCTCATCGACGAGGGCCTGGTCGTGGAGACCGGGCGGGCCGAGTCGACCGGGGGCAAGCGGCGGGTCCTGCTGCAGCTCAACCACTCCTCCCGCTACGCCGTCGGCGTCCACTTGGACCACGCGGGCATCACGTACGTGCTGACCAATCTCGGCGGCTCGGTCGTGGCCCGCATTTCGAGGGCGGGCGCCGGCGCGGCGGAACCGCGGACCGTGGTGGCGCGGATGGCGGCCGAGGTGAAGGGCCTGATCGACGGCGTCGGCGTCGACCACAACCGCGTGCTCGGCCTCGGCCTCGTCTCCCCCGGACCGCTCAGCTCGGACACCGGCATGGGCCTGACCCCGCCGTCGATGCGCAAGTGGGAGGACTTCCCGCTCGCGCAGGAGCTGGAGCGGGAGACGAGCCTGCCGGTGGTGCTGGACAACGACGCCACGGCGGCGGCGCTGGGCGAGCACTGGTCGGGCGCGATCGGCGGGACGGCGATCTCGGCGGCGTTGTACATGGGCACGGGCATCGGCGCGGGCCTGATCATCAACGGCATCGCCTACCGCGGCAGCAGCGGCAACGCCGGGGAGATCGGCCACATCTGCGTGGACGCGGACGGACCGGAGTGCTGGTGCGGCGCGCGTGGGTGCGTGGAGGTGCTGGCGGGGCCGGCGGCGGTGGTCGCGGCGGCGCGGGCGGACGCGGAGCTGGCCGGGTCGGCGGGGCTGACCGGGCGGTCGCGGTCGGTGTCGTCGGACTTCGCGGCGGTGAGCCGGGCGGCGCGGCGCGGCGACCCGTCGGCGTTGGCGATCCTGGAGCGGTCGGCGCGGTACATCGCGGTGGCGGCGCGGACGTTGGCGAACGTCATGGACCTGGAGGTCCTGGTGCTGACGGGGCCGAGCTTCGCCATCGCCGGGTCGGTCTACCTGCCCGTGGTGCGCGACGAGCTGGACCGCACGTTCTTCTCGCGCGCGGCGCACGGCGTCGACGTGAGGCTGTCCCGTTCGGCCGCCACGGCGTCGGCGATCGGCGGGGCGGCGCTCGTGCTGCAATCCGAGCTCGTGCCGCTCCACGAAGGGCTCAGGCTGCCGGAGAACCTGGCCGACTCGGAGCCCGCCGCGTTGGCCGACTCGGGCGGGTGACACGCGGGTCCTGGGCGTTGAACTCGCGGGTCCTGAAGGTTCGACTCGAGGGACCTGAGCGTTCGACACGCGGGGCCTGAAGGTTCGACACGCGGGGGCTGGGGGTTGAATTCACCGCTCGTGGACGTAGGACTCTCGCGGGGTCAGGGGCGGGCGGCCCAGAGGAGGCCCCGTTCGACCAGGGTGCGGACCGGTGGCAGGTCCAGGTCAGCGGGGTGGTGGCCGATCGTGCAGGCGAAGACGCGGCCGGCGCCCCAGCGGCGGGTCCACACGGCGGGCACGGTGAGCGGCGCGTGCCACGGCTCGGCGGCGGCGAAGGTCGTGGTCGCGTGCACGTCGTTGAGGCCGTCGGTCAGCACCCAGTACTGCTCGGTCCGCAGGTCGAACCCCTCCAGACCCGCCACGATCGGGTGGGTGGAGGTGATCTCCACCCGGTGGTCCACGACATCACCCGGGTGCGCGACGAACTGGCCTCCGACCAATTGCAGGTAGCCGCGGGAGTGGCGGAACGCGTCCACCAGGCCGCCGTGCCACCCGGCCAGCCCCGTCCCACCCCGCACCGCCGCTTCCAGGCACGTGAACCGCTCGTCGGTCAGCACGCCGTCGCTCCAGCACTGGACGATCAGGTCGTACCGGCCGAGGCGGTCGTCGTAGACCTCCAGCGAGTCCGACACGTCCACCGCGAACCCCGACGCGCGCAGGAACGGCAGGAACGAGTCGGTCGCCTCCACCGGCGAGTGCCCGTCCCAGCCACCGCGAACCACCAGTGCCTTCACGACGTCGAACCCTAAGGCCTCCGGGGTGAGGACCGGGCCACCAGGCCGACCAGCTGGTTCACCAGGCCCTCCGTCAGGCCCTCCCGCACCAGCTCGCCCGCCGGCGGCCCGCCCAGCTCCCGCATCACCTGCGCCACCGCGTCCGTCGGGTTCGCGTGCGGCCACAGGCCGGCCGTCATGACCAGCACCGCGCGGGCGAAGTGCCGCGCCGCCGCCTCGTCCAGCACCGGCACCCTGGCCCGCACGATCTCCGCCAACCGGGTCGTGTGCGCGTGCGCCCGCCGCTTGAACACGCGCGCGAAGTCCACCGAGATGTTGCGCTCCAGCACCCCGGCCATGCCGCTGACCAACTCGCACAACAACCGGCGGCGCAGCAACGACGTCGCGACCGCCGTCGCCACCTCCTCCGCCCCGACGGCGGGCGCCACCGCCGCCTCGACCTCGTCCAGCCAGGCGCCCCACTCCTGGTCGAGCACCTCGAGGAAGATCGCCTCCCGGCTGTCGAAGTACCGCAGCACGTTCGACTTCGCGAGCCCGACCCGGTCGCTCAGCTCGCGCAGGCTGATGTCGGCGACGGACCGCTCCCGCAGCATCGCGCACGCCGTGTCGAGGATCGTGCGCCGGCGCTGCTCCACGTGCTCGGGCCGCCGGGCGCGCTTGAACTCCACCGCCGCAGGCTAACAGCCCACCGGTCTTTTGCCGGTCCGGTCGGCCGACGCGCTTGACCGGCCGCACGCGGGGTAGCCGGCCGGTGTGCAGACGTTCCTGCCGTGCGCGACCTTCGCCCGCAGCGCCGCCGTGCTCGACTCGCGGCGGCTCGGCAAGCAGCGCGTGGAGACCGCCCAGATCCTGCGCGCCCTGGTCTGGCCCGAGTACGGCTGGAAGCGGCACCCGGCGGTGCTGATGTGGCGCGGCTTCACGCCCGCGCTGGTCGCCTACGGCGTGGCCGTGTGCGACGAGTGGCGACGGCGCGGCCACCGCGACGGCCTGCGCGCCGGGTTCCTCGACTACACCGGCGGCCGGGAGCCGACGTGGTCGTGGTGCCTGGCCGAGGGGCTGCTCCCGCCCTGGCTCGGCGACGACGACCTGCACCGCAGCCACCGGTCCGCGCTCCTGCGCAAGGACCCCGACCACTACCGCCCGCTATTCCCCGACGTCCCGGACGACCTCGACTACGTCTGGCCCGCGCCGGTGTTCCCGCTGGACGTCCCCGACACACCCGGCCTGATCGCGTGCCGCGTCGACCGCCCCGCCCTGCCCGACGAGGACCAGCCGCCGCCACCGCCGCTCGACCACCGGCCCGGCCCGTCGGTCGCCCGCCTGCCCGGCGAGGCCGACCTGGCGGCCGTGCGCGCCGAGGCGACCGACCCGCGCCGGGTCCGCTTCTTCCGCCGCGGCCAACGCCTACCGGCCCCGACCAGCCGTTTCACCCTCCGTCTCGACTTCTCGGAAAAAAGTTCGGCGGACGTGTCGATCCGGAGGGGTCCTCGTTCGTCACGTTGACAAGACCACGAGATGGGGAGCCCGAGATGACCACCACGACCGACACCCGCCGTGCCGCCGCCCAGACCACCACCGCCGCCACGAGGCCCAACGACCTGGTGCTCGCCGCCTTCCGCGTCGTCGTGTCGTTCCTGTTCGGCCTGCACGGCCTGCAGGGCCTCGGGTTCCTCGGTGGCGTCGACGGCCAGGGCGCCGCCGTCCCGTTCGGCTCGTGGCCGGGCTGGTACGGCAGCGTGATCGAACTGGTCGGCGCCGTCCTGGTGCTGGTCGGGCTGGCCGCGCGCCCGGCGGCGTTCGTGCTGTCCGGCGTGATGGCCTACGCCTACTTCACCGTCCACCAGCCGGAGGCCCTGCTGCCGATGCACAACATGGGCGAGTTGGCCGCCGTCTACAGCTGGGTGTTCCTGCTGCTGGCCGTCCTCGGCCCGGGCGCCTTCACGGTCCAGCGCGCCCTGCGCCGCTGACCTCCCGCACGAACCCTGAGGGCGCGCCTCCACCCGGAGGCGCGCCCTCGGGCGTGTTCAGGGCGCACCGGCTTGGGCACCCTGGGGACATGGCCGAGAACCCGATCAAGTACCCGGGGTTGACCGACGACGTCCACCCCACCCCGGACCACGGCGAGGCGACCTACCGCGGCACGGGACGACTCACCGACAAGAAGGCCGTGATCACCGGCGGCGACTCCGGCATCGGCCGCGCCGTCGCGCTGGCGTTCGCGCGCGAGGGCGCCGACGTGCTCATCTCCTACCTGCCGTCCGAGGAGAAGGACGCCCGCGACACCGCGCGGCTCGTCGAGGAGGCAGGGCGCAAGGCGGTCACCGTCCCCGGCGACCTGACGGAGGAATCGCACTGCACGGCCGTCGTGGCGCGCGCGGTCGAGGAGTTCGGCCGGATCGACGTCCTGGTCAGCAACGCCGCCTACCAGATGGCGCAGGACGGCGGCCTGTTCGACATCACCACCGAGCAGTTCGACCGCGTCATGAAGACCAACGTGTACGCGATGTTCTGGCTGTGCCGGGCGGCCGTGCCGCACATGCCCGAGGGCTCCTCGATCATCACCACGTCGTCCATCCAGGGGTTCCAGCCCTCTTTCCAGCTCCTCGACTACGCCACCAGCAAGGCGGCGATCGTGAACTTCACCAAGGGCCTGGCGCAGAACCTGGTGGACCGGAAGATCCGGGTGAACTCGGTCGCGCCCGGTCCGGTGTGGACGCCGCTCATCCCGGCCACCATGCCGCCGGAGAAGGTGGAGAGCTTCGGCGAGCAGTCGCCCATGGGCCGCGCCGGCCAGCCCGCCGAGCTCGCGCCGCTGTACGTCTTCCTGGCCTCGCCCGAGTCGAGCTACATCACCGGCGAGGTCATCGGCGTGACCGGCGGCTCACCCATCACGTGAAAACCGCTGGTCAGCGGCCCGCAAAAAATCTTGGAAAAACTCGGCCGCTGATGTCGATCCACGCCCCCGCTCGTTCGTCGCGTCTGCAGAGGCCAGGATGGACCGGCCAGGCGAACCGACAGGGAGATCGAAATGCGTTTCATGGTGATCGTGAAGGCGAACGAGAACACCGAGGCCGGCGCCCAGCCCACCGAGGCGGAGCTGAACGCGATGGCCGCGTTCAACGAGGAACTGGTCAAGGCGGGCGTGCTGCTGGCGGGAGAGGGGCTGCACCCCAGTTCCAAGGGCGCGCGGGTCTACTTCTCCGGTGACAAGCGCACCGTGGTCGACGGCCCGTTCGCCGAGACCAAGGAGCTGATCGCCGGTTTCTGGCTGCTGGAGCTCAAGTCGCTGGAAGAGGCGGTCGAATGGGTCAAGCGGGTGCCGAACCCCACCGGCGACGAGTCCCAGATCGAGATCCGGCAGGTCTTCACCGAGGACGACTTCGTCAACGCCTCGCAAGAGCTCAAGGACCGCGAGCGCGAGCTGCGCGCCGAGCAGGAGGCCCGCGCCGCCCAGGGCTGACCGGGCACGCCGCTTGCCGACGCGCATCGGTAGCTGATCTGATTCCAGGTCGTGACGGCTACCGATGCGCGTCGAGCGGTCGAGGCGGTGTGGCGGATCGAGTCCGCCCGCCTGATCGCGGGGTTGGCGCGGATGGTGCGCGACGTCGGCCTCGCCGAGGAACTGGCGCAGGACGCGCTGGTCAGCGCCCTGGAGCAGTGGCCGGAGCACGGCGTTCCGCGCAACCCCGGCGCGTGGCTGATGACCGCGGCGAAGAACCGGGCCGTCGACCTGATCCGGCGCAACCGGAACTACCAGCGCAAGCTGGAGCAGATCGGGCGGGACACCGGGGCCGACCACGTCCAGGACGCCGCCGCGGGAGTCGGTGAGATCGACGACGACCTGCTGCGGCTGGTGTTCACCGCGTGCCACCCGGTGCTGTCCACCGAGGCTCAGGTGGCGCTGACCCTGCGCATGCTCGGGGGGCTGACCACCGACGAGATCGCCCGCGCGTTCCTGGTGCCCGAGGCGACCGTGGCGCAGCGGATCGTGCGGGCGAAGAAGACGCTCGCCAAGGCCGGCGTCCCGTTCGAGGTGCCGGCGGAGGACGAGCGGGACGCCCGGCTGGCGTCCGTGCTCGGCGTGATCTACCTGATCTTCAACGAGGGCTACTCGGCCACCGCGGGCGACGACTGGATGCGCCCGGCGCTGTGCGCGGACGCGTTGCGGCTGGGCCGGGTGCTGGCCGGCCTGATGCCGCGCGAGCCCGAGGTGCACGGCCTGGTGGCGTTGCTGGAGGTCCAGGCGTCCCGGGCCAAGGCCCGCGTCGGCCCCGACGGCGAGCCCGTGCTGCTGCTGGAGCAGAACCGGGCCCGCTGGGACCAGCTGCTGATCCGCCGCGGCCTGGACGCGTTGGCGAAGGCCGAGTCACTGGGCGGCGCCGGCGGGCCGTACGCGTTGCAGGCGGCGATCGCCGCGTGCCACGCGCGGGCCCGCGTGCCGGAGGACACCGACTGGACCCGCATCGCCGGCCTCTACGAGCGGTTGTCGCTGGTCGCGCCGTCACCGATCGTGGAGCTGAACCACGCGGTGGCGATCGGGATGGCGTTCGGCCCGGCGGTCGGGTTGGAACTGGTGGACGAGCTGGTCGACGAGCCCGCGCTCAAGGGCTACCACCTGCTGCCGAGCGTGCGCGGCGACCTGCTGGCCAAGCTGGGCCGCAACGCCGAGGCGCGGGAGGAGTTCGAGCGGGCGGCCGGGATGACCCGCAACGAGCGGGAGCGCAAGCTGCTACTGGACCGCGCCGCCGCCTGCTAGCGCCCTGCCGAGGTTGTCCAGCAGCTCGGTGGTGCCGCGCTCGCGGTACTCGACCTTGTCGTGGCCGTCGAGGAACGCGCCCGACTCGGTGCAGACGAGCCGCGTGCCGCCGCCCGAGGGCGTGAACTCCACCGTGGCGACCGACACCGAGATGCGCGTGTCCTCCATGTGCATCTCGTAGGTCGTGACGATCCGCTCGTCGGGCACGGTGTCCTGGTAGCGGGCCGCGTAGTGGAAGACCTTGCCGCCCGGCTGCCCGCCGCTGACGCGCTCCTCGCCGCCCACGCGGAAGTCCTGCTCCAGCGTCTTGGCCACCCACTCGTCCGGGCCGACGAACCAGCGCGACTTCGCCTCGGGTCTCGCCCAGGCGGCGAAGACCGCGGCGGGCGGCGCGTCGTAGTCGCGTTCCAGCGTGAACGTCGCGTGCTCCACGGTCATGACTGCTCCTTCAGGTAGTCGTCGAGCCGGTCGAGCCGGCTCTCCCAGGTCGTGCGGCGCTCGGTGATCCACTGCTCGGCCTGGCGCAACGCGGACGGCACGACGTGGCAGGTCCGCACCCGCCCGACCTTCTCGGTCCGCACCAGGCCGCCGGCCTCCAGCACCTGCAGGTGCTGGACCACCGCGGGGAGGGACATCTCCAACGGCTTCGCCAGCTCGCTGACCGACGCGGAGCCCAGGGTCAACCGCTCGACCATGGACCGCCTGCTCGGATCGGCGAGCGCGTGGAGTATGTGCGCCCAGCCGCCGATGTCAACCGCTCGCGGCGCCGCCCTCGAAGCGCCCGTCGGACGACCGTGCGCCCGGGAAGAACCGCTCGGCCACCGGCGTGCCGCCCCGGTACCGTCCGGCGGACGTGATCGACGGAGGGGTGGCGGTGGTGCGGAAAGGCCCGCAGGAGAAGAAGCGGCTGAGCTACGCCAAGGACCGCCGCAACACCTACGGCGAGAACGACAAGAGCTCCCGCAGGAACACCCCCCGCAGCAAGCGGCTCGCCCACCGCGCCGACCGGCACCACGCCGACCAGGCGCTGCGCGCGGCGCTCGGGCGGGCCGACGAGGCGTCGGCCGACCGCGCCGAGCAGGTCGCGCGCGACCGTCGACCCGCGTGGTTCCGCAAGCACCCCGACGCGCCGCTGGGCGAGGTCGTCGCGGACCGCCTGCGGGAGCGCGTCCAGGCCGGCATGGACCAGCAGGAGCGGGCCGAGGCCCGGTTGGCGCGGGTTCGGCGGCACTACCGCCGGGCCACGCCCTGACCGGTCACGGCCACGTGCCGTCCTCGGTGAACCGGGTCAGCGCGGCCGTCGGCCCGGTCAGGTCCCAGCCCCGGGCGGCCACCCAGCCGTCGTCGTAGTACGTGTCGGCGTACGGCAGGCCGGAATCACCCAGCACCATCACCACCGCGCCGCTCTCACCGCGCGCCCGCATCCCCGCCACCAGGTGGAACGCGCCGAACAGGCACGCGCCCGCCGACGGACCCGCGACCAACCCGGTCACCGCGCGGAGGTGGCGCGTCGCGGCCACGCTGACCGCGTCCCGCACCGGGATCACCAGGTCCACCACCTCGCCGTCGAACGGCGGCTCGACCCGCGGCCGCCCGATCCCCTCGATCCTCGACGGCAGGCCGGTCGCGTAGTCGGCGCAGTCGGTGGTCCAGCCGGGGAAGTACGCGGAGTTCTCCGGGTCCACCACGGCCAGCCTGGTCGGGTGGCCGTGCCGGCGCAGGTGGCGGCCGATCGCGCGCGACGTCGCACCCGTGCCCACGCCCGTCACGACCCACGCGGGCGCGGGACGGCCGAGCCGGTCCAGGTCGCGCAGCACCTCGGCGGCCAGGTTCCACCCGTCGTCGCGGTCCACCGCACCGCCCAGGGCGGCCAGGTGGTCGAGGTGGTGGCCGCCGGTCTCCTCGGCCAACCGTGCGGCCCGTTCGTAGACCGCCAACGGCGGGTCGCACGGCAGCCAACGCCCGCCGTGCGCCTCGATGCGGTCGAGCTTGGCCCTGCCGGTCCGCCTCGGCACCACGGTGGTGAACGGCAGGCCGAGCATCCGCGCGAAGTACGCCGTGGCCACGGCCAGGTTGCCGCTGGTGGCCCCGACCAGCGGCGTGCCCTCGGCGACCAGGCCGCGCCGCAGCGCGTCCAGCAGCAGGGCGCGCGCGGAACCGTGCTTCAGGCTGCCGGTGGGGCGCAGCGACTCGTCCTTGACGAACAGCTCGACCGAACCGTCCCCGGGCAACGGGAAGCGCCGCAACGGCGTCGGCTCCTCGTCCGCACGGGAGGCCTCCAGCGACGCGATCGCGGCCCGGGCCCACTCCGTCACGGCTTCGATGCTACCGAGGAGGCTGCGGACGACCACGGCGGTGACCATCACCGGTCGCACGGGTGGCCGGAACCTGTCAGCGCACCCCGACAGGTCCGGGACCTGCCCCACACTTCGCTCGAACGCCCCAGCAGCCGCACGGGAACGAGGGTCCAGTGAACCCGGTCGACCACGAACGCCTCGCCGACGAGGTCAAGACGATCCAGCGCGCGCTGGCCGAGGTCCGCGCGACCGCCGAGTCCGACGACGGCCTCGTCAGCGCCGTCGTCGGCGGTCGCGGCGAGGTGATCGAGCTGGGCCTGGACCCGCGGATCTACCGGACCGCCGACTCCGCCGCCCTGGCGACGACCATCACCGCCACCATCCACCGCGCGGTGGCGCGTGCCCAGGCCGAGGTCTTCACGCTGGTGCGCCGGTTCCTGCCGGCCGACGCCACCCCGAAGACGGCCGACCTCGACTTCGACCCCTTCCTGACCTCCCTCGACCGCGCCGAACGGGGTGCCCGATGAGCGGCGTCGAGCTCTCGCCCGAGGCCGCCCGCTTCGAGCTGAACGGGATCGACGTCGAGGGCAAGCTCGCCACCGACGCCTGGCGCGGCCACCGCGCCACGATCGACGCGGGTGAGGCGGGCATCGGCGCCGGTCCGCTGGCCGACGCGTTCCGCTCGGTCTACGTGCCGGAACCCGTGAAGCAGGGCGCCGACCGCGCGTTGGCCGCCGTGCCCGCGGTCGTCAAGGCGGGTCAGGACGGTGTGGCCGACTACGTGGCCGCAGACCAGCGTGCCGCCGCGGGTTTCCCGCGCTGATCGGGAGGACTCGGCATGCCCATCGGGGAACCGACCAGCGCCCTGGGCCTGTGGCCGGCGGTCAAGGCGATCACCGGCTGGCCGGAGACCGACGAGACCGCGGCGGTCGACCTGTTCTTCGGCTGGCGGGACGCCGCAGCGGCCGTCCACGCGCTCAGGTCGACCAACGTGAGCGGGCTCGCCGGCGCTTGGCCGGACCCGGCGGGTCAGGCGTTGCTGGGCAAGCTGGGCGAGGTGTTCGCCGCGCTCGGCGCGGTCGAGCAGGACATGAACGAGCTCGCCGGACGGGCCGGGCGGTTCGCGCTGGAGGTCGAGGGGGTCAAGAACCACATCCGCGACGCCATCCACCTCAACCTCGTCAGCTTCGGCATGGCCGCCGCGCTGCCCCCGGTCATCGGACGCCGCATCCAGGACCAGATCGTCGCCGACCTGGCGTCCGCCATCGCCGCGGAGATCACCGCCTCCGCCGCGCGGATCACGGCGCCGGGGCCGATCGACCACCGGCAGATCATCGAGCAGTTGGCCGCGGCACGAGGGCTCGGCGAGCACGCCCTGCACCTCGTCCAGGACAACGCGAACACGATCAGCGCGCTGGCCGACGTCAGCGGCGACGCGAGCACCGGCCTCAGCGTCGCGAGCGACGCCGCCCTGCTGGCCGGTCCGGCGGGCGTCATCCCGAAAGCGGGGCTCGAAGCCGTGTCGACCGCGCTGGGCTGGGGCGCCCTGATGGGCCACACGCTCGCCTACCTGGGCGGGGCGGACGTGCCGCCGGAGACGTTCCTGCTCGACGTGGTGGGACTGGCTTCCCCGCTCGGCACCCCGGTCCTGCTCGCCCACCTCGGCGTCGACGTGGCCGAGTACGTCGGCGGCCAACCGACGTCCACCATCGTCGACGACTTCAACAAGTACTGGCGACCGACCGGCGAGGCGGTCAGCGGCACCGACCCGCTGCTGGGGTCCTACAACCCGGTGCTGAACGCGTCGGCGGCGGGTGGAGCGCTCGACGCGGACCGACGGCCGGACCTGCTGGAGGAGCGGGCCCGGTCGCGCGGTGACGGCTGACCGCACCGCCGGCGCGACGGGAAATCGGCTCGGTCGCACGCAGGTCCCGCCGGTACCGTTCGGCCCGAACCGGCTGGGAGGAGGCGATGGTGCGCAGGTGCCCTCAGGAGACGCGGTCGGGCGTGCCCGCGCCGTGAGCCACGGCGACTTCGACGGCGGCTGGGACAGCCTCGCGCGGTTGGTGGACGGCCGGTGGGTCGAGCGGCGCCCTCGGCGGCCGGAGGTGGCGGCGCAGTTGCGCCGGGAGACCCGGTTGATGCCGTGGCTCGCGCCTCGCCTGCCGCTGCCCGTGCCGGTGCCCGGAGTGGTGTCCGACGAACCGCTCGTCGTGCGGCACGTGCTCGTGCCCGGCGAACCCCTCACCAACCCCGGGCGCGGTCACGGACGGGAGCTCGGGCTGTTCCTGCGCGCGCTGCACGACTGCCCCGCCGACGAGGCGAGCCGCCTCGGCGTGCCGACCCGGCCACCCGGCGACACCGTGCCGCGGTTCGAGGCCGACGTGGTGCCGCTGCTGCCCGCGGAGCGCCGCGAAACCGCCTACGAGCTGCTCGCGGCGGCACGGCGGCTGGCCGGCGGCACGCTCGTCCACGGCGACCTCGGCCCCGACCACGTGCTGACCGCCGACGGCGTGCTGACCGGCGTGATCGACTTCGGCGACGTCCACCTCGGCGACCCCGCGCTCGACCTCGCGTGGGCCCTGCACGACACCGCGCCGTCCTTCGCCGCGGCCGTCGCCGACGCGTACGGCGTGACCGAGGACCAGCGGGCACGCGCGCTCACGTGGCACCGGCTCGGCCCTTGGCACCACGTGACGTTCGGCCTCGACCGCGACGACCCCGTGATCACCCGCGAAGGGCTGGACGGCGTCCTCGCCCGGCTGCCGGAGACGCCGGGGAGGCGCTGACCGGGAGCGGTCGGCGTTTGCCAGGATGGCCGTGGGGGTGACCGCATGAGCGGCGACGCGAAACTGCTGCACCACAAGGAGTTCGTCCGCTTCTGGGCCGCGGACGCGGTGTCGTTGGTCGGCACGGCGATCACCACCTTGGCGCTGAGAGCCGTAGCGGTGCTGACGCTGGGCGCGTCCGCCACCGAGGCGGGGATGCTCGAAGCCGCGCGCTGGCTGCCGTACCTGCTGCTCGGGCTGGTCGCGGGCGCGCTGGTGGACCGGTGTCGACGTCGGCCGGTGCTGATCGGCACGGACCTGGCCCGCGCCGCCGTGCTGGCGCTGATCCCGCTGGCCGCCTTCACCGGCACGCTCGGCATGCCGTCGCTGATCGGGCTGATGGTGGTGTTCGGGACGTTGTCCCTGTTCTACGACGCGGCGCACCAGTCGTTCCTGCCGCTGCTCGTGCCGACCGAACTCCTCACCGAGGCCAACGCCCGCCTGGAGCAGACCCGGGCCGGCGCCCAGGCCGTCGGGCCGCTCGTCGCGGGCGGGTTGGTGAAGCTCATCGGCGGACCGCTCGCCGTGCTGGTCGACGCCGTCTCGTACCTGGTGTCGGGCCTGGTGCTGGCCACCCTGCGCACGCCGGAACGGCCGGTCGAGGCGCCGCCGGAGCGCGACCTGCGCGGGGAGGTGCGGGAAGGCCTGCGGTGGGTCTACCGGCACGAGGTGCTCCGCCCGCTCGCCATCGGGTCGCACGCCTGGTTCCTGTTCATCTCCACGGCCGGCGCCGCCTACACGATGCTGGTGCTCGACGAGTTGCGCTTCGACGCGTTCCTGTACGGCGTGACGTTCGCGGTGGGCGGTGTGGGCGGGCTGGTCGGCGCGTCGCTGTCCGGGCGGGTGGGACGGCGGTTCGGCGTCGGCCCGGTGATCGTGGCTGCCCGCTGGCTCACCCCGGTCGGCTACGCGCTGGCCCCGTTGGCCACGTCGAGCACGACCGGGTTCGTGCTGCTGTGCGCGGCGCAGTTCGTGTTCTTCCTGTCCGCCATCCTGGACGCCCCGGTGGAGATGGCCTACCGGCAGTCGATCACGCCCGACCGGCTCATGGGCCGGATGAACGCCACCATGCGGTCGGTCAACCGGGCCATGATCGTGTTCGGCGCGCTGGTCGGAGGCGTGCTGGCCGACGTGCTCGGCAACCGGCCGGCGCTGTGGACCGCCGTGGTGGGCCTGGTCGGCACGGCCGCCTGGATCACGTCCTCCGCCGTGCGCCGCGCCCGGCTGTAGCGCCGCGCCGGCTGTACGGTGGACGCGGTGGAGCTGCGCACCGCCAAGGCCGCCGACCTCGACCAGGTCGCCGCGCTGGACGACTCGTTCACCACCGACACCGTGCTCGAAGTCGTGGCCGCGCCGGAGGGTTTCACGCTGCGCCCCACCCCGGTGGACCCACCGCTGCACAAGGTCTTCCCGCCCGACGACGACCCGGACGGCACGGTGTTCGTCGCCGCCGACGGGCCGCGCGTGCGCGGGTTCGTCACCGTCGACCTGGAGGAGTGGCACCGGCGGCTGGTGATCCGGCAGGTCACCGTCGCGCCGGGACACCGGGGGCGCGGCATCGGCCGGGCGCTGGTGGAGCACGCCTGCGCCCACGGCCGCGAGCACGGCGCGCTGACCGCGTGGCTGGAGACGTCGTCGGTGAACGTGCCCGCCGTGCGCGCCTACCGACGGCTGGGGTTCGCGCTGTGCGGCCTGGACACCACGTTCTACCGGGGCACGCCCGCCGGCGGCGAGGTCGCGCTGTTCTTCGCCCGCGACCTCCAGCAGGACGTCTAGCAGTAGGTCGCCTCGGGCAGGTTCCCCGCCACGTACGCGCCGGGCGGCACGCCCATCGTGGCCCGGAACTCCCGGCTCAGGTGGGCCTGGTCGTAGTAGCCCAGCTCCGCCGCCAGCCGCGCCCACCCGCCGCGCTCGCCCCGGGCGACCACCCGCCGCACCCGGTCGACCCGCGCGTACTGCTTGGGCGACAGCCCGACCGCCCTGGTGAACAACGTGCGCAGGTGCCGTTCGCTGACGTCCAGCGCCCGTGCCGTCTCCGCCACGCCCCGCGTCCGCAGCAGCCGCGCCGCCGCGTGCACCAGGTCCGACCGCTCCGGGTCGGTCGACTCGACCCGGCTCAGCAGCGCCGACCGCAACGCGGCCTCGTCGCCCACCGGCCGGCCCCACAGTTCGCTCAGCGGCACGACCCGACCGGCCAGCCCGTCCACCGGCACGTCCAGCACCGCCTGCGCCCGACCTGGCGTCAACCGCACGACGGTCCGCCGCGCGCCCTCCCGCCCGGTCACGTAGCGCGCCCGGTCGCGCGGACCGACCACGAACGCGCCGGCCGACGCCGTGCACAGCACCAGCGTGGTGGCCGTGTCCGGCGCGTGCACGAACTTCCCGCCACCGAACGACTGGGTGCCGATACCGGCGACCCACGGCCGCAAACGTCGCTCCACGCACACGACAACCGCCGGAACGTCCAAGACGTTCCCGACCCCGGACGCCGAGACTCGTCCCATGTTGCTGATCACGGGTGCCACCGGCACCACCGGCCGTGAAGTCGTCCGCCTCCTCACCGACCGCGGGACCGCGTTCCGCGCCCTGTCACGAACGCCGTCCGGCAACCAGGTGCGCGGGGACCACGCGGAACCCGCGTCCCTCGACCGGGCGATGGAGGGCGTGGACGCGGTGTTCCTGCTCGGCCCGGGCACCTCCGACCTGCCGTCCTACGACTCGGCCGTGCTCGACGCGGCGAGGCGCGCGGGCGTGCGGAAGGTGGTGAAGCTGTCCTCGATCCCGGTCGGCCCGGTCGGCGAGTGGCACCGTCCCGGCGAGGAGGCGGCCCGCGCGTTCCCGGTGTGGACGCTGCTGCGGCCGAGCATGTTCGCGACGAACTCGCTGCAGTGGGCGCCGCACGTCGCCTCGGGCGAGCCGATCCCGAACCCGATGGGCACGACGGAGTTCGGCGTCGTGGACCCTCGCGACCTGGCGGAGGCGGCGGTGCGCGCCCTGCTCGACGACGACCACCACGGCCGCACGTACACGCTCACCGGGCCGGAACTGCTGAGCGTGCCCGACCAGGTGGCCGTGCTGTCCGAGGTCCTCGGCCGCACGCTGTCCACCGTGGACCTGCCGTTGACGGCGCTGCCGCCGGAGTACGCGGAAGGTCTGCGGGCGGCGCTCACCGGCGAGGGCTCGTTCCTGACCGACGACGTGGCCGAGGTGCTCGGACGCCCGGCGACCGCTTACGCCACCTGGGCACGCGACAACTTCCCGGGGCTCGCGTCTACGTAGGCCGACCGATGTCTTCGCAACCGCGCGGGGACACAGTGGACCCATGAACGACGACAAGTGGAACACCCCCGTCCGCGACGAGAGCCCCGCCCAGCGGATCGACCGGAACTACGGCGAGATCCTGCAGGAGATGCGGGTCGCGCAGACCGGTGTCCAGCTGCTGTTGGCGTTCCTGCTCACGTTGGCGTTCACGCCGAGGTTCGGCAGCCTCAACACCTTCCAGCTCGACGTCTACGTGCTGAGCCTCGTGCTCGGCGCGACGTCGACCGCGCTGCTGATCGCGCCCGCGCCGTTCCACCGCCTGGTGTTCCGCCGCCGGCTCAAGACGCAGCTCGTGCGCACGTCGAGCCACCTCCTGCTGGCGGGGCTGGTGCTGCTCAAGCTCGCGCTCGCCGCCGCGTTGCTGCTGATCCTCGACGTGGTCCTCGGCCGGTGGCCGGCCGTGTGGATCACCGCGGGCATCGTCGCCTGGTTCAGCTTCTGGTGGTACCTGCTGCCGTTGCGCTACCGACTAGCCCGACGCGCCGAGGCGACGGATGCCCTCGCGGGCGATGTCGGTGCGCGACCGCACCCCGAGCTTCGCGAGCACGTGTGACACATGCGTGGCCACCGTGCGGCCGGACAGGAACAGCCGTTCCCCGATCTGCCGGTTCGACAACCCGGACACGACCAGCTCGGTGACCTTCAGCTCCATCGGCGTCAGGCTCTCCCACCCGTGCGTGGCCCGCCGGTGCTTGGCGTGCGGGCCGCGCCGGATGCCGTGGTCGCGCAACCGGGCCAGCAGCCGGGTCGAGTCCCAGTCCGCGCCCAGCTCCGCGTGCACGTCCACGGCGTGGCTCAACGCCGCCCGCGCCGACGTCCGATCGCCCGCCGACGCGAACAGCTCCGCCGCCGCCGACAGCGCCTTGGCCCGGAACAGCGGCCGGCCCGCCACCCGGTACTCCTCGGCCGCGTGCAGCAGCCCGACCGGGTCGGCGGACACCAGCGCCCGGCAGTAGGCGGCGGACGCCCGGCGGTGCGGCACGGCCGGTTCCGCGGTCGACGGCTCGGCGGCCAGCGACTCGGCGTGCGCGACCGCGGCGGAGGCGTCCTCGCCCAGCTCGACGGCCAGCCGCACGAAGTCCGGCAGCAGGTCCTCCGCGCCGTTCCACCCGGTCAGCACCGACCACGCCTCGCGCACCCGGCCGGCCTGCTCCAGCGACAGGCTCACGGCCAGCGCCAACGGCCCGATCACGTGCCCTTCCAGTCCGGTGCCCGCCGCGTCGAGGTGCCGCCGCGCCCCCGCCGCGTCACCGCGGTGCAGGTGGATCAACGCCGCCACGCCGTGGTCGCACCGCGACACCATCGGGTGCTTCAGGTCGTCGGCCAGCAGGTCGACGTCGACCAGCGCCTCGTCCCACCGGCCGGCGTCCAGCAGCAGCTGGCCCAGCGCGCTCTGCGCCTGCCCGAGCCGCACGAGGTTGCCGACCTGGTCGGCCGCGTGCCGGACCACCTGAGCGGACGCGATCGCCTCCGCGCCCCGGTCCAGCTCGCCCAACGTCACGGCCTGGTTGATCTGGAGCAGCAGCCGCAGGTCCGACGTCGCCGGCTCGCCCATGGCCACCGCCAGCGCCCGGTCGAACAGCGGCAGCGCCTCGGTCATCCGGCCGCGCGCCATCGCCACGATCGTGCGCACGTGCAGCGCCCAGCTCGTGGCCCACCGGTCACCACCGACCAGCGCGGCCTGCGCGAGACGTTCGGCGTCGTCCAGCCGCCCGATGTCCCAGTGCGCGCGGGCGGCCAGCACGAGCAGCCGCGTCCGGTCCGACGCGGTGACGTCCGGCGCCGCGAGGGCGCGCTCGACCTCCAGCAACGTCTCCGCCGAACGCCCGGTCATGCTGCGGCACTGCGCCAACGTCCAGTGCAGGTCGACGAGCGTCCCGTGCTCCAGCCCGGCCAGCGCGACGGCTTCCGCGCCGTGGTGGTCGCCCAGCCGGAACCGCGCCTCGGCCAGGTGCGCCAGCAGCACGCCGCGCCGGACGCCGGTGTTCGGCGCGACCACGACCCGGCTGAACAGGTCTACGGCGGCTTCGGGCGCGTGCGCGACGAGCATCGAGCCGTGCACGACCAGCCAGTCCGCCACCCAGTCGGGCAGCCGGTCGTCGGCGGCGAGCAGCTGCCGGGTCACCCGGTCCACGCCCGCGCCGGTGTCGGCCAGCGCCCGTGCCGCCTCGGTGTGCCACGCGCCCCGGGCCGCCTCGGGCACCTCGTCGTACAGCGCGGTGCGCACCAGCGGGTGCCGGAACGACAGGCCGGCCGTGCCGTCCACCAGCACGCCCGCCACGGTCGCCTCCTGCAACGCGGGCAGCAGCTCGACCACGCGCACGCCGAGCACGGCGGCCAGGTCGGCGACCGGGAAGTCGACGCCGAGCAGCGCGGCGGCCACGAGCACCCGCCGCACGTCCGCGCCGAGGAACCCGATCCGGTCCGCGATGGCCGCCGACAGCGACGGCGGCACGCCCGCGTCCACCAACCGGGCCGTGCCCGTGGCGTCGACCTGGATCGCGGACCCGCGCACCAGAGCCTCGACCAGTTCGACCAGGTAGAGCGGGTTGCCGCCGGCGTCCTCGGCCAGCCGCGCCAACGCCTCGTCGGGCGTGCCGCCGACCAGCCGGCCGGTCAGCTCCACCACGTCGGCCGGCGCGAGGCGCGGCAGCGGCAGCCGGGTCACGCCCTTGCGCAGCGCGGCCACGTCGTCGCGGCGGGGCAACGGCCGCAGCACGCCGATCAGCAGCAGCGGCAGTTGCGGCACGAGGCCCGCCAGCCGCCGCCACACCGCGACGCTCGCCTCGTCCGCCCACTGCAAGTCGTCCAGCACCAGCACCACCGGGCCGATCGCGCAGAGGTCGTCCACGCGCGCCAGCAGGCGTTCGGCGGTGACCGCGGCGCTCTCCGACCGGGCCACGGCGAGCGCGTCCAGCAGGGGTAACAGCGGGAGGGCGCGGCCGAGCTCGTCGCCCGCGCCCCGGCACACCCGGAAGCCGCGGGCCGCCGCGACCTCGCACGCCGCGCGGACCAGCGCCGTCTTGCCGATGCCCGGCTCGCCCTCGACGAGCAGCGCGGTGCCCCGCCCCTGGGCCAGGTCGTCCACCAGCGCCGAGAGGCGGCCGAGTTCGCGCTCGCGGCCGGCGAGACGCAGGGTGACGGCACGCACACCGTGAGAATACGGTGCAAACGGCAGGTTAACAAGATGTTACATTGTTTGCCAATTAACCTGATCGTCAACCAGTTAGCCGTTTGTTCACGCCGATTCCGCTCCGCGTCCCTCCGACTGCTGCCACGGTAATCGCCGGAATTCCCCCGTCCCCGTCGACTGGAGAACGCATGCGAATCGCCCGAGTGCTCATCGCCGCCCTGCTGGTCGCCGTCTTCACGACTGCCGCGGATCTCTCCACCAGCCCGTTCGGCGGAATGCCCTACAACTGACCGGCGATATTCCACCCGAATGGGGAACATTCCACCCGACCGGTGCGGATAACGACGAATAGGGGTCGCCCGGACAACGGAGTCCGGCGAGCCCGTCGTCGCCGCGCCGGACATCAGTCCTTCTTCCGCCCTGGACGAGGCCACTACGCTGCGGAAGCGTGGCACCGGCACCGACCCGAGGCATCGCGCGCGCGATGCGCTGCGGCGCGGTCGGGCTGTCCACCGGGCTGCTGGCCGTGCTCGCCCACGCGAGCGGCGGCGGCCACCTGCCGTCCCTGCCGCACGTGCTGGTGTTCGCGCTGGCCATCGCGTGGACGTGCGTGCCGCTGACCGACCGGCAACTCGGGTTCACCGAACTCCTCGGCCTGGTCGGCGTGGTCCAGGTGGCGGCGCACGTGTTCCTGGCCGTGCTCTCGCGGCACCCGCGCGAGGTGCTCCCGTCGCCGTCGATGCTGCTGGCCCACCTCGTCGCCACGGCGATCGTCGTCGCGGCCCTGGCGGGCTTCGAGCGGGCCGTGTTCCGGCTGGCCGCCGCCATCGCGGCCGTGCTGCCGCGCAGGCTGGGCGCGCCGCCCGCGTTCGCGCCGCTGCGCATCCCGATCGCCGCGCACCCGCAGCAGCCCCTGTCCGAGGTGCTGCGCCGCCGCACGCTGCCCCGTCGCGGCCCGCCCCACTCCTAGGTATCCGCACTTCCCCCAACCACCGTCCCGCCTCGCGGGACCGGTGGCATCCCCCCATACCCAGGAGTTCCCGCCATGACCGAGTCCTGGCGCGGCCTCGTGCTGCGCTTCCACTTCTACGCGGGCGTGCTCGTCGGCCCGTTCGTGTTGATCGCCGCCCTCACCGGCGTGCTGTACGCCGCGACACCGCAGTTGGAGTCGTGGCTCTACTCCGACCAGCTCCGCGTGCCCGAGTCGTCGTCGTCCGTGCCGTTGTCGCAGCAGGTGAAGGCGGCGGTGGCCACGCGGCCGGACGACGAGCTGGTCGCCATCCGCCCCGCGCCCGAGCCCGGCGCGACGACCCGCGTGCTGTTCGCGTCCGACGGCGACGCGCGGCCGACCGTGTTCGTGAACCCCGCCGACGGCGCCGTGGTCGGCGAGCTGATGACCTACGGCACCAGCGGCGTGCTGCCGCTGCGCACCACCATCGACCAGATCCACCGCAACCTGCTGCTCGGCGAACCCGGTCGGCTCTACAGCGAGCTGGCCGCGTCCTGGCTGTGGGTCGTGGCACTGGGCGGCGTTCTCCTGTGGTTCAGCCGCCGTCGGACCCAGCGCACGAAGCCGACCACGCGCAAGCACGCCACCGTCGGCCTCTCCGTGCTGGTGGGCGCGCTGTTCCTGTCCGCGACCGGGTTGACGTGGTCGGCCTACGCCGGTGAGAACGTCGCCGCCGTGCGCCAGGCGCTCGACTGGACCACGCCGGCGCTGGAGGGCGGCGGCGACCACGCCGGGCACGACATGTCCAACCCGATCCCGGTGATGCCCGGCGAGGTCGACTCGGTGCTGACCCACGCCCGTTCGGCGGGCATCGACGCGGGGCTCATCGAGATCACCGTGCCGCCGATGGCGGGCATGGCGTGGAACGTCACCGAGATCGACCGCGCCTGGCCCACGCAGGTGGACGCGGTCGCCGTCTCCGGCGGGCAGGTGGTGGACCAGGTGCGCTTCGCCGACTACCCGTTGGCGGCGAAGCTGACCCGGTGGGGCATCGACCTGCACATGGGCGTGCTGTTCGGCTGGCCCAACCAGCTCCTGCTGCTGGCCGTCGGGCTCGGCCTGGTGGCGTTGGTGGTCCTGGGCTACCGGATCTGGTGGCTGCGCCGGCCGACCGTCGGCTTCGGCCGGCCGGTGCCGCGCGGGCAGTGGCGGAAGGTGCCGCGGGCGCAGCTCGTGGCCGTGCTGGTGGTGGCCGCCGCCGTCGGCTGGTTCATCCCGCTGCTCGGGCTGAGCCTGCTGGCGTTCCTGGCGATCGACGCCGTGGCGGCTGTGCGGTCGCGGCGTCGGAAGTCCGGTGAGCCGGCTCCGGAATCGTCGCCGGTGGCCGGGTAAAACGGCGCGACGGCCGAGCCGGGAGCGGGTTAGCCTCCAGCCATGCGCTTCGGTTGACGCCCCGTACCGCCCCCGGCTCGGCCGCTGGCCCGCCTCGCGGTGGGTTGGGCGGTGCCGGCCGACACCGTGCCGATCTACCCGCTGTACGCGCTGCTGTTCGTGTCCACCGGGTTGTCGGACGCCGAGGTCTCCGCGTTGTTCGCGATCTGGTCGACGGTCGCGGTCGTGGCGGAGGTCCCGTTCGGCGCGTTCGCGGACCGGTTCTCGCGGAAGTGGTCGATCGTCGGCGCCGGCGTGTGCCAGGCGGCCGGCTACGCGTTGTGGACCGTGCTGCCCGGGTTCAGCGGATTCGCCGTGGGATTCGTGCTGTGGGGCGTGGGCGGGGCGATGTCGTCCGGCGCGCTGGAAGCGCTGCTGCACGACGGGTTGGCGGCGGTCGGTGCGTCGTCGCACTTCGGGCGGGTGCTCGGCCGCGTCACGGCGGTCGGCTTGCTGGCGCAGATCCCGGCCGCGCTGCTGGCCGTGGTGCTGTTCTCGGCGGGCGGGTTCGCGCTCGTCGGGTGGGTGAGCGTGGCGACGTGCCTCGGCGCGGCGCTGGTGGCGACCCGGCTGCCGGAGACGCCGCGACCGGAACCCTCCGGCTACCTGGCCGTGTTGCGGTCCGGGCTGGCGGAGACCGTGCGGGCGGTGGACGTGCGGCTCGCCGTGCTGGTGGTGGCGGTGTTGGCGGCCCTGGACGCGTTCGAGGAGTACTTCCCGCTGGTCGCGGCGGACTGGGGCGTGCCGGTCGCGTTGGCGCCGCTGGCGACGTTGGCGATCCCGTTGGCCGGTGCGGCGGGGGCGGCGTTGGGCGGGACGCGGCTGCCGTCGGGCGTCCTGCTGGGCGGTGCGGCGGTGTTGTTGGGTGTGCTGGGCGTGGTCGCGCACCCGTTCGGGCTGGCGGGTCTGGCGGTGTACTACGGGGTGTACCGGCTGGTGTGGGTGAGCGCGGAGGCGCGGTTGCAGTCGCGGATCACCGGTGACGCGCGGGCGACCGTGACCTCGGTGGCGGGGCTGGGCAGCGAGGTGTTCTCGTTCGCCGTGTACGGGGCTTGGGTGTTCGGCGGCGTGGTCGCGGTGGCGGTCGTGGTGCTCGTGCCGGCGTTGTTGCTGCCGCTTTCCGGCCGGGCGCGTCACGGCCGGTCGCGCACCCGGCCGGAAGCGGACGGCGTGGCCGTTTCACCACCGTGAACGGTGTTGACGAATGTGGTCCAGACCACACAAGCTCGGGGTCATGGTCGGCAAATCGCTCTTCACCGCCGCGTTGGTGGCGGTCGGCTTGGTGGTGGCGCCCGCGCAGTCCCCGGCGGCGCCCGCCACGTTCACCCACCCCGGGGTGTTGGTGAGCAAGGGACAGCTGGACTTCGTGCGGGCCAAGGTGAACGCGGGCGCGCAGCCGTGGCGCGGTGCGTTCGACCAGATGGTGGCGCACCCGTTCGCCTCGCTGTCACGTGTGCCGAAACCGCGTGCGGTGGTGGAGTGCGGGTCGTACTCCAACCCCAACTACGGGTGCACGGACGAGCGTGAGGACGCGTTGGCCGCGTACACGACGGCGTTGGCGTGGTACGTGACGCGGGACAGCCGTTACGCGGCGAAGGCGATCGAGATCATGGACGCGTGGTCGGCGACGATCCGTGATCACACCAACAGCAACGCGCCGCTGCAGACCGCGTGGGCGGGCTCGTCGTGGCCGCGTGCGGCGGAGATCATCAAGCACGTGCACGGGAAATGGCCGAACTCGGGCCGGTTCGCGACCATGCTGCGCGAGGTCTACCTGCCGGAGATCGTCGACGGTCGGGCGAAGACGAACGGCAACTGGGAACTGTCCATGATGGAGGCGACGCTCGGGATCTCGGTGTTCCTGGAGGACCGGGCGGTGTACGACGAGGCCGTGTCGATCTTCCGGACCCGGATGCCCGCGTACGTCTACCTGACCACCGACGGAGCGCTGCCGCGCACGCCGCCGGGCAGTGGCATCGACACGCGTGACGAGATCGTCTCGTACTGGCACGGGCAGACCACGTTCGTGAACGGGCTGTCGCAGGAGACGTGCCGCGACTTCGCGCACACCGGCTTCGGCCTGGCCGCCGCCGCGCACATCGCCGAGACCGCCCACCACCAGGGCCAGGACCTGTGGTCGGAAGTCCGTGAACGCCTGCGTCACGCCTACGGCCTGCACTCCCGGTACCAGCTGGAGCCGATGCCGTCCTGGCTGTGCGGCGGCACCCGCAATCAATCCCTGGGCCCGACGACCGAGGTGGCGTTCAACGCCCTGCACACCCGCCTGGGCATCGCCATGACCAACACCCAGACCCTGACCGAACGCCAACGCCCCGCCTCCACCGACCGCCTGTTCGTCGCCTGGGAAACCCTGACCCACGCCACCAACCCCTCTTAACCCCCTCGCGAGAGTCCTACGTTCAGGCGCGAGAGTCCTACGTTCAGAGCACCTGAGTTCAACACTCGGCATACCGGGCGGTCGGTCCGAGCGTTGAACTCAGCGTGCGTGAACGTAGGACTCTCGCGCTGTGAACGTAGGACTCACGGGGTTGAGAGGGAGGTGGTTTCGGGGTAGGTGGGGAGGTCGGCGGGGGTGGGGGTGCCGGAGCGCACGGCGCGGGCGGTGTCGACGGCTGCGGCCAGGGCGGCGCGGAACGGGAGCGAGCCCGTGCTCACGCGGCGGACGCCCAGGTCGCGGAGGGTGTCGGTGGGCAGTGACGGCAGGGTGTTCAGGGGAACGTCGAGCGCGGTGACGGCGGCGGCGATCCCGGACTCCTCGGCGAGACCCGGGATGAAGACGCCGTCGGCGCCGGCGTCGACGTAGGTCCGCGCGCGGGTCAGGGTCGACGCACGGTCGACGCCCAGCCAGTGCGTGTCCACGCGGGCGTTGACGAACAGGCCCGGCGCGGTCTCCTTGAACGCGCGCACGATCCGCGCGTGGTCGGCCGGGTCCGCCAAGCCCGTCCCGCGCCCGTCCTCCACGTTCACGCCCGCGACACCGATCTCCCACAGCTCCGCCGCCAACGCGCGCACGTCACCCCCGAACCCCGCCTCCACGTCCACCGTCACCGGCACGGGCAGCCGCACGAGCAGCCGCGCCAACGCCACCGTCTCCGCCCGCGCCACCCCCGCCGCGTCCGGCAGCCCGTGCGCCACCGCCACCCCCAGGCTCGTCGTGCCCACCGCCCCGAAACCGGCCCGCACGAAAGCCGCCGCCGACGCGAAGTCCCACGCGTTCGGCAGCACCAGGAACTCGTCGTGCATCCGGTGGAACGCCCGCGCACCCTCCACCAGCGCCAATGCGTGCGCCCGCCCCGGGCACCCGTGCCGCCCACCCCCGAACCACGCCTCGCGCAGGTCCACCTCCACCACCGAACCGTCCGGCGCGACCCGCCGCGTCACCGGCACCGGCGGCTCGACCCCCGCGATCAACGCCCGGGTCGCGCCGGACGCCTGCACCAGCACCCCGATCAGGTTCGCCGTCTCCTCGTCCCACGCCCCACCGCACGCCGCGACCAACCGCGCCACCGCCTCGTCGGCCTCACCGGTCACGTCGACGTGCGGCTGGTAGCACGACGCCACCACCGCGACGTCCGACGCGACGGACCGGGGCAGCCCCAACGCCTCCGCCAGCACCGCCACCGGCTCACCCGGCCGCCGCAACGCCCCGGGATCCACAGTGGACAGCACCCGCTCCACCGACGCCCGCCGCCGCACGTGGTCGTCACCCTCGCTGAACCGCGCCACCGACGACCGCAGCCAAGCCACCCCGGCCGCCGCCGCGGGCACGGGCGGAACCACGTAAGACGAATCCCACAGCTCGTTCATGCCGCCAACGTAAGCCGCCATCACTTCGGCCGGCGCCGAACCGTCACGAGCGCACAATGGCCCCATGGCCGCAGACGAACTGGCGAACCTGGCCGCGCTGCTGGCCGACCGCAGCCGCGCCCGCTTCCTGCTCGCGCTGATGGACGGTCGGGCCTGGACGTCCGGTGAACTGGCCGAGGCCGCCGACGTGGCGCCGTCCACGGCCAGCGAGCACCTGACGCGCCTGGTCCGAGCCGGTCTCCTGGCCGAACGCCGCCAGGGCCGCCACCGCTACGTCCAGCTGGCCGGCCCGAAGCAGGCCAGGCTGCTCGAGGACCTGCTCGCCTACCTGGGTCCCACCGACCCGCCGGCGCGCACGCTCCGCGCGTCCACCGCCAACCAGGCGCTGCGCCGCGGCCGGACGTGCTACGACCACCTGGCCGGACGCCTCGGCGTGGCCATCACCGACGCCATGACGGCCCGCGGCCTGCTCACCGACGACCTCGCCCTCACCGACGACGGCCTCACGTGGCTCAAGGACGAACTCGCGTTCACCCCGCCGGCCACCCGCCGCCCGCTGGCCAAGGCGTGCCTGGACTGGACCGAGCGCCGCTCCCACCTCGCCGGCACGGCGGGCGCGCACGTGTGCGCCCACCTGCACGCCCGGGACTGGGTGCGCGGCATCGGCACGAGTCGCGCCGTGCGCCTCACGCCCACGGGGGTAACGGCGCTGCGCGACCTCCTCGGCGTCTCAGCCCCCTAGCGCGTCAGCCACGTCGGCAGCCACGACGAGTTGCCCGCCGGCAGCACGTCCACCACGACGCAGGTGATGTTGTCCGGCCCGCCGCGCGCGTTGGCCGCCTCGATGAGCGTCCGCACGACCTCGTCACCGTCCGCGGACGCGGTCAGCAGTTCGGCGATCTCCGCCGGACCCACCACGTCCGACAGCCCGTCCGAGCAGATCAGGTACCGGTCGCCCGCCTCGACGTCCTGGAAGAACAGGTCCGGGTCGTGCGCGCTGCCCGCCTGCAACGCGCGCATCAGCATGGACCGGCCGGGGTGCTCGGCGGCCTGCTCGGCGGCCATCCGCCCGTCGTCCACCAGCGCCTGGACCATGGTGTGGTCGCGGGTGACCTGGGTCAGCTCGCCCTCGCGGACGACGTAGCAGCGCGAGTCGCCGATGTGCCCGACCGCGAACCGCTCGCCGTCCCACAGCAGCGCGGTGAGCGTGGTGCCCATGCCGCGCATGTCGAAGTTCTCCTCGGCCAGGTCGGTCAGCCGGATCGCGATCTCCCGCGCCGCGCCGGCCAGCTCGCCGAGTGGGTCGTCGGCGTCGACGTCGAGGTCGGCCAGCACCGCCACCGCGATCGAACTCGCCACTTCGCCGTACGCGTGCCCGCCCATGCCGTCGGCGACGGCGAACAGGCGTTCGCTGAAGTACACGGAGTCTTCGTTCGCTTCACGGCGCAGGCCGGGGTCGGTGCCGACGGCGTACCGGAGCGCATACATGCCGCACAGTGAATCACCCGCACGGGTGCCCGTGAGCAGGGCATGTCCCAATTCGGCCGGCTCCGGTCAGCGGGGACGGCCGTAGAACTCGCTCAGCAGGAGCATCGCCGCCCCCGCCGCGACCACGTCATCACCCAACGGGGTGATCGACACGTCCACCGGCAACCACTCGTCCTTGGGCAGCCTGGCGCGCACGCCGTCCAGGTAGGCGGCGGGTTCGGCGAGCACCGCGCGACCGGCCAGCACCACGTGGTCGATGTCCAGGAGCTGCACGAGGTCGGCCACCGCGACGCCGACGACGGACGTGGCCTCGACCAGGTCGCCCCGGGCGGCGGCGAGGTTGTGCAGCGCCTCGATGCACCCGCTGCGCCCGCACACGCACGGCGGGCCGTCGAGCTGGATGGTGGTGTGCCCGTACTCCCCCGCGTTGGTGCGCACGCCCCGGTGCACGCGGCCGTCGAGGAGCATGCCGATGCCCAGACCCGTGCCGACGAGCACGAGCACGGCGTCCCGCAGCTCCTCGCCGCGCCGCCACGCCTCGGCCACGACCGCCGTGTTGGTGTCCTTGTCGAGCACGACCGGCAGGCCGAGCCGCCGTTCGGCCAACGCGCGCAGCGGCACGTCCTGCCACTCGGACAGGCCGGTCGGGTAGTGCACCACGCCCGTGCGGTGGTCCAGCGGGCCGACGAACCCGATGCCCACCCCGAGGAGCCGGTCGCTGCGGAGCCGGTCGCTGCGCAGGCCGTCGACCAGCCGGTGCAGTTCCGCCACGAACGTCGGCGGGTCGAAGTCGCGCGGCAGCGGCGCGACCGCGCGGTCGAGCACGGTGCCCGCGAGGTCGGTCAGCACGACGCGCAGCTCGTCGCGCTCGACCTGCGCGCCGAGCGCGAGCCTGCTGTCGGCGACGAGCTTGAGCAGGGTGCGCGGCTTGCCGACGCCCACGTTCCGGGTGCCGGACTCGACCAGCAGGCCGTCGTCGATGAGCCTGCTCACCACTTTGGACACCGCCTGCGGCGTGAGCCCGCTGCGGTCGGCCAGCTCCACCCTGGTCACGGCGCCGGATCTGGCCAACCCGAGCACCACCGCGTCGTTGTACCCCCGCAGGAAGCGCAAGTTGGCCACGGGTCCATCATCGCACCTGGCTTTTACTACACACCGTTGCTTTAATCACTGCCATGCCTCTCCGCACCGGACTGCTCGGCTACGGCATCGCCGGCCGCGTGTTCCACGCACCGCTCATCGCGGCGACGCCCGGCCTGGAGCTGAGCGCCGTCGTCACCTCGGACGCCACCCGCCGGGCGCACGTCGGGGCCACCTACCCCGGCGTCGCGCTGCCGGGCACGGTCGAGGAGCTGTTCGCGCTCGAGCTGGACCTGGTCGTGGTCGCCACCCCGAACCGGACCCACGTGCCGCTGGCGTTGGCGGCGATCGAGGCGGGCATCCCGGTCGTGGTGGACAAGCCGTTCGCGCCGACCTCGGCGGACGCGCGCCAGGTGCTCCAGGCGGCGGAGGACCGGGACGTGCCGGTGACGGTGTTCCAGAACCGGCGGTGGGACAGCGACTTCCGCACGCTCCGGTCGCTGCTGGCCGAGGGCGCGCTGGGCGAGGTGACGCGGTTCGAGTCGCGGTTCGAGCGGTGGGCGCCGGAGGTGTGGGACAACTGGCGCGAGTTCGGCGCGCCGGAGGAGGCCGGCGGGCTGCTGTACGACCTCGGCGCGCACCTGGTCGACCAGGCGTTGGAGCTGTTCGGCCCGGTGTCGACCGTGTACGCGGAACTGGACCTGCGGCGGCCCGGCGTCGAGGTGGACGACGACGTGTTCGTGGCGCTGACGCACGCGAACGGGGTGCGTTCACACCTTTGGGCGAGTTCCGCCGCGCCGGACCACGGGCCGCGGTTCCGCGTGCTGGGCTCGACCGGCGCGTACGTCTCGCACGGCCTCGACCGCCAGGAGGAGGCCCTGGACACCGGCAAGCCATTTGACAATTTGTCGACAAATGGCCGGTTGGGGGTGCTGGACGACGTGGAGGAGGTCGTCGGCCTGCCCGGCGCCTACTCCGAGTTCTACCGGCTGCTGGTGGCCGCGCTGACCGACGGCGGCCCGCTGCCGGTCGAGCCGGCGTCCGCCGTGCGCGCGCTGGACGTGATCGAGGCGGCGTTCGCCTCCGCCCGGACCGGACAGGTGGTGTCGCTGTGAGCTTGCTGGAGACGTTGGTCGAGCAGGAGTCCCGGCTGGTGTTCACGTCGTTCGACAACGAGGTGGCGCTCGCGCTGGGCGCGTTCCTGCTGGCCGCCGCGCGGGAGCGATCGCTGCCGGTGACGATCTCGGTGCGCCGGGGGCGGCAGCGGCTGTTCCACGCGGCGCTGCCGGGCACGTCGGCGGACAACGACGAGTGGATCGACCGCAAGAGCCGCGTGGTGGACCGCTACGGGCAGAGCTCCTACCGGGTCGGTGAGAGCTTCCGGGCGAGCGGCAAGACGTTCGAGGCGGACTCGCGGCTCGACCCCGACCGCTACGCCGCGCACGGCGGCGTGTTCCCGGTGAACGTGGCCGGCGTCGGCCTGGTCGGCACCGTCGGCGTGTCCGGCCTGCCCCAGGCCGAGGACCACGCGTTCGTCGTGGAGCAGGTGGAGAAGTTCCTGGCCACCGCCTAGACCCGGGCTCGGCGGCGCCGCCCGGCCGCCGCGCTCTTCCCCACCCGACGGCCCGTCCTGCCCCCGGGCGGGCCGTCGGGCGTCAGCGCCCCGTGCCGTCGCGGTCCGTGCCGTCGAGGTCGTCGGGACCGAAGCCGTCGAGGTCGAAGCCGGCCAGCCGGTCGGGGTCGGACAGGATGTCGATCTCGACGATCCGCCCGTCGGCGACGGTGAACGCCATGATCGAGAACAGCTCGCCGTCGATGGTGTTGACCAGTCCGGCCGTGCCGTTGACCAGCGCGGGACGCGCGGTCGCGAGGGTGGCCATGCGGTGGAACGTGTCGAGCTGCCCGGCCACGGCCTCGGCGCCGTGCAGGACCCGCATGCCGGCGAGCGCCTTGCCGCCGTCGGCGCGCAGCGTGACGGCGGGGTCCAGGACGGCCAGCAGGGCCGTGAGGTCGCCACCGCGCGCGGCGGCCAGGAAGGCGTCGACGACGCGGCGTTGGGCGGCCGGGTCGGGGTCCGGCGCGGGCGCCGCGCCCTGGACCCGTTGCCGGGCCCGGCTGGCCAGCTTCCTGGCCGCGACCGGCGTGCGGTCCAGGATCGGGGCGATCTCCTCGAACGGCAGGCCGAACAGGTCGTGCAGGACGAACGCCAGCCGTTCGGCGGGGTTGAGCGATTCCAGCACCACCAGCAGCGCCAGGCCCACCGAGTCGGCCACCAGCACCTGGTGCTCGGGGTCGGCGACCTCGTCGGTGACGACCGGGTCGGGCAGGCGGTCGTCGAGCGGGTCCTCGCGGCGCTGCCGGCGTGAGCGCAGCAGGTCGAGGCAGACCCGGCCGACGACCGTGGTCAGCCAGCCGCCGAGGTTGTCGATGTCCTCCGCCTCGGAGCGGGCCAGCCGCAGCCAGGCCTCCTGGACGGCGTCGTCGGCCTCGGTCAGGGAACCGAGCATCCGGTAGGCCACCGCCTTCAGGTGCCCGCGGTGCTCCTCGAAGCGCCGGGCCAGGAAGTCGCTGTCGTTCATGGTCACCTCTCGTGTCGGCGGTCGAACCGATGACGAACGGGACGCCCGCGATGTGACCGGCGGGATCCGGTCACGTTCCCGGCCGGCCGCGCGTCATGGCCGCGACGAAGCGGTGACACGACGATCGGAGCGGACCGGACGATGAGGGACATCGAGGTACGGGGCACGGTAGCCGAGGGTTTCGAGGCCGTGCGCGAGGAGTTCGCCGACGCGGTCGGCCCGGGGTCCGGCGCCCAGTTGGCGGTCTACGCGCACGGTCGCCTGGTGGTCGACCTGTGGTCCGGTGACGACGACGGCGACGCGGTGACCGGCGACACCCTGACCGGGGTCTACTCCGCGACCAAGGGCGCCGCGACGTTGGCGGTGGCGCTGCTCGTGCAGGACGGCGCGCTGGAGCTGGACCAGCCCGTCGCGCACCACTGGCCGGAGTTCGCCGCCGCGGGCAAGGGCCGGATAACGCTGCGGGACGTGCTCACGCACCGCTCCGGCGTGATCGGCGTCGACGGCGGCCTCACCGCCGACGAACTCGCGGACGACGAGCTGATCGCCCGGCGACTGGCCGGGCAGCGGCCGTGCTGGCGGCCCGGCTCGGCCTACGGCTACGGCGGGTTCGTGACGTTCGCGATCGTGGGCGAGGTCGTCCGCCGGGCCACGGGCCGGTCGCTCCAGGCGCAGTTCGAGGAGCGGGTGCGGGCGCCCTTCGGGTTGGACCTGCACCTGGGGCTGCCGGAGGCGCTGGAGGACCGGTTCCGGGAGGTGCGGCCGGGGTCGGCGAGCCCGGAGGAGCTCGCCGCGTTCTGGGCGGACGTCCCGGGACCGCACAGCCTCACCGGCATCGGCTACGGCCTGAACTCCACCCCGCCGTTGGACCAGGTGGCCTTCCTCAACACCCGGCGGGTGCGCGCGCTCGGCCAGGCGTCCGCCGGTGGCGTCGGCAACGCCCGCGGGTTGGCCGGGATGTACGCGGCGGCGGTGTTCGGCCTGGACGGCCGGGCGCCGCTGCTCGAGCCGGACACGCTCGGCGAGTTCGCCGTTCTCCACTCCACGGGTCGCGACCTCGTCACCGGCGAGGCGGGCCAGTACGCCCTCGGGTTCCAGGCGAAAGGCCTGCGCTACCCGTTCCTGAGCGCGAACGCGTTCGGCCACAACGGGTCCGCGGGCGCGGAGTCGTTCGCCGACCCCCTCTGCGGCATCGCCTTCGGCTACACCCGCCGCCGCTTCTCCTTCAACTGGTCCTACCCCGAGCACGACCGGCTGGCCGCCGCGGTCCACCGCGCGGTCACTGCTCGCCGACACGTTCCCGACCGGACCGCGGATCCCTCGGGAGCCGACGGTCACATCCGCGCCTCGCGACGCGTCAGTGCGGTGACAGCAACGAAATCCCGAAAGGACAGGTCCACGATGACCGCCACCCCGGACGCCCTCCAGTCGCGTCTGCCCGACCCCGCCGTGCTCATCCCCGAGTTCGCGCAGGTCGCCGGAACCCTGTTCCAGGCCGTGGGCAACGGCTCGATCCCGCAGACCACCGTCAGCCTGGCGCACCTGCGCGCGGGGCAGATCGTCGGCAGCACCTACCTGACCACCCTGCACACCGGCAACCTCCGCAGGGCCGGCGAGTCGGAGGAGCGCATCACCGCCGTCGCTTCCTGGCACGACGCGCCCCACTTCACCGCCGCCGAACGGGCCGCGCTGGCACTCGTCGACGCCGTGCTCACCCCCAACCCGCACGGCGAGCGCGTCACCGACGAGCTGTACGCCCTGGCGTCCACCCACTACGACGACAAGGCGCTGGCCACGTTGACCGTGGCGATCGGCCAGGTCTGCTTCTTCATCCCCCTCGCCCTCATCGGCAAGCCGCTGCCGGGCGTCGCGCCCGCGGAGCAGTGGCGGGCCTGAGCCGTCCGGCGGTGGGGGCGTCCGGTCCCGGTCGCCCCCACCGCTTCAGCGCGTCGGCGTCGTCCGCGTGGTCGACGTCGTCAGCAGAACACCTCGTTCAACAGCTCCTCGTAACCCTCGACCTGGCCCGGGTCCGGAGCCGAGGTCAGCGACGCCGTCAGCCGGGTCTTCGTGTCCGGCGTGCTGATCGTCAGGCTCGAGTAGCCGGGGATGCCGCCGCCGTGGCCCCAGACCGCCACGCCGCACGGCAGGTCCGTCTTCTCGATGCCCAACCCGTAGCCGTTGGAGGTCGGCAGCGTCGAGGTCAGCTCCGCCTGCTGCGCCGGCCGCAGCAGGCGGCCGTCCAGCAGCGCGTCCAGGAACCGGTCGAGGTCCGCCGTCGTGGAGATCATCTCGCCCGCCGCGTACGCCACCGACGGGTTGAACTCGGTGATGTCGACGACCTGCCCGCCGGCCGTGATGTAGCCGTGCGCGTGCGGGCCGGGGATGGCGGTGCGGGCGCCGGGCACGGAGGTCGACCGCAGGCCCAGCGGGCGCAGCACGCGCTGCTCCACCGCCGCACCGTACGGCCGGCCGGTGACCTTCTCCACCAGCATCCCGGCGACGACGTAGTTGGTGTTCGAGTACTTCCAGCCGGTGCCGGGCTGGAAGTCCAGCGGCTGCGCCGTGGACAGGGCGACCAGCTCGGTCGGCGCCCACGTCTTGTACCGGATGGACAGCACGCCGTCCGGGCCGAGCGGCAGCGCGGCCGTGTAGTTGTAGAGCCCGCTGGTGTGCTGCAGCAGGTGCCGCACGGTGATCCGGTCGCCGTCCGGCAGCAGGCCGGGCAGGTACCGCTGCACCGGCGCGTCGAGCTCCACCTCCCCCTCGCCGACCAGTTGGAGCACCACGGTCGACACGAACGTCTTGGTGATGCTGCCGACCCGGAACCGGCCGTCGGTCGGCACCGGCCGCGGCGAGTCGACCTCCGCCGTGCCGGCGCGCGCGGTGAACTGCTGCCGCCCGTCGCTGACGCGGACCTGGACCCCCTGACCCCCGGTGCGCGCCATGGCGCCCACCGCGCGCTGGACGACCTGCCGGTCGATCCTGGTCCCCCGGTCGCCCGACGGCTCGGCCAACGCCGTCCCCCCGACCCCCACGACCGCCAACCCCACTGCGGCGGCTACCGCGATACCCCTCTTGCCCGTCAACGTGTTCCTCCCTCGGTCACGTCGCCGACCCCTTCGGCGGGTTCGAGTCTGGCCGTCCGGCGGCGTCCCGGCGTCGGCCCCCGGTCTCGGAGGGGATCAGACTTTAGGCTCGTCCACCCTTAGTGGTCGGGCGTCTTCGGAACCGGTTCCGAAGGGTTTACCACTAGTCCGTTCGAGTGACGCCAATGGTCTAGACCTTGACCGTGAAGTGGTCTGAACCACATCGTGGGTCAACCCTGCACTCCTTTCCTGACAAGGAGCACGATGTCCAAGATCCGATGGCATGTCACAGCGTTGTTCGTGGCGGTCGCCACGTTGGTGGTGGGGCTGGTCGTCGCGCCCGCGGCCAGCGGTGCGGGCGGCGTCTCGGCCACCTTCAGCAAGGGCTCGGACTGGGGCACCGGCTACGAGGGCAAGTACACGATCAAGAACGGCTCGACGTCCGCCCTGTCGTCCTGGACGGTCGAGTTCGACCTGCCCGCCGGCCACAAGGTCAGCTCCGTGTGGGACGGCTCGCACACCGTCAGCGGCCAGCACGTGACCGTGAAGAACACGTGGAACGGCAGCGTGGGCGTCGGCGGCACGGTGAGCTTCGGCTTCAACGTGACCTACTCCGGCACGTTCAGCGGGCCGGCCAACTGCAAGCTGAACGGCGCGTCGTGCGACGCCGGCGGGACCAACCCGACGACGACCACGACGACCACCACGACCACCACCACGACGACGACCACCACGGGCCCGACGACGACCACGTCGAACCCGCCGGTCGGCTCGCGGAAGAACCTGGGCTACTTCACCCAGTGGGGCGTCTACGGCCGCCAGTACTTCGTGAAGAACATCCACACCTCCGGCTCGGCCGCGAAGCTGACGCACATCAACTACGCGTTCGGCAACGTGCAGAACGGCCAGTGCACCATCGGTGACGCCTACGCCGACTACGACATGGCCTACACCGCGGCGAACTCCGTCGACGGTGTCGCCGACACGTGGGACACCGGCGCCCTGCGCGGCTCGTTCAACCAGCTGCGCAAGCTGAAGAAGATGTACCCGCACATCAAGGTGCTGTGGTCGTTCGGCGGCTGGACCTGGTCGGGCGGCTTCGGCCAGGCGGCGCAGAACCCGGCCGCGTTCGCCGAGTCGTGCCACCGGCTGGTCGAGGACCCGCGCTGGGCGGACGTGTTCGACGGCATCGACATCGACTGGGAGTACCCGAACGCCTGCGGCCTGACCTGCGACACCTCCGGCTTCAGCTCGATGAAGACGGTTTCCCAGGCCCTGCGCGCCCGCTTCGGCGCCAACTACCTCGTCACGGCCGCCATCACGGCGGACGGGTCCAACGGCGGCAAGATCGACGCCGCCGACTACGGCGGCGCGGCGCAGTACCTCGACTGGTACAACGTCATGACCTACGACTACTTCGGCGCGTGGGCGGCGCAGGGCCCGACGGCTCCGCACTCGCCGCTGACGTCGTGGTCCGGCATCCCGACCGCCGGGTTCAACTCCGACGCGGCGATCCAGAAGCTCAAGGGCAAGGGCGTGCCGTCGGCCAAGCTGCTGCTGGGCATCGGCTTCTACGGTCGCGGCTGGACGGGCGTGACGCAGTCCGCGCCGGGCGGCACGGCGACCGGCGCGGCGCCGGGCACCTACGAGGCTGGCATCGAGGACTACAAGGTCCTCAAGACCAAGTGCCCCGCCACCGGCACCATCGCGGGCACGGCGTACGCGCACTGCGGCAACCAGTGGTGGAGCTACGACACGCCGTCCACCATCGGCGGCAAGATGACCTACGCCAAGAACCAGGGTCTCGGCGGCGCGTTCTTCTGGGCGCTCGACGGCGACACCGCGAACGGCGAGCTCGTCACCGCGATGGGCAACGGCCTGAAGTAACCCCCTGCACCACGCGAACGGGCCCTGCGGACACCTCCCGCAGGGCCCGTTCGCCTACCCGCGTGTCCTACCTTCCGGCCGCGAGAGTCCTGCGTTCGCGTCGCGTGAGTCCTACGTCCAGGGCCCCTGAGTTCAACGCTCAGCGCAGCGCCACCACGCCGTCCGCGGAGTGCTCTCGCACCCGGCACCACTTGAAGTGCGACTCGGTGAACCCAGTCCCGCCGGTCACGAGAACCGAAGTCATGTCGCTCGTCACCTAGCGCGCACACGGCCCGCACCGACGCGCCGCGGATGGAGGCACGGTCATCCTCCGCGCGGGCGGACCATTGATCCGCTTCTTCACCAGGTACCACTACCGGCACCGCAAAGAGCCACGGGACGCCGTCCCGGACGGCCGCATGGTCGAGCTCGCGCAGAGCTTCGTCTCAGCGCTCGTCTCGGCGTGGCGGGATGAGGACGACCTGACCTCCGAGTCCGGTTCCGACAGCCGGTTGTTCTACAACGTGCAGCCGTTCTTGAACCGCTACGGCGAGTACAGCCTGCAGCAGATGGCGCTCTACTACTTCGATCACGGGCCGACGAACTTCGCCGAGCCGTTCGCGGAGGAGCAGTTCCAGGACCTGGCCGATCACCTCATGGTCCTGATGGCCCTCTGCACCCCGCGCCCGGCCGACGAGCCGGGCGACCCGAATCAGGTGCTGGTCCGCATCAACCGCGGCACTTTTACCATGGTGTCGGTCGGCGACGACGACCCGATCAACCCCGGTCTGTGAACGTCGGCCGGGCACGGCGGCGTGCGGAGGACCCGCGCGGATGCTCGCGCGAGTCCTCCGCAGTGCCGGCTAGACGGTCAGGCTCCAGGAGTTGATGCGCCCGGTGTCGGCCGAGTACACGTCCTGGACCCGGAGCTGCCACGCGCCGTTGCGCGCCTCCGACGAGACGTTCGCGGTGTACGTGGTGTCGATGTTGTCGCCCGAGTCGTTGTTCGACGCCTTCAGGCGGTACGCCGTGCCGTCCGGCGCGACGAGGTCGATCACCAGGTCACCCCGGTAGGTGTGCACGATGTGCACCTCCACCTGCGACGTCGCCGAAGCGGTCCCCTCGCAGTCGGCGATGGTGATCGTGCTGGTGACCGCCGGCCCGTTGTCCGGGATGGCGACGTCGGCGTCGTTGGTCGCCTTGGCGCACCCGACCGGCGGGTTGCCACCGCCGCCGTACGGGTTGGCCGCCTTCTTCGCCGCGTACATCAGCATCGGCTTCGTCTTCGGCCAGAACGTCGACGCCTGGCACGAGTACGCCGGGAAGAACCCGGAGCACGTCCCCGACGACGGCCCGATCTCCCACACGAACGACGCCACGCCCAGGTCGTCGTACACCCAGTCGTCCGTCGCGCCGGCCGCGTTGTAGAGCACCTCGCCCGGCTGCCCGTACTGCCAACCGCCGGCCAACGTCGCCATGTCCTTCGCCATGGCCCGCATCGGCGCGTCGTTGCCCGTCTTGTACTGCGTCGTCCAGCCCCACGGGAACAGCACCAGGTTCGAGTAGCTGTGCATGGAGATCACGACACCGGTCGTGTCGGCGGGCGCGGCGTCGGTGGTGCCGGTGCCCCGGCGGTCGCGGTACAGGTTGCGCCACAACGCCTGCAACGCCTTCGTCTCCACCTCGGAGTTCGCCGACGGTCCCTTGTACGTCTGGTCGCACGGGTTGGACGACGTGCCCGCGCCGCCCCAGTGCGAGTCGGTGTTGCGGTTGAGGTCGATGCCGATCTGCGACGACGACGTGCCGGAGCAGTTCGACCCGTTCGTGGTGTTGGCGTTCTTGCGCTGGTAGCGCGGCGAGTTGCCGCCCTGCTGCACGATGTTCACGCCGTCCGGGTTGGCGATCGGCACGACCCACACCTCGGTGGTGTCGAGCAGCGCGGTGACCTCCGCGTCGACCCCGTAACCGGTGGTCAGGTGGTCGATCCACTTCCACGCCGTGTCACCGGTGGTGAGCTCGCGGGCGTGCAGCTGGCCCATCACGAAGAACCGGGGCTTCGGCGCGGACGGGTTCAGCGCGCAGTCGCCCGCGTTCTTCTTGGTGATGCAGATGGCGCGCAGGTCGTAGCCGCCCGCGCCCTGCGTCTTCTTCCAGGAGTCGCCGTAGTCGACCAACGTGGTCAGCGCGGGGTACTGCTGCCCGACCAGGTCCAGGTGCGACCAGTGCGCGTTGATCGTGCGGTAGCCGCCGTAGTAGGTCTCGTTGATGTCGGCGGCGTCGAACGTCGGGGACTGCGACTTCTTCGCGGGCGGCTGCCACTCGGGCGCGGGCAGCACCTCGTCGATCACGGCGGCGAAACCGGCCTGCTTGAGACCGCCGCCGGTGCTCGCGTCACCGAGCACGAACAGGTAGTCGCCGTCACGGTCCTCCAGCACGTCGAAGCCGCGCCCGAGCAGGTTCTGGGCGGCGGCGCCGAGCGGCGCGTGGACCTTGTAGACGTAGGTCGGACCGGCTTGGACGGCGGCGGTCTCGGGTGCGGGACCGGCGGTACCGGGGACGCCCCCGGTGACCACCGCCGCCGCCGCGACACCGGCCACGGCCAGTGTCAGCAGTGAACGTCTGGTCGACTTCACGGTTGTTCCTCCTAGGCAGGGTTGAGCAGGAGGATGGGGGACGGACCACCTCCTTGCACACCCGCCAATCGGCCATTGCTCAGCGTGATGACATGGGGTTTTGACCGATGCCGGTGAGGTACCCCGGCGCTTGGTCCGGATGGAGGAGGAGTCGTGACGGACGATGAACTAGTGTCCTGCGCCAGGAATTCGATCAAGATATGAGGCGAGGCGGTCGAGGATCTCGTCCGCGTCCTTGGTCCAGATGAAGGGCTTGGGGTCC
>NZ_JBFAFR010000028.1:0-113820 GCF_040639675.1 Actinosynnema sp. NPDC023794 | reverse complement strand
AGCGCGACGATGTAGACCTCGGGGTGGCCGAAGAACCAGAACAGGTGCTGCCACAGGATCACGCCGCCGTTGGCGGGGTCGAACACGTGCGCGCCCAGGTGGCGGTCGGCCAGCAGGCCCAGCAGCGCGGCGGTGAGGATCGGGAACGCCAGCAGCACCAGCACGGACGTCACCAGGATGTTCCAGGTGAAGATCGGCATGCGGAACATGGTCATGCCCGGCGCCCGCAGGCAGACCACGGTGGTGATCATGTTGACCGCGCCGAGGATGGTGCCGAGACCACCGACGACCAGGCCGGAGATCCACAGGTCGGCGCCGACGCCGGGCGAGTGGATGGCGTTCGACAGCGGGGTGTAGGCGAACCAGCCGAAGTCGGCCGCGCCGCCCGGCGTGAGGAAGCCCGCCATCACGATCAGGCCGCCGAACAGGTACAGCCAGTACGAGAAGGCGTTGAGCCGCGGGAACGCGACGTCCGGCGAACCGATCTGCAGCGGCAGGATGAAGTTGGCGAAGCCGAACACGATGGGCGTCGCGTAGAGCAGCAGCATCACCGTGCCGTGCATGGTGAACAGCTGGTTGAACTGCTCCTGGGACAGGAACTGCATGCCCGGTCGTGCCAGCTCGGTCCTCATCAGCATGGCCATCGCGCCGCCCACCATGAAGAAGGCGAAGGACGTGACCAGGTACATGATGCCGATTTGCTTGTGGTCCGTGGTGCGGAACATCCGCAGCAGGAACGAACCCTTGACCGCGTCGCGAGTCCCGAAGGGCCGCGTCGCGATCGGCTGCGGGGCTACGGCCGTCACGGTGCCTCCTGCACTGTCTGGTTCTGGCTTCGCCGGTGGGTGGCGCCGCCGGCTCATCGGATCGTAGACGGCGGTGTTCCGGGTGGTGCGGCTGGGCTGCCCCCTGGATCAAGTGAGGTAGCGCAGGTCACAGTGTTGGATGGCGCCGCCTCCGGCGTCGCGGGCGAGGTCGCCGGGAAGTCGGTCGTTCGCGCCCTGATTCCCGACGATCGAAAAGCGTGATCGTCGGGAATGAGGACGCGAACGACCGACGCGACCTCGCGGGGTGGCGTGATCGGTGACCGATGGCGATCAGGTAGGTGAGGCGGAGGGGGTAGGTGAGGGGGTGGGGGTAGGTGAGGTGGAGCGGGTGAGGGTGGGGGTAGCACGAGGGCCGCTCCCGGGGTGGGAGCGGCCCTGTGGTCGAGGTGCTGGGTGACAGGGTGCCGGAGGTCAGCGGCGCAGGAGGCCGCGCAGCTTCGGCGAGGCGACGAAGGCCGCGCCGGCGGCCACCAGGCCCAGGCCCACGATCAGCATCCAGCCGCCGTCGTAGCCGGTGTTGGCCAGGTCGCCGTCGTTGGCGCCGTCGGCCATGACGGGCGCGGAGGTGGTGGTCGGGGTGACCGCGACGGACTCGGTGGTCGTCGGGGCGACCTCGTCGGTGGTGGTCGCCGGGGTGGACGGCGTGGTGCTGTCCGGGGTGGACGGGGTCGTGGTGACCGAGGCGTCCTGCTCGGCGCAGACGAACCAGTGGCTGATGCCCGCGGGGCCGCCGCTGGAGTTGACCGGCGGGTGCAGGTCTTCCCAGGCGAGGTCGCCGAGGTCCGCGGCGTCGTAGACGTTGTACGCGCTGCCGCCCTTCACCACGACACCGGTGACGGTGTGGCCCTCGGGGTTCGCGGTGATGGTGATGTTGACGCCGTCGACGGTGAAGGTGCCCGCCGGCATGGTCATCTCGTCGCCGGGCAGGCCGACGACGTCGCAGGCGTTGCCGGGCTGGCCGACGTCGACGTTGCCGTCGACCGCGGTGGCGCGGTCGTCGCCCGAGTCGAGGGGGGTGCCGGGCGAGGCCGAAGCGGTGCCGCCCAGCAGGCCGGAGGCGCTCAGGGCGAGCAGGGCGGCTGCTCCGAATAGGCGACGGCTGGTGATGCGCATGGGTGCTGCTCCGCAGGTTCGAGGGCTGACCGGGTGGATCGAACTACACCGACCATCCCTCTATCGAGGTAGCCCATTCAGATGACGCGGGTTGCCGTCTATTCGTTATCAGTCGGTGACCCCCGACGTTCGGTAACGGCGATTTCACCGACGGAGGAGCTTGCGGAGCTTCGGCGATGCGAGGAACGCGGCGCCTGCGGCGAGGAGCGACAGACCGACGACGATCAGCCACCAGCCGTCGAAGCCGGTGCTCGCCAGACCGTCCTTCGACTTGGGGACGATGATCGCGCCGGCGGCTTTGGTGGTGGTCGTCGTCGGGATGGCCACGATCAACGCTGGTTGCGTGGTGGTGGTTGTCGTAGGCGGTGTGGTGGGGATGGTGGTGGTCACGACCGGAGTGGTCGTGGTGGTGGTGGTGATGGCCACCGTCGTCGTCGTGGTTGAAGCGGTGGTGGTCGTGGTGGGAGCGGTGGTGGTTGTCGTTGTCGTGGTGGTCGTTGTGGTGGTGATGGCGGTCAGGCAGACGAACCAGTGGCTGATGCCCGCCGGGGTGCCGTTCTCGTTCAGCGGCGAGTGCAGGTCGAGCCACGGCATGGAGCCGAGCGCCGGGTAGACGTTGTAGGCGTTGCCGCCCTTGACGACGACTCCCGTGATCACGAAGCCGGACGGGTGGGCGGTGATGTCGAGGTAGGTGCCGTCGGCGGAGAACCCGCCGGACAGGATCGACTCGGCGCCCGGCAGGCCCACGGCCGCGCACGCGTCGCCCTGCTGATCGATGGCGATGTTGCCGGTGAAGGCGGTCGCGCGGTCGTCTCCTGACAGGGGTGGGTCCTGGTTCGGCTGGGCGGACGCGCCGGTGGCGAGGAGACCGGCTGCGATCACGGCGAGCAACGAGACTGCTCCGAACATGGTGCGACTTGTCGTGCGCATGGGGCTCTCCGCATGGCTCGATGTGGCGTTCGGCGGATCGGACTGCTCCGTCGCTGCTCTATCGCGTTAACCCGTTCGCATGATGCAGGCCGAGACCGAGTTGTTATGCGAGGCGGCCTGGAATGGGTCGGACTCCCCCGTGGCGGGGATGCGGGCGGCCTTTACCGAACCCGAACACGCTCGTGGCCCTGCTCGCCGCCGGCCCCGTGCCACGATTCCCGGCGTGCAGGGACTCGTGCTGGTCGTGGAGGACGAACGGGCCATCGCCGATCTGATCTGCCTCTACCTGCGGCGGGACGGGTTCGGGGTGCACGTGGAGGCGGACGGGCACGCGGCGTTGGCGGCGGTGCGGCGGTTGCGGCCGGTGGCGGTGCTGCTGGACGTCGGCCTGCCCGGGGTGGACGGGGTCGAGGTGTGCCGGGCGCTGCGCGCGGCGGGCGACTGGACGCCGGTGCTGTTCGTGACCGCGCGCGACGACGAGGTGGACCGCGTGCTCGGGCTGGAGCTGGGCGCGGACGACTACGTGACCAAGCCGTTCAGCCCGCGTGAGCTGGTGGCCCGGGTGCGCACCGTGCTGCGCCGGGGAACGCCGCAGGTCAACTCGGTGCACGTGGTCGGCGACGTGAAGCTGGACGGCGACCGGCGGCGGGTGTGGGCGGGTGAGGCCGAGGTGGCGTTGACGTCGACGGAGTTCGAGCTGCTGGCGCACCTGATGCGGCACCCCGGGCGGGTGTTCGCGCGCGAGCAGTTGTTGAGCGCGGTGTGGGGTTACGCGGCGGCGGCGGGCACGCGGACGGTGGACGTGCACGTGGCGCAGTTGCGGGCGAAGCTCGGCGACCGCAGTCCGATCAGGACCGTGCGCGGGGTCGGCTACTCGGCCGAGCCGTCGTGACGCGCACCAGCCTCGCGTTCCGGATCACGGCGTTGTGCCTGGCCGTGGCCGGTGTGGCGGTCGTGGTGGCGGGTCTGGTGTCGGCCCGGCTGGTGCTGACCGCGTCGCGAGAGGTGGGCCGTGAGGCGTTGGCCGACCAGGCCGACGTGGTGGCCGGGCAGCTCGACGGGGGTCGGGCCGGGCGGCTGCGGGTGGTCGAGGTGCTGCGCGGGCAGGGCATCGCCGTGGTGCTGATCGGGCCGGACGGCGGGTTGGCCGGTGATCCGCAGGCCGTGCGCGCGGTGCGGGAGGCCCGGGTCAGGTCCGGCGCCGCCGGGACCCGGCTGGTCGAGGTGCGCGACGGTGTCGCGCTGGTGCAGGAGACGGGGCTCGGCAACGGGCCGGGCCGCAAGCTGCTGCGCAACATCACGTTCGCTCTGCTCGTCGGGTTGCTGGTCGCGGCGGTGGCCGGGTTGTTGCTGGGCAAGCTGGTCGCGCGCCCGTTGCGGCGGACGGCGGCGGTCGCGCGCACCATGAGCGGCGGCCGGCGTGACCTGCGGGCGCCCGAGCAGGGCCCGGCGGAGGTCGCCGAGGTCGGCGGCGCGGTGAACGCCCTGGCCGACGCGTTGGCGCGCAGCGAGGCCAGGCAGCGGGAGTTCCTGCTGTCGGTCTCGCACGAGTTGCGCACGCCGTTGACCGCGGTGAGCGGGTTCGCCGAGTCGCTGGCCGACGGCGTGGTGTCCGGGCCGGAGGTGCCGTCGGTCGGCCGCACGATCTCCGAGGAGGCGCACCGGCTCGACCGGCTCGTCACGGACCTGTTGGACCTGGCCAGGCTCGGTGCGGACGACTTCCGCGTCGACCTCGCCCCGGTGGACCTGACCGAGGTCGTCACGGCCGCCGCCGAGGTGTGGCGGGCCCGGTGTGCGGCGAAGGGGGTCGAGTTCCGGCTGGAAGCGCCATCGCGGCCGACCGTGCGGACGACGGACGCCCGGCGGGTGCGGCAGGTGCTGGACGGGCTGCTGGAGAACGCGCTGCGCCTCACGCCCGCCGGTCGACCGGTGGTGTTGGCGCTGCACGACGTGCTCCAGGTGCGTGACGGCGGTCCGGGGCTGTCCGAGGAGGACTACCGGGTTGCGTTCCAGAAGGGAGCGCTGCACGCCAAGTACGAGCGCTCCCGGCCGGTCGGCACGGGTGTCGGACTCGCCCTGGTGCACGGTCTGGTGACCCGGTTGGGTGGCACGATCGAGGCCGGTCCCGCGCCCGAGGGCGGCGCGGCGTTCACGGTGAGGTTGCCCGATGCGTGAGCTGGAAGCACGGTGGCACGGCGCGGTGGGCGTGCTGGGTGGTGCGCAGGGACCGGGTGACCTCGCCGAGCGGTACGCCGAACCGCACCGCGGCTACCACAACGCCGACCACGTGCTGGCCGTCGTCCGGGACGTGAACGCCCTGGCCGTCGACCGCACGGCAGGTGAACGCGCCGTGCTGACGCTCGCGGCCTTGGCGCACGACGTGATCTACGACGGCGTGCCGGGCGAAGACGAGCGGCGCAGCGCCGAGTGGGCCCGGGAACGGCTGACCGGCCTGCCCGAGGCCGACGCGGTGGCCCAGCTGGTGCTGGCCACCGCGGACCACGCCTCGGACGACCCGCTGACGTGCCTGCTCCTGGACGCCGACCTGGCCGTGCTCGGCTCCGACCCGGCCACGTACGAGCGCTACCGCACGGCCGTGCGCGCCGAGTACGCGCACGTGCCGGACGACGCGTGGCGGGTCGGGCGGGCGGACGTCCTGCGCGCGCTGGCCCGGCGCGACCCGCTGTACGTCACGCCGCACGCGCGCGCACGGTGGGAGGTCCGCGCCAAGGCCAACCTCGCGGCCGAGCTCAGCTCGCTCGGTGACCCGCCATGAGCGCGTCGTAGGTCGGGAACGCCTTGGCGATCTCGCTGCCGGTGAAGTTGCCGACCCAGCCGTCGTCGTCGTGGAAGAACCGGATCGACACGTAGTCCGGCCGGGTGCCCATGTCGAACCAGTGCGTGGTGTTCGCGGGCACGCTCAGCAGGTCGCCCGCCTCGCACAGCACCGCGTACACGCGCTCCTCGACGTGCAGGTAGAACACACCGGAACCGCGCGCGAAGTACCGGTCCTCGTCGTCGTCGTGGGTGTGCTCGGCCAGGAACTTCAGCCGCGCCTGCCCGGCCGCCGCGAGCCACTCCGGGTCGTCCGACGGGGTCATCTCGGTCGCGTCGACCAGGACGTAGCCCTCGGTCCCGGTGACGCGGGCGACCTGCTCGGCGTACACCTCCAGGGCGTTCTCGCTGGTCACACCCGGTACGACCGGCCACTGCTCGTAGCGGACGCCGAGCTCCTTCAGCTCGGCCGCGATCTCGGCGGGGTCGGCGGTGCGCACCAGGGCGGTCTCCGGGTCGGTGTCCGACCACACGGTCAGCAACGTCATCGCGCCTACCTCCTGTGAGTCTCGGCTTTGAAGCGCAACAGCCACTCCAGGCACTCCAGCCGGTGCCGTGCCTGGTAGAGGTCGTCACCCCAGACGTACACCCCGTGGCGGGCCACGATCAAGGCGGGCACGTCCGCGCGGAAACCGGCCTCGAACGCGTCGCCGAGCTCGGTCATGTCCTGGCTGTTCGGCACCACCGGGACGACGACGGTCTCGTGCGCCTGCCGCCCGAAGCCCTTGAGCATCTCCAGGTCGCGCAGCTCGACGCCGTCGGGCCAGTGCTCGGCCGCGACCACGGGCGCCAGGGCGTGCACGTGGACCACCGCGCCGGCGCCGGACACCGCCGCGATCCGCCCGTGCAGGCCGGCTTCGGCCGACGGCACGCGCACCGGGTCGTCCGTGCGGCCCTCGGCGTCGATGATCACCACGTCGTCCGGCGCGAGTTCGCCCTTGTCCTTGCCGCTGACGGTGACCGCGAGCCGCAGGGGGTCGCGGTCCACGACCACGGAGAGGTTGCCCGACGTGCCGCGCATCCACCCCATCGCGGTGTACCGGGCGCACTCGGCGGCCAGCGCCTCACCGGGTGTCACAGAGCCGGTTCTCACAGGGCCCGCACCGTCCGGTGTGGACCGAAGTCCGCGTCGCCGTACGGCTCGCCGGGGCGGGCGACACCGACCGTCCGCCAACCGGCCTCGGCGGCGGCGTGCAGCTCGGCGGGGACGTCGGAGTAGAAGGTGATGTCGGTCGAACCGAGCACGGAGGCGATCTTGAGGTACGACGCGGCCTCCCGCTTCGGGCCCGCGTTCACGGTGTCGAAGTGGAACTCGAACAAGGACGTGAGGTCGCCGTCCGTGGTGTGGGCGAAGAACGCCACCTGACCGGCCACCGAGCCGGAGGAGAACACGGCCAGCTTGACGCCCTCCGCGTGCCACTCGCGCAACGCGGGCACGACGTCCGGGAAGAACTCGGCCACCAGGTCGCCCCCGGCGTACCCGCGCTGCCAGATCAGGCCCTGCAACGTCTTCAGCGGCGTGACCTTCCGGTCGGCGTCCATCCAGCCGTGCAGCACGCGCACCAGCTCGTCCGTGCCGCCGTCCACACCGGACAGCTCGCGGATCTGCGCCACGGCCTCGGCGACGGTCGGGTCGTCACCGTGCTCGTCGATCCACGGTCCCAGGCGCGGCCGGGCGTAGTCGTACAGCGTGACCAGGACCTGGTCGGTGGCGCTGAGCGTGCCTTCGATGTCCAGCACTACCCACTCACTCATGAACGTCCCCAACGTAGTAATCGGCCAAACCGCCCGGAGCGTACGCACCGCGGTCGGTCACCACCGTCGTGACGAACCGCGGCGGCGTGACGTCGAACGCCGGGTACAGGCCCCGCGCCCGGTCGGTGGCCGTGCGGCGGCCGAGCGTGTGCAGCACGTCGTCGCCCGGCCGGTACTCGATCGGCACGTCGGCGGCGGTCGGCGCCAGGCGGTCCGGGGCCTGCACCATGGCCAGGAACGGCACGTCGAACGCGTGCGCGGCGATCGCGAGGCCGAGCGTGCCGACCTTGTTGACCACGTGCCCGTCCATGGTGACGCGGTCGGCGGCGGTCAGCAGCACGTCCACGTCGCCGGTCGACATGACGGCCGCGCCCATGCCGTCGGTGATCAGGGTCGTGTCGACGCCCATCTCCCCCAGCGTCTCCGCGGTCAGGCGGGCGCCCTGGAGGTACGGGCGGGTCTCGGTGCAGAGGAACCGCAAACGCTTGCCCATCGCGTGAGCAGCGGAGACGGTTTCGGTCAGGTAGAGGTCCGCCCAGCAGTGCGTGAGCACCGCTCCCCCGTCCGGCAGCAGCGCGGCGGTGTGCGCGCCGAGGCTGCGGCTGCGGCTGCGGTAGCGCTCGTCCCCCGCCTTCGCGCCTTCCAGCGCGCCGGCTTGGAGGTCGTCGTTCGCGTCGACGCCCGCCAGCACCGCGGCCACGGCCTTGCGCAGGTGGTTGTTGGTGCGGCGGGTGGCGATCAGGAGCCGTCCGGCCTGGTCGAGGTGGGCGCGGGCCTCGTCGCGCGGCAGGTCGCGGGCCTCGCGGGCGGCCAGCACCATGCCCCACAGCGCGGCGAAGTACGGGCCGGAGGACTGGGTGACCATGTCCTCGATGGCCTTGGCGACCTCGGCGACCGTGCCGCAGCGCACCCACGTCTTCTCGAACGGGAAGTTGCGCCGGTCCAGCACGTGCACGCCGTCGTCCTCGAGGCGCACGCTGCGCGCGAGCAACGGCTCCATCAGCTGTACCCGGTGAACGGCGCGTGCTCGCCGGTGAGGTAGTACGCGCCGACCTCGCGCGCCTTGTACGACACGGGGTCGTGCAGGGTGAGGGTGCGGGCGTTGCGCCAGAACCGGTCGAAGGCGTAGCCGGCGGCGGTGGCCCGTGCGCCGCACAGCTCGAACACCCGGCTGGTGGTCTGGTTGGCGACCTTGGTGGCGACGACCTTGGCCGACGAGATGGCGGCGGCGGTCTCGGCGCGTTCGTTCCGGGTCAGGTCGGCGCCGCGCCGGGAAGCCTGGTCCAGCTTGTCCGAGGCGTGGTCGGTGAGGAGGCCGGCGGCCTGCGTGTCGGCGACGAGCTCCCCGTACGTGCCGAGGACGTACGGGTCGGCGGTGGCCGTGTCGACGCCGCTGAGGAACCACGGTCGGGTGGTCGTGCGGGTGTACTGGGCGGCTTCGGCCAGCGCGCCCTCGGCCATCGCCACGTACAGCTGGGCGAGCACGAGCTGGAAGCCGAGGGCGGCCAGCGACAGGCGCGGGCTGTTCTCGTCGTGCGCGCCGAGGACCTGGTCGGACGGCACGTGCACGTGGTCGAACACCACGCCTCCGCTGGCGGTGAGGCGTTGGCCGATGTTGTCCCAGCCACCGGCGTAGGCGATGCCGTCGGCCTTGGCGTCGAGGGTGAAGGTGATCTTGGCGCCGGTCTCGGTGTGGGTGGCGCTGACCACGAGCCGGTCGGCCACCGACGCGCCCGTGGCGAACGTCTTGCGGCCCGTGACCTCGAACCCGCCGTCGACGGGCCGGAGCTCCAGGGCGGCGTCGAGCGGGTTGCTGACGCCCGCCCAGAAGTGGTTGTCGCCGGGCCGGAAGCCCGGGTTGTCGAACAGGCCGCTGCGCCAGACCTGCAGGTAGTGGTAGCCGAGGAGGTGGCCGACGTTGGCGTCCGCCGCGCCGACGACCCTGGTCACGGCCTGCTGCGCGGCCCAGTCGTCGACCTTGAGCAGCCCGGACCGCCGCAACGCCCCGACCTCGGCCGAGGGCTCCGCACCGCGCCGGTCGCGCTCCGCCGCGTCGACCCGCAACGCCGCGGCCAGCTCCTCGGCGACGGTCAGCCACTTCTGCCGACCATCGGTGCTCGTCATGCGCCCTCCCACCGTCCTCGTCCCAGCAGGCGAGCCTAATCGCCGGCGCGCGCCGCGGACTGAGCGTTCCGCCACATGGGAGGCGGGATCAGCGGGCGACGTAGGTGGCGTGGCCGGTCAGGCCCAACTCCGTCACCGCGCCCCGCAGCCCGACCGTGCCGCGGGGGAAGGTCGCGACGTGCGCCGCCCACGTGCGCCGGTCCTGGGCGAGCGCCTTCAGGTACCGCACGCACAGCGACGGCGGGATGGCTTCGCAGCGCTTGCGCGCGGCACGCAGGGCGATCTCCATCCGCAACGCCTCGTCGTCACGCCGTCCCCGTGACCTGATGCGGTCGAGGATGCTGTCGATCAGGGCCATCCGACCGTGCAGGAACTCGGTCCAGTAGCCCTCGTCCGCCGCCGCCTCGAAGCCGCCGTCGTCGTCGAGCAGCGCGAACACCCCTTCGGCGAGGCAGTCGCCGAACTCCTCCATCTGCGCCCGCGACTCGTTGGCGAACGGGTCGTACGGCTTCTGCCTCACCTTGCCCGTGATCGCCGAGCGGCGCAGGCCCACGTCGTCGAGCAGGAAGAACCAGTCCTCGTTGTAGATCGTCGGGAAGAACGAGGTCATCGACTCGCGGCCGATCACCAGCGCGCCACCGCCGATGAACGTGCCCTGGTCGCCGCCGGTCTCGCGGTGCGCGTGGCAGACCACGGAGTTGTCCGGGAAGCCGCCCACCTCCAGCCCGACCGCCGCGTAGCCCTCCGAGACCAGGCCGGCGGCGGCGTCGAGGTCGGACGGCGTCGGCACGGTGATGTCGTCGTCCAGGAACGCCACCCGCTCCCAGCCGACCACGCGGGACACGAGCAGGCCGAGGTTGCGCTTGGAGCTGGTGTCGGTGTGCCGCATGAACTCCGTGGGGCCCAACACCTTCGTGGTGGCCGACAGGCGGGGCATGAGCGAGGGCGGCAGCGCGCGGACGTCGACCACCAGCATCTCGACACCCCTGGTGCGGGCCAGTTTCGCGGCCCGGTCGGGTGCGGCGGCGCCGCTGGTGAGCACGACCAGCGGCCGGTCGAGCTCGGCGGCGACGTCGGCGGCCGTGCCGAGGTAGCTCCACGGGCGGTTGGTCGGCACGATGATCGCGTCGACGGCCCCTCGCGGGCAGTCTCGGACGTCCACTGTGGTCAGCAGTTTGCCGTGCGACGCGTGGTGCTCCACGAGCGCAGGGGCGGTGGCGTTCAACCCGGGCCCTCCGGCCATTCGACGAGGCGGGATTCGGGCAGGTTCCAGTCCGGCGTCACGACCCGGCCGTTCACCACTTGCACCCTCGTGAGGACGCTGTAGGCGTTCGCGCCCGCGAAGCGGGTCTCCAGGTACGCGCCGTTGCGGTCGCGGAACCTGCTGTCCGTCAGAGCCCGCACGACACCGAGGGTGCCCCTGCCGTACTGGCCGTTGCAGATCGTCACCGTCCGCTTGTGGTTGAACGGGTTGGTGCCGCGGTAGAAGTGGCCGACGTCCTCGAGCAGGACCTCGTGGCCGCGGTGGTTGCCGAGCTTGGGCGCGAAGAGGCGTTCGCGGCCTTCGCGGTCGCGCACCACGAACCCGCCCGCTTCGGCCTCGTCGTGCCGCGCCACCTGCGTGATCGGCAGGTCGACGCGGTCGAGCAGCTCGCGGGTGACGAGGTTCCAGTCGACGCCGCCGAGCAGCACGAGGTGCGTGGTGTAGTCGTCGGGCGCCAGGTCGGAGGCGATGCGGAAGTTGACCTGGCTGCGCGGGTTGAGCGCGCGGATGTGGCCGTGCAGCTCGATCAGGGCGTCGAGGTCGGCGTAGGTGTAGAGCTCGACGTAGTCCGGCTGCGTGGGGTCGGAGTAGGGCATCTTCGCCCGCATGTCGGCCGGGAGCTGGGCGACGACGATCGTGATGTCGTACCGGTCGTCGAAGTACCAGAAGCCCCGGTCGGCGCGGTCCTGGGCCGGGGTCGTGCCGCCTTCGCGCTCGACGGCGGCGCGCAGGTCGGCCAGTTCGCGCAGCAGTTCTTCCCGGTGGCGCAGCTCGTCGGGGGTCAGCTCCTCCACCGGGATCAGCCGGAAGGGGCGGGCGGCGACGGAGCGCTTGGTGGCGAAGAACGTGGCATAGGCGGCGAGGCGGTTCAGCGGCGGCGTCTTGGGCTTGCTGCGGCTCTCCCAAGACGACAGCAGGGGCACGCTGGCCGGCTTCTCGGCACTGAACGCTTGCGCGAGGTCACTCTGCGTGATCGTCACGTCGGGCCACCGCTCTTCACGCAGCGCCCGAAGGCGGTGCGCCAGCAAGTGGGAGTCCTCCGCAACGACCACGTCCGCGCGCCCTTCAGTGAACTTCAGCGCAACAGCTGAAGCGTGAAACATACACGATTGCGGAGAGAAGTCACGAGCCACTACGCCCATCAGGGGCTTGTCAGTCCGGTACACCGCACTTACGCTCAAGTTACTGAGGTTCAGTCAACTTCAGTGAGTAGAGGTGAAGTTCACCCAGGAAGCCATCCGGGGGTCATCATGAACATGCTCACCGCGTTAGCTCAAACGTCCGAGACCACCGAGTGGACGCCGCTCGTGGTGATGATCATGGTCGGCGCGATGGCGCTGGTCATGGGCCTGGCCAAGCTCCTGCGCCGAGTGCTCGGCATGCTCACCCGGGTCCTGCTGTCGGCCGGTGCGGCGATGACCGGGATCGCCACGATGCTCGCCCTCTGCACCGTGCTGACCACCGTTCTGCTGGTCTACGCGCGCTGAACCGCCACGTGCGGCCCACCCCCTTCGACTACGGTATGCGGGCCCGCATCGAAGGGGGAGTCGCACGATGGACCTGTCGCGCAGATCGTTCTCCGGGGGAACCGCCGTCGCCGCACCGGCGACCGCGACCCCCGGGACGACCGCCGCGTCGGCCCGGACGCCGCGTCCACACCGGCCGTCCACACCGCACCTGCTGGAAGCCGAGCAGCTGGTCGGCTACCTGTCGTTGCCGACGTGCCCGTTGGCCAACAACACCTACAAGGAGCCGGACCAGCCGAACGTGGTCCGGTGGGGCTCGCCCGGCGACGCGTCCGGGTGGGTCAACCAGAGCCAGTGCGCGTCGTTCCTGACCGCCGTGCTGAAGCGCACGTACAAGTGGGCGACTTCAGGGTTCTTCAGCGCCCACTTCGGCGTGGCGAGCCCGTTCGCGCGGGACTACCGGGCGGCGTTCGCGGAGCGGGAGATCCCGCACTTCGAGCGCGTCACCAGGGTGGCGGACCTTCGGCCGGGTGACCTGATCGCCGTCGACTACCGCAACGACCAGGACACCAACACCGGGCACGTGGTGATGGTGCGTGCGGTGAAGGGCGTCTACACCGCGCCCACCCGAGGCCTGAACTTCCCCGGTGAGACGCAGTACGCGGTGGAGGTCGTGGACTGCACGTCCGAGCCGCACGGCGTGTACGGGGTGGGCAACTACTTCCGGTTCCCGGACAACCGGATCTTCAACGCCACCGCCGCGACGGACGGCGCGGGTTACGGGCACATGATGTTCTACGCGTCCGACGCGACCGGCGAGTTCAGCCGGTACCGGTGGAGCGTGAACACGTCGTCCGCGCGGACGTTCCCGGTGTCGGAACGCCCGGTCTCCGCCGCCCGCGTCGTGTCCTGACCGTTGAACTCGGGGTACCTGAACGCAGGACTCTCGCGTTCCGAGCGCAGGACTCTCGCGAGAGTCCTGCGCTCGTGCTGCGAGAGTCCTGCGTTCGCGAGCCGTGAGTTGAACGTTCGGGGTCAGGCGTCAGAGGCGTTGCCAGAGGGCGGGGACGTTCGGTGGTTCCCAGCCGGGTAGCGAGGTGTGCGACTGGCGGCACTGGTAGGTGACGCCGTTGTAGGTGACCTGGGCGCCCACCGTGTACGCACGGTTAGGGGCCCAGGTGCCGGACGGCTGGGTGGTGGTTGTGGTGGTGGTGGCGTTGTCGGCCCAGGGGACCTGGGGTGAGCGGTAGAAGTCGACGCCCATCGCGGCCCAGCGCGGCGCTTGAGCGCCGAGGCGGAGGCGGAACGCGTCCCAGTTGTGGGTCGACCACGGTGACCAGGCCAGTTCGGCGATCGCGGACAGGCGCGGGAACGCCATGTAGTCGATGTGGGCCGGTGTCACGATCGTTTCCGTCCACAGTGGAGCTTCCACGCCGCGGACGGCGGATTCCGGGACGCCGCTGACGTGCGTGCCCGGGTTCCAGTCGTAGGCGTCCCGGACTTCGACGAAACCGGCCCAGCTCAGGCCGAGAGGCGTGCCCGAGTGGTACTTCATGTCCAGGTACGCCTTGTTCGCGGGCGACATCACGATCTTCTGGCCACGCGCGGCGGCGTTCCGGACGACCGCGTTGGACGTCGTCGTGCCCCAGTACTGCGCGACCGCACCGGTGTCCGCGGTCGTCTTGACGAACTCGTGCCAGCCCATGGGCTTCTTGCCGTACTTGCCGACCAGCGGCAGCACCCGGCTCATGAACGCCTGGTACTCCTGGTCGGTGGTCGCGTTCGCCTCGTCGCCGCCGATGTGGAAGTACGGACCGGGCGTCAACGCGGCGATCTCGCGGATCACGTCCTCCACGAACGTGTAGGTGATCTCCTTGGACACGCAGAGGGACGAGTAGCCGACCGCGATGTCCGTGCGCAACGCGGGCGCGACGCCGTTGCAGTTCAGCTCGGCGTAGGAGGCCAGCGCCGCGTTGGTGTGGCCGGGGAGGTCGACCTCGGGCACGACGGTGATGTGCCGGGCGGCGGCGTACGCGACGATCTCCTGGTACTGCGCCTTGGTGTAGTACCCGCCGGGCCCGCCGCCGACCTGCGTGCTGCCGCCGTGCGTGGCCAGCCGCGGCCAGCTGTCGACGACGATGCGCCAGCCCTGGTCGTCGGTCAGGTGCAGGTGGAAGTAGTTCACCTTGTAGAGGGCGAGCTGGTCGAGGTACCGCTTGACCGCGGCGACGGGGTGGAAGTGCCGGGCCACGTCGAGCATCGCGCCGCGGTGGGCGAAGCGCGGGTAGTCGGTGATCGTCGCGCCCGGCACGGTCCACGGGCCCGCCTGCGTGGTCCGGCTCTCGACCTCGGCGGGCAGGAGTTGGCGCAACGTCTGCACGCCCGCGAACAGGCCCGCCGGCGTGTTGGCCCGCAACCGCACGGCCGCGGACGTCACGGTGAGCTGGTAGCCCTGGTCGCCGACGGACGCCGGCGCGCCGCCGAGGAGCAGCGCGATGCCGTCGGCCGGGACGCCGGCGGTGTCCGCGACCGGCAGGGCGTAGCCGGTCGACGGGCGGAGCAGGGCGGCCAAGTGGTCGCCGACGCCGTGCGCGGCGGCCGTGGTGCGGATCCGGGTGTCGGCCGTGATCGCGTGCGTGACGCCGGCGGCGGGCTGCACCGAGACCGGCGCGGGGACGAGGCTGTTCAGGGGCTCGGCGGCCGAGGCCGTGGTGGTGCCGATGTTCCAGGCGACGATCGCGCCGGACACCATCACCAGCACGGCGAGCGCTCGTGCCGTCCTCGCTGGGGGTTTCACCGTTGGTCCTCCTAGGGCAAGGCGGCGGCCGGCTGCCGTCAAGCGTGCGTACGCCCGGGAGGAGATGTCAATGGGTCTAGACCAGTTGGCTACACCGGTGGGCTACGCGAGGGCGAGCTTGCCGAGCTCCACCCGCGACGCGACGCCGAGCTTCGGGTAGGCCTTGTAGAGGTGGTAGCCGACCGTGCGCGGGCTCAGGAACAGCTGCGCGCCGATGTCCCGGTTGCTCAGGCCCTCCGCGGCCAGCCGCACGACCTGCAGTTCCTGCGGGGTGAGGGCGCTGAGCGGGTCCGGCCCCGGCACGGCGCGGCTCTCGCCGGTGGCGCGCAGCTCGGTGCGGGCACGGGCGGCCCACGGTGTCGCGCCGAGCCGTTCGAACACCTCCGACGCCGACCGCAGGTGCGGGCGGGCGTCGGCCTTGCGGCGGGCCCGGCGCAGCCACTCCCCGTACAGCAGCTCGGTGCGGGCGCGTTCGAACGGGCGGCTGTCGTCGACGCGGTGCAGGTCGACGGCCTTCGAGTACCACTGCTCGTCGTTGGTGAGCAGGGCGCGGCAGCGCGCGGAGACGGCGAGGGCCCACGGTTGGCCGGTGCTCGCCGCCCACTCGTCGTACCAGCGGGCGGCGTCGTCGTGCGGCCTGCCCAGCCGGGCGGACGCCTCCACCACGTCGGGCAGGCTGGTGACGGAGTAGAGCCGGTGCGCGCCCGCGGCGACGTCGGCCAACCGGTCCAGCACGGCCTCGTGCCGGCCCAGGCCCAAGTCCAGCAACGCCAACGCGCACGCGGCCCGCACGGACTGGGGCGCGCCGCCGACCAACGTCGCCACCAGCTCCTCGCACCGGGCCTCGTCGCCCTCGATGGCGGCCAGTTCGGCGAGCACGGCGGCCAGGTAGCCGACGCTGAACTCCTGGCCGATGTCCGCGGCGATGCGCAGCCCTTCCTCGGCGGTCGCCCGCGCGTCGCGGTGGTGGCCGAGGTGCAGGCGGCCGCGGGCCAGGTAGGCGAGGGCTCGGGGCAGCACGCCGAGAGCGCCTTGGGCGCGGGACTGGCGTTCCAGGTCGAACGCCCAGGCGTGGGCCGCCTGGTCGTCGCCGAGGACGAGGTTCCACCAGGCGGTGACCGCGTTGCCGGGCCCGCCGACGTACGGGGAGTCGAGGAGCTTGCGCAACGCGGCCATGCCGCCGGGTACGTCCTCGCCTTCCAGTCCGAGGGCGGCCTTGGCGACGCCCCGGGTGTCGTCGGCGCCGGGCAGGCCCTCGGCGCGTGCCACGACGTCCTGGAGCAGGTCGAAGTCGCGGCCCGCCCACGCGTTGTTGGCCGCGTGGAACAGCATCTCCCCCGCCAGCTCGGGATCGGCGTGCCGGGCGCAGGTGACAGCGCGGGCGAGTTGCGCCGCGGCCTCCGCCGGCCGTCCCTGCTCGGCGGCCAACCTCGCCTGGATGCGTGCCACCCGTGCGCCGTCCAGCGTGTCGGTCACGAGGTCCCAGGCCTGGTCGGCGAGCACGACCGCGCGGTCGAACTGGCCCGCCGCGCCGGCCGCGCCCGCTGCCGCCGCCAGCCGGTGGCCGCGTTCGGTGGGGTCCGGGGTGAGTTCGGCGGCGCGGTGGTAGGCGGAGGCGACGGCGACGTAGCCGCCCCGGTTGCGGGCGTCCTCGGCGGTGCGGGCGAGGGCTCGGGCGACGTCCTCGTCGGGCGCGGTGGTGGCGGCGGCCAGGTGCCAGGCGCTGCGGTGGGCGTCGTCCAGCACTTCGGCGAGTGCTCTGTGGACGGTGAGGCGGTGCTTGAGCGGCGCGCTCTGGTAGGCGGCGGCGCGGATCAGCGGGTGGCGGAAGGTCAGCCGGCCGTCGTCGGAGCGCAGGAGTTGGCGTTGTTCGGCGATCTCGAGGTCGTCGACGGACGCGCCGAGCAGGCCCGCCGCCGCGAACACCGCGGCCGGGTCGCCGGTGTCGTCGGCGGCGGCGACCAGGAGGAGGGTGCGCGTGCGTTCGGGGAGCGTGCCGATGCGGTCGGCGAACGTCTGCTGGATGCGGCTGTGGGTGGGCAGGGCGGCGACGCGGTAGGCGTGGGCGGCGGGCAGGTGGCCTTCGCGTTGGGCGGCGGGGAGTTCCAGCAGCGCCAACGGGTTGCCGCGGGCTTCGTCGGCGATCTGGTCGCGGACGTAGCGGGGCAGGTCGGCGGCGTGTTCTTCGAGGAGGGCGGCGGCGTGCTCCGGGGTGAGGCCGGTGAGGCGGAGTTCGGGCAGGCCGGGTGCGGGGAACGGCGGTGCGTGCAGGTCGCGCGCGGCGAAGATCATCGCGATGCCCTCGGCGTGGAGGCGGCGTGCGGCGAAGACGAGCGCTTGGGCGGAGCCCTGGTCCAGCCAGTGCGCGTCGTCGACCAGGCAGAGGACGGGGTGCTGGTCGGCGAGGTCGGCGAGGAGGGTGAGGACGGCCAGGCCGACGAGGTGGTGGTCGCCGCCTTCGGGCGGGGCGAGGCCGAGGGCGGCGCGCAGTGCGGTGGCCTGGTTGGGAGGCAGGGTGTCGACCCGGTCCACGACCGTGCCGAGGAGGAGGTTGAGGCCGGCGAACGGCACGACGGACTCGGACTCCACCGCCGTGCCGCGCAGGACCAGGAACCCGGCACCGGTCGGGGTCCGGTTGTCACCGGTGGGGGCGTGGTTACCGCCAGCCGGGGTGCGGTTGTCGCGGGCCGTGCTGGGTGATCGCTGCGCAGGGGTACCCGCCAGGGGGTCCCCTGCTTTCATTGTGGCAAAGGGGTCTGACAACTCCGGTGGGGGCGAGGTCGCGCGGGTGGCGGCGTGGGACAGCAGGGCCGACTTGCCGATGCCCGCCTCGCCGCGCACCACGAGCACGCCGCTGCGCCCGGCGCGGGCGGCGGACAAGAGTCCGTCCACCACGGCCAGTTCGGCGGACCTCCCGTGCAGCACGTCCCCGACCCTAGCCGGCGTCCGGCAGCAGCACGACCTTGCCGACTGTGCGCCTGGTCTCGATCGCCTCGTGCGCCCGCGCGGCCTCGGCCAGCGGGAACGCCTGGACGAACGGCGTCAGCCGGTGGGTCGCGGCGGCGGCCAAGGCCCGTGCCTCCAGGGCACGCAGCCCACCCGACCGCTTCGCCACCTGCGGTCCGACGGCGACGGTCGCGGTCAGTGCGCGGGCGAACAGGTCCTCCGTGGTCAGGTGCACCAGCTCGCCGGACGACGACCCGAACACCACGACCCGCCCACCCGGCGCGAGCAGGTCGACCGCACCACGGCCCAGCGCACCCCCGACACCGTCCAACACCACCGTCACCTCCCGTCCACCGAGTCGAGCGCGCACCTGCTGCTGCCACCCCTCCACCATGTAGTCGACGGACACCGCCGCACCTGCCCGCAGCGCCACCCGCCGCTTCTCCTCGCCACCCGCCAGGCCCACCACCAGCGCACCGGCCCGAGCCGCGCCCTGCACCAGCATGGTCCCGATCCCACCGGCGGCGGCCGTCACGACCACCACGTCGCCCGGCGCCGGGGCCGCCGCCTCCACCACGCCCAACGCCGTGCCACCGGTGCAGATCATCGCCACGGCCGCCGGGAAGTCGAGCCCGACCGGGATCGCGTGCAGCGCGCCCACCTCCCGCACCACCAGCTCGGCGTACCCCCCGCCGGCGAGGCCGAGCTGCGTCACCACCCGCTCCCCCAGCCACGCCCCGTCCACGTCACGGCCGACCGCGTCCACCACGCCGGAGACCTCGGAACCCAACACCGCGGGCAGCTCCGGCAACGGCACGCAGTCGTCGCGGCCACGCCGGATCACCCCGTCCACCAGGTGCACGCCCGCCGCACGCACCGCGATCCGCACCTGGCCCGGCCCCGGCGACGGGTCTTCGACCTCCTCGCACCGCAGGGCCGAGCCGAACGCGTGCAGCCGCACGGCCCGCACGTCAAGCCCCGTAAGGCCGCTTGGCGCGGGCCTCCTTGAGCGCCGTCCCCCACCAGACCACCTGGTCGAGCACGGCGGTGGCGGCCTTGTTCACCGCGTCGGCCTCGACCGGCTCGCCCGCGTCGTCGAACCGCGACCACGCGCCGTGGAAGCTGACGGTGTCGCGCACGGTGACCGCGTGCAGCTCGGCGAAGACCTGCCGCAACTGCTCGACCGCCCGCAACCCGCCGCCGACGCCGCCGTAGGAGACGAACCCGACCGGCTTGGCCTGCCACTCGGTGAAGTGCCAGTCGATGGCGCTCTTCAACGGCGCGGGGAAGCTGTGGTTGTACTCGGGCGTGACGACGACGAACGCGTCCGCGTCACGCAGGCGCGGCGTGACCAGCGCGACCTCCGGCGCCGGGTCCTCGCCGAAGCCGTGCAGCCGGTCCGGCAGGTCGAGGTCGTCGAGGTCGAGCACGTCCACGCTCAGGTCGTCGCGCTGCTTGGCCCGGTCGGCGAACCAGTTCGCCACCACCGGCGCGAACCTGCCGCGCCGGGTGCTGCCGACGATGATCGCTAGCTTGATCACGGGTGTTCCCTCCCTCGGTTGTGTCGGTGTCGACGCTATGAGCGGGGAAGGGGCGCGGGCATCTGTCACATGACTGGTCGCAAGGCCGCGCGGAGGTCCGTCGGACGACCGGTCACCTGACTGATTCGGTCGGTCGGCGCGCGACCGTAGCTTCGGCGTCATGACACAGGACGTGCGGGTCAGGACGCGTTGGACGCCGGTGGTGGCGCTGGCGATGGCGATGCTGGTGGTCACCACCGAGATGACGGTGGCGGCGGTGGTGCTGCCCAGCCTGGGCGGCGAGCTGGACATCGGACCGGCGGCGACCGCGTGGGTGCTGCTGGCCTACACGCTGCCGATGGCGGCGATCGCGATCCCGGCCGGGCGGTGGGTGGACCGGGTGGACGTGCGGTCGGCGTTCCTGCTGGCGCTCGCCGGTGTCGCGGCGGCGAGCGTGCTCACGGCCGTCGCGTCCTCGTTCTGGGTGTTGGTGGTGGGACGGGTGCTCCAGGGTGCGGCCGGGGCGCTGGTGCTGGCCGGGTACATGCCGATCGTGGTCGCGGCGGTGGCGCCGGCGCAGCGCGGGCGGGCGATCGGGTACGTGATCACGATCATGACGATCGGTGGGCTGGCCGGCGCGCCGCTGGGCGGGTTGGTGGCGGGCGCGTTCGGGTGGCGCTCGGTGTTCCTGATGAAGCTGCCGGTGTTGGTGGCCGCGTTGTGGCTGGGGTGGCGGTCGCTGCGACCGGACGGGCGGGGGCTGCCCCGGCCGGACCGGCGGTTGGTGCTGGAAGCGGTGCTGCTGGGCGGCACGATCACGTCGGTGCTGCTGGCGTTCGAGGACATGGCGTGGCTGCTCGGGGTGGCGTCGGTGTTCGCGGTGTGGTGGGCACGGCTGCCCGGCTCACGCCCGGTGCTCACGTTGGTCCGGCGGAGGTTGTTCGGGCTGCCGCTGCTGACGTTGTCGCTGGTGTCGACGTTGGGCGGGGTGATCTTCTTCCTCGTGCCCTACCACGTGACGGACGTGCTCGGCGGCTCGCCGGAGGACGTCGGGGTGGCGTTGCTGGTGTTCGTGGCGGGCGTGGCCGGCCTCGCGGTGGTGTCGGGCTCGCTGAGCGACCGGTACGGGCCGTGGCTGGTGGCGCTGGGAGGGTCGGTGCTGAGCGCGCTCGCGTTGGGCCTGCTCATGCTTCCGGTGACGTCGTTGCTCGACCTGTGCTGGCGGCTGGCGCTGCTGGGTGTCGGGCAGGGCTTGTTCAACACGGCGATGAACACCCTGGTCATGTCCGGCGCGCCGGAGGGGATGGCCGGTGCGGCGGGTGGGCTGAGCGCCACCGCGCGGATGGTCGGCAGCACGGTGGGGCCGGCGGTGGCGGCGCTGGCGGCGGGACCGGCCGGCAGCGGCGACGCCGGGTTCCGCGCGGGTGTCGCGGTGTCGACGGTGGTGGCCGTGGTGGCGATCGCGGTCCTCGCGTCAGCCAAGCAGCGCTAGGACTTCGTCGGCCTCCTCGACGCGGCCCTGGGCGCGCAAGAGGGTGAGGGCTCGTTGCCGTGCGTCGCGCGCTTCGCCGTGCCGGCCCACGGCGGCGAGCACGTCGCCGAAGTGCCGCAGGACGCTGGCCTCCTCGTAGGAGTTGTCCAGCTGCCGGTAGAGCTTCAACGCGTGCCGGTAGTGCTCCGCTGCGTCGGCGTCGCGCCCGTGGTGGTGGGCGATGTAGCCGAGGCTGTCCCAGGTGGCCGCTTCGCCCTCGACGTGACCGAGTTCCTGGTTGAGCGCCAGCGCTTCCCGGCAGTGCGCCTCGGCTCCGACGTGGTCGCCGAGCTTCGCCATCCGGTAGCCGACGTCGTTGAGCGCCTCGGCGACGCGGACCGGGATGCCGAGCGCGCGGAACCGCGTCAGCTGCGCCCGCGCGTGCTCCAACGCCCCGGCGACGTCGCCCCGCCGTTCCAGCGCCCACGCCATGGCGCGGTGCGCGGCGGCCTTGCCGTAGTCGTCCTCCACCAGCTCCAACGCCTGCCGCAGGTGGTGGTCGCCCTCGTCGTGACGGCCGACGTCGGTCAACGCCATGCCGAGGAACTTGTGCGCCGAGACCTGCTTGAACCGGTCCTGGAGGGCGTCCGCGGCCACCAGCGCGGCGCCCCACACCGCGATGTCCTCGGCCGCGTGGCCGCGGCGCAGGTGGTAGTTCGTGAGCGCCCACGCCAGGTGCCAGGCGACGTCGTGCCAACCGTGCCCGGCGGCCAGGCGTTGGGCGGCGAGCAGCGACTCGTGCTCGGCGTCGAACCAGTCCATCGCGGCCGTGACGTCCGCCAGCGGCGCCGGGTCGCCCGGCGGGGCGGGGATCGGCGGGCGGTGCGGCTCGATGAGCCGGTCGCCGTCGTGCGCGGTCGCGGCGAAGTAGCCGGTGAACGCCCGGAGGTTGGCGTCGGCGTGCGCGGGAGCGACCTCGGCGGCGTAGAGGCGCACGAGGTCGTGCATCCGGTAGCGGCCGACCCGGTGCTGCTGGACCAGGTGGGCCGCTTCGAGCTCCCGGAGCAGGCGGCGCGCGTGGGCGCGGCCGGTGAGGGCGGTGATCGCCTTCAGGCCCAGGTCCGGCGCGGAGGTCAGGCCGATCAGCCCGAACAGCTCCGCCGCCTCGGGGGTGAGGACCCGTAACGAGCAGGCGAACACGGTGCGCAGGTCGGCGCTGAGGTCGTCCAACGCGTCGAGGCGCTGCTCCGCCGGCTCCTCGGTGAGGGCGGACAGCGGCAGGTCCGGCTGGGTCACCGCGCGGGCCGCGATGATGCTCAGCGCCAACGGCAGGCCGCCGCACAGCTCCAGCAGCTCGCGGGTGACGTCCGGCTCCGCCTCGACCCGTTCCGCGCCGAGGCGGGAGACCAGGAACGCGCGGGACTCGTGCTCGTCCAGGACGTCCAGCACGACCGAACGCGCGCCGTGCGCGGTGAGCAGGCCGAGGAGCTGCACGCGGCTGGTGATCAGGACGGTGCAGCGCGCGCCACCGGGCAGCAGTGGCGTGACCTGGGTGGTGTCGCGGGCGTTGTCCAGCACGACGAGCACCCGCTTGTCCGCGACCAGGCTGCGGTAGAGGGCGGCCTGCGCGTCGAGGTCGGCCGGCGGGTCGTCGACGCCGAGGGCTTCGAGGAAGCCGCGCAGCGCGTGCTGGGGCGTGACGGGGTCGCCGACCGGGTCGAAGCCGCGCAGGTTGACGTAGAGCTGGCCGTCCGGGAAGTCGTCCACGTGGTGGTGCGCCCAGTGCAGCGCGAGGGCGGTCTTGCCGATCCCGCCGGCGCCGCCGATGGCCGTGATGACGACGGTGGACGACGGCTCGGCGAGGTCGGCGACCTCCTTCTCGCGGCCGGTGAACCAGCGTTGCGGCGCGGGGAGCTGCCGTGGCACGGCGTGCGCGTTCGGCGGGGCTTGCTGACCCAGGACTTGCAGGTAGAGGTCTTGCAACGGCTTGCCGGGGTCGGTGCCGAGCTCGTCGGCGAGCGTGCGGCGCAACGCGTCGTAGTGCTGCAACGCCTCCGACGACCGGCCGCTGCGGTGCAGGGCGAGCACGAACTGGCCCGCCAGGCGTTCGTCCAGCGGGTCGGCCTGGGTCGCGTCACGCAGGGCCGGCAGCAGGGCGGCGTGGTGGCCGAGCCTGATCGCCACGTCGTTGCGGTCCAGCTCCACGGCTGCCCGTTCGGCCTGCAAGGAGTCCCTGACCTGCGCGAACCACGGCGAGTCGAGGCCGTCCAGCGCGTCGCCGCGCCACCGCCGCAACGCCTCGTCGTACAGCTCGGCGGCCCGCCGGTCGTCGGTCTCGGCGCGCGCCCGCCCGGCGAGGGCGCGGAACTCGACCAGGTCGACGCGGTCGGTCTCCAGCACGTAGCCGGCCGGCCGGCGCCGGATGTCGATCCCGGCGGACCGCAGCTTGGAGAGGTACCCGTACAGCGTCTCCTTCGCCCGCAGCGGCGGCTGAGGGCCCCAGACGCGGTCGACGAGCCGTTCCGCGGTCACCGGGCGCCCGGCCTCCAGCAGCAGCGCCGCCAGCACGCTCCGCCGACGGGTGTGGCCGATGTCGAGGTCGTCGCCGCCGACCCGGGCGCGGACACCGCCGAGCAGCGAGAACTCCACGCTCAGCCCCCTCGAACAGCCGGTTCAAGGTTCATCCTAGGTTCGCTCACGTTCGGTCGAGCAGGGTGTCCCCATGACCGCGGACAGGTGAAGGAACCGGCGGAGTGCCCCACACCCCCGCCGGCTACGAGGGGTCGACGTCCCGACCGGTGCTCTCCCCGCCGGTTGGGGCGCCGCGGCGTGCCCGCACCTCCCGGGAGGACGCGGTCACCTCCCAGCTCACGGGGACGGTCGACCTGGGGGCGGCCGTCCCCGTGCCCCGCGCCGGTTCAGGCGCACGTCATCCTTTGTTCACCAGGATGCGGGTGGACGCCGTGCCGAGGCCCGTCGGACCGCGCAGGGTCTGCGGCGTGAACGCGACCTCCTGGCCGCCGAAGTGCTTGGCCAGGTCGGCGTCGTGGTAGCGGACGACCCGCTGGTGCCAGTTGAGGATGCCGGACAGCCAGTCCCGCAGCTCGCCGACGTAGGCGTCGAGCGCGGCGCGCGCCTCGCGGTCGAGGCCGAACTCCTCGGACAACGCGGGCAGCTCGACCCGCACCGCGTGCTGGAACTGCGCCAGCCGCGCGTTCGCCAGGTCCGTCGCGATGCCCCACGCCCGGTCCAGGTCGACGTCGAGGAAACTGCGCACGACGAGCACCATGTTGTGCACCTCGCCCTCGAACTGGATCTCCTTCCGGTACGAGAAGAGGTCGTTGAGGATGATGGCGTAGTCCATCGCCGAGTTCTCGATGTTGCGGATGGCGCGGGTCCGGTAGACGTCGTCGGGCACCAGCCTGCCGTGGCCGAGCCTGGCCAGGCTCATCGTCAGCTCCGAGCCGAACGTGTGGCGGCGCATCTCGACGTAGTCGATGGGATCGGGCACCCGGTTCTCGTGCTGGTTCTTCAGCTCCCACATCCAGCTGTCCAGCATCAGGTCCAGCGCGTGGCGCAACTGCCGCCGGTTGTCCAGCGGCATCGGGGCCGTGGTGCGCTGCCAGACGTCGGCGAGGCCGCGCTCCAGCGGGGTCACCGGCGACGGCGACGCGCCCTCCAGCGGCATCATCTGCTTGAGCCGGTCGGTGGCGGCCTTGGCGACGGCCAGGTCGGGCGTGCGGCCGAACGCGACCGGGTAGAAGTCGTCGCCGTAGGTGCCCCACGTCAGCCACAACGCGTTGATCTCCAACTGCTCGGCGGTGGCGTCCGGGTCGATGCCCGCCGAGCACAGCGCGAGGTCGATGTCGCGCAGCTTGCTCTCGGTCCACACGCGCGGCACGTCGTCGAACATGCCCATCTCACCGGCCCACGCGACGCTCTTCTCCCGCGCGTCGTGCCAGTGCGGGCTCACCGCCAGGTCGAACGGCATGTCCAGCGCCGGTTCGGGCCTGGACGGCACCTCTTCGAACGGCACGTGGCTGAAGGAGCGCAGGCGTTGCGGCGCGGTGGCGATCAGCGAGCGGACAGCGCTCGTGCCGAGCCCGGTCGGGCCGCCGAGCACCGGGTTCGCGGTGACCGCGCCCTCGTTCATGTAGCGGCTGGAGCGGGCGTGCCACTCGTGCCCGCCGGACTGCCAGTCCTGCAGGCCCTTCACGTACGCCAGCACGGCGAGGCGGCCGGCGGGGTCGACGGCGTGCTCCTCCAGCAGCAGCGGCACCTCGGTGACGGCGGTGTGCTCGAACTGGTGCAGGCGGGACGTGAGCAGGTCGTTGACCGCCTCGGCGGCCTCCTGGGTCGGGATGTCCAGGAACTTCTCCAGCACCAGCACGCCGTTGCTCAACTCGCCCTCGTCGAGCACCTCGCGCTCGTACGAGAACAGGTCGTTGCGCAGGTGCACGGCGTCGGCGAACGTGTCGCGCAGGACGCCGATCGGGCGGGTGAGGGCGATCCGGGCGGGCACCTCCAGGCCGGTGACGTGCTCGACCAGGTTCGCCGACCACGGCGCGCCGCCCACCTTGCGGCGCATCTCGACGTACTCGATCGGGTTGGCGAGCCTGCCCTCGGAGATGTTGTGCAGCTCCCACATGGACTCGTCCAGCAGGTGCTTGGTGTTGTCGGCGAACCGGCGGCGCCAGTCCTCGGAGTGGCTGCCGACCGTGCGCGTCCACAGGTCGGCGAGGCCCTTCTCGACCGGGTTCGTCGGCTCCTCGGTGATCGCGCCGTCGACCGGCATGAACAGCGGCAGCCGGTCGAGGTAGGCCTTCGCGCCCGCCACGTCCGGGTTGCGCTTGTAGAGCTCGACGAAGTGGTCGTCGAAGTAGAAGACCCACACGTACCAGTCGGTGACGAGGTCGAGGTCGTCCGGCGAGGCGTCCGGGTGGGTGTAGGCGCAGAGCAGGGCGTAGTCGTGGGAGTCGAGGTCCTCGTCGGTCCAGATGACCGTGCCGTGCTGGGGCACGTCGATCATGTCCATCTCGTGCGCCCACGTCTTCGTGTGGGCCCGCGCACGCTCCAGGTTGGGATTGAGCCGTGCCGGATAGGGCAGGTAGAAATCCGGCAGCTGGAACGGCTGCGCCATCGGCTCGCACCTCTCGTCGGGGCCTGTCAGGTGTACGCAACCAGTGCCCGGGCGTGACCGCCAAGACCCGGCGGTGGTGATCCACACGTTCGAGCACCGGGTCCGCCCGACCGGCGCAACGGGGCGCCGCTCTGGGTGGTCGCCCTCGGTCACCGCCGGATCGGGTGGCCGGACCCCGCAGTGCGCTCGCGCCGACGAGCGGTGAAACCGGGACGCAGGCCGCACACTGGAGGACGTGCCCCGCCTGGAGCCGTTCGACGTGGACTTCTTCGACTCGGCGCCGCAGCGCCGCAGCTACGTGCTGGACCTGCCGGTGTCACCCGAACGTGTGTGGCGCGGCCTGTCCGCCTCCAACCCGCTGTGGTGGTGCCGGCTGCTGTCCTCCGTCGAGTACAGCTCCCCTCGCCCGTTCGGGGTGGGCACGACGCGGACGGCGGCGCTGCTCGGCGTGCTGCGGCTGCGCGAGGTGTTCATCCGCTGGGAGGAGGGCCGGCGGCAGTCGTTCCTGGTCGACGGGGCCAACCTGCCCGTGTTCCGGCGGTTCGGCGAGGACTACCTGGTGGAGCGGTCGGCCGAGGGGTCGAGGCTCACGTGGACGTTCGCCTACGAGTCGGGGCTCAAGGTGGGCGACCGGCTGAACGTGCTGGTGTTCGACTCCCTGGTGGCCGACACGCGGCGCCACTTCGGCGGCTGATCTTGCTTGCGCTGCGTTACCGATTAGGCCGGGAAGTGCAGTAGATCACGGCCATATGGGTGATACGCGACATTAGGTTAGGCTCCCCTCATGTCTAAGGGAGACGCGCTGCTCGCCGGTGAGGGCCTGGTCCTGGCGCACCACGACCGCGCGGTGGTGCACGGTGTCTCGCTCGGACTCCGCGCCGGCGCCGTGACGGCGCTCGTCGGGCCGAACGGGTCCGGCAAGTCGACCGTCCTGCGGTCGCTGGCGCGACTGCACCGGCCGCGCGAGGGGAACGTCCGGGTGGGCGAGCGGTCGGTGTGGGGCCACTCCCCCTTGTCCGGCAAGGAGTTCGCCCGCAACGTCACCCTGCTCACGCAGCAGCGGCCGACGCCGTCCGGCGTGTCGGTGCGCGACGTGGTCTCCTACGGCCGGTACCCGTACCGGACCGGGTGGCGCGGGGTGGACCTGGAGGGCGGCGCCGCCGTCGAGCGCGCCATGGAGCTGACCGGCGTGACCGCGATGGCCGACCGCGGCGTCGACGAGCTGTCCGGCGGCGAGTTGCAGCGCGTGTGGCTGGCGTCGTGCCTGGCGCAGCAGACCTCGGTGCTCCTGCTCGACGAGCCGACCAACCACCTCGACCTGCGCTACCAGGTGGAAGTGCTCGACGTGGTGCGCGACCTGGCGAACGACCACGACGTCGCGGTCGGCGTCGTGCTGCACGACCTCGACCACGCGGCGATCATCGCCGACGAGGTCGTGCTGCTGAGCGAGGGCAAGGTCGTCGCGGCCGGCGGGGTCCGCGACGTCCTCACGGGTGAGCACCTGACCCACGCCTACGGCGTCACGGTGCACGTCGCCGACGACCCGGTGACCGGCGCGATCCACTGCCGCCCCCTCGGCAGGCACACCCCGCGACCGGCCTGACCCCTTCCCTTCACCCTGAGAGGTTCGCGATGCGCTTGCTCGCCCCTGCCCTCGTGACGGCGGCCGTGCTGCTGTCCGCCTGCGGCACGACCGAGACGCCCACGTCCACGCCGACCGAGTCCGCCGGCGGGCCGGTCACCGTGACCGACGCCCGCGGCAAGGAGGTCAAGCTCGACGCCCCGGCCAAGAAGGTCGTCACACTGGAGTGGGCCGAGACCGAAACGATCGCCTCACTGGGTGTCATGCCGGTGGGTGTCGCGGACGCGGCCGGTTACAAGACGTGGGACGCGTCGGTGCCGCTCGCCGCCGACGTGAAGGACGTCGGCAAGCGCAACGAGCCCAGCGTCGACTCGATCGTCGCGCTCGACCCCGACCTGGTGATCATGGCCAAGGGCCGGGACGAGACGCTGGCGAACCAGCTGGAGAAGTACGTCCCCGTGGTCGTCACCACGGCCAGCGACGCCTCCCGCAACCTCGACCGGCTGCGCGAGGACACGAAGCTGATCGCGCAGGCGGTCGGCAAGTCCGCCGAGGGCGACGAGCTGCTGTCCGAACTGGACACCGCGCTGGCCGACGGCAAGAAGGCCGTCGAGGCCAGGGGCGCGGCCGGCACGCCGTTCGTCATGGCCGACGGCTGGCTCGAGGGCAGCACGGTCAACATCCGCCCGTTCGGCAAGGGCTCGCTGGTCTCCGACGCCGCCGAGGCGGTCGGCCTGAAGAACGCGTGGACCGGCGAGGTCGACCCGCAGTGGGGCCTCGGCGCGACCGACGTCGAGGGCCTGACCGCGATCACGGACCCGAAGACGATGCTGTTCTACAGCGCGTCCGAGGACGACGTGTTCACCACCGGCCTCGCCGCGAACCCGGTGTGGCAGCGGCTGCCGTTCGTGGTGAGCAAGAAGGTCGTCAAGCTGGAGCCGGGCACGTGGACGTTCGGCGGGCCGAAGTCGGTCATCCACGTCGCCGAGCAGTTCGTGAAGGCTGCCACCGCCTGATGATGCGCACCGCCGTCGTGACGGCGGGGGTCCTGGCGCTCATCGCCGTGCTCTCCGCCGTCCACCTCACCCAGGGCACCGCGTCGACCGGTGTGCTCGACGTGCTCAACGCCCTGGTGGGCAACGGGGACGCGCAGACCCTCGCCGTGCTGGAGGGCTCGCGCGTGCCGCGCCTGCTGGCCGCGTTGCTGCTCGGCGTCGCGCTCGGCGTGGCCGGCGCGGGCATGCAGTCGGTCGCGCGCAACCCGTTGGCCTCACCGGACACGCTCGCCGTGAACGCGGGCTCGCACCTGGCCGTGGTCGCGATCGCGGCGTTCGGGCTGAGCCTGCCCACGCTGCCCGCGGGTGCGGCGGCGTTCGTCGGCGGGCTCGCGGCGTCGGTCGTCGTGCTCGGGCTGTCCGGCGGCGGTTCGACCAGCCCGCGGCTGGTGCTCGTCGGCTCGGCGGTCATGTTGACGCTCCAGTCGGCGACGGTCCTGCTCCTGCTGATGTACGAGCAGGAGACGACCGGGCTGTTCGCCTGGGGCTCCGGCTCGCTGACCGTGAGCGACCTGAACGCGACCGCGCAGATGACGCCGGTCGTGGTGGTCGCGGTGGCGGCGCTGCTGGTGATGGGTCGGTCGCTCGACATCCTGGCCCTGGGTGACGACAACGCGACCGTGCTGGGGTTGAAGGTGCGGCGGACGCGCGTGGGCGCGGTGCTGCTGACCGTGGCGTTGACGGCGGCGGCGGTGACGGTCGCGGGGCCGATCGGGTTCGTCGGACTGAGCGCGCCGGTGATCACCCGGCTGATGACGCCGTTCGTGCCCGGGCTGGGCAAGCACCGGACGTTGCTGCCGTTCTCCGGGCTCGTCGGCGTGGTGATCGTGCTCGGCGCGGACGTGCTGCTGCGGGCGGTCATGGGTTCGGCGGCGGCCGTCCGGGTGCCGACCGGGGTGATGACCACGGTCCTGGGCGCGGTCGTGCTGATCTGGTTGGCGCGGCGGGGGCGGTCGGGCGGAACGCCCCGGCAGGCGCCGGCCGGACGGGTCGGCGTGGCGGGGTCGTCGCGCCGGCTCGTGGTGACGTCGGTGGTGCTGGGCGTGCTGCTGGTCGCGACGCCGACGGTGGGGCTGATGCTCGGGGACCGGTTGGTGCTGCTGGGTGACCTGGCGAACTGGTTCGCGGGGCGCACGGGCACGGCGCTGACGTTCGTGGTCGACCAGCGACTGCCGCGCGTGCTGGCGGCGTTGGTGGCGGGCGCGGCGCTGGCGGTGGCCGGGTGCGGCATCCAGTCGGTGAGCCGCAACCCGCTGGCGGAACCCGGTCTGCTCGGCATCACGGCGGGCGCCGGGCTCGCCGCGATCGCGTTGATCACGGCGGTGCCGCTGGCCGGCGCGTGGCACATCGCGGGTGCCGCGGGCGTGGGCGCGATGGCGGCGTTCGCGCTGGTCTACGGGCTGGCGTGGCGGTCGGGGCTGGATTCGGACCGGCTGGTGGTCATCGGCATCGCGATGTGGTCGGCCGGGATGGCGTTGATCACGCTGCTGATCGTGACGTCGGACCCGTGGAACACGGCGAAGGCGCTGACGTGGATGTCCGGCTCGACGTACGGGCGGACGTTGGAGCAGGTGGTGCCGACGGCGCTGGCGCTGGTCCTGCTGACCCCGTTGCTGTGGGCGCGGCACCGCGAGCTCGACCTGCACAGCCTGGACGAGGACACGCCGCGCGTGCTGGGCATGCGGGTGGAGCGGTCGCGGCTGGTGATCCTGCTGGCGGCCGGTGTGCTGGCGGCGACGGCCGTGTCGGCGATCGGTGTGGTGGCGTTCGTCGGCCTGGTCGCGCCACACCTGGCCCGGTCGTTGGTCGGCGGTCGGCACGCGCGCGTGCTGCCGGTCGCGGCGGCGGTGGGCGCGGTGCTCGTGAGCGCGGCGGACACCGTGGGCCGGACGGTCATCGCACCCGCGCAGGTGCCCGCCGGGCTGGTGATCGCGTTGATCGGCACGCCGTACTTCGTGCTGGTGATGTGGCGGACGCGCGAGATGCGCACCTGACCCCTGGTCGGCGCGGACCGCGCCGACCAGGTCAGCCCAGGAGCTTCCGCAGCAGGTACGCGGTCTGCTCGTCCAGGCCGACCGCCGCCCGCTCCAGCAACGCCCGCAGGCCCGGCGCCTCCGCCGCACCCACCTCCAACGGCGCGGCGGTCCGCCGACGCCACGGCGCCGACACCAGGGAGTGCGCGATCCGCGCGGCGTCCGCCCGACCGCGCCGCGCCAACCGGATGTGCGAATCCCCCACCGCCGTCAACGCCGCGCGCAACTCGGCGACCCGACCGAGCCGCCGCGCCAACCGGTAGCCGGCGGTCCGCACCGCGGGCCTCTCGTCACCCAGCAACTCCCACGGCAACGCCGCCGGCACCGAGCGCAACGCCACCGTCGCCTCCCGCACCACGGCCGACGACGGGTCGCGCAGCAACGGCAGCACCAGGTCGTCGGTCACCTGCTCCAGCACCCGCAACGCCCGCACGGCACGTGCGCGGATCCTGCCCGTCGGGTGCGCCAGCAACTCCACCAGGTGCCGCCCGTCGCCGCCCACCTCGGCGAACCCGTCGACCGCGCCCGCGGTCACCCGCGACCGGTAGTGCGCGGGCACGTCCACGCCCACCCGTGACGCCGCCGCCCGCGCCAACGCGCGCACCAGCGACGACTTGTCGTCCAAGTGCGCCACCACCTCCGCGTCACGCCCCAACCGCACCAAGCCGGTCAACGCCTCCACCCGCACCTCGGCGTGCGGTGACGCGGCCAGCCGCCGCAACACCTCCACCCGAGCGGACCAGACGCAGTCCCGCGCCGCCGCTTCCGCCGCCGACGACCGCAGCCGCACGTCGGGCGCCGTCAACGCGACCGACACCTTCCGGTCCAGCCGCCACGTCCCGGCCTCGAACGCGAACGCGCGCACCGCCCGGTCCGGCGACCCCAACAAGGACTCCAACGGCGCACGGGGATCCGCCGCGGCGGCCCGGAGCTGGGTGCGCACGAACGTGCCCCGCAACCGGCCCCCGATCCACAACCCGACCCCCACCGCGGCGGGCAGCATCCGCGCGGGATCGCGGTGCAGCAGCACGGCCAGCCCCGCGCCCGCCCGCTCGCGGACCTCCGGCACCCAGTCTCCGGTCCGCAGCACCAGGAACGGCATCAACTCCGGCAACCTCCACGCGATGATCTGCTCGACCGCGCGTTCCCGGAGCCGCCCGTCGCCGTGCGCGCTGGCCAACGCGATGCCCAACGGCGACGCGTCGCGCCGGGCACGGCCGGCCTTCGTCAGCTGCGGCGGGATGTAGCCCTCCGACACGTGCCGGCGCACCCGTCGGACGGAGGAGTCCAGCAGGATCACCGCGCGCGGCCGACGGGCCAGCGCCGCCAACGCCGCGAGGCCCGCCGCCTCGTCGCCCGCCGCGTCGATCTCGGTGAGCAGCCCGAGCACGGGGTCCGGCTCGGCCCACCCCACGCCGTAGGAGTCCAGGAGCCGTTCCAGTTCTTCCACCAGGGCATGGTGGCGCACCACCCGTGCTCGTGGCCTCCCTATTACCGAACGGCATCGGCACGGGTCTTGGACACCGCACCCGCCCGCTGCGGACGATCGGAACCATGGACGACGGGGACAAGGTGCACCGACGCACGCTGCTGGCGGGCGCCGGCGCGGCCGGCGTGGCGGGTCTGGTGGCTGCGGGCACGAGTGCGGCGGGCGCCGTGCAAGGACAGCCCGGCGAGGCGGCGCGGCAGTCCGGTGGCGAACTGCGCGGGCAGGTCGCCCTGGTCACCGGCGCGGCACGCGGCATCGGCCGGGCGACGTGCGTGGCGCTGGCGCGGGCGGGCGCGGACGTGGTGGCGCTCGACATCGCCTCACCGCGGGCGATCACGCTCGACTACCCGCTGGGCAGCGAGCAAGAGCTGGACGAGACCGTGCGCGCGGTGCGTTCGCTCGGACGGCGCGCGGTGGCGGTCAAGGCGGACGTCCGCGACGCCGGGCGGATGCAGGACGTGGCACGGCAGGCGGTCCGCGAGTTCGGCCGGCTCGACATCGCGGTCGCGAGCGCGGGCATCACCACCTACGCGCCGCTGGACGCGATGTCGCCCCGCCAGTTCGCGGACGTCATCGACGTGAACCTGATCGGCGTGGCGAACACCATGCGTGCGGTCATCCCGCACCTGGTGGCGCGCAAGAGCGGGTCGATCATCGTGGTGTCGTCCAGCGAGGGCAGGCACGGCGCGCCGCGGCTCGCCCACTACCAGGCCGCGAAGTGGGGCGTGATCGGCCTGGTCAAGGGCGTGGCGACGGAGGTCGGTCCGGCGGGCGTGCGGGTCAGCGGCGTCGCGCCGACCGGTGTGCGCACGCCGATGGTGCTCAACGACGCCACCTACGAGTGGGCCGGCGGCAGCACGGTCGAAGACCTGGAGCGCGCCCTGCGCGGCTACAACACCCAGCCGGTCGGGCTGATCGAGCCCGAGGACGTGGCCGATTCCATCGCGTTCCTCGCCTCGCCGCGCGCCCGGTACGTCTCCGGCACCGTGCTCGACGTGACGGCGGGCGCGAGCACCCGTTGGAACAGCTGATCAACCACCAGGAGTGTGAGATGACGGAACACCTGTCCCGGGCCGACGTGCTGCGCGGTCTCGGCGCGACCGCGGTGGGCGTGGCGGCGGGCTCGCTGCTCGGCACGGGCGCCGCGACGGCCTCGGCCGCCGCCGAACACCCGAACGTGAAGCTGATCAAGGACTACTACGCGGCCTACGGCTCCGGTGACGTGAACGCCCTGCGCCGGTTCTTCGCCGACGACATCCGGTGGACGATCCCCGGCCACCACCCGCTGTCGGGCACCAAGGTCGGAGCCGAGGAGGTGCTGGCGTTCTTCGCCGAACTCGCCGAGGCGGGCTTCCGCGCGGAGCCGATCTTCCTGGCCGCGGACCGCGACTGGGTCGTCGACCTGCACCGGGGCTGGAGCACCACGCCGGAGGGCCTGGACATCACGTGGGCGCTCGCGTTCCGGATCCGCGGGCGGAAGATCGTGGAGGCGGTCAACTTCGCCGCCGACCAGCACGCGGCCGACCGGTTCTTCTGGCAGACCTACCCGTTGGCCCCCATCCCGAACCGGCTGGCCGGGCGCTGACGGCCGCTGGTCGCCAACGGCCGCCGGTCGCGCGGGCTCAGCCCTGTCCGCGCGACCAGGTCGCCGGGTCGGCGGTGGTCTGCGCGCCGGTGGCCAGGTCCTTCACCTCGTGCGGCCGGCCGTCCTCGAACGGCGGGAACCACACGAACGGGATGCCCTTGCGGGAGGCGTACCGGACCTGCTTGGCCAGCTTGTCCTCCTGGTGGTACAGCTCGACGTTGCAGCCGTTGTCGCGCAAGGCCTTCGCCGTCTCGGCGGCGGTCCGGCGGCGGTCCGGCGGCAGGACGACGAGGACGTCGGCGGGCGTGCTCGGGCCGGTCTCGAGCAGGCCGGCGGACAGCACCTTGGCGAAGATCCGGGAGAACCCGATCGACATGCCGACGCCGGGCAGCCTGCGCCGGATGAACGACCCGGCCAGGTTCTCGTACCGGCCGCCGGAGCAGATCGAGCCGTACTCCGGCCAGTCCACGAACTTCCCCTCGTAGACGGTGCCGGTGTAGTAGTCCAGGCCGCGCGCGATGGAGAAGTCGGCGACCACCTCGGGCAGGTCGGACAGTTCGCGGAGGACGAAGTCCAGCTCTTCGAGCCCTTCGTCCAGGAGTGCCGACCGCACGCCCAACGCGCGCACGTCGTCGACACCGCCGCGGAGTTGCGCGAGTTCGAGGACGGACTCGATCCGGGTCTGGTCGAGCCGGTCGGCCAGCAGGGCCGCCACGCCGTCCGGGCCGATCTTGTCGATCTTGTCCACGGTCCTGACGACGTCGAGCGGCTCCTCGATGCCCAGTCCTTCGTAGAAGCCCTGCAACACCTTGCGGTTGTTGACGTTGATGGTCCACGGCGGCAGGTCGAGCGAGGTCAGCACCTCGTGCACGATGCGCGGCAGCTCGGCGTCGAAGTGGATCGGCACCTCGTCGACGTTGATCACGTCGATGTCGCACTGGGTGAACTCGCGGAACCGCCCGTCCTGCGGCCGTTCGCCGCGCCAGACGCGCTGGATCTGGTAGCGCTTGAAGGGGAAGACGAGCTCGTTGAAGTGCTGCGCCGTGTACCGGGCGAACGGCACGGTGAGGTCGAAGCGCAGGCCGAGCTGTCCGTCGTCCGACCCCTGGGCCCGGCCCAGCGAGTAGACCTCCTTGGAGGTCTCGCCCTTGGCCATGAGCACTTCGAGGCGTTCCGCGGCGGGGGTTTCGACGGAGCAGAAGCCGTAGCGCTCGAAGGCGGCGCGGATCCCGTCCAGCCAGCGCAGCTCGACCAGGCGCACGTGCGGCAGCCACTCCGGGAAGCCGCTGACGGGCACTGGTCGCACTACGGGCTGGTCGGTCATGCCGGGAAGTCCACCGGAAACCCGGCGGACGCGCCAACGGCTTTTCCGATCGGGTGTAGGTGCGCGGGCCGGATTCGACGTGGGGCTTCGCGCCGTGCGGCACGGTTGACCGCATTAGGTTTGTGATGCAAACTCGATTGCATCAGCGAGGAGTTGGGGGACGTGCGGTGGCCGGTGATCCGAAGGACCTGCTCGACGAGTTGACGGCGTTGCGGCGGCGCGCCCGCCGCGACCGGCACGGCTACTGGGTCCCGTTCCTGCTGTTCGGGGTGATCGTCGCGGCGGCGATCCCGCTGTACCTGCCGGAGCGGTGCGCGTCGGTCTGCTACTGGTCGGCGAACGAGCTGCCGCCGCTGTGGCACTGGTTGCACCCGACGGGGCAGGCGAGCGGGGTGCTCGCCTTCGGCAACCACCCGTCCCTGTGGAAGGACTTCTACTGGATGGGCGCGCTGGCGGTCGGGTTCCTGGCGACGGTCCGGTGGTACCGGTGGCGGGCGGGGAAGGTCGGGGTGGAGACCTCGACGCGGCTCTACGCCCGGGTGACCTTGTTCGTGCTGGTCCTCCCGCTGGTGGGCGTGCCGCTGGTCACCCGGTTGGTCTTCACCGAACTGGGTTGGCCGGTCGCGCTCCCGGTCCTGGTCGTCGGGGTCGTGGTGGCGACGGTGCTCGCGAGGCGGAAGCTGCGGACCGCGATCGTGATCCTGTCGCTGATCCTGGTCGCCCACCTGGTGATGATCTTCCCGTACGGGCCGTTGCTCGTGGTGGCGGTGGGGGTGCTCGGTCTGGCGTGGGTGGAGCGCAGTGCGCTGTGCACGTCGTTCGCCGTGCTGTTCGCGGTCTGGGCGCTGTTCGTGAACGGGTGGGCGACGTGGGTCTACGGCGCGTTCCTGTGGCCGGTCCCGCTGCTCGACTTCGGCGACCTGCTGTCGTCGGCCGTGATCCTCGTGCTCGGCGGGGTCGGCGGTCTCGTCGCCCATCGGGCGCAGGGCAAGATCGCGACATGACCGAGCACCCCACGTCGGGGCTGGACGACACCGTCCACCAGCGGCACCGGTTGGGCGTCCTGACGATCGCGGCCGAGGTCGAGAGGGTCGAGTTCGGCTACCTCAGGTCCACTCTGGACCTCACCGCGGGCAACCTGTCCCGGCACGTCGCGGTGCTCGAGGAGGCCGGTCTGCTGGAGGTCGAGAAGGGCTACGACGGCAAGCGCCCGAAGACGTGGGTGAGGGTCACCGCCGCCGGCCGCGAGGCGCTCGCCGCGGAGATGGCGGTGCTGCGGGCGCTGCTGGAGCGGCACGGCCAGGCGTGACAGCGCCTTCATCGGCCGCGCGGTCGCCGCGTTGTGCCGAAAGGACTGACGGGCGATCACTCGGCGGCGTTGCGCCGAGTGATCGCCCATGTGGCTAGCCCCGGCGCACGTTCCAGTGCGGCAGTGGCGCGAGCGCGGTCATGGTGTCGTCGACGGCCGCGCCCAGCTTCGCGTACTTCTCGGTGTAGAGCACCGGGAAGACGCCGGGCCGGTTGGCGGGGCGGTAGGTGTCGACGTAGTCGGTGCCCAGGTTGCTGAACGCGACCACGATGTAGTTGCGCCGCGCCTTGCCGGGCAGGGACTTCACGATGCCCGCGTCGCTGCCGGTCGTGTCGACCCAGCCGGTCTTGTGGCCGAACGTCACCTCGGCGACCGCGTCGCACGGCCGGACGTCGCTGTCGTACACCGCGTCGCCGACCTTCATCGTGCCGTCGGCCTGGATCCAGCGCGGCGGGGTGAGCTGCGCGATGCCCTGCACCGGGTAGTCGCGCCCGCAGTGGTTCGTGGTGGACAGCATCTCGTTGTGGCCCTGGTTGCCCAGCGACTTGATGAACTGCACGCGGGACGCCTCGGTGAGCTCGTCGCGGGTGACGAGCTTGCCCGCGTCGGTCGTCCACAGCACGCCGGAGCCGCCGTTGACCAGCAGGAGCAGCTTCGCGGTGTCGAGGGCGCTCATGTTCGACCCGATCCAGCGCCCGCCGTTCTCCGGGTTGGTGCCGGTGACCATCAGCGTCGGCATGCCCAGCTCGACGAACGTGCGGTTGACCTCGTCCCACGCGCCGAGGTCGTGGATCATCTTGATCAACGCGCAGGTGGACTCGTTCTGCGACTTGGTGATCATCTCGTCGAAGTGCTGCCGGATCACCTTGCTGGACGCGGCGCCGCACACCGGGTGCTGCGTCACCGGCCGGTAGTCGTAGACCGCGTCGAGGTCGACCCGGCCCTGGTCGGCCAGCCGGAGCACGCCGAAGCCGACCATGAGCTTGAGCACCGACGCGGGGTACGGCGAGGAGAAGTCGATGGGCGCGTTCTCCCGGCCGGCGAGCACGTCACGGGTCCCCCGGCCGCCGTTGACGTCCCACTCCGTGTCGTCCCACCAGCGGTAGCGCACCTTGTCGGTGGACAGCTTCCGCTCGTTCAGCGGCACCACGACCCCGTTCGGGTACTGCGGGCTGAGCAGGACGTCGGCCACCGCGATCGGCCGGCCGAGGCGGTCGAGCTCGATCACCGCGAGGTCCATGTTCGGCGTCTGGTGCAGCGGCCGGGCCGCGGCGGCGTCGAGCCGGGCCGTCGACGCCTCCTCGGCGGACAGCGGGTCGTACTTCTCCGGCGCGCCCGCCTTCGACGACGCCGCCGCCTGCTCCGGCGGGGTCAGGTCGAGCACGTCCTTGAAGTCCTGCGCGACCACGGCCTGCCGCAGCGACTCGGCCAGCAGGGCGTTGACGTCACCGCCCGCGGTCGCGACCGGCACCGTGGCCAGGGCGCCGACCAGCACCGTCGCCGCCGTGAGGGCGGTCGCGGTGAGCAGTCTGCGTCGGAACGCTTTCATTGCACTCCCCCGTGAAGTCATCCGTCTGCGCCGCCGACGGTAGTGCATTCGGCGCTGACGCCTGATCGGACATCCACCGGGAGCGGCTAGCGGAACGTGGTCAGGAACTGGTCGCGGAAGGTGTCCATGGGGCGCACGGGCGCGCGTGGGCCGGGTTCCAGGCCGTCGGTCCAGCCCCAGGCGGCGGTGCGGGCGAGCACGGCCCGGTCGCGGGTCACGATGGTGATCGGCACGTCCCGACCCGCGTCCGGGCCGGTGACGAACGGCGCGGGCTGGTGGTCGCCGAGGAAGACGAGCACGAGGTCGTCGTCGCCGTAGGTCTCGACGTAGGACACGAGGGTGTTGATCGAGTACTCGACCGTGCGCGAGTAGTCGGACCGCACGAGTTCCGGGTCGCGACCGAACATGTCCTCCGCGGGCGCCTCGCCGGAGGCCATGGAGTGGAACACCGAGCCGTCGCCGACGTTGCGCCAGCCGACCGCCGCCGGCGCGGGCGACCACGGCGCGTGGCTGGACAGCAGGGGGATCGCCGCCATCACGGGCGCGTGCCCGCCGGGGCGCTCGAACTGCTGGAACTTCGACATCGTGAACTCGTCGGGCGCGGTGGCGTAGCCGAAGCGCGGTCCGCGGTAGTCGAGGTCGTCGAGCGCGTAGATCCGGTCGTAGTCGAAGAACCCGCCCTCCGGCCACGCCCTCGTGATGCCCGGCATGACGCCGACCGCACGCCAGCCCGCGCGCCGGAACGCGCCGCCGAGCGTCAGCCGGTCGCTGCCGAGGAGCGTGCGGTAGCGCTGCTGGTTGTCGACCCACAGCCCGGACAGCAGGGTGGCCTGGGCGAGCCAGCTGCCGCCGCCCGCGGTCGGCGAGGTGAGGTACGCGCTGCGCGAGGTGTACCCGGCGCCGGCGAGCCGGCGGGTGCCCGCGTCGAGCACCGGGGTCACGTGCGGCGCGATGTCCGGGTGCTCGACGGCGGAACGCCCGTAGCTCTCGACGAACGCCACGACGACGTCCTTGCCGCGCAACGAGGTCAGCATCTCCCCCGCCTTCGCGCCGGCGAACGGGTCCACCGCCGACTCCGCGGCGAACCGACCGCGGTCGCGCAGGCCGTCGTGCACCCGCCGTGCCTGGTCGTAGGCGAACGCCGCCGTGCTGTGCGACGCGATCGCGGGTTGGAGGCCGGCGAGCGTGATCCACACGGCGGTGAGGACGGCGACGACGCGGGCGACGGGGACCCGGTGGCGCACCACGACTCCGCTGAGCCGCACCGCGGACCGTGCGGCCAGGAGCACCACCCCGGCGGCGAGCAGGACGGCGAGGACGACGACCGCCACCGCCGCGAACCGCCCCGCCGTCACGTCCACGTAGCCCACCGCGGGCTCCAGCAGCGGCCAGTCGAGCACCGGGTCGAACGGCCGGTGCAGCACCCCGTCGAACCCGAGGTCCAGCGCCTTCAGGACGAGGAGGAGGCCGAGGAGGGCCCCGCCGACCTGCGCCGCGACGCGTCGCGCCCGTTCCGGCAGGACCAGCACCAGGACGACGCCGAGCAGCGCCTCCACCGGGAGGCGGAGGAACGCGGCCGGTGTCAGCGAGTCGGAGTCGCCGGGGACGAGCAGCGCGAGCAGGACGAGCGCGGCGGCCGAGGCGGTGACCGCCGTGCGGCGGCCACGGCGGTCCGGCGTGTCCTCGGTCATGCGGTCCTCTCTGCTCTCCTTGCCCGGTACAACGTGCGCCGACCCCTGGCCGGTTCACCGATGATCCATTCCGCCACCGCGATGTTGATCAGCCAGCCGAGGCCGAGCAGCAGCGTCCTGGTCAGGCCGGTGGCCGGGCCGACGAGCAGGACCCAGGCGATGGTGACCAGCGCCTGCGTGCCCGCGCCCTGGGCGATCGCGTAGGCGCGGATCATCCACGCGCGGTGCCGGACGACGTCCCGCCGCAGGATCGCCCGGAAGCCGAGGACGAGGGCCAGGACCGTGGCGGAGCCGGTCACCAGCCGGAAGGCGGCGAGGAGGTGGCCGTCCCCCTCGGGGTAGGGGTAGGACAACGTCATCCACAGACCGGTGAGGGCCATCAGCAGGCCGGCCGGGACGAGGACCCGGCCGAGGACGCGGTGCCCGGCCCGGTGCCGCCGGCGGAGCCCCGGCGCGAACTGGAAGGCGCCCCCGAGGCAGTACAGGACGGCGCCGACGATGTGCAGCACCACCGGCGCGGGTGCGGCGAAGAACCTCGCGTTCTCCGGGGTGACCTCGCCGCCGGCCAGGTCGGTGAGGCGGAGGGCGCCGCCGGCCATGGGGATGAGCGTGAGCGCGATCAAGGCGGTGGGCACGAGCCAGTCGGCCCTGCGGGAGGAGGTCACGGCGGAGGCCCTTCGTCGGTCCGGTCGCCCGGTCTCGGTGTGATCCGAGTCTGGTGATCGGCGCCGCGGCGGACATCGGGAGAAGGGCCGGAGCCGGGCGGTACTCCCGGGCGGGCGCGACTAGTACTTTCGGCCGGCGAGGCGGTTGGTCTCGTAGGCCCACATGGCGATCTCGACCCGGTTGCGGGCGGCCAGCTTGGTCATCAGGCTCGCGATGTGCGTCTTGACCGTGCTCAGGGTGATGTGCAGCTCGTCGGCGATCTCGCGGTTCGTGCGTCCGCGCGCCACGGTGAGGAGGACCTGCTCCTCGCGGTCCGTGAGCGGTTCGAGGGGTTGGGCGGGCGCGGCGGGTTCGGCGGCGGCGAAGGTCTTGAGCAGCCGTGCGGTGATGCTCGGCGCGATGAGCGCGTCGCCCTCGGCGGCGGCGTGGACGGCCTGGGCGAGCAGCGCGGGACCGGCGTCCTTGAGCAGGAAGCCGACGGCGCCTGCCCGGAGCGCGGCGAACACGTACTCGTCCAGGTCGAACGTGGTGATGACGACGACGGCGAGCGGGTCGGCCACGTCCGGTCCGGACAGGAGCCGGGTGGCCTCGATGCCGTCGAGACCGGGCATGCGGATGTCGAACAGGCACACGTCCGGGCGCAGGCGCCGGGCGAGCTCCACGGCCCGTCGCCCGTCGCCCGCCGCGCCGACGACCTCGATGCCGGGTTGGGCGTCGAGGATCATCGTGAGCCCGGTGCGGACGATCTCCTGGTCGTCGGCGACGACCACCCGGATGCTCATGCGCCCGTCCCCGTCCGGGGCAGGGTGGCGGTCACGGTCCAGCCCCGGTCGCGGTCGGGACCGGCGGCGCAGGTGCCGCCGAGGAGGTCGACGCGCTCGACCATGCCGATGAGCCCGTACCCCGGCTCGGCGGCCGTGCCGGCGGAGGGGTCGCCGTCGTCGCTCACGCGCAGGTGCACCGACGTGTCGTCGGCGTCGACGCGCACCTCGATGCGGGTGGCGTGCCGGGCGTGCCGTCGCGCGTTGGTGACCGCTTCCTGGGCCAGGCGGTAGACCGCGGCGTCGACCGACGGGTGGACGCCGTCCAGGTCGCCCGCGAGGCCGACCTCGACCGCCGGGCCGGTGCGGGACGACGTCGCGAGCTGCCCGAGGTCGGCGATGCGCGGGCTGGGCTCCAGGTCGACGGGCTCGTCGCGCCGCAGCACGCGGACCATCGCGCGCATCTCGGCGAGGGCGCGCGACGCCTCGGCCTCGATCAGGCGCAGCGCGTCGGTCGCGGCGTCCGGCCGCGTCACGGCGGTCGCGAGACCGGCCTGGGCGCGGATCGCGATCGCCGACACGTGGTGGGCGACCGTGTCGTGCAGGTCGCGGGCCAGCCGTTCCCGTTCCACCAGCTTGGCCTGCTCGAGTTCACGCGTCCGCAGGCGGGCCCGGTAGCGCATGGCGACGCCGAGGGCGGTCGCCGTGAACATCACGGTGAGCCCGCCGATCGCGTCGACGAGGGCCAGGTGACGCAGCGCTGTGGACAGGCACGCGCCGCCGAGCACGATGGCCAGGCCGACGACGGCCTCGCGCCCGGAACCCCACCTGACCACCGAGTACACCAGGATCAGCACGAACGCCGTCGTGTAGGGCTCGACGCGCTCGCCGGTGAGGAGCGGGACCAGGCCCGTGGCGCCCATGGCGATGACGAGCACCAGCAGCGGTCGGGTCCGGCGCCACAGCAGCGTGGGCGCCAGTCCGATCACCACGACGGCCCACAGGCCCGGCCACGGCAGGTCCGACCGCAGGGCCGTCTCCAGCGCCGCCGCGGGCACGAGCACGCCCACGAGCGCCCAGTCGCGCCACCCCCGCCGCGGCGGGTGGTGAGGTCGGGGTTCACCCCACGTCGAGCGGAGGACGGCGTGCACGGGCCGATGGTACGAGAGCCGGGCGCGCGCCGGATCGGCCTGAAGTACGAGAGGACGTCGGTACGGTGGGCTCGTGACCCGTCCGTACGTCCTGCTCAGCGTCGCCGTCAGCGTGGACGGCTACATCGACGACAGCAGCGCGCACCGGTTCCCGCTGTCCAACGCCGAGGACTTCGACCACGTGGACCAGGTGCGCGCGGAGTCCGGCGCGATCATGGTCGGCGCGGCCACGATCCGCTCCGACAACCCGCGCCTGCTGGTCAACGACGCGGACCGCCGGGCCGCCCGGGTGGCACGAGGACGTTCCGAGCACCCGGTGAAGGTGACCGTGACCGGCAGCGGCGACCTCGACCCGGCGCTGAAGTTCTGGCACCACGGCGGCGACAAGCTCGTCTACACCACCGATTCCGGCCACCGCCGGGCCGTGGAGGCCGTGGGCGACCTGGCGGAGGTCGTGCCGCTGGGACCGGCGGTCGACTTCGGGGCGTTGCTGGACGACCTGGGCGCGCGCGGCGTCGACCGGCTCATGGTGGAGGGCGGCGCCACGATCCACACCGCGTTCCTGTCCGCCGGGCTGGCCGACGAGATCCGGATGGCGGTCGCGCCGATGCTGATCGGGCAGGCCGCCGCGCCGCGGTTCGTCAACCCGGCCGAGTTCCCCGGCGGTCCGGCGCGCCGCTTCCACCTGGCGGAGGTGGGCAAGCTCGGTGACGTCGCCGTGCTGCGCTACTTCCCGAAGGCCTGAAGGACGGTGGCGCGGCGGCCGAGCGCCACCACGGCCGCGAGCCCGAGCAGCACGGCGGGCAGCACCGCGCCGGCCGGGTCGCCCAGGATGACCAGTTCCGTGGCGACCGCGCCGGCCATCACGCCGACCAGGCCGGCCGCGGCGAGCCCGCACAGCCTCGGCACGAGCAGGCCGAGCGCGCCGGCGAGCTCCAGCACCCCGGTCACGTACCGCAGCCACTGGCCGAAGCCGATCTTGTCGAACTTGCCGACGAAGTCGTCGCCGAGCAGCGACGCACCGCTGTAGACGAAGTACGCGGCCAGCAGCACCTGCAACGCCCAGAGGGCGATGTTCGCGACGCTGATCTTGGTCCGGGCTGCGTCAGACATGGCTGATTCCTTCCACCGATGCGGGGGCGTTGCGCCACAACCAGGCGATGTCGCGGCCGAACGACCAGACGAGCGAGGCCAGGGCGAGCCCGACGAGGACGTCCGGGTGCGGTGGCAGGCCGGACGCGGCGACGACCAGCGCGATCCCCTGCACGGCGGCCACGACCTTGCGCGCGTGGCTCGGCGGCAGCGGGTCCCTCAGCCAGGCCAGGCCCCAGGACGCCACGACGAACGCGTACCGCAGCGCGCCGATCACCATGACCCACGGTCCGAGGGTCAGCGCCACGTGCACGCTCAGCACCAGGATCAGGAACGCGTCGACCTCCATGTCGAACCGCGCGCCCATCGCCGACGCCGTGCCGGTGCGACGTGCCACCTGCCCGTCCACGAAGTCCAGCGCCAGCGCGACGGCGGCGGCCACGACGAGCAGCGCCGGGTGGTGACCGCCGTCGGCCACCAGCGCCGTGACGCCGCCGACCAGCAGCCCCCTCACCACCGTGACCCGGTCGGCCGGCCCCAGCGCCCCGCGCGAGGACCGCCGCACCGCGCCGCTCAGCAACGCCTGGTTCGCCACCGCGTACGCGATGCCCGCGAGCCACCCGAGCACGCCCAACCCGACCGTGCCCTCCAGCACGGCGAGCAGGACCACTTGGACGCCCGCCCAAGCGACGGGTTCTGCGGTGGACTGCCGCCGCCAGGCAGCACTGTGGTGAAGTGTCGTCATCGTGCCCCTCGTGGCGGTGGCCCCGTTGTTCGGAGGTTGTACAGGTGACACGCTCTGCGAGGGCCCTCTGGTTCACCTCATCGGGAAAAAGTGAGATCCGCGAGGTGGCGCTGCCCGATCCGGGACCCGACGACGTGGTGGTGCGCACGCTGTACTCGGGGATCAGCCGGGGCACGGAGAGCCTGGTCCTGCGCGGTGGGGTGCCGGAGAGCCAGCACGACATCATGCGGGCGCCGTTCCAGGAGGGCGAGTTCCCGTGGCCGGTGAAGTACGGCTACCTCAACGTCGGTGTGGTGGAACGGGGACCGCTGCTCGGCCGCACGGTGTTCTGCCTCTATCCACATCAGACGCACTACGTGGTGCCCGCCGACGCGGTGACGCCCGTGCCGGACTCGGTGCCCGCCGCGCGCGCGGTGCTGGCCGGGACGGTGGAGACGGCGGTGAACGCGCTGTGGGACGCCCGGCCGTTGATCGGCGACCGGATCGCGGTCGTCGGCGGCGGGATGGTGGGGTGCGCCGTGGCCGCCGTGCTGGCCCGGTTCCCGGGCGTGCGGCTGCAGCTGGTCGACGCCGACCCGGACCGCGCGTCGGTGGCCGCCGCGTTGGGCGTCGACTTCGCGTCGCCCGGGGAGGCGGCGGGGCGCTGCGACCTGGTCGTGCACGCGAGCGCGTCCGAGGAGGGGCTGGCCCGGTCGTTGGCGCTGCTAGCGCCGGAAGGGCAGGTGGTCGAGCTGAGCTGGTACGGCGACCGGCGGGTGTCGGTGCCGCTCGGCGAGTTCTTCCACTCGCGACGGCTGCGGCTGCGCAGCAGCCAGGTCGGCGTGGTGGCGCGGCCGGACCGCACGTACGCCGAGCGGATGGCGCTGGCGCTGGACCTGCTCGCCGATCCCGCCTTCGACGCGCTGATCACCGGTGAGAGCCGGTTCGAGGACCTGCCGTCCGTGCTGGCGGGTGGCGCGCTGCCGCCCCTGTGCCACCGCGTCGACTACCGGCGTTGACTACCGTGCCGGGCATGTACCTGCCTGACACCACCGAAGACGTGCGTGCGCGTGCGGCGACCGTGGCGGTGCTGCCCGTCGGCAGCCACGAGCAGCACGGCCCGTACCTGCCGCTGGCCACGGACACGGTGGTCGCCTGCACGATCGCGGGGGCGATCGCCGACGCGCACCCCGTGCAGCTGCTGCCGCCGATCACGATGTCGTGCTCGCACGAGCACGCCGCGTGGCCGGGCACGGTGAGCATCTCGGCGCGGACGCTGTACGCGGTGGTGCGCGACGTCGCGGACTCGTTGCGGCGGTCGGGTGTGCCGAACCTGGTGCTGGTCAGCGGGCACGGCGGCAACTACGTGCTGTCGAACGTGGTGCAGGAGTCGGAGGGGATGGCGTTGTTCCCCGGCAGCGGCGACTGGGCCGCGGCACGGGCCGCCGCCGGGGTCGAGACGTCGTCGCGCAGCGACATGCACGCGGGTGAGCTGGAAACGTCCATCCTCCTGCACGCCCACCCGGAGCTGGTGAGACCCGGGTACGAGACGAGCGACCACCTGGCCGACGACCGGCCCCACATGCTCACGCTGGGGCTCGCGCCGTACACGTCGTCGGGGGTGATCGGGCGGCCGTCGCTGGCGTCAGCCGACAAGGGCCGGGACGTGCTCGCGGCGCTGGTCGAGTCGTTCGGGCCGTACCTGTCGGTGTTCTGACCCGGGTATCGAGGAGAGGACGCCGGGCAGGCTGCCGATCAGCGCCAGCACGCCGTAGACGACGCCGGTGGTGACCCCTTGCGCGGCGCCGAGGCCGGCCGCCCCGAACGCCACCGCCAGGAACGCCTCGCGCGGCCCGAAGCCGCCGACGTTCAGCGGGACGGCCATGACGAGCAGGGCGAGCACGATCAGCGGGAGGAGGCGGGTGGTCGGCGCTTGCACGCCGGCGGCCCTGGCCGCCACGGCGAACAGCGCCACGTGCCCGGCCAACGTCGCCACCGACAGCAGGGCGACCTTGGGCAGGACCTCGCGGTTCACCAGGCCGGTGCGGGCGTCGGCCCACGTGGTCCGCGCCGCTCGGCGGACCCGCGGGGAGAGGCTGGTGAGCGCGACGAGGGCGAGGGCGGCCGGCAGGCCGAGGACCGGTAGCTCGACGGGAAGGGATCCGGTGACCAGGACGGTGACGCCGACGGCGACCAGCACCGCCTGTCCGGCCCCGCGCTCGAACACGACCGCCCGGACGCCTCGCCCGACGTCGCCGGCCCGCCGTCCGTGGCTCACGGCCCGGTGGACGTCGCCGAGGACGCCGGCGGGGAGGACGGCGTTGAGGAACAGGCCGCGGTAGTAGTCGGACACGGCGGCGGGGAGGGTGAGCGGCAAGCCGAGGCGGCGGGCGATGAGACACCACCGCCAGGCGCTGGTCACGGTGGTCAGCAGCCCGATGCCCAACGCGGCGGCGGCCGCCCGGCCGTCGACCGCGCGCAGGCCGTCCACGAACGCGTCGGCGCCGAGCCGCCGGCCCAGGGCCACCAGGACGGCGACCGCCGCCAGGAGCCGCAGCCAGGGCCACGCGCGCTTCACCGAGGGCCGCCCGACCACCCGCCGACCGGCCGACGCCAAGGCGCCGACCCCGCTCACCACGCCGGGCCGCCCGACCCCGCCAGGCCCGCCCCCGCCGGACCGACCAGCTGCGCCGGGCCGTCTCATCGGGGTACCGCCAAGAGATCCGTGTGGTGCACCACCACGCGGCGGCCGTTGTCCAGCTTGCGCCGCAGGTAGTCGGGCGCTTCGGCGGCCAGCCCCGGTTCCTGCTCCACCGCCGCCTCCACCCACCCGCGCAGCCACTCCCCCGCCAACGCGGCCTGCTCCGGCCCGAGCCGCCACGGGCTCGCGCTCGTCGCCACCTCCGCGCCCCGCCGTTCGAACGCCTCCGCCGTGACCGCGACCGCGTCCGGCCCCAGCAGCCGACGCCCGTCCACCACCCGTCGCTGGTGCGCGTTGAACGCCGCTGCGAAGGCCTCGTCCAGCGACTCGGCCGGCTCGAACTCCACCCGACCCGCCACCGACAGCGTGAGCAGCGCCGGACACCCCGCGTCCGCGCACGCGCCGGCCAGGGCGTCCACCTCGTCTGCGGTCAGCAGGTCCAGCAGCGCCGACGCGGTGACCAGCGACGTCCCGGCGAAGTCCGCACCGGTCAGCCCGGTGAGGTCGCCCTCGTGCGTCTCGATCGTCACCCCGCTCACGGTCGCCGCCGCGATGCTGAGCAGCCGGGGGTCGCGGTCGTGCAGCACCCAGTGCTGCGGACCGCCCAACCGGCCGGCGAGCCATCGTCCCAACGATCCCGTTCCACACCCGAGATCACGCACCACGAGGGGGTCCCGGTTCAGATCGATCTTCAAAAGCCGGTCGACCAGGTCCACCGCGCGGGCCTCCGCGTCGGCCTTCTCCCGCAGTGACAGCCATTCCGGTGCGAAGGTGCTCATGGCCGCAGACTAGCCAGCACCTCCGCCAGCCGAGCGGCCGTTTCGTCCCATGTGGACAACTCGCGCCGACGTGCCGCCGCACGCCCGCGCAGGTCACGCCGCCACTCGTCATCGGTCAGCCACCGCCGCAGAGCTTCGGAGAACGCCGGCACGTCACCCGCGGGCAGCAGCACGCCGCCGGCGCCGAGCGCGTCCGGCACGGAGCTGGCCACCACCGGCACGCCCCGCGCCAACGCCTCGGTCACCACCATCCCGTACGTCTCGGCCAACGACGCCAGCACGACCAGGTCCGCCGTCGCGTACGCGTGGTCGAGCGCCGGGCCGCTGAGAGGACCGCGCAGCTCTACCCGCGAACCCAGCCCGTGCCGGTCGACCAGGTCGCGGACCGGCGACCGCTCCGGTCCGACGAACGCGCAGCTCCACGGCAGGTCGGCCACCGAAGCCAGCGCGCGCAGCAACACGTCGTGCCCCTTGCGCGGCGTGAGCGAAGCGACGCAGAGCAACCGGGACACGCCGTCCGTGCCGGCGGCCGACGGCGCGGGGTCCGTGCCGGGCACGACGACGTGGACCCGGGCCAACCCGTGGTGCGAGGTGAGCCGCCGGGCGGCCGACGGGCTGGTGGCCACGACGGCGCGCGCGGCCCGGAGGACCTCCCGTTCGGCGGTGTCGAGCCGGGCGGCCAGGGTCGGCGACAGGCCCGTCTCGTCGGCCAACGGCAGGTGCACCAGGACCACCAGCCGCAGCCGCTCGGCGTGCGGCACGACGACCTCCGGCACACCGCACGCCACCAGCCCGTCGAGCACGACGACCGAACCGTCCTCGATCCCGCCCAACGCCTGGCTCAACGCCGAGCGGGCGGCAGTCCCGGGCCGAGGCCACGAGCCGGGTATCCCGATCTCGCGCACCGAGGGGAGACCTCGGATCACCCGCCGGTCGTAGACGTTGCCGCCGCTCGGTGACGCCGGGTCGTCCACGCCACCGGGCAGGACGAAGTGGACCGTCACAGCGGGCGTTCGTAGCTCGCCCACGCGACGTGCGACTCGTGCAGCGAGACCTCGATGCCGGACAGCCCTCGAGCGCCCTCCCCGAGCGAACCGGCGCGCACGGCCTCCGCCAGCTCGTCGGCGATGTGCTTGGCCAGGAACTCGGTCGACGTGTTGACCCCGGCGAACTCCGGCACGTCGTCCAGGTTGCGGTAGTTGAGCTCGCCGAGAACGGCGCGCAGCCGTTCCGTGGCGAGTCCGATGTCGACGACGATGTTGTCGGCGTCGAGCTCCGCCCGCTTGAACCTCGCGTCCACCACGAACGTCGCACCGTGCAGGCGCTGGGCCGGGCCGAAGACCTCGCCGCGGAAGCTGTGGGCGATCATCACGTGATCGCGGACGGTGATGCTGAACAGGGTGACCTCCGCCGAGTGAGCGAGCTACGGTGCAACTACCGGCCGAGCGTAGTGACCTCCTCGCCGGTGTCGGGTTCGGGTGACGAGGGAGCCGGATGCGCGAAGAAGCCTTCAACGACGAGGACCTGGCGGAGTCGGACCTGGTGACGCGACGCGGCACGTTCCGCGCGGTGGCGTTCCGGGCCGACGGGCACGAGCACATGGCACTCGTCTACGGCAGGGCGGCGCTGCGCGAGAACGTGCTGGTGCGCGTGCACTCCGAGTGCATGACCGGCGACCTCTTCGGCGCGATGCGCTGCGAGTGCGGCGACCAGCTCGACGCGGCGCTGGACCGGATCGTGGCCGAGGGCAGCGGCATCCTGATCTACCTGCGCGGTCACGAGGGGCGCGGCATCGGCCTGGTGGCGAAGGTGCGCACGCACGTGCTGCAGGACGAGCAGGGCCTCGACACGCTCGACTCCGCGACCACGCTCGGGCTCCCGGTCGACGTCCGGGACTACTCACCGGCCGCGCGCGTGCTGAAGCACCTGCGCGTCACGTCCGTGCGGTTGATGTCGAACAACCCGGGCAAGATCGAGGCGTTGGAGGCCAACGGCATCGAGGTCGCGGCCCGCGTGCCGCACCTGATGCGGCCCAACCCGCACAACATCGGCTACCTGACCGCGAAGCGCGACCGGCTGGGCCACGACCTGCCGCAGGTGGACCGGCCGGCGGGCTACGAATATCCCACGGCCCGGTGAGCCGGGCCTCCTGAACTGTGCCCCGTGCGTCATTTGCCCGCCGTTCCGCAAAACGAAGAACGGTGCCACGACGCGCATTTCCGGTGAGCCGCGGCTCGCTCGGCGCACACATTCCGCGATTCAGGAAGAGAAAAGAACCCATGAGCCAAATCCTCGGGCTGGTCTTCTCGGCCGCCGGGTTGGCCAGGGCGAACAAGGGACGCGCCACCAACAAGGGCCTGTCCGTCAGCGGCATCGTGGTGCCGGTGCTCGGCCTGGCGGTCTGCACCACGTGGGTGTTCGTGTTCAACTCCGCGGTCAGCGAGATCCAGGAGGAGGTCGACTACGAGGTCACCGGTGACGCCGCGAACGTGGAAATCCTCTACGGCGAGGTGCTCGACCCGAAGACCGAGACCGCCCCGACCCTGCCGTGGACCAAGCAGGCCGAGAACCAGGGCGTCTACAAGGGCGGCACGCTCACGGCCACGGTCGACGAGAACGGCGGCACGGTGAGCTGCAAGATCACCGTCGACGGCGAGGTCGTGTCGACGAACACCGCGACCGGGCCGTTCGCCACGGCTTCGCGCGTGGGCACCTGATCGTGGTGATGCGCGCGTCGTGAGGTGACGCGACGCGATCGAGGGCCCGGTGGGAGTTCCCCGCCGGGCCCTCGACCACGTCGGGTCGGGTTTGTTCCGTTCGGACTTGGTCGGCTCGGTCAGCGGATCGCCTCCCGGTCCTCTCGGTCGGCCCGCTCCACCCCGTACACCCGCACGAGTTCGGGCAGCCGGTTGAAGAGATACGACTTGGGCGGGTCGCCGTCCCATATCGCGTCGACGAGGTGGTTGACGAAAACCGGTTTGCCCGCGTGCATCAGCAGAACAGCGAGAAGGGTCCGCAGACGTCGGCCACGAATCTGCACGTGCGCACCACCCGATCCGGACACGGTGAGCGGCCCGAGCACTCCGAACGCCACCGAGCCACTGCAGGAGAAGAGCCGTCACAGAGTAACCGCACCAATAATTATTTCACCTCACCGCGAGTTCACCTCGCGGATCGGCGCGGATCTTCGCGGCGGCTGGTGTCGGAATCACGGGAGTTTTCCCCCGCAAGATCTGTCGAAAGGCAGACGCGGAGGTCGGTGGACGGCGAGCACGCTGGGCGCATGGCGAAGACGATCAAGGGTGTGGTGGGTGCTGTCTGCTCGCTCGCCACGGTTACGGCGGTCGCGGCGCTGGGCGTCGTGCCGGGTGTGGCGCAGGCTGCCGGTGCGGTGCGGTGGGTGGACTGCGGTGACGGGTTGCAGTGCGGTGAGGTGAGCGTGCCCGCGGACTGGGACGAGCCGCGCGGCGAGCGGGTGCGGTTGGGCGTCGCGCGGCTGCCCGCGCGGGACCAGGCGGCCAAGAAGGGCGTGCTGCTGGTCAACCTGGGTGGGCCGGCGCAGCAGATCTCGGTGCTGCGCATCGCGAAGAGCGCGTTCGACGACCTGACCCGGTGGTTCGACGTCGTGGTGTCCGACCCGCGCGGGTTCGAGGCGAGCGCCGGGATCACGTGCCCGTACCCGGCGCCGCTGCCGGAGAACCTGGAGTGGGCGTCGCCGGACCAGGCCACGTACGAGCGGTACCGGGCGGCGAACCACCGGTTCGGCGTCGACTGCGGGCAGGTGGCCGCCGGACCGCTGGCCGGGAACCTCGACTCGCGGCAGGTCGCGCACGACATGGACGCGATCCGGGTCGCGTTGGGCCTGCCGAGGTTGAACTACTACGGCAACTCGTACGGCACGGTGTTCGGCCAGGCGTACGCGCGGCACTTCCCGGAGCGGATCGGGCGGATGTACCTGGACAGCGTGCTGGACCACACGACCCGGTCGTGGACCGACTGGCTCCTGCCGCGGGCGCGGACGGTGGAGCGCAACATGGTCCGGTTCGCGGAGTGGTGCGGAGGGGAGGCCGGGTGCGCGCTGCACGGGCGTGACGTGCTAAGGGTGTGGGACGAGGTGCTGGCACGGGCGGCGCGTGAGCCGATCCCGGCCGGGGACGCGAGGGTGAACGCCTCCCGGATCGTGTCGCGGACCAACCCGGGGTTCGAGGAGGAGTGGCCGGAGCTGGCGAGGGCCATCGCGGAGGCGCACGCGGGCGACGCGACGCGGTTCGCCGAGCAGCCGGTCGGTGGGCGTGATCCCGATCTGTCGAGGATCATGTTCTGCGCCGACTTCCCGTATCCGTCCGACTACCGGGTGTTGAAGTCGTGGGAGGCGGAGCTGCGCCAGGTCACGCCCCACATCGGGTGGGTGGCGACGTGGCCGATGGCGTACCACTGCGCCGGGTTGCCGGACACGGGGACGTATCCGCCGGAGAGGTTGCGGGGGTCGGGGGCGCGGCCCGTGCTGGTTGCCGGCGGCGAGTACGACAGCACGACGCCGCCTCGGGACGCGCGGAGGGTGGCGGCGCAGTTGGGGAACGCCCGGTACCTGCCGGTGAAGGGCGGGCACGCGCTGTACCTGAGCGGGCATCCGTGCGTTCGGGAGCACGTGCACAGGTACTTGGTCACCGGTGGGTTGCCGGCTCCTGGTGCGGCCTGCGGCGCTGCGTAGACGATGACGGGCGTGAGCTACGCGCGGGAAGGCCTGCTCGTCGTCGGCGTCGCGGCGGTGTTGGTGCTGCTGACGTTGTGGGAGGGGCAGGGAGGTCCGCCGCAGGAACCGGCGGCGCTGGTCGGGTCCAGCCTCTGCGTCACGTTGCCGTTGTTGTTGCGGCGCGTGCTGCCGTTGACGTCGGCGGTGCTGTCGGCGGTGGTCGGGTTGGGTGGCCTCGGGTTCCTGCCCACGTGGCCCGGGATGTTGGTCACGATGGGCGCGTTCTGCGCGGCCGTCTACCACCGGGAGCGCGGACCGGGGGTGGTGCTGGCGGTGTGCGGGTGCTGGGTGCTGGTCAGCGCGGTGATCGCGGGCAGTCCGGTGCGGGTCTTCACGGTCACGGACCTCGTGGTGATGGGGGTGGCGCCGGTGGCGACCGGGTACGCGTTGCGGCTGCACCGGGAACGGGCGGACCAGACGTTGCGGGTGCAGCGGGCTGAGACCGACCGGGCGTTGGCGGAGAGCGATCGGGCGTTGGCGGAGGCTGATCGGGTGCTGGCGGAGGAGCGGGCCCGGTTGGCTCGGGACGTGCACGACAGCGTCGGCCATCACCTGACGGCGATCCGGATGCAGGCGACGGCGGTGCGGCGGGTGTTGGCAGGCTCGCCGCCGGTCGCGGATCGGGCGTTGGGGACGATCGCCGAGTTGTCGGCGTCGGCGTTGGACGAGGTGAGGGGGTTGTTGGGCACGTTGCGGGATGCGGGGTCGGGGGTGGGGGTCGGTGAGGTGGAGAAGTTGGTCGGGCGGCTTTCGGGGCCTGATCGGCGGATCACGGTGAGGAGGTCGGGGGTGGCCGCGCCGGTGCCGCCGGAGGTTGAGCGCACGGCGTACCGGGTGGTGCAGGAGGCGTTGACCAACGTGGTCCGGCACTCGACTGCGGGTCAGGTCGACGTGCGCTTGCACTGGGAGCAGGGGTGGTTGGTGGTGACCGTGGTCGATGACGGGGTGGGTGAGGTCGGGCCCTGCCTGGAAGGGCAGGGGATTCGGGGGATGCGGGAACGCGTGCGGTCGGTCGGCGGAACGCTCGCGGTCGGGCCCGGTGAGGCGGGGTGGTCGGTGCGGGCCGAGTTGCCGACGGGGAGGGCGGTCTAGTGGTCATTCGGGTGCTCGTGGCGGACGACCAGCAGGCGGTGCGGGAAGCCTTGCGGATGGTCCTGGACGGTGAACCGGACATCGAGGTGATCGGTGAGGCGGCCGGCGGGGCTGAAGCGGTCCACTTGGCGTTGACCCGTCGGCCGGACGTGGTGGTGATGGATCTGCGGATGCCGCGCGGTGACGGGATCGCGGCGATCGCCCGGTTGGGAGCGGCGGGGGCCGGGCTGTCACCTGCGCCGAAGGTGCTGGCGTTGACGACGTTCGACCTGGATGAGTACCTGTTCGGCGCGCTGGCGGCGGGCGCCGGTGGGTTCCTGCTGAAGGACAGCGATCCGGCGATGCTCTTGGACGCGGTGCGCGGGCTGCACGAAGGGCGTGGGTTGATCGACCCGAAGGTGACGGGGCGGTTGATCGCCCGGTTCGCGCAGCTGTCGCCCCGGGCGGCGCCCCGGGAGGTGGACACGCTCACGCCGCGGGAGCAGGACGTGCTGGCTCAGGTGGTGCGGGGGTTGAGCAACGCCGAGATCGCGGTGGCGTTGACGATCGAGGAGGGGACGGTGAAGACGCACGTGGCACGGATCCTCACGAAGCTGGGGGTTCGGACGCGGGTGCACGCGGTGATCTACGCGTACGAGCACGGGTTGGCTCGGTGAAGCGGGCGGGCATGGGCCGGCGGGGTGACACCAAGCCCTGCTGTCGGTAGGCCGAAGTGGCAGTGGGCGGGTGTGGGGTAGGGGTAGCCATACCGTGGAGATCCGAGGTCGCACGGTGGGGTTCGGGGTGTGGCGGCGGCAGAGTTTGCGGCATGGTTCTGGTGCGGGATGTTGTGTCGTTGACCGATGTGACGAAGGTGTACCCGGGGCGGGTTCGGGCGCTTGACGGGGTTTCCGTCGGGTTTGGCCGGGGGTCGTTCACGGCGGTCATGGGACCGTCCGGGTCCGGGAAGTCGACGCTGCTGCACTGCGCGGCCGGCTTGGACCTGCCGGACGGCGGGCGGGTGGTGTTGGCGGGGCAGGACGTCGGCGCGCTGCGTGAGCCCAGGTTGACGGCTGTCCGTCGGCGGCACGTCGGGTTCGTGTTCCAGTCGTTCAACCTGGTGGACGCGTTGTCGGTGTGGGACAACGTGTTGCTGCCGCAGAGGTTCGCGGGGAAGCGGCCGGACAAGGCTTGGGCCCGCGAGGTGTTGGAGAGGGTCGGGCTCGGTGGACGCGAGAGGTCCCGGCCCGGGGAGTTGTCCGGTGGGCAGCAGCAGCGGGTGGCGTTGGCGCGGGCGTTGGCGGGGCGGCCCGAGGTGATCTTCGGTGATGAGCCGACCGGTGCGTTGGACCTGGCCACCGGGCGTGAGGTGCTGGGGTTGTTGCGGGGGTTCGTCGACTCTTCCGCGGCGACGGTGGTGATGGTGACGCACGACCCGGCTGCGGCGGCGTGGGCGGATCGGGTGGTGTTCTTGGCGGACGGCAGGGTCGCGGGTGAGTTGGTCGCGCCGACGGCGGAGCAGGTTGCGGCTCGGATGACGGAGCTGACCCGATGATGCTGAAGCTGGCGGCGACGAGCGTGCGGCGGCGGGTGGGGGCGTTCGTCGGGACGTTCCTGACGGCGTTCCTGGCCGTCGCGCTGATCTCGGGCAGTGGGCTGTTGCTGTACTCGGTGTTGACGGCCGGGCCCGGTGGGGATCGGTTCGCCGGGGTGGACGTGGTGGTGGCGGCGGACCGGTCGGTCGAGCTCACCACCGAGGTGGACAAGGGCGACGAGGTCAAGGTGAAGACCAAGACCGAGCGGCTGACGGGTGCGGGGGTGTTGTCCGGGGAGTTGGTGAGGTCGGTTGCCGCTACGCCTGGTGTTGGGGAGGTGGTGGCGGACGTGGCGTTTCCGGTGGCGTTGGACGTCGGAGGCGTTGCGGTGCGGGCGCCGGAGCGGGCGGCGGTGGTGGCGCACGGGTGGGTTTCGGCGCCGTTGACGCCGTACGTGTTGCGGGAGGGGGTTGAGCCTGCGGACGGTGAGGTGGTGGTGGGGTCGGAGTTGGGGTTGGTGGTGGGGCAGACCGTGCGACTGACGACGCGGACGGGTGCGCGTGAGGCGCGGGTGGCGGGTTTGGTGACCGGTGGTGTGCCGGGGCAGGCGGCGGTGTTCGTGGCTGACGGGCAGGTTGCCGACTGGTCCGGGTTGGGCGGGCCCACGGCGGTCGCGGTGCGGTTGGCGGCGGGGGCGGAGTTGGGCGGTGTCGTTTCCGCGTTGGAGGGGCTCGGGGTCGGGGTGTTCAGCGGGGCGGACAAGGTGGACGGTGACCTGCCGGGGGCGGTGCCCGATTACGTCGGGGCGATCTCGATCTTCGGGTTCGTGCTGGGCATCACGGGGTTCGCGGCGGTGTTCGTGCTGACCGGGACGGTGTCGTTGGCGGTGCGGCAGCGGTTGCGGGAGTTGGCGTTGCTGCGGACGGCTGGTGCGACGCCGCGTCAGTTGAGGCGTCTGCTGCGCATGGAGGTCGCGCTGGTCACCGTGGTGGCCACGGTGCCGGCGTTGCCGGTCGGTGTGGTGGTGGCGCGGGTGGTGGCCGGTCGGTTCCGCGAGTTGGGTGCGGTGCCGGCGCAGTTCGCGGTGGCGGTCGATGTGCTCGTGCTGATCGCGGCGGCGGTGGTCGGGTTGGTGGTGACGCTGGGGGCGACGTCGGTGGCGGCGCGCCGGGCGGTGCGGATCGCGCCGACGCAGGCGTTGCGCGAGGCGGTGACGGTCGGTGGTGGCAGTCGGGTGCCGAGGGTGGTGGCGGCGGTCGTGCCGGCGTCGGGTGCGGTGGCGGTGTTGGTTCTGGTGCCGCTGGGTGGTCCGTTGGGCATGGGTATGGGATTCGTGTCGTGTGCGCTGCTGTTGTGCGCGGTGGCCGCGTTGGGACCGGTGGTGGTCGGTGGGGTCACGGCGGTGGTGTCGCGGGCCGTCGGGTTGGCGGGTGTGGCCGGTCGGGTGGCCGGCGCGATGACGCGGGCCGAGGGTCGGCGGGTGGTGGGGGCGGCGATCCCGTTGACGCTGATGTTCGCGATCAACGCGACGATGCTGATCAACGGGGACGTCCTCGGTGTGGTGACGGCCGAGCAGGAGGCGGCGCGGACGGCGCCGGCGACCGTGCGGGTCGCGGCGACGAACGCGCCAGGGTTGCCGATGGCGACCGCGGAGCGGGTGGCGGCGTTGCCGTCGGTGACGGGGTCGGCGCTCACCGTCGGCACGAGGGTGGTGGTCGATCAGGAGGGCAAGCCGGAGGACTACCCGGCGCAAGGGTTGCGGTTGGCCGGTGAGTCCGCGTTGGACCTGGGGGTGGTCGAGGGTGAGTTGAGGCTTTCGGCTGATGCGGTGGCGGTCAGCGGGCCGTTGGCCGAGCAGCGGGGGTGGCGGGTCGGTGATCGGCCGTCGTTCTGGTTGGCGGACGGCACGCGGGTGGCGTTGGTGGTGGTGGCGGTGTTCTCGAACTGGCGTGGGTTCGGTGACCTGGTGCTGGACGCGGGGCTGGTGGCGGCGCACGATCCGCGTGGCTTGGTCGGCGCGGTCTACCTGCGTGGCGAGCCGGACCTGGGCGGGTTCCCGGTGGCGGTCGGTGCGGGTGGTGTCGAGGAGGTGCGGAACCAGCAGGCGGCGTGGGAGTTGATGGTGGCCGTGTCGTCGGGGTTCACGGCGATCGCGGTGGTCAACACGTTTGCCGTCGCCACCGGGGCGCGGCGGCGGGAGTTCGGCGAGTTGCGGTTGGCCGGCGCCACGTCGCGGCAGCTGCACCGGTTGCTCGACTGGGAGGCGTTGATCACGGTGGTGGTCGCGTTGGTGCTCGGCTGTGCGATCAGCGGGGTGGTGGTCGGCGCGTTCAGCGTGGCGCAGGACGGGCGGTGGCGGTTGTTCGCCGATCCCCTGCGGTACTTCGGGATGGTGGCGGGCGTCGGGGTGCTCGGTCTGGTGGCCGCTGCGGTGCCCGCACGTGTGGTGGTCCGGCTGCGCGCCCTGCCTCAGCTAGGTTGACCAGGTGTTTTCGCGAGCGGCCAGAGGACTGGCGCACCTGGCGGCCGGGCTGGTGATCGGGCCCGCGTCGTTCGTCTGGGCGGTGGTCACGACGCTGGCCGGCGGTCTGCTGTCGTTCACGTACCTGGGGCCGCCGGTGTTCCTGGTGGCGACGTGGGTGAGTCGGCGGATCGCGCGGCTGGAGCGGCGGCGGGCCGGGTGGGTGCTGGGGAGGGCGATCGGCGACCCGTACGGGCCCGTGACCGGCGGGAACCCGTGGACGCGCGGGCGTTCGCTGCTCCGCGAGCCGGGGACGTGGCGTGACCTGGCGTGGCTGCTGGCGGGGTTCCCGGTGGGGCTGGTGACCGGGGTGGCCGGCGTGGTCGCCGGGGTGGTCTGGCTGGGCACGGTGCTCGCGCCGCTGTGGCTGTGGGCCGTGCCGAACCCCCGCCTGTACCCGGTCGCGGATTGGCTGTTCAACACCGTCGGCGGGCGGTTCGTGCTGACCTCGGTGGCGCTGGTGGCGGCGTGGCCGGTGTGGTGGCTGGTCGCGGCGGTGTCACGGGTGCAGGCGTCCGCGGCGGCGCGGTTGCTGGAGGCGGGACCGCGGGCGCGGTTGCGGCAGCAGGTCAGCGCGTTGCGGGCGACGCGGCTGCGGGTGGTGGACGCGCAGGCCGCCGAGTTGCAGCGGATCGAACGGGACCTGCACGACGGCGCGCAGGCCCGGATCGTGGCGGCGGGCATGACGCTGGCGTTGGCGGATCGGAAGCTGCGTGCGTCGGGGTTGGCGGAGGACCCGGCGCGGGCGGACGTGGTGAGCGCGCGACGGCAGTTGGACGAGGCGCTCGCCGAGCTGCGGCGGCTCGTGCGCGGGATCTACCCGCCGATCCTGACCGACCGGGGGCTGGTGGCGGCGTTGACGGCGTTGGCCGGTGACGCGCCGTTGGCGGTCGTGGTGGACGCGTCGGAGTTGGGCGAGCTGCCGGCGGCGGTGGAGTCGGCGGCGTACTTCGTGGTCGCGGAGGCGTTGGCGAACGCGGTGAAGCACGCCGGCGCGGACGAGTGCGTGATCACGCTGCGGCGGTCGGACGGGGTGCTGTCGCTGGCCTTGCGGGACGACGGGCGGGGCGGGGCGGACCCGTCCGGCTCCGGTTTGGACGGGTTGCGGCGTCGGGTCGAGGCGTTGGACGGCACGATGGAGGTCACCAGTCCACCCGGTGGGCCCACCACCGTCCTCGCGGAGTTCCCATGCGCATCGTGATCGCCGAAGACCTGCTGCTGCTCCGCGACGGCCTGGTGCGGATGCTGACCGACACCGGGCACACCGTGGTCGCGGCCGTGGACAACGCGCCGGACCTGGAACGGGCCGTGCTCGAACACCGGCCGGACCTGTCCATTGTGGACGTCAGGTTGCCGCCGGGTTTCCGGGACGAAGGGCTGCGCGCCGCGTTGTCCGTGCGCAGGCAGGACCCGAAGGCGCCGATCCTGATCCTGTCGCAGTACGTCGAGCGCACGTACGCGACCGAACTGCTGGCCGACGGCAACGGCGCGATCGGCTACCTGCTCAAGGACCGCGTGACGGCGCTGGACGAGTTCCTGGACGCGCTGCACCGGGTGGCCGCCGGCGGCACCGCGATGGACCCGGAGGTGATCCGCCAGCTGTTCGCCCGCAACACCCGTGACGAGCGGATCACCGCCTTGACCGGACGTGAGCGGGAGGTCCTGGCGCTGGTGGCGCAGGGGCTGTCCAACTCGGCCATCTGCGCCGAGCTCGTGCTCGCGCCGCCGTCGGTGGAGAAGCACATCGGCAACATCCTGACCAAGCTGGACCTGCCGCCGGCGGACAACACCCACCGGCGCGTCCGGGCGGTGCTGGCGTACCTCAACCAGTGAGTGTCGTGCCAGGCCGGGTGTCACCCCCTAGGGTCGGCGGGTGCCTATCGCATTCGACACGACCGGCTTCCAGCAGCACGACCGGACCACTTGGGTGAACCCCGCGAACGGCGACCAGGTCAGCCTCACGTACTTCGACCTGGCGCCCGACCTGCCCGCGTCGTTGGACGACATGCCGAAGCTGCGGCACGACCTGGCCGTGACCACCGGCGACGTCGGCTGCCTGATCGAGGCGCACCACGTGCGGCTCGGTGACGTGCCCGCGTTGTTCCAGGTGGTGAAGGTGCCGCTGCCGAACCAGCCGTCGGGCCAGGTGTTCATCGGCTCGTTCACCGTGCCCAGGGCCGACAGCAGCGCCGTGCTCGAGCTCCAGGCGGCGGAGCGGGGGACGACCGGGGTGCGCGAGGCGGTGCTGGTGGCGCAGCTCGGGTTCGACGGCTGGGTGATGCCGCACCCGTACGCGCCCGAGGTGGAGGGGCGGTTGCCGTTCCACAAGGGCGACGACCCGCGTTACGACGCGCAGTTCGCCGACCACCCGTTGACGCGCGTGCGGGGGTGGGCGCACCACGTCATCCGCACCGCGCGCGTCGACCCGGGGTTCGCCGCGCTCGCGCCGTTCCAGCCCGGCGCTGCTCCCGTTCCGGCTCCTGGCCCGGAGGTCGGCTCGACGTTGACGATGGTCGTGCCCGGTCTGCCGATCGGCGGCTACCTGCCGTTGTGGATCGACGACGAGTGCACGTTCTGGCGGATGACGGAGCCGGATGCGGTGCTGGAGAAGCTGGCCCTCGGCGCGCTGGCGCGCACGCCGTTGACCGACCGGCGGTTCCGCGACCTGGTGGCGCTGGACGAGGCGTCGGGCACGATCACGCTGCTCGACCGGTACCGCTCCGAGGACGGTGGGATCGCCGGCGGCGTGGCGGGGCTGACCAGGGTGACCGGGCTCGAGGCGCACGAGGCGTTGACCACGGACACGCTGCTGGAGGCGTTCCGCTGGATCGGCCGGGTGAGCGGCGCGGCGGCGGAGCGGGGCGAGTACGTCACCGTGGAGCCGGGCAAGCACACGGCGGACCTGACCGAGCCGTACGTGCTGCTGGCCGTGCAGGAGCGCGAGGGCCGACCGGTCTCGATCGCCCAGACCGCGCCCACCCCGCCCGCGGGCACGCCGATGTGGCTCGGCCAGGCCTCTCTCAACGCGCCGGCGACGCGTGAGTCGGTCGAGTCGGGCGGCCTCCTGGCCATGTACGCGATGAACACGTGGGGCGAACACCCCCTCCACCTCTGCCTGACGTTCACCCCCCGCTAACCGGGAGTCCTACCCCCCAACCGCGCGTGTCCTACGTTCGGGACGCGCGTGTCCTGCGTTCGCGCACCCCGAGTTGAACACTCAGCACACGCCAGGCCGGCTCGACCGCGTGCCTCGGATGTTCCGAGCGTTGAACTCGGGTGTTCTGAACGCAGGACACGCGTGACGTGAACGTAGGACACGCGCGTTTGGGGGTGGTGGGGGTGGCGTGAGACCCTGGGGGGACACAGCCCGCATCCGGGCTGCTCGCCCACGGCTCACGTTTCCGGTTTCCCGAGTATCGACGGGGCCGACAGTGGACGCCGCCTCGCGCGCACGGCACGTCTTCACCGCTCTCGCCCCGCCTTACGGCATGACGTCCACACCACAGTGTGGCGTGCGTGGCCGTCCCGACTCACCCCCACGGAGCACGTCATCAGCATCTCCACACCGCTGCCGCCGGCAGTCGGCGCGCCTCGCGCGCTCACCGATGTCTACGGCCCCGGCGTCGCCGTCTGCGCACGTCCGGCCATGACCGCCGCGAACCGGCACCGCAGCACCGTCGACGCGCTCTCCGCCCGCCCGATCGCGGTCGCCGGCGACGCGCCGGTGATCTGCAGCGCGGGCGGCACGGACCCGGAGCTGCTGGCACGGCTGCGCGACGGCGGCCTGCCGGTCGGAGACGACCTGCGCGACTTCCGCGACGAAGCCGGGTTCGCCGCCCGCGTGACCGAGGCGATGGCCGACGGCCTGCCGATCTCGATGGAGTACCCGCACCCCACCGCGTGGTGCCCCGACGAACGCGTGGTCAAGACCGCCCACCTCGTCGGCTACCTGAACAACAAGGCCACCATCAGCACGTTCGTCGCACCGCGCTTCCACGCCCGCCGCAGCCTCGTCACGCGCGCGGGCCTCGGCGAAGCGGCGCCGGCGGAGAAGTCCTGGGTCCTCAAGGCCGCCACGAACGACGCGCACGGCGGCAGCCTCGACGTCTACCTGCACGAGGCGGGCGAACGGGTCGAGTTCCCGGCGTTCACCGACCTGCTCGGCGAGTTCGTGATCGAGGAGTACCTCTCCCTCGCGCGCAACTGGGGCATCCAGCTCTACGTCGGCCCGGACGCCGTCGCCCGCCTGCTCGCCGTCACCGAACAGCGCGTCGACGACACCGGCGTCTACGTCGGCGGCCGGTTCGGCCTGGTCAGGCAGCCTCCTGCCGACCTGCTCGCGGAGTGCCTGGCGATCACCCAACGCGCCGCCGACGTCGGCTACCGCGGCCTGTGCAGCCTGGACTGCGCCGAGACGCTCGACGGCCGGCTGGTCGTGCTCGACCTGAACTTCCGGATCACCAGCGGCTCGATCCCGCTGCTCGCCCTGCAGTCGGTCCGGCCCGACGCCCTCGACGGGTACGCCGAGTCGGTCAAGCTCACCGTCGCCGCACCGCTGACCGCGCTGCTCGCCCACGTCCGACCGGCGCTGAACGCGGGCGGCGTGCTCATCACCTCCGGCCACGACACCACCCGCACCGACAACCCGGTGGTGCTCAGCACCCTCCAACTGCTGGTCTTCGGCGACGACCCCGACGACGTCACGGCCCGCCGCAGCGCGCTGGAGTCGACCCGCTAGGACCACGGCACGCCTGCTCGCTCGCCGAGTCGCCGGACCGATCGGCCTCCGACGACGCGCCGTCCCGGACCGGACGTGGCCAGGTTGCCGGAGCGGTCGCGCCGGGTGGTCCGGGGCGCCAGTGACGCCGACAAGCTGGAGATGCTGCTCGCCCGGCGTGGGCGCTAGGTCGAGGCGCGGACGACCAGTTCGGTCGGCAGGATGGAGGCGGCCGGTGGTTCGCCCTGGATCTGTTCCAGCAGCAGCCGCACCATCTCGCGGGTGATGCGCTGGAACGGCTGCCGCACCGTCGTCAGCGCGGGGCGGGTGGAGGTGGCGATGCTGGAGTCGTCGAAACCGCCCACCGCGACGTCCTCCGGGACGCGGCGGCCGGAGTCGTGCAGCACGTTGAGCGCACCCGCCGCCATCAGGTCGGACGCGACGAACACCGCGTCCAGGTCCGGCGCGCGCGAGAGCAGCTCAGCCATCGCCGCCTCACCACCGGCACGGCTGTAGTCGCCGTGCGCGATCAGGTCCGGGCCGGCCCCCGCACCCAGCACGTCACGGTAGCCGGCGAGCCGCTCGACGCCGCCGGGGGTGTCCGGCGGGCCGGTGATGGTGGCGATCCGCCGCCGCCCGCGTGAGCGGAGGTGCTCCACCATCTGCCGCGCCCCCGAACGGTCGTCGGCCGCGGCGTAGGCCACCTGTCCCTCGTGCCCGATCGGCTTGCCGCAGGCCACGACGGGGATGCCCGAGTCGCGCAGCTCCTCCAGCAGCGGGTTGCCGGTGTGCGACGACACCAGCAGCACGCCGTCCACGTGACCCGCGGCGATGAACCGGCTGGTCCGCTTGCGCTCCACCTCGGTGCTGGCGGTCATCAACAACACCGGCACGTCGAGTTCGGCGAGCTCCTGCGTGCAGCCCTGGAGCAGGATGCTGAAGTTCGGGTCCTCGAACAGCCGCTGCTGCGGCTCGGTGAGCACGAAGGCCACCGAGTGCGCCCGTTGCGTGACGAGGCTGCGCGCGGCCGGGTTGGCGACGTACCCGGTGGTCCGCACGGCCTTCAGCACGGCCTCCAACGCGGCCGGGCTGACGTTGCGCCCGCCGTTGAGCGCGCGCGACACCGTGCCGCGCGACACGCCGGCGGCGGCGGCCACGTCGTGGATGGTCGGCCGGTTCCGCGGCGCCCTGTTCCCGCTCATGACTCCCTCATGCTTTCACCGCTCCGGAGAGCAAGTCGATACGCCAGTATCGCTGCAAGGTGAGGAACAGCGCGATCAGAGGCACCACCGACACCAGCGAACCGGTGACGACCAGGGTGTACAGCGCGGGCGTGGTGTTGCCCTGCTTGAGCATCGTGTAGAGCCCCAGCGTGACCGGGAACTTCCCGTCGTCGCCGAGCATGATGTAGGGCAGCATGAAGTTGTTCCAGATCGACACGAACTGGAACAGGAACACCGTGACCAGGCCCGGGACCATCATCGGCAACGCGATCGAGCCCAGGATCCTCACCTCGCCCGCACCGTCCGTGCGGGCCGCCTCCACCACGTCCTCGGGCACGGACGCGGCGGCGTAGATCCGGGCCAGGTAGATGCCGTACGGGCTGATCACGCTCGGCAGCAGCACCGACAGGTAGGTGTCGGTCAGGCCGATCTTCGACATCAGCAGGTACTGCGGGATGGCCAGCACCACGGCCGGCACCAGCACGCCCGCGATCAGCGCGTTGAAGATCAACGCCCGACCCCGGAACGCGTACTTGGCCAGCGCGTACCCCGTGACGCCGGACAACGCCGCGGACAGCAGCGCGCCCACGCCCGCGTACAGGGCGGAGTTCGCCATCCACTGCCAGAACACGCCGCCGCGGTAGGAGCCGAGCTCGCCCAGGTTCGCCACCAGGGACGACCCGACCGACAGGGTCGTCGTGGAGAACAGCTCGCCGGTGCTCTTGGTCGCGGCGATCAGCACCCACGCCACCGGGAACAGGCAGTAAGCCGCACCCACCAGCAGCACGAACGTCGGCAACCCGCCCAAGCGCGCCCTCACCGCTCACCCCCGAACGCCCGCGACCGCGTCACCCGCAGCAGCACGAACGAGATCACGAACATCGCCACGGCGATCAGCACCGACGTCGCGGCCGCGGAGTAGATGTCACCGCGGCCGAACGCGTCCTGGTAGACCTTCATCAACGGCGTCCAGGTGAGCGAGAGCGAGTTGGTCAGCGGCGCCAGCGTGGTCGGCTCGGCGAACACCTGCAGCGTCGCGATGATCGAGAACAACGACGTCAGCACCAGCGCGGGCGCGAGCAGCGGGATCTTGATCCGCACGGCGATCTGCCACGGCGTGCAGCCGTCGATGCGGGCCGCCTCGTACAGGTCGTGCGGGATCGAGCGCAACGCGGTGTAGAGGACGACCATGTTGTAGCCGACACCGCCCCACACCGCGATGTTGGCCACCGCGAAGTAGATCGCGGTCGGCGACAGCAGGTTCACCTCGGGCAGCGACAGCGCGCGCAGCATCTGGTTGAACGGGCTGGTGCCCGGCAGGTACAGGAACCCCCACAGCAGCGACGCGATCACGACGGGGACCGCGTAGGGCAGGAAGATCGCGATCCGGCTGAACCCGCGGGCCCGCACCCGGTCCTCGTCCAGCAGCAGCGCGAACACCAGGGCCAGCCCCAGCATCGTCGGCACCAGGAGGGCGCCGTAGCCGAGCACCCGCAGCGCGCCGGCACCGAGTTCGGCGTCGGTGAGCGCGCGCACGTAGTTGTCCAGGCCGACGAAGACCTCGGACCGGCTGCCCCTGCCCAGCCCCAGCCCCTTGACCTCGGTGCGGAACAGGCTCAGGTACACCGTGTAGGCGATCGGCAGCGCGAACACCAGCAGGAACAACACCACCGCGGGGGCGACGAAGGCGTACGGCGCCACTCTCGGCGCCGTACCACCCCGCCCGGACACGCGAGTCGTCGTCACGGGCGCACCCTCCTAGTTGCCGACGGTGAAGCCGTTGGCCTTCATGTCGTCCACGGTGGCGCTCTGCATCTTCGCCAACGACGGCACCAGGTCCGCGCCACCGCTGATCGCCTCGGCCATCGCGTTGCGGTACGTGGTGTAGGTGACGTTGACGTTCGGGCCCCAGGTGAAGCCGGACGACGTGGCGGCGATCTTCGCGGCCGTGGTGTAGAAGTCCGGCTGGTTCGGGAAGAACGCGGGCGGGTTGGTCAGGGCCTCCTGCGCCGAGGTGGCCGCCGGGTAGATGCCGCTCTGGGTCACCAGCGCCGCGACCGCGGCCGGGTCGGTGTTCAGCCACACCGCGAACTCGGTGGCCGCCTTCTGGTGCCTCGACCCCGCGGTCACCGCCGTGGTCGAGCCGCCCCAGTTGCCGGTGCGCGGCTTCGACGCGTCCCACTGCGGCATGGGGGCCATCGCCCACTTGCCCGCCGTACTCTCCGCGTTGCCCTTGAGCACGCCCGGCGCCCACACCGCGCTCAGCCAGCCGATCTGCACGCCGTCGTTGAGCGCCTTGTTCCACTCAGGCGTGTACATCGGGGACTTGTCGACCGCGCCCTCCGCGACCAGGCCGCTCCAGTACTGCGCGACCTTCTTGGTCGCGGCGTCGTCCACGGAGACCTTCCACGTGTCGCCGTCGACCGACCACCACGACGCGCCCGCCTGCTGCGCGAGGCCCGCGAACCAGCCCGGGTCGTTGGAGGAGAACGTGCCGAGGAACTTGTCGGGCGCCTCGGCCCGCAGGTCACGGGCGGTCTGCGCGTACTCGTCCCACGTCGTCGGCACCTCCAACCCGTACTGCTCGAACAGGTCGGCGCGGTAGTAGAACATCATCGGCCCGGAGTCCTGCGGCACGGCGTAGACACCGGCGCCGCCCAGCGTCACCTGGTCCCAGACGCCCGGCGCGAACTTGTCCTTGGCCACCGCCGCGCCCTCGGAGATGTCCGCCACCACGTCGTTGCTGACCAGGGTCGGCAGCGACTGGAACTCCACCTGCGCGAGGTCCGGCGGGTTGCCGCCCTTGGCGGCGGTGAGGAGCTTGGTCACCAACTCGTCGCCCTGGGCCTGCTTGCTCACCACCACCTTGGTGTCGGGGTGGCTCGCGTTCCACTTGTCGACGACCTTGTCGATGTCGGGCGCCCAAGCCCAGAAGGACAGTTCGACGGGGCCGTCGGCGGCCTCCTCGGCGCCACCGCCGCAGCCGGCGAGCAGGGTGAGGCCGAGGCCGAGTGCCAGGGCCTTCTTCGCGATGTCGAGTCGCATGAGGTCTCCGGGGGTTCCGCGTCGCTGACGCCGCTGCCAGCGAGAACCGCGCTGTGAACGTGCACAGTAGTTGTCTGGACGTCACGCCTGTCAACCACTTGACACCCTGTCTTATCTGCACCGTAATCTGCGATTAGACCGTGCACGTTCACAGCGACTGGAGTCTTCATGACGTTTGTGGTGCCTCGCCAGGCCGACGAGCGGGCCGCGCAGGACCCGTTCGCGCCGCGAATGCCGGTAGGCGTGGACGGGCTCGTCTACGGCGGGGACTACAACCCCGAGCAGTGGCCGGAGGAGGTGTGGGTCGAGGACGTCGCGCTGATGCGGCAGGCCGGGGTCAACCTGGTCAGCGTCGCGATCCACGCGTGGGCGGCGCTGGAGCCCCGGCCCGGCGAGTTCGACTTCGGCTGGCTGGACCGGCTGCTCGACCTGCTGCACGGCGCGGGCATCGCGGTCAACCTGGCCACGCCGACCGTCGTGCCGCCCGCGTGGCTCTACCGCGCGCACCCGGAGATCCGGCCGGTCACGAAGGACGGCACGGAGCTGGAACGCGGGTCGCGCGCGACGTTCTGCCCGAGCGCGCCCGCCTACCGCCAGGCCGCCGCGACCATCACCCGGCAGCTCGGCGACCGCTACGGCGCGCACCCGGCGGTGGCGCTGTGGCACGTGCACAACGAGTACGGCGCACCCGTCGGCGCGTGCTACTGCCCCGAGTCGGCGACCGCGTTCCGGCGCTGGCTGCGCGAACGGCACGGCGACCTCGACGCGCTCAACGCGGCCTGGGGCACCAGCTTCTGGGGCCAGCGCTACGGCGAGTGGGCCGAGGTCGAGCCGCCGCGCGTGTCCGGCACCACCGGCAACCCGGCGCACGAGCTGGACTTCGCCCGGTTCTGCTCGGACGAGCTGCTGGCCTGCTACACGGCCGAGCGCGACCTCCTGCGCGAGCGGTCGACCGTGCCCGTGACCACGAACTTCATGACCACCAACTGCAAGTCGATCGACTACTGGCGCTGGGGCCGCGAGGTCGACGTGGTGGCCAACGACCACTACCTGACCGCCGAGGCCGACCGCAACCACATCGACCTGGCCATGTCGGCGGACCTGACCCGCGCGGTGGCGGGCGGGCGACCGTGGATGCTCATGGAGCACTCCACCGGCGCGGTGAACTGGCAGCCGCGCAACATCGCCAAGCGGCCCGGCGAGATGCGCCGCAACAGCCTGGCCCACGTGGCGCGCGGCGCGGACGCGGTGATGTTCTTCCAGTGGCGCGCTTCCCGCTTCGGCGCGGAGAAGTTCCACTCCGCGATGCTGCCCCACGCCGGCACGCGCAGCGGGCTGTGGCAGGAGGTCGTGCGGTTGGGCGGCGACCTCGGCGCGCTGCACGAGGTGCGCGGCAGCCTGGTGCGCGCCGACGTCGCCGTGCTGTGGGACTGGGAGTCGTGGTGGGCGCTGGAGCTGGACTGGCGGCCGTCGGTCGACCTGTCCTACCGGGAACGGGTCGGCGCGTTCTACGAGCAGCTGTGGGACGCCCGGTTGACCGTGGACTTCGTCGCGCCGGAGGCCGACCTGGGCGGCTACCGGCTCGTGGTGGTGCCGTCGCTGTACCTGATGTCGACGGCGGCGGCGAAGGTGCTGCACGACTACGTGGCCGGCGGCGGCACGCTCGTCGTCTCGTACTTCTCCGGCATCGTCGACGCCAACGACACCGTGCACCCCGGCGCCCACCCCGGCGCGTTGCGCGACGTGCTCGGCCTGGAGGTCGAGGAGTTCCTCCCGCTGCGCTCCGGCGAGGAGGTCTCGCTGGACGGCGGGCTGCGCGGTGACGTGTGGGCCGAGCACGTCCGGCTGGCCGGCGCGGAGAGCGTGCGCTCCTACCTCGACGGCCCGGCGACGGGCGGTCCGGCGGTGACGCGGCACCACCTCGGCGAGGGCACCGCCTGGTACGTCTCGACCCGGCTGCGCGGCGCGGCGCTCGACGCGGTGCTGCGCGAGGTCTTCCCGGCCGCCGGCGTCGAGGCGCGCGACGACCTGCCGCGCGACGTGGAGGTGGTGCGCCGCCGCGGCTCCGACGCCGACTACCTGTTCGTGCTCAACCACACCGACGCCGAGGTGCGGCTGGCCGCGTCCGGCACCGAGCTGCTCACCGGACGGCGCTGCGAGTCCGAGCTGGTCGTCCCGGCGGGCGGCACGGCGGTGCTCAAGTCCTGAGCGGGGTTCGCCGGGGCCGTCCACGCGGGACGGCCCCGGGCACTCGCTACCCCCTCGTGCACGGTACTGCGCTTTCCGTAGTACCCTCCACCGCACACCACCGGGAGAAGCGCATGGACACCAGCCAACTGCTCAAGGGGGTGCTGGACCTCGCCGTCCTTGCCGTGCTGCGCAAGGAGGACGGGTACGGCTACGACGTGCTGCGCAGACTCCGCCAGGGCGGCCTGGACGGCGTCGGCGACGCATCGGTCTACGGCACCCTGCGCCGGCTCTACAACGCCGGGCTGCTCACGTCGTACGTCGTGCCCAGCGAAGAGGGACCGCACCGCAAGTACTACAGCCTCAACGAGCCGGGCCGGGAACGGCTGCTCGAATCCGGCAAGACCTGGAAGTCGTTCGCGCGGACGTTGGACGACCTGTTGGGGGAGGGTGTATGAGCACGCAGACGAACACCGAGGTCAAGCACTACCTGGACGCCATGCGCGACGCGCTGTCCGACCTGCCCCCGGCCGAGGTCGCCGAGATCATGGACGACGCGGGCGCGCACGTGGTCGAGGTCGCCGAGGAGATGGGCGACGAGTTCTCGGCCGCCGCCCTGATCGACCGGCTCGGCACGCCGCGCGCGTACGCCGAGGAGCTGCGCGTCGCGGCGGGCTACCCCTCCCCCTCCTCGCCGGCGGGCGGCGGCGACCGGCCGACGGTACTGGCCAGGTTCGCGCTGTGGAGCCTGCTGGCCGCCGCGGTCGTGGCGTTCGGCTTCGCCGTCACCGACGGCGCCTTCGTGGAGGCGGCCTTCCTCGTCGGCCTCTGCGCCGTGGTCGCCACCGTGGTGGTGTTCCGGCAGAGCGGCCTGGTGGCGGAGATCGCGAAGCTGCCGGAGGCCGTGGCCGTCAAGGACTCGCTGGCCCGCACCGAGCAGGCCGGCCTGCGCAAGTGGTTCGCGTCGCTGCGCCCGGTCCAGCCGGTGTGGTGGATCATCCGCGCCCTGCTGATCGGCTTGGGCGGCGCGCTGGTCTACCGGTCGGACGTCACCTTCCTGCCGGCCCTGGCGCTGGCCGCGGTGTCGCTGGTGGCCGGCCCGAAGGCGAGGGCCGACCGCCGGTGGCTGTGGATCAGCCTGCCCGCGACCGGGTTCGCCCTCGGCGTCCTGCTGCTGGTCGGCGAGAAGGTGGTGTCGCTGCTCGACGTCTACCCGGTCGTCAACGCGCAGGTCTCGTACAACCCGGCGCCGCAGACCCCCGACAACGTCTACGTGTTCGACAAGGACGGCAAGCCTCTCACCGACGTCCACCTCTACGACGAGAACGGCCGCCCGCTCAACGCGCTGTGGTACGGCTGCGAGGGCGAGAGCCGCGACGACAACCGCTACCCGCGGCCCCGCGTGGTCCACGACGAGACGGGCTGCCGCGAGGTCCCGGGCGTCCCCTTCACCGTCGTGATGCCGACCGTGCCGAGCACCACCACCACCACGACCACGCCGCCGTCGTCGGTCACGCAGTCGCCCCCGTCGACGACGACCGCGCCCACGACGGCGACGACCACGGGCTGACGCGGCGCCGCCCCGTCACCAGGGGGTTGGCGGGGCGGTCGAGTCGCGGACGACCAGGTCGGTGGCCAGCTCGACCCGGTCCGCCACGGGCGGGTGACCGGCGATCAGGTCGGCCAGCATCCAGCCCGCCCGCAGGCCCATCGCGGCCAGCGGTTGGCGGACGGTGGTCAGGGCCGGCGTGCAGCGGCGGGCCGCCGGGAGGTCGTCGAAGCCGACGACGCTGAGGTCTCCGGGCACCGACAGGCCCGCGGCACGGGCGGCTTCGACCACGCCGAGGGCCTGCTCGTCGTTGGCCGCGAAGACCGCCGTGGGCCGGTCGGGCAGGCGCAGCAGCTCGTCGGCCTCCCGCCGTCCGCCCTCGCGGGTGAAGTCCGCGTGCCGCACCAGAGCGGTGTCGAACGCTATGCCGGCGCGGCCGAGGGCGAAGCGGTAGCCGTCCACGCGGGCACGGCTGCACAGCACGTCACGCGGGCCGCCGACGACGCCGATCCGCCGGTGCCCGAGCGACAGCAGGTGCTTCACCGCCGTGGTGCCGCCCGCCCGGTTGGTGGCGGCGACGCTCAGCAGGTCCGGCGTGGCCGCGTCCACCGGGTCGATGTGCACCAGCGGCACGCCGGCCCGCGCGAGCACCCGTTCCTCGGCCGCGCTGATCGGGCACGTCACCAGCAGCACGCCGGCGCGCCGCGCCTGGACCAGGTCGGTCGCCCACGACGTGCCACGACCGTCCGCCGAGGACAGCACGACGTCCAACCCGGAGTCGACGACGCCCCGCATGACCTCCATCGCCCACGCGCTGTTCAGGGACGGGAAGACCAGCTCGACCAGCGGGGCGGGAGGGAGCGGCCGGTCACTCCGCGCCCGGCGCACGAGGCACGTGCGTTCGAGGATCCTCAGCGCGCTCACGGCTCCGACACTATCGGAAATTGAGCGAAACACAACGAAGCTCTGAGCTGCACCGATTCACAAAGAAGCCCGAACGATCCCTACTCGGTGCACCGAAGGCTCGATAGGTTTTCGCAGAAGTTTCGAAGGTCGGCGGGTGCCGGCAGAATCCCCACCGTCCGAAGTCGACGGTGGGAGGGAACGCGGTGAAGTACCTGATGCTGATCTACGGCAACGAGCAGGTGTGGAACAGCGTGGACGCGGAGGAGTTCGCGAAGCTGGTCGCCGACGTGGACGCGTTCAACGCGGACCTGCGGGAGTCCGGCGAGCTGGTCGACTCGCAGGGCCTGGTGTCCCGCCCGCGGTCGGTGCGCGTGGTCGGCGACGCGCCCGTCGTCACCGACGGCCCGTACCTGGAGGCCAAGGAGTACGTCGGCTCGTACTTCGTGGTCGACGTCGACAGCGAGCAGCGGGCGATGGAGATCGCGCGGTCCTACCCGGCCCTGCGCTACAGCCGGGGTCTGGGCGGCGGACTCGAGGTGTGGCCCCTGATGCGGCACGGCGGCGACGACCTTTGACCGCCGTCGAGCACGTCCTGCGCACGCTGACGCCGCAGGTGCTCGGCATCCTCGTGCGCCGGCACGGCGACTTCGCGCGCTGCGAGGACGCCGTGCAGGAGGCGCTGATCAACGCAGCCGGCACGTGGTCGCGCGACGGCGTCCCCGAGCACCCCCTCGGCTGGCTCACCACGGTCGCCGCACGCCGCTACGTGGACCTGGTGCGTTCCGACGCCGCGCGGGAACGCCGGGAGCAGGCGCTGTTCGACGCCGTGCCGCGCGACGAGCTGCTCGCGCCGCCGCCGGACGCCGAACCCGCGCGCGACGACCTGCTGGAACTGCTGTTCCTGTGCTGCCACCCCGCGCTGACCGCGCCGTCGCAGATGGCGCTGACGCTGCGGGCCGTCGCCGGGCTGACCACCACCGAGATCGCCGCCGCGTTCCTGGTGCCGGACAAGACGATGGGCCAGCGGATCTCCCGCGCCAAGCAGCGGCTGCTGGAGGCGGGCGCGCGGTTCGAGCTGCCCGCCGACCGCGAACGCGCGCTGTCGGTCGTGCTGCACGTGCTCTACCTGCTGTTCAACGAGGGCTACAGCGCCAGCGCCGGTCCGCGGCTGCGCCGTCCCGACCTGACCGGGCAGGCGGTGCGGCTGACCCGTGAGCTGCACGCCCGGCTGCCCGACCACGGCGAGACGACAGGCCTGCTGGCGTTGATGCTGCTGACCGAGGCCCGCGGGGCGGCCCGCACCGGCCCGGACGGCGTGCTGGTCCCGTTGGCCGAGCAGGACCGGTCGCGGTGGGACCGCGCGGCGATCGCCGAGGGGACCGAGCTGGTGACCCGCAGCCTGGCCGCGCACCCCGTCGGCCCGTACCAGGTGCAGGCGGCGATCGCGGCCGTGCACAGCGAGGCTGCCGCGGCGGAGGACACCGACTGGCCGCAGGTCCTCGCGCTGTACGACGTGCTGGAACGCCTCGCGCCCAGCTCGGTCACCGCCCTGAACCGGGCCGTCGCCCTCGGTGAGGTGCGCGGTCCCCGTGCCGCCCTGGAGGTGGTCGCGGACCTGGAGCGAGGGGTCCTGGCCGGCAACCACCGGCTGCTCGCCGTGCGGGCGCACCTGCTCGAACGGGCCGGTGACCGCACGGGCGCGAGCGAGGCGTTCCGGCAGGCCGCACGGCTGGCGGGCAACGTCCCCGAGCAGCGGTTCCTCCTCCTGCGAGCGGCCCGCTGCGCCGCCGCGGAAAATTCTCGCGCGCCGAGGTAGAAGTCGCGTCGCCGGCTCCGATCCCCTTCCGAGCGACACCGCCGGGCGTCGCCGGGAGGAAGGAACGCAGCCATGACCAAGGTGACCGCGCAGCTGTCGGTGTCCCTCGACGGCTTCTACGCCGGACCGCGCCACGAGGGCGGCGGCGACTGGCTGGGGTCCGCGGAGGCCGCGGCGTTCTTCCGCGTCACCCGCTGGGCGATCAGCGCGATGGCGTGGCGGGAGCGGCAGGGCTTCGCGGGCGGCGAGGAGGACGTGAACTCCGACGTCATCCGGGAGAGCTTCGAGGCCGCGGGCGCGTACGTGATGGGCCGGCGCATGGCCGACGGCGGCGAGGTGCCGTGGGGCGAGGAGCCGCCGTTCCGCGCGCCGGTCTTCGTGGTGACCCACCGGCCGCGCCAGACCCTGGAGCGCAAGGGCGGCACCAGCTTCACCTACGTCACCGACGGCGTCGAGAGCGCGGTGGCGCAGGCGAAGGCCGCCGCCGACGGCAAGGACGTCGCGGTCGCGGGCGGCGGCACGCTGGTCCGCCAGGTCCTGGCCGCTGGCCTGCTGGACGAGCTGGAACTCCACATCGTGCCGGTCGTGCTCGGCGACGGCCTCCGGCTGCTCGACGCCGACCTCGGGTTGGGGCACAAGGAAGGCATCGAGCTGACGCCGACCCGGGTGCTGCACACCCCGGACGTCACCCACGTCCGCTACACCGTCCAGGGCCGGGCCCCGCTCGTCCTGGACGACCGGGGTCGCGGCAACTGACACGCCGGTGCGGCGGGGCCCACTCCCCGCCGCACCGGGACAGGGGCCTATCCGAACGTGACGACCAGGCGGCCGTCCGAGGCGTAGGACCAGCGCAGCGCGCCGCTGTAGGAGGCGCAGCGGGAGCCGTTCGCACCGGTCCAGAACTGGTTGGTGCCGTCGACGTTGCCGACGGTCTTGTCGTTGGTGCCGCTGCCGCTGCGGCAGGACGTGTTGCCGCGGAACACCGAGGAGCCGCCGTCGAAGCTGAAGTTGCGCTCGGCGTTGTCGATGCCGACGTTGTCCGACACGGTCATCGTGCCCAGGTTGCGGTTGTAGGTGAAGCCGTGCTTGCCGTTGTCGTAGGCGATGTTGCGGCGGATGACGTGGTTCACGCCGATGTCCTCGCCGCCGAGCTTGTAGCCGTTGCGGTCGCCGTTGCCCGCCTGGCCGCCGTTGCTCAGCGTGCCGTTCTCGTAGGCCAGGGAGTCCTCGATGGTCACCGCGCCGATCGGGCCGGTGTCGGTCTTGGTGTAGAGGTCCCAGCCGTCGTCGATGTTGTTGTGCGCCACGGCGTAGCGGAACACGTTGCCGGGGCCGGAGGTCAGCTTCGCGGCGAACCCGTCGGCGTCCTCGCCGTCGGAGTCGGCGTTGTCGTGCGACTCCGCGCTCAGGATCAGGTTGTCGGCCGGCCACTGGTCCTTGGGCGTGGTGGACAGCATCCGCGACAGCTGCAGGCCGGTGTCGCGGTTGAAGCGCGTGATCGTGCGCTCGAAGACGTTGTTGCTGCCGCCGATGAAGATGCCGTTGTCACCGGCCCGCTCGACCACGATGCCGCGCACGTGCCAGTAGTTGCCGTTCACGGCCAGGCCGCGGTTGGCCGGGTCCTCCGCCTGCGCCGAGAAGTTCAGCACCGGCGTCTCACCGGGGTGGGCGAACAGCTCGGTGCGGTCGGCCGACGTGCCGTTGTTGCCCTGCGGGATGGTGACGGTCTGCGTGAAGCGGTAGGTGCCGCCGCGCATCAGGATCGTCCCGCCGGGCGTGATGCGGCCGATCGCGGAGGTGAGCGTCGTCGGGTCGGCCTGCGTGCCGGCCGCGCCGTCGGTGCCGTTCGGCGCCACGTACAACGCGGAGGCCGGCGGCTGGGACGTGGTCGTGGTGGTCGTCGTGGTGCTCGTGGTCGTGCTGGAGGTGGTCGACGTCGGACCGCCGGTGGTCGGGGTGAACGCCCACTGCTTGGAGACGACGCTGTCGCAGGAGTTCTGCTGCACCAGGGCGCCGATCGCGGTGGAGCTGTCCTTGACGTTCATGCACTTGCCGCCGTTGGCGTTGACCACGCGGTAGTTGCCGCCGCTCGCCGTCACCGACCAGACCTGGCTGGAGCCGCCCGTGCACGTCTGCTGCTGGATCGCCTTGCCCGCACTGGTCGACGCGTCCTGGACGCCGACGCACAGGCCGGTCGCGGCCGACGTGATCCGGAACCCGCCGCTGACCGCCGTCAACGTCCACCGCTGGGCCGCGACGTCACCGCACGCCTGCTGCCGCAGCTGCACGCCGCCGGCCGACCCGGCGGCGTCGAGGCAGTGCCCGCTGGCGACGTTCTTCACGGTGTAGGTGCCCGCGCCGACCGCCGCTCGCGCGGACGTGGCGAGTGGCCACGCCGCGAGCGTGGCCGCCAGCGCGGCCACGGCCCCCACCGCGATCAACCCGCTGCGGACGGCCCGCGGTCGTACAGCCCGCGTCGCTGCGGGCTGCTCCGATGTGCTCATGCCGACTCCACTTCCGAAACGATTCCGGCGGCCACCGCCGACTTCTCGCGCACGACAGAAAACGGCGACACCTCGCCGATTCACAAATATGACCGCCGGGCAGGGAAAGCTATTTCCCTTCGGATGCTAGGAGCTGCGACACATCCGGTCAACGCCGCGCATTCGCTTTTCCGCCGGGAATACGCGCTGGTCACATTCGTGAACAAATCCTGCCCACACCGGTCATGAATGTGAACGAACGACGTTCGGTGAAACGCGACTGCCCCCTGCCGACCGAGGTCGGCAGGGGGCAGCGGGAACGTGCGCCGGTCAGCGCGTCGTGCAGAGCTCGCCGTTGAGGAAGTACTTCACCGGGTGCACGTTCGGGCCTTGGTAGGCACCCACGAAACCGGCCGTGGTCGACGCGCCCGGCGCCAGCGTCGCGGTGTTGGCCACGGACACCTGGTAGCCGGTCTGGGACCAGGTGGCGTTCCAGCCGCTGGAGACCTGCTGCCAGGTCGTCGGCCAGGCGTAGGTCAGCGTCCAGCCGTTCACCGGCGTGGCGCCGGTGTTGGCGATCTCCAGGTCGGCCACGAACCCGTTGCCCCAGTTGGTCGCTTCCTTGTAGGTCACCGCGCACGTCGACGTGGCCGGCGTGGCCGTGGTGAAGGTCAGCGGCGGCGAGGACCACGACACCTTGCCGGCGTTGTCGCGCGCGACCAGGTTGACCGTGTACTTCGTCCCGGGCGTCAGGTTGGCCGCGGTGAAGGTGGCGCCGGTCGTCTCGCCCCACTGCTCGGTGTTCGCGCCGACGACCCGGTGCACCTCGTGCTTCACGCCGGCGGGCGGCGCGGGCCAGGACAGCACGGCGGTGCGGTCGGTGACCGAGTCCAGCACCGGGCGGGCCGGCGCGGCCGGACCGGTCGCGGCGCCGTTCGGCTTGAGCACGAGGGTGGTGATCGAGTACGGCGGCAGCGTCGCCGAGGACGACGGGCCGGTCGTGGTCGTGATGCCGGTGTCACCGTTGCCGAACGTCAGCACGGTCGCGTCGGCGGCGGCCGAGTAGCCCGCGAACCGCAGGTCGACGGTCTTGGCGGCGTCCGGGTCCTGGTTGACCAGCATGACCGCGAGGCCGCCGTCGGGCCGCCGCGCCGCGTGGCTGCGCACCAGCGGGTCGGTGGACGCGGTCGTGACGAGCTGGTCGCCCGGCCGCGCGAAGCGGGACACCATCGAGATCGCGTGGTACGGCGCGAACGGCGTGTTCAGCGCGGGCTGGCACGCCGTGCCGTCGGCGGTGCAGTTGCCGCTGGAGAGCAGGCCGTAGTCGTCGTAGTCGGGGTGGCCGGCGATCTCGCGGACCTGGCCGATGCCGTTGTGGACGTTCCACCAGTCCACGTTGAACACGCCCTGGCCGATCATCGTCGCGTAGGCGTCGGCGGCGAACAGCGCGCCCGGCTGGGTGTTGCGGCCGTAGGAGGTGTTCACCTCGGTCAGCGCGATGCCGAGGTCCTTGCCCGCCAGGCGGCGCGACTGCTCGCGCACCAGAGCGATCTGGTCGCTCACCCGGTCGGTCTTGGCCAGCACCTGCGCCGCGGTGTCACCGCCCGGGTACCAGTGGATGATGCCGAAGTCGACCACGGGACCGGCGATCGACAGCACGACCTCGTTCCACGACGCGGAGTCGCCCGCCGCCGTGATGCCGTCCGGCCACTCGCCCGGCGTGGTCAGCACGGCGCCGATCTTGATGGTCGGGTCGACCGCCTTCATGGCCGTGGCGTAGTCGCGGACGAGGGTCGCGTAGTAGGTCGGGCTCTTGTCCGGGTGGTGGTCCGCCTCCCAGCCCGAGCCGTAGTGGCCGTTGCCGTAGTTCTCGTTGCCGATCTCCCAGTACTTCACGCCGTAGCGCTTCTCGACGTTGGCGTAGCGGACCCACGCCGCCGCCTCCTCGGCCGTGCCGGTGCCGTAGTTGGCGGTGACGATCGGCTGCCCGCCGGCCCTCCGCACACCGCCCATGAACGTGTCGAAGTCGGTGTTGGGCGCCACGTACCCGCCGGGCGCCGTGTGGTCGGCCCAGTGGTAGATGTCCGAGTACGACCCACCCGGGTAGCGCATCGCCTTGACGCCCGCGTCCTTGAGCAGGTCGGCGACGGCGTCGCTGCCGAGGTGGGTGTCCCAGATGGCGTGGTTCACCCCGGTGGCGGCCTCGTGCACCACCTCCAACCCGGCCCTGGTGTTGACCGTGACGGTGGCGGAAGCGTCGGCCTGCGCCGGGGAACCGGTGGTCAGCACGACCTGGGCGACGACGAGCGCGGCGAGAGCCGGTAGCACGACGGGACGCGGTCTCATAAGAAATTCCTCATCGACGGTGATGATCTGGGAGCGCTCCCAAACTGTGCGGCGCGCCCCGGGACTTGTCAATGACCAGGATCGAAGCGCTTCGCCTCCACCGTCGGACGTCGGGCAAGTGGCCTACCGACCTTCTGCCGCTTCGCCCAACGGGACGCGCGTTCCGGCGCCACCGCCCCCGCCGGGTCGGCCGTCGCGCATCGACCGATCGGTTGATGGTCGACCGGCCCCGGTGGATGCGCGTGATCGGTGGGATCGTCGATCCGCGGCCACCGGTCCGCGGCCGAGGCTGGGCCCATGACTCAGACGACCTCCGCGGTGGGGCCGGTCTCCGCCGGGGAACGGGTGCTCGCGCCCGACCTGGCCCGCGGCCTCATGCTCGCCCTCATCGCGCTGGCCAACGCCGTGCCCTACCTCTACGGCCGCCCGTACGGCGTGCGCCAGCACATCGTCGAGAACGGCCTGCTCGACCGGGTCGCCGGCGTGCTGAACGTGGCCTTGGTCGGAGGACGCGCCTACCCGATGTTCGCCGCCCTCTTCGCCTACGGCGTCGTCCACTCCTACCGGCGCCAGCGCGTAGCCGGGGTGGACGACCGCGACGCCAAGAGGCTGCTGCGGCGGCGCAGCCGGTGGCTGATCGTGTTCGGCGCGCTGCACGTGGTGCTGCTGTTCCCCGGTGACATCCTCATCAGCTACGGGATCCTGGGTTTCCTGGTCCTGGGGTGCCTGCGGGTGTCGGACCGCAAGCTGCTCGTCGCCGCCGGCCTCTGGCTGGTCGTCGTGGCGGTGGTGCAGGGCGCGTCCGAGCTGGCGCCGTCGACCGGCGGGCGGCACCACTTCCTCTCCTTCGAGACCGCGGACCCCGTCGAGGCGGCGGTGCTGCGGCCGGCGGAGTGGCTCCTGACGCCGTTCGGGATGATCGGCGTGGGCAGCGCCGTCCTGATCGGCATCTGGGCGGCCAGGCGCACCGTGCTCGACGACCCGGCCGCGCACCGTCCCCTGCTGGTCCGCACCGCCGTGATCGGGCTGGCGGTGGCCGTGGCAGGCGGGGTGCCGATCGCCCTGGCCGTGGGCGGGTTCTGGCATCCGACGGCCCCGATCACGCTGTGGAGCATCGCGGCGCTGCACGCGGTCACCGGTGTCGCCGGAGGTCTCGGGTACGCGTCACTCATCGCGTTGGCGGCGGTCCGGGTGGGCGGGCGCCGGGGACCGGTGGTGCGGCTGCTCGAAGCGGGTGGCCAGTACTCGCTGAGCTGCTACCTGTTCCAGTCCGCGGTGTTCGTGGCGCTGCTGGTGCCGTACACCCTGGGGCTCGGCGCGGCGCTCGGCACGGCCGGGATCTCCGTGGTCGCGCTCGGCACGTGGCTGGTCTCGCTGCTCCTCGCCGCGCTGCTGCGGCGTGCCGGGAGGCGTGGCCCGGCGGAGGCGTTGTTGCGCCGCCTGACTTATCGCCGTGCGGCGGCGAAGATGTCCGTGTGACGACGGTGGACGAACGGCTGGGCCTGTTGCGGGAACGGCGGTGGAACCAGACCTGGGCGTTGGCCCCGCTCGGCCTGCTGCTCCTGGCCTGCGCGGTGTCGGTGGTGGCCGACCCGCGCGGCTGGGCGGACCACGCGGTCACGCTCGCCATCGCCGCCGGTCTCGCGGTCTGGCACTGGTGGTTCGTGGTGGCGCACCCGCAGTGGTGGGACCGCTGGGTGTGGGCGATGGCCGCGTACTTCGTGGGCATGCTCGCGTTCAGCTGCGCCCTGGTGGTGCGCAGCGACGCGTTCCTGATGTTCGTCCCCATGTGCTACGTGCTGGCGTTCGTCGCGCTGCCCGGGTGGCGCGCGTACGCGGGCGTGATGGCGGCGAACGTCCCGTTCCTGCTGGTCTCCGGGACCGACGTGCGCCAATCGCTGATCAACATCACCCTGGGCACGCCGCTGGCGGCGTTGATCGGCGGCGTCATCAGGGCCATGGAACGGGAGGCGATCCGACGCCGGGAGATCAACGCCGAGCTGGTCGCCGTGGCCGCGGAGAACGCCCGGCTGCACGGGCTCCTGATCGAGCAGGCCAGGGCCGCCGGTGTCTCAGGCGAACGCGCGCGGCTCGCCCGCGAGATCCACGACACCGTCGCCCAGGGCCTGACCGGGATCGTCACGCAACTGGAGGCGATCGACGAGCACGCCGTCCCGCCCGGCCCGGTGCGCGCCCGGCTGGAGATCGCCGGCGGGCTGGCGCGCACCAGCCTGGTGGAGGTCCGGCGCTCGATCGAGGCGCTGCGACCCGGACCGCTGCAGGACGCCCGCCTGGGCGACGCCGTGCGGCAGGCCGTGGCGACGTGGCGCGACCAGTACGGAGTGCCGGCCGCGTTCACCGTGACCGGCACGCCCCAGCCGCTGCACTCGGAGGTCGAGGTGACCGTCCTGCGCGCGGCCCAGGAAACCCTGTCCAACGTGGGCCGGCACGCCCTGGCACGACGGGTGGACGTCACGCTGTCCTACATGGAGGACGTGGTGGTGTTGGACGTGCGCGACGACGGGGCCGGGTTCACTCCCGGGAAGGACGGCGGCTTCGGCCTCACCGCGCTGCGGGAGCGGGTGCGCGCGTTGGCAGGCGGCGTCGACATCGAGTCCGCGCCGGGCGGCGGCACGGCGGTCAGCGTCACCGTCCCGGCGATCGGGGTGGACCGGTGACGCCGCTGCGACTGGTGGTCGTCGACGACCACCCGGTGGTGCGGGACGGGTTGCGCGGGATGCTCGGCACGCAGCCGGACCTGGAGGTCGTCGGCGAGGCCGCCTCCGGGACCGAGGCGCTGACCGTGGTGGCCTCGGCCCGGCCGGACGTCGTGCTGACCGACCTGCGGCTGCCCGACCCCAGTGGCGGCGCGCTGATCCGGATGCTCCTGGACCGCGTGCCGGGCACCCGGGTCCTCGTGCTCACCACCCACGACACCGACTCCGACGTGCTGCCCGCCATCGAGGCGGGCGCGATCGGTTACCTGCTCAAGGACGCGCCGCGCGAGGAGCTGTTCCGCGCCGTCCGCGCCGCGGCGCGTGGCGAGACCGTGCTGGCGCCGTCCGTCGCCGCCCTGCTGCTCACCCGGATCCGCCCCGCGCGCCCGCTGACCGAGGCACGGCTGAGCGCGCGCGAACGCGAGGTGCTCGCGCTCGTGGCCGAGGGGAAGACCAACCGCGAGGCCGCCGCCCGCCTCTACATCAGCGAGGCCACGGTGAAGACCCACCTGCTCCACATCTACGCCAAGCTGGAGGTCACCGACCGCGCCTCGGCGGTGGCCGCCGCGTACCGCCGGGGCGTCCTGGACGGGTGAGCTACGCCTCGTCGTCGAACCGCGCGCGTGCGCGCTCGACGTCGGCCATGTTGACGGTGGTCCAGCGCAACAGCGCGTCGATGAGGTCCTGCAACGTCGTCCCGAGCGGCGTGATGCGGTACTCGACGGCGATCGGCCGCGAGCTGACGATCACCCGCTCGACCATCCCGTTGCGCTCCAGGCGCCGCAGCGTCGCCGTGAGCGACTTCTGCGTCACGACCGGGATCGCCCGGCGCAGCTCGTTGAAGCGCGAGGGACGCCCGCACAGCTGGTCGAGCACCTGCAACGACCACTTGTCGAGCACCTGGTCGAGCAGCTCGCGGTGCGGCGCGGCGATCTGGGGGCTGCCGGACGTCGGCGACGCGGTTTCCTGCATGACACCTAGTCTCGTTGAAGTTCCCTTCATGTACCAGGTAGACCTTGGATACCACCAACTACCAGCGTGAAGGACTTTCTCGTGACCGTGCGGTTGCTGACCCCCGAGGGCATGTTCCAGCCCGTCCCCTACCACCACGTCTCGATCGGCACGGGCGCCCGCCACGTGCACGTCGCCGGCCAGATCGCGCGCGACGCCGAGGGGAACCCGGTCGCGACCGGCGACCTCACCGGCCAGGTCGTGCAGTCCCTGCGCAACACCGCGCGCGGCCTGGCCGGCGCCGGCGCGGACTTCTCGGACGTCGTGCGGCTCAGGTTCTTCGTCACGCGCTGGAGCCCGGAGAAGATGGGCGACTTCATGGCGGGCCTCGACCAGGTCGCCGACGAGCTGGGAATCCCCCTACCGTTCCCGCCGGTGTCGCTCATCGGCGTGGACTACCTGTTCGAGCCGGACGTGCTCGTCGAGGTCGAGGCGTTCGCGGTCCTCGACTGACCCGAAGGGACCGTCCACAAGGGACGTCGATCGCCGAGCCGTCACCAGGGCCCGGCTTGCCCACGCCCCGGCACGCGTCAGGGCTTGGGCAGCCCGATGAGCAGGCCGGCGCCGTGGAAGAGTTCGTCGCGGAGTTCGTCGTCGGGTGCGTCGTGGAACTGGCTGATGGGGTCGGTGGCGGCGGCGAACGCCTGAGCCGCGCGCAACCGTTGGCGCCAGTCGGCGTCCGGGCCGGCGAGCAGCCCGATCGCCCGGTCGACGGTGGTGACGACCTTGGCGACGACCTGCGTCGCGTCGTCGGTGTAGACGGACGCGTCCCGCAACAGCAGTCGCATGACGTCGCGGTGGTCGACCATCACGTCGATGCAGCCGCGCAGGACCCGGCGCCGGGTCTCGGCCGGATCCGGTTCGACCGCGGCGGCGTCGACGACGGCGGCCAGTTCGTTGATCGGCGCGCTGATCAGGCTGTCCAGGATCTCCGCCTTGCTGGCGAAGTGGTGGTAGAGCGACGGCTTGGCGATCCTGAGCCGTTCGGCGATCTCTCGCATCGTGGCCGCGCGATAGGTGTGCGTGGCGAACAGCTCGCACGCCGTCGCCAGGATCTTCTCGCGGGTGTTCCCCATGTCCTGCCTGCTCACGGTGCCACCTTAACCCACTTGCCTACCTTCCGGTCGGTCGATTAACCTACCGACCGGAAGGTAGGGCAACGGAGGGGTGCGAGATGGCTATCGACGGTTCGACGGCGCCGGGCTTCGAGGCGGTGCGTGAGGAGTTCGAGCGGAACTTCGTCGACCGGGGGGAAGTCGGCGCGTCGGTCGCGGTGTGGCACCGCGGCCGACCGGTGGTCGACCTGTGGGGCGGGCTCGCCGACCCGGACTCCGCACAGCCGTGGCGGCACGACACGGTCACCGCGATCGCGTCCACGACCAAGGCGATGGTGGCGATCAGCGTGCTGACCCTGGTCCAGCGCGGCGAACTGGACCTGGACCGCCCCGTCGCGGACTACTGGCCGGCGTTCACCGCTGAGGGCAAGGCCGGGATCACGCTGCGGATGGTGCTCGCGCACCGGTCCGGGGTGGTGTCGTTGGAGCACAGCCCGGTGACCTACGACGGACTGGTCCGGGGAGCCCCGGTGTTCGACGCGATCGCGTCCGCTCGTCCGCAGTGGACGCCGGGTCTCGCGCACGGCTACCACGGGGTGACGTTCGGGCACCTGCTCAGCGCGGTGGTCAGGCAGGTCACCGGCCATACCGTCGGGTCGTACTTCGCCACCGCGATCGCGGCACCGCTCGGGCTGGACTGCTTCATCGGCCTACCGGGGAGCGAACTGCACCGACTGGCCAAGCTGGTGCTGCCGGGCAGCGCCGCGGAAGTCGAGCTCGGCAGCCAGGTGCCGGAACTCCAGCCGCTGTACGAAGCGCTCGCCGATCCGGCGTCCCTGACCTACCGGTCGCTGTACGGCAGCATGCACATCGGTTGGGAGGAAGCGACCGATCCCAAGTTCTCCCAGGTCGAAGCGCCGTCCACGGACGGGACCGCGTCCGCCGCCGGTCTGGCGAAGCTCTTCGCGGCGAGCATCGGCGAGGTGGACGGCATCCGCCTGTTCGGCCCGGAACTCGCCGAGCAGGCGGCGCGGGTCCACTCCAGTGGACGGGACGAGGTGCTGGGTATCCGCACGGACTGGGGCCTGGGGTTCATGGTGCCCGGTGGCCCGTTCGTCCCCAGCGGACTGCCCGCAGGCAGTTTCGGGCACGGTGGGGCGACCGGGTCCTACGCGTTCGCCGACCCCGGCAACGACATCGCGTTCGCCTATACCCCCAACAGGGGATCCGAACTGCTGGAGGGCAACGACCTGCGGGTGAACGGCCTGGTGAACGCCGTCTACCGGAGCTTGCGCGGATGAGCACGGCCACCGTGCGTCACGCCAACACCCGGGCGTCGACCGCGATCAGGTCAACTCCCAGGGCCGCGGTGCCGATGCCGAGGAATCCGGCTACAGGTTCTCAGTGACCCACGGACCGCAGTCATCTTCCCGGAAGACGGGCTTGCGGTTCACCACCTCGCCGACGCAGACCCTGAAGTCGATCCGCCGCGCGGTGTCCAGCCAGGGCAGGTCGATCGTCTTGGGCGGTATCGGCGTCCCGTCCTTGATCTTCCCGGTCCTGCCCGCGGAGTTGGGCCAGGTTCCCGCCTCCGCTCCGTCGGCGCGGACCGTGAGGATGGTCGAGCAGCCGTCGCCGAGGTCATCGGTGAGCACGACGCGGCGTTGGTCGAGGACCAGTTCCGCACGGCCCGCGCCACCGGGGGCGTAGGCCGTGGGTCTCGGGGATGCCGAGGCCGAGGGCACGAGGAAGCTGGAGGAAGCGGGTCGGCGGCACGGCACGCCGTCGTCCGCGTTCTTCGCCGGTTCGGTGCTCGCACCGCGCCCGTCGCCGACGCCCGACACGGTGGCGGAGGTGGTCGACCCGCCGTGCGGCGCACCCTGCTCCCCGGACGACGCGAGAACCACCACCAACGTGGTCACCGCGGCGACGCCCGCGCCGCCCGCCAGCCAGCCGGTGATGCGCCGGCCGCGCGGTGGCACCGGGTCCATCGCGGACGTGTCCGTCGTCGGCGCAGCGCCCGTGTCCCCGTCCCCTTGCGGCAATGCGCCGGTCTCCGGCGGCGCTTCCGCGTCCGGCGTCGCACCGGCGGACCGGCCGGATAACCGCCTGGCGGTAGTCGCACGGTCCAGCAGGCCCACCCAGTCGCATTGCCGTTCCGCGCCGAGCACGCGCATCACCAGCAGGAGCTTGTCCGGCGCCCTCGGCAGCCGTCGATTGCTGACCCATTCCCTGACACTGGATTCGGACAGGTCGACGTCGTATTTTTCCAGCGCGTCTTTCGAGATGCGCTTGAAGGACGGACTGCCCGCGCGCCGGAACGCGAGGTCGAACTCGTCCCAGAATTCCTGCTCCGCGTTGTCGCCGCCGCCGGTCACTTCGCCATTGTGCTCCCGCGAGCACGTGAGCGGTCCTCAGGGGCGCGAGTCGCGCGCGAGTCGTTTCCCACCAGGGCCGATGCCGTGTCGACTGGTCGCGGCGACGCCCCGTCGCCCCTGCGGCACCGCAGCGAGCACGGCCCGTGGAAGCGACTCAGGAGGAGTTGAAGACGGATGCGAGTCCGACGTGTCACCAGGGTGGGAACGGCGGCCCTGACCGCGATAGCAGCCATGGCGCTCACGATCCTGGGGATGAGCCCCGCCGCCGCATCCGCCGACGGATGCGGCGGAACCCCGATCGCGGTGGCCGAAACCGAACGGGACGCCAACATCGTCGGCAAGTACACCTATTACCTGCGCCTGAAATCCGAGCTCTACCGATGCGGCGGATATGTGCACGCCCATCACTACGTGTATCTCGACGGTAGTCGGATGCCACTGGGCACCACCGTGCGGTTGTTCGTCTCGACCCGCCGCAGCGACGGCAAATGGCACGGCGGCACCACGACGATGGCCTCGTCGCAGAACGTCAGCGCCCAGGGCTTCAAGGAAGTTCGCGGCGTGGGCGGCGGGCTGTCGGTGACCCACGTCCGAGTGGGCCACTTCGCCGAACCCGGCCAGACCATGATCACCCCCTCTTCGACCAAGACCGCCCGCTACGTGCCCTGGCCCGGTCACGAAGCAAGCCCCCGGCGCTAGCCACCCCTTCGACGAGGAGACGAGCACACATGTCCGACCAGACCACCGCCCACGCCTCCAAGGCCACCCGCCCGACGTGGCGGCGCCGCGTGACGAGCTTCGCCGCCGGCACGCTCGCCACCGCCGCAGCGCTGCTCGCAGCACCGGCAGCCCCGGCCCACGCCGCCGTCGACGGGCACATCTCCAGCTCCTACGGCACCGCGTCCTTCCTCTCCTACGGCGAGCGGCTGTTGGCCTGTGACACCAAGGCCGACGCGCACAGCGTCACCGCCCGCCTCTACACCGACACGATGGAACTGCGTGCCTCGGTCAAGGACGTCGACGGAGCCCAGTTGGGCTGCGGCGAGATCAACCTGGAGATCGCCGAAGGCACGCCGCTGTGGCTCACGCTGTGCGTCAGCGACGGGCTAGGGTGCCTGCCGTTCCAGCGCGTTCAGGCGTGACCCACGCCGGAGGCAGGCCGGGCCTGCCGCACGACCAGCCCGCGAGCGACGTCGACGGCAGGCCCGGCCGCCCGTTCACGAAGAGCCGCCCGGCATCGACGGAAAGAGGCCACGGTGCACGCATACCTGGCGTCAGTCGCCTTCCTGTTACGGCACATCAAGGAGTTGCTGACCCCGCACTTCCGGTACGGCACGGGCGATCCGCAGATCACGCGGCTGGAACAGGCTCGGACGGCGGGTGGTCTCGTGATCACCGTCGCGGTCCTGATCGCGTACGAACAGACCGGCTACGACGCCGTCATGGGCTCGCTGGGCAACGTGATGGTCAACGCCGCGATGGCCATGCCCGCCCTGGTGATCGGCATCGGCATCCTGCTCGCCACCACCGCCGCAACGGACCGGTCGCGACTCGTGCGGGCCATGCGCCGCCCCGCGCTCACCCTGCTGGCGTGCCTCGCGGCCGGCCTGGTGTTCGACTTCATCCTGCGCAACTACAAAACCTCTCCCGGCAGCGCGATGACCACCATCGTCACCCTCGCCGTGATCCTGGCGCTGCTGCTGTACGTGATGCCCGCGATCCTGTGGACCGCCTACTGGAGCTACCGGTACTGGTTCAACGCCGCCGACGGACATCCCCTGCTGCCCGCCCTCTGCTCGATCGTCTACGGCATCGGCATCCTCGGTTACCACACCTACCTGCTCGCCGACGGCAACCTCGAACCCCGCATCCCCGGCCCACTCGCCCTGCTGTTCACCTTCGGCTCGCCGCTCGCCGTGATCGCCTTGGCCGTGCTGGAGATCAGACTCTCCCACCGGACAGGAACCACCCTGCGCACCCTTCCCCCCGAACAACCCGCACAACGATGACTCCGCCTCCACCGCCCTGACCACTCGCTTCGCCCATGCCATGCCGTCGTCGTCCTCGAGAAACCCTGATCGGCTCGCTATCGCACCTACTCGGCCACTATCCACCTGCTCAGCGCTGCCGTCTCCTCTCGATCCGGCCGTGCGGAGCGACCCGACACGAGGGGACGACGAGTGGCGAGCCCGCGAGGAGGCGCGCCCGACGCTTCGTCGAGTTCACCCGGGAGGGCGACGACGACCCGGAACCACCGTGCCCGCCGGCCTGCGCACCTGAGGCGAGCCCACCACCGACCAAGACCACCGACTACGACGCCGCCGCCACCCTCCTCGATGTCCTCGTGCTGAGGGCCTGAGCGGCTGATCAGTAGCGTCAACCCGCAAACCGGTCGACGAGAGAAGGAGGTGAAGGCAAATCGGCCCGTGACCTCTGAGGTGGTCCCGTCGAACGACGTCGACGAGCGCCGGCGGGCCGAGATGCTCGCCATCATCAAGTCGGGCGACCCGCAGGTGGCGAACCCGGCGCTGCTCGAGTCGACTTACGACGACCCCGACGGTGACCGGGTGGAACCGATCCTGCTGGAGCACCTGGCTCCGGAGCACGACGTCCGATCGCGCCTCCTGGCGACGACCTGCCCTGGTCACCTGGCACGCGTCCACGGCAAGATCGCCAGAGAAACCGTGGTGCCCACCTCGCGCACCCTGTTGTCCGACCCCGTTGTGGGTGGAACAGCCCAGGACGCCTGGACGACATCGACCACTTCGCCCCCGCGGAACCGGGGGCCCACCCGTAACGCACCACGCCTTCAGAGGTGACCGGCGTACGAAGAGCGGGAACCGCCCACTGGTTCCCGCTCTTCGTACGCCGGGTCATGTGTGGAGCTGCGGGAACTCGCCGCCTGACCCCCGCACTGCCAGCCCAGCAAGTGCTCTGACCAGCGCATACAGAAAATCGGCACGTCAACCGGCGCAGTTCACCCCCGCGTGACCGACGGTATGGCCTCTGATCGATCCGGTTTCCGGTCTCCGATCTGCGATGAACTGCGCTCAGTCGTCCTCCGCCACTTCTTCGTCGACCACCTCGGCGCCGTTCCACACGAACCGGGCGGTGGTGACGGCGTCGTCACCGTCACCACCGCTGATCAATTGGTGGATCGCGATGCCGTCCAACTCGCGATAGGTGCACCACTCGTGGTCGGAGGTGAGGACCAGGTCGAGGTCCAGCGCCGACAGCAGTTCGAACACCTGACCGCGGTTGACGCTGTCGACACCGACGAAGACCTCGTCCAGCAGGATGACCCGCGGCGCTCCGGCAACGGCCTGGTAGTGGGCGGCCACGGCGGCGAACAGCGGCAGGTGCAGCGCGATCGCCTTCTCACCGCCCGACAGCGCACCGTGGAGCTTCTTGGTCAAGGGCTGCCAGCCCGTCCCGTTCATGCGGTCGAGCTTCACCACGAACCTGTGCCAGGCGGTGTAGTCGAACACCTGCCCCAACTGCTGCTCCCAGTTGGTGGCCGTCTCGTCGCCCTTGGCCTGCTCGACCCGGTCCCGGAAGAACCGGTGCAGCGACTCGCGGTCCTCCTCGGACAACCGCACCGGGTCTTTGAGCAGGAGGTCACGCGCCGCTTTCGTGCCCGGTGGCAGCTCGGGCGAGACCTCCCACACCAACCGCACCGCCACCTTCGACGCGGTGCGCACGCGCTCCAAACGGGCGTTCATGCCGTCGACCAGGTCGTGCGCCTGCCGTATCCGGGCGGCGAGGTGGCGGCGCGTGTCCCCGGTGAGGGTCCGGTCGAACAGCTCGCGCTCCTGCGCGGTGATGTCCTCCCTGCTGCGTTCCGCGTCGGAGCGCAGCAGGTCGAACAGCGCCGAAGCGCCGATCCTCACCCCGTCCACCATCGCGGAGAAGACTTGGACGTCCTCGTCGGAGTCGAGTTCGAGGTCGGCCCGACCGCCCAGCACCTCGCGGGAGGCGTGCACCTCCTCAGCCAACCGGTGTGCGGCATCGCCGAGGTTCTTCGGCGAGTGGGGCAGCGTCGGCCACGTGGCCGCGATCGACCTCGCCGCGTCGAGCGCCGCCCGGACACCGCTCGACGCCGTCAGCACCTGCCTGAACGCGGGCAGGTCGTCCAGGCCGCTGTCGACGGGCAGGCTGCCGTCCGCCAAGTGCCGGAACCGCGCTGCGGCCTGGTCGCGCACCTCGGTGGCGCGGTCGCGGTCACGCGCGTCGGTGGCCCGCTGGGTGGTGAGCTCTCCCAGGCGCACGGCCAGGGTGCCGATCTCGTTCTGGTTGGTACGCGCTTCCCGCCTGACCACGCCCAGCTGCTCGCGCAGCGCGGCGAGTTCGTCCAGCACCTGCCGGTAGTCGACGCCGATGGTGCCCTCCACGGCGTCCAGCTCGCTGTCGAGCCCGCGGGCCGTGGCTTCGGCGTCGTCCGCCTCGTCCTCGCGCTGTTCGGCGGCGAACCGGGACCGCTGGGCCTGCTCAGCGGTCCGGTCCGCTTCACGACGTGCCGTGAGCAGGGCTGCGTGCTCATCGATCCAGGCGTCTGACGCGGTCCGGAAGGCGTCCACGGCGGTCACGACGCCGTTGAGCGCGTGCCGCTCGGTGGGCAGGCCGTGTTCGGCTGCCGTCGTGGTCAGCGCGCGCAGGGCGCGGTCCACGCGCTGCTCGCTCTTCGCCAGGCCGTCCAACGAACGCCGAACCACGCCGTCGGCGCTGGAGACCGCCGAGTCTGCTCTGGTCAGGGCCTCCAGCGCCGCGTTCGCGTCGGCGTGGTCGGGCCGAGCGCGCCGGTCGGCCTCGACGTCGGACCTGCGCCCGGTCAGCGATCGCAAGGCGGCCGTGTGCGCCTCGACCAGCTCCTCCGACGCGGCGATCCGCTCACGCAGTTCGGTCAACCGGCGCTGCCGTGCCCGTTGCCTGGCGAGCGCGCCGATGTGCGCGGCCTCGTCCTTGCGCCAGGTGCCGCGCAGGTTGCCTGTGCGCCAACCGCCGTCGGCTCCGATGGCGACCGGGTGCGCTTCGGGCAGATCCTCCCCGTAGGCCACGCCGCCGAGCAGACGGGCGACGACGTCGGAGGCCACGGGCGCGTCGATCTCGGGTACGAGGACGTCGGCCAGAGAGCGACCCGGTGCCGGCGGCACGGCACCGGGAACGGCGAAGGTGTCGTGCCCGGCGACCACGCCGTCGTGGCCGACCCAGGCGTCCAGGAGCCCGGACGCCTGGAGCGCGGCCTCCACCGACGCGCGGACGTCGTCGGGTACCGCGTCGGCGAAGCGGACCAGGCGCCACAGCGGCGCGCCGGTCATGGCCCCGCGATCCGCGGTGCGCGTGTGCGGGGGCTGGGGAGGCAGGTCCTCCTCGGTCAGCAGCCGCCGGATCTCGTCGCGCAGGGCGTCCCGATCACGCTCGGCGTTCTCCAGCGCTGTCCCGACCAGGGTCTCTTCCCGGGTGATGGCGTCCAGCACGCGGCTCGCAGCCGAATCGATCTCGGCCAGCACGGCGGTCTCCGACGCCGCGAGGTCCGCCAGCGCCTCCGGGTTGGCGAAGGTCAGCTCACTGCGGCCCGCCACCCACGTCAGAAGGGCGGCCCGGAGCTGCACGAGCGCGGCCTCGCGCCGGTCGGCGGACTCGGCGCGTCGTTCGGTGACCTCCGCCAGGGCTTCCCGTGCCTCGTCGAGCACCAGTTCCGCGTCCCGCCTGCTGTTGACCGCGACCTCGTGCTCGTTGAGCGCGGCACGCACGGCCTCGACCTGCTCGGCACGTGCCTGAACCGCGGCGCGCAGCAGAGCCCGCGATCGCGAGGGGTCGGCGAGGGCGCGGGCGATCTCGGCGTGCACCGAGGCGAGACCGACCCGGGCGGCGGCGGTCGAGGCGCCGTCGGCCAGCGCTCCCGCGGTCGCGGCCCGTGCCTCCGCGTGCCGGGCAGCGGTGTCGGCCGCTTCCGCGTCGGTTCGGGCGACCTGGCGGTGGCGAGTCGCGTCGGCGCGCCTCTTCCCGGCGGTCGCACGAGCTTCGCGCACGCGGGTCCGCAGCCGGTCGAGCTGTTCACCCTTGCGGTACGCCTCGCTGCCGGTCAGGCCCTGGATGCGCCCCTCCGTCTCGACGATGCGCTGCTCCAGCAGCTCGCCGCGTTCTTCGGCCTCTTGCTTGCGCCGCGCGGCGCGGTGGTGCTCGTCTTCCGAGAGCTTCGCGGCGTCCGCCAGGTTGCCCAGCTCCGTGGTGGCGGAGATCAGCTTCGCCGCCGCGGCGCGCAGCACGCGCTGCGCGTACGCGCGTTGCCTGGTTCTGAGGTGTTGTGCGGCCTCCACCTCCGAGTCGAGGCGTTTGAGCTGTTCACGCTGCCGGTCCAAGCGCTCGAAGCCCTCCGCGAGGTCGCTGATCTCCGCCTCGCCCAGCGGTGGCAGCGCCTTGGACAGCAACGTGGACAGCAACCCAGGGTCGAGCCGTTGCGAGAGCTTCGGCGTGCGGAGTTGGAGCAGGGCCGTGATGAGCGCGTCGTAGCGCTGCTCGCTCAGCCCGGGGAACAGGGTCGAGCGCACGGCCGCCCGGTACTCGGCAGCGTTGTGGTGGAGCGTGCCCCGGTCGCCGAGCGCGGCTTCCAGGGCCTTGGTGGTGAGGGGCGCGCCGTTCGGGTCGGTGAGGTCGAGGCCGCCCGGTACGCCGATGCGCTGCCCGCTGGTGAAGTAGTCCGGGTGCACCGCGTTGGTGTGTTTGGTGGCGGCCAGTCGCGCGCCGCACGAGAACCACTCGTCCGGCGAGTCGTCCGCGCCGGGGAAGCGGAACTCCAGCCACACGTACCCGACTCTCGTGGTGCCGGTCGCGCCTTCCCCCATCAGGTTCCAGTGCATGGTGCGCTCGGAAGTGCCGAACGTCGAGAGCCGGTTGGCGCGCAGGTTGGCGTCGAACAGGAACGGCAGGAGCAGTTCGAGCGCCTTCGACTTGCCGGTGCCGTTGGGGCCGCGCAGCAGCAACCGTCCCTTGTGGAACCGGAAGACCTCGTCGTAGTAGCGCCACACGTTCAGGATCCCGGCGCGTTCGGGCACCCACCTGGCCACCGTCTCCGGCGGGGCGCCGCTCTCCGCGAGTGGCAGCTCGGTCACCGTCATGACTCGTCCTCGACGTCGTCGGCACTCGTTCGGGTCACCGCGTAGCGGGCGGCGGCGGGCCGGGCGCGCACGACACCGCTGTCGAGCCGGACGAGGCCGAACGCCCTGAGCACATCCAGTGCGTCGGCCACCAGCCGTGCGGCCCCGTCTTCGCCGCGGTAGCCCTTGGCCCACTTGGGGAAGCGGCCGAGCAGCGCGTCGGCCTCGGTGCGCAACTGCTCGACGGCGACCGGTCCGGGTGTGGACGTGATCACGTCGAGGAGCAGCAGTGCGGCGACCTTGGCGTTGCCGGAGTCGTCGGGGAACCGACTGTCCGTGGCCACGCCGTCCGGGTCGATCAACATGACGCCTTCGGCACGTTCCTCCACCAGCAACCCCGCCTGATCGGCGGCCCGGCGCAGGAGTTGCCCGCCGGTCGGTGACGACAGGTAGGCCAGTTCCGCGGGTGTCAGGTCGTCGCGGTGCACGACCGGGTCGTCGACCAGCTTGCGGAACACCGAGTGCCGCAGCCACAGGTTGCGCTGGACCTCGGACACCGGCTCGTCGGCATCGCCGTAACGCCGTTCGCGGGACAGCCGGGTCAGCAGCTCGGTGAAGCGCAGCGGCACCTCGTCGATGTGCGACCTCCCGGGGGTGACCGCGACCTGCGACGCGCCGACCGGGGCCGCCAGCAGGCGCATGACCAGCGTCGCGTCGACCCGGTAGAGGACTTTCGCGTCGGCGGAGTCCACGAACGACTCGGTGGCGCCATCCACCACTTCGACCGCGCCGACCGACTCCAGCAGTCGCAGCGCGTCGACGAACGCCATCCGCTCAGCACGGCTGGACGTGTCGAACGGCGGCAGCACCGGATCCACGGCCGACGCCTGGGCGACGCGGTCCGCCAGCAATCCGACCGTGGTCACCGGTACCCCCAGCAGCTCGGCTGCCACCACGCACAGCAGGGTGTACCGGCGGCGGTCGAACGGCGCCCGCCCCGTGCGGTGCCGTCGCGCCGGGCGGGTGGGGTCGGTGGCGACCCGGACCTTGGCCAACCGCGCGTACCCCAAGCGGGGTTCGACGATCAGCGACCACCCGCAGTAGTAGTCGAACCACTTCTCGACGGGTTCGCGCCGCCTGCGCACGAGGTCGAAGGCTTCCGGTGCGGCGCCGGCACCGATCAGCGGTGTCGCCAGCAGCAAGCGGATCGCCCGCGCGACCTCCTCGCGCTCCGCGATGACCAACTGGTTCGCCAGGTTGCTCATCCGGTCGCCGCCCCTTCGACGGCCCCCTGCGGCCGCCGTGCCGGGCGACCACCCGGCGTGCGGATCTCGATGTCGTAGTCCGGGCCGGTGAACACGCCGCGCGGCGTCCTGAGCACCGCCTGCTCGCGGTGCGCCTCCGGCGGCTTCAACAGGACCTCCACCCGCCCGTCGCCCGTAGTTGCCCGGTGGACGCCGTGCCGGTCCGGTGCCACGGCCAAGGCCCGCCCGAGGAGGTCGAGCAGCCGTTCGAGCACCTCGTGGTCCAACCGCCCGAACTGCGACAACCTCATGCCACCACCGGTGTCCAGCCGATCCCACGCGGCCTTCAGCGCGGCCCGCTCCGCACGAGCCGACTCCGCGCGCGCCGCCTTGACCGCGGCCACGTCGCGCACCCGCCCGGTGCGGGTGAACCGCTCGGTCCGCCCCGCGCTGCGCAGCAACGCCGACACCTCCACCGGTGGCGCGTCGACCCACCGGGCGGACGACACCACGAGTTCCGGGTCGGGGTGCGCGAGGTGCGCGTGCCGGGCCGAGCCGAGCCCGAAGGCGGTCGACCACAGCAGGTGCAGGTCCTCCTCGGTCGGTGCGACCGCGAACCAGCGCGCCAGCTCGCGGAAATCGGCCGCCGCACTGGTCGACCTTCGCCTGGACTCGGTGATCCGGTCGAGCACCTGCAACAACGCGATGATCGCGCGCCTGGCGACCACGAACAGCTGCTGGACCCTGGGTGTGCCGCCGTCCGCCGGCAGGAACCACGCACGCAGCCCTTCCCACCTGGCCCGGCGCAGCTCCAACCACGCCACCGCCGGATCACCACCCGAGGTGGGCGGGAGTTCGGCGCCCGCCAGCGCGCGGTGGTGCAGGAGAGCCACTCCCCGTTCCTCGACCAACTCCACCCGGTTGGCGATCGCGTGCGCCCGCTGCTCCAGGTTCGTGGTGAACTCCTGGAGGTACGCCACGGTCGCCGACTTGACCTCGCGAAACGTCTCCTGGTCAGCACCCTCCGCGCGCAACAGGCGCTGCAGCTCGCCGTTGAACTGCTTGGTGTTGCCCCGCAACGCCTCCAAATGCCCCTCCAGCTCGACCAGCGTGCCGAAGACCCGGCGATCCGGCACACCGGGATCACCCAGCTGCGCGACCAACTCACCGAGCCGGTCGGCTATCGCGTCGAGCACCGCCGTCTGGAGCGCGCCCGTCGAGGCCAGCACGCCCATCGCGTGCACCACACCGGCCAGAGCGGCTTCACCGCGCTTGGTCAACGAGTACTGGAGGTTGCGCCGCTCGTACTCGTCGGCGGTCCGGTAGTTCTCGGCGTGGTTCTGGGTGACGTCGAGCAGTCGCCAGTCGCGCAGGCTCCCCAGCGCTTCGGTCAGGTCCTTGTCGTCCAGCGGGTCGAGCCACCCCACCGAGCGGAGCCTCGCCCGCACGTCGTCCAACCCGAGAGCGGTCTCCAACCGCTCGTTGGCCTCACCGAACGCGTGCAGGATCGCCACGTACAGCTCGGCCCGCTCGCCCGTGGTGAACCGGAACATCTCCGGCGGCACGCGCATGGCCTCCACGAGCACCCTCCTCCCACCGGTCGAGCACGCTACGGCAGACCGCCGACGTCCCGTCCGCAATCGTCGAGTTCGTCCAACAGCCGCGCGGTGACCCGTTCTTCCGGGACCGCCAGCCCGTGCTCGCGCATCGCGTCCGCCAGCCCGCCGTCCCACGGCGCCTCGGTGACCCGCCCCACCGATGTGCCGACGCGTGCGCCGCCCAGGGCCGGCAGGTAGTCGTCGGTGGCCATGCGCCACGGCACAGCGCCGGTGCGCGCCATCACGTGCGCGGCGATCCGCACACCCTCGCCGTCGAAGTCCCCGTGGTAGTGGAGGGTCGCCCCGGCCGTGGTCAGACCACGCAAGAGCACGATCACCGCGCTGTTGGGCCAGCCCGACGTGCACACCACAGGCGGGCACGAAGCTCCGAACCGGGCCACCGCCACTGCGAGCACGCTCGGGTTCTCGAACACCCACACGTCCTCAGGTGTCCCGACGAACGAAGTCGCCCGGACCTGCGCCAGCGTCAAGGCCGCGACGTGCCCCGCGTCGGCGCACACGCGCAGCACCCCGCCCCCGACACCACCCAACCGCAGGCCGGCCACCAGGACGACCGAGGACAACTCGTCCTCGACCACCCCGGCGCGCTCCCACAGCGCCCGCCGCTCCTGCGCGTCCCCCGGCAGGTCGACGCCGTAGAGCGCCGCCAGCGCCCGCAGGACCAGCCCGGCGCACCGCGTTCCCTCGTCCAGGGCGTGCGGATCGCCGAGAACGGCCTCCGCCAGCACCGGCAGCGGCACACCCGTCGCGGGCAACGCGGCGACGACCCGCAGTGCCCGGTCGAGCTCATCCCGGGTGCGCTCGGCCGAACCACCGACGAGCCCGGCCCGCCGCACGGCGTCCACCCACTCCCGCAACACCGGCTGGGCCGTCACCACGGGGTGCTCGGCCAGCCAAGCCCACAGCTCGGAGCGGGCACCGGCGGCGAGCGCCCGACGCCCGGCCCGGTCGTCCAGCGGACCCAGCAGGGCCACGACGACCTCGCGCACCCCGGCTCCGACGGACTCCCGGAGCAACTCGTCGAGCCCGGCCACCGACACCGTCACGTCCTGGCCCGGCAGTCGATCGGCCCCCAGCAGATCCGCCACGGCCGACCGCTCCTCCTCGTCGAGGGGGCCGACCTTCACCCGGTTGACCGGGCGCCCCGACGACAACCTGTCGTGCACGGCCCGCCACAAGGGTCGCAGCGCGGCGGAATCGAGCCCGTTCAACGAGCGCACGACCCCAACCCTCTCAGAGCCCACCTCCGCGGGTTCCGGCCGGGATCACGTGCCCCAGCTTGAGCAGGGCCTTGCGGAACTTCAGCTCCTGGTCCGGCCGGACGGCGAGGTGGCGGTCACCGATCGGTCGGCACAGCGCTCGAATCGCGCGGTCGCGGCTGATCAACGCGGCGAGCGCGGGGTCGGCGCACTCGATGACGCGGACGTGGCCGAGATCGGTCAGCTGCGAGCTCCGCCGCTCGACGTCCGCGACCAGCGTGCGCAACGCGCCGGGCAGGGCGTGCTCGGTCCGCGCGGCGAGGAAGTCGACGAACTCACCGAGGTCGCGGCCGTTGTCGAGCGCCCTGAGCAGACCCGCCGCCGACACCGTCCAGACGCGGTCGGCGGTCTGCTCCGCGTGGGCGGACAGGACGAGCCGGTCCGCGGCGCCGATGTCGCCCATGGCGACGACGTCGAGGTCGGGCAGCACCTTCAGCGGCCGGGTCCCGGCGGCCTTGGGCTCAGGTGGTTCGTAGGTGTCGGTCAGACCGAGGGCGTAAGCGCCCAGGGCGGTGAGCCTGATCGCCACGAGTCCGTCGTAGCGGCTCAGCGCGTCCAGGTCGTCGCCACCCCAGTTGTCGACGTAGTCGTCGCGCGCGCCGCGTGGGTCGACGTAGTCGAGGTCGATCAACCCGAGAGTGCCCGCGTACTCGAACAACACGGCCAGGGTGTAGCGACCTTCCAGGAGTTCCCAGTCGTGGTGCCCCTCATAGCCGAGGCTGCCGTACTCCGGGTCGGCGAGGTAGAACTTCCACAGCGCCATCTCGGTGCGGGCGATGGTGGGGCTCATGTTGCCGCGCCGCATGGCGGTGAACAGGAAGTCCACGTCGACCCACTTGCCCGGCGGGCAGGTGGCCAGCGCCGCGGCGACCGCCTGTCGCCGGGTCTTGGCCGCGGTGAGCACGTTGCGGGCGTGCTGGCCCTTGATCTGCTCGACCCGGCTGAACTCGTCGATCACCGCGTGGGTGAGCCAACGCCGCCACAGGCCCCGAACGGCCTCGGCGGACGGCTTCCCGAGCGCCACACGGGCCTTAGGGGTCAGCCGGAGGCGGGTGCCGTCGAGCGAGGCGAGGCCACCGGCCTGGAGCAGCAGCGGCCACGCGAACGCCGCGATGGGCTCCTCGGGGTAGAAGTCACCGTCCACCAGGTGCGCGCCGACGGTGCGCACAGTCGCAGCCGACGGGCGACTGGTCTTGTCGCTGCACTTCACCTCCCCAGCCGCGCACAGTTCGAGCACGGCGCGCAGGTTGGCCAGGGCTTCCACCTCGGTGAACCGCACCTGCTCCGGCGACGAGTCCATCGCGTTCACGTCCCCCTCGCCCAGCGGCGGTAGGCGTCGAGCCACTGCGTGCCTTTCAACGGTCGAGCAGGCAGCGGCAGGTCCAGGACGGGGATGCGCTGCTCCGACTTCCCGCGCACGCAGACAGCCACGATCTGCTCGTCATCGGTCAGGTCCACACCCGTCACGGTCACGTCCACGCCCAGCACCACCGTCTGGAACGGCACGGCGAGGTACTCCTCGATCATGGCGTGGAAGCCTGTGACGCACTCGCTGTCGTCATAGCAGTCGACAGTTGCCTCCGCGATCAGCGCGTCCAGCGCCACCCGGTTCGATCGACTCACCCCGCGAGGTTCCCACATTCGGTGACGGGACTTCCACGAGGAGCGGCAACCGCGTGGGCCGCGAGCACCGCTCACGGTCATGAAGCCTGCTGCGGATCACCCCCGAACTCGGCGACCCCGACGCATGGCCGCTGCCGGGGAAGCGGAAGGACGTGAAGGCAGTCCGCGAAGCCTCCGGCCGCCTGCCAGGCGTAATCGAGCCTCTTGCCGGCACTCTCCATCCACCGGCCCCTCCGCTCGCGGCTACGTCCGAGCAACAACCACACAGGACCGAAGCTCGCGCTTGGCAATCGATCTCATCACGCGCGACGAGAACATCCGGTGGATCTTCCACACCGACATCGACAAAACCAAGCGGACGCGCTCGCCGCCGTACTTGCCGAGTCGATGACGATCCCGGACGGCGAACGCGATGACCTTCACCGGCGACGCTACGCCTCGATAGCGACGGGCGAGAAGACCGAGAGTTCCGGCACGACATCTACCGAACCAACTGGATCCGAGGCCACGACCTGATCACCGCCCCGCAAAATGAAATGTGCGGTGAGGGGACCCGCGTCGCAGTCACACCCGAGACACACGAACCGCACCACAGCAACGAACTGCCTCCGACAACCGCCAATCCGCGGCAACTGCGGCGAAGTGCCGCCGACAAGCTGCGCGTCACCCTGCCAGTGCTGGTCCACAAGCGCCCTGACCAGAGCAGACACAGAACCGGCACGTCAGCCGGCGCAGTCCATCGCCGTTCGAAGCCGTCGCACGCCGTTCGGCTCTTCCGTCTGCTCCAGATTCGCTCCATACACCGCGATGTGAACAGCGGCAACAGGTGCCCCGAACACACGGCCCCCACGTCGACCTCGTCGTTCCGGATACCCCAATCGACTGCCGCGCGGCGTGTCGGGCTCTTCAGCCGGCAACTTCCGCTCGCCGCCTACAGGTTCAGCCGGGCGCAGCGGCGTTACTTCGGTCCGGTGCCTTTGAGGTAGCGGAGGACCGCGGTGACGCGCCGGTCTGCCCGGTCGTCGGGGGCGAGGTCGAGCTTGGCGAAGATGCTGCGGATGTGCTTGTGCACCCCGCCCTCGGTGATGAAGAGCCGCTCGGCGATGGCGGCGTTGCCCAGCCCTTCTGCCATGAGCGCGAGCACGTCCCGTTCCCGAGGACTCAACCGACCCAACGCGCTGGTGTGCGGGTTCCGGGCCAGCAGTTGGCCCACCACCTCGGGGTCCACGGCCGTGCCACCGCCCGCCACGCGGTGCAGCGCGCTCAAGAACTCCTCGACCCGTCCCACTCGTTCCTTCAGCAGGTAACCGAGCCGGTCGGCGCCGGCAGCGAGCAGTTCGGTGGCGAACGCCTGCTCCACGTACGCCGAGAGCACGAGCACCGCGAGGCCGGGTCGGCGTCGTCGCGCCTCGACAGCCGCCACGATCCCCTCGTTGGTGTGGGTGGGCGGCATCCGCACGTCGACGATGGCGACATCCGGCTCGTGCTCGGCCACCGCGGCCAGGAACGACTCCGGCGTGTCGGTGGTGGACACCACGTCGAGCGATTCGGCGCGCAGCAGCAGCGCCAACCCCTCGCGCAGCAGCGGGTCGTCCTCCGCGATCACGATCCGCACGGCAGCTCCACTTCCATCGTCGTGGGCCCGCCGAGCGGGCTGTCGAGGGTGAGGCGACCGTCGTGCGCCTCGACCCGTCGGCGGATGCCGGACAGGCCCGACCCGCCGCGTTCGTCCGCGCCACCCCTGCCGTCGTCGCCGATCCGCAACAGCAACCGATCCCCCTCCCGCCTCACCGCCACCTGGGCGCTCGCGGCGCCGCTGTGCTTGGACACGTTGGAGAGGGCTTCGGCCACCACGAAGTACGCGGTGGCCTCGACCGAGGCGGCGCACCGGCCCGGCACGTCCACCACCAGCTCGCAAGGCACGCCGCAGCTGCCCGAGAGGCCGACCAGGGCACCGGTGAGCCCGCGGTCGGCCAGCACCGGGGGCAGGATGCCGCGGACCACCGCCCGCAGCTCGGCGAGCGCCTGTTCGGCTGCGTCCTGCGCCCGGTCCAGCACGGCACCGACCGCTGCCGGATCCCGGTCCACGGCCCGCCGCGCGGCGCCGAGCAGCACGGCTACCGCGACCAGCCGGTTCTGCGTGCCGTCGTGCAGCGACCGCTCGATGCGGCGCAGCTCGGCGGCGTGCGCGTCGAGAGCGGCGGCGCGGGTGGCGGTCAGCTCGGCGACCCGCAGCGAGAGGTCGACACCCGCAGGCGGCGCCAGCAGGTGCCGGCCCGGCCACTCCTGCGCCCGGACGAGCACTGGCCCCAGCCCGACGATGAAGGCGCCGCAGAGCACGCCGGTCAGCGCCACGACCAACGCGCCGGTCAGATCGGTGACATCCCAGAAGATGTCCCAGAAGATGAAACTGGGGGTGTTGTCCACAGGCGGCAGCAGGCGGTACCAGAACGGGTACGTCGTGTTCTGCAGCGCCGTGGCCGGCATCGCGAGCCCGATGAACCCCGTCGCCAGGCCGGCCGTGGCGTGCAGCGGCAGCCAGGCCAGCTCACGCCGCACGGTCACGTCGCGCAGCGCGGCGAGCGCCTGGTGCGGCGCGGGGTCGGGGACGAGGACACCGAGCCGGAACCGTTCCCGGTTCGCGACCGCCCGCAACACACGCAGGGTGGAGGGCACCAGGACGACGCCGACACCGACGCAGCTGAGCAGCGCGACCACGCCGAGCCAGACCAGGACGGCCAGCGCGAGCAGCGCCGTACCGAGGCCGCCGACCAAGCGCGCGACAGCGTCGAACGACGCCCGCAGGCGCTTCCGCACCTGTGCCATGCCACCCCCCGGCCGAACCTTAACCGATCAACAGAAGCCCATGGTGCACGCGAATCGAGCCGCCCGTCGTGGCTTGCCCGCCTGAACGACGGCCTCGGGGTGCCACCACCACCCCGGTTGTCCAGTGGGCTGGATTGTTCACCGAGGTGGAGGTGAGCAGCCTCGATCCCGTCGGTCATCGCAGGACCGACGTCCGTGGAACCCAGGAGTTGTCTGCCTTGTTCACGTCCTCTTCTCAGCGATATCGGCTTTCCTCCTCACCGCACCGCCCCGTGGTCGCCATGACGGTGGTGGCGGCCGCGGCGAGCGGTCTCGCGTTCGGCGGCCCGGTCCAAGCCGCCCGGGCCGAGCACCGCCCCAACGTGGTCCAGCAGGGACTGGACAAGCTCGTCGGTGCCGACCGGCACCCGGGGGCGCTGGCCGCCGTCCGGGACCGGCACGGCCGGACCCGCCACTACACGGCCGGGGTCGGCGACCTGCGGACCGGCGGCAAGGTGCCGGTGAACGGCAGGGTGCGGATCGGCAGCGCGAGCAAGATGTTCGCCTCCGTCGTCGTGCTGCAGCTCGTCGGTGAGGGCCGCGTGGAACTCGACGCGTCGATCGAGACGTACCTGCCTGGCCTGGTGCGGGGCACAGGCGTGGACGCGACCAGGACCACGGTCCGCCAACTGCTCCAGCACAACAGCGGCCTGCCGGACTACACCGACTCGATGTTCAAGACGAAGGGCGACTTCCTGCTGTACCAGCACGTCTACCTCGAGCCCCGGGAACTGCTCGACCTGGCGAACGCCAGGGAGAACGGCGTGCCCGCGGGCGGCGGTTGGTCCTACAGCAACACGAACTACGTCCTGGCCGGGCTGATCGCCCAGCGGGTCACCGGCCGCCCGTTCAACGAACTGGTGACCACCCGGGTCATCCAGCGGATCGGTCTGCGGGACACGTACGCGCCCGAGGTCGGAGAAGAGGACATCCGCGGCCGGCACCCCAGGGGCTACCAGCGCGACCCGGCGACCGACGAGCTGGTCGACTTCACGCGGATGGACCCGAGCTGGGGTTGGGCCGCCGGTCACCTGGTCTCCACGCCGAACGACCTCAACACGTTCCTGCGCGCGCTGCTGGACGGGAAGTTGCTCGAACCGGCCCAGCTGGCCCAGATGCGCACCACCATCCCCACGGACCCGAGATCCGGGTCAGGCTACGGACTCGGCCTGTTCAGCACGCCGTTGAGCTGCGGAGGAGTCGCGTGGGGGCACGGCGGCGACATCCCGGGCTACTCGACCGTCAACGCGGCCACCGACGACGGTCGCGCGGCGACCCTCGTGGTCACCTCGCTCAACGGGTCGGTGAAGGACGAGTCCGTCGCCGCGGACCGCGCCGCGCTCTTCGACGCCGCGCTGTGCGCGCACTGAGGCACGGCTGAACGGGCGGTTCCCCTACCCGGGAAGTCGTACGACAAGGGCTCGGGCACGGTGTGCTGACACCGCGCCCGAGCCCTTGCCCGTTCCCACCTCCGGTGCCGCCGAAGGTAGTGCTGGCTGTACCGGAAGTGTGCAGCACAAGGGATCGTGAGGCGCCGGGACCACGACAACACTGATCGAGCCAGTGCAAACCGCTCAATTGGGGAGTGTCCCTTGTCGAAGGATCTGAGTCGTCCCACCCGAACCCGCCCAGGTGCCGCGCGCCGGCGCCGCGTGGTCGCCGCGGCGATGGCGGCGATGGCGGTCGCCGGACTCGCGCTGACGGAAGCGGCGTCGGCGGGCGCGTCAGGTGACAGGTCGAGGCCGGGTCACGACAAGGTGTTGCAGGCGGGACTGGAGGCGCTGGTCGCCGACGGGTCGCTGCCCGGGCTGCTGATGTCGGTGCGAGACCGGAATGGGCGGGTGACGGACTACACCGCCGGGGTGGGGGACATCCGGACGAGGTCGAAGGTGCCGACGGACGGTTACGTCCGGATCGCCAGCATCACGAAGATGTTCACCGCTGTGGCGATCCTGCAGTTGGCCGACGAGGGCAAGCTTGCCCTGGACGACACGGTGGAGAAGTTCCTGCCGGGTGTGGTGCGGGGCACCGGCGACGGTGCGGCGATCGACGGTCGGGCGATCACGATCAGGCAGCTGCTGAACCACACCAGTGGGATGCCCACCGGAGTCCCCTTCATGGGCAACGGGATCCTGCCGATCAAGGACCGGTACTTCGAGACCCGGGAGATGCTGGACGCGGCGCTGACGCAAGCACCGACGTTCGCCCCGGGGCAGGACAGGGTCTGGGCGTACAGCAACACCGGATACATGCTGCTGGGTCTGGTGGCGCAGAAAGCGGCGGGACGCCCCTTCGCCGAGGTGATCACCGACAAGATCATCGACCGGATCGGGCTGAAGGAGACGTACTACCCGGGTCCGGGCGACCGCGACATCCGTGCCCCGCACCCGCAGGGTTACCTGTTCCCCAGGGACGACAAGGGCGAGCCGATCGCCGGTGATCTGATCGACATCACCCGGTTCGACCCGTCGGTCGCCGGAGCCGCGGGGCAGATGATCGCCACCCCGAGTGACTTGAACAAGTTCCTGGTCGCCTTGCAGGACGGTCGGCTGCTCAAGCCCGGTCGGCTGGCGGAGATGCGTCAGACCGTGGACGCGCCCGGCCTCTTCGACGGTTGGCGTTACGGTCTGGGCGTCATCGAGATGAAGCTCAGCTGCGGGACCACCGCGTACGGCCACGGCGGCGACGCCGACGGCTTCCAGACCCGCGCCGCCATCACCCCCGACGGCCGGGCGGTCACCGTCGCCGGGACGAACGACGAAGTCCGCCAGTACGAGGTCATCGCCCTCTTCGACAAGGCCCTGTGCGCCACGAAGTAGGAACCCTCGTGCTCAATCCGCTCACAGGTCGGTGCGGTGGACGAACCACCCGCACCGACCTGTGAGACTTCGCCGAGTCAGGCGGGGCCGCAGTCCCAGCCCTTGCCACTGACCGGATCTTGTCCAGCCAGACAACCCGCGCGCCGCAGTCACCTCTGACGCACAGACCGCAACACATCAACGAACTGCGCCGAACAACGACCAATCCATGCCAACCGCAGTGAAGTGCAGCCAACAAGTTGAGCCTCACTCTGCCAGTGCTGTTCCACAAATGCCCTGACCAGCGTGAACAGCGAACCAGCACGTCAGCCGGTGTCGTTCACGGCCGTTCGAGGCCGTCTCACGTCGTTCAACTCCACCGGATGCTCCAGATCTGCTCCACCCACCGAAGTGTGAACGGCACCAACAGGTGCCGACCTCAACCGCCGAACACGCGGTCCCCACGCGCGGTGTGAAACGCGACCCGCACCGGAAGCGCCGCGGCCAACCGCTCAGCCAACCGTTCATTTCGCGCGGGCCCTCCGTGGGCCACTCGTGCACACCGTATCGGTGGCGTGCTTCTGCTGCTGCCTCCTTCATGCTCCCGTCCATCCTTGTCCCTTCGATCCACCGATGTGCAGTGCTGAACTGAAGAACTCCGCCGAGAGTCGTCCAGTGCTTGAGCAGCTTCACGACGGCAGCGGCTACTGCGTCGGAGTTGTGCTCGTGAAGCTGATCGAGGAAGCGTTGTTGCCGCTCGACCAACGCATCGGCACCCGCCGCGGTAGTCGTGCTGCCAGGTTCCGCCATCCCCAACAGGTCGGCTAGGTCACGGACAGTCAGCCTTCGCCCCGGATCGGCGGCCCCTGCTCGTTAAAGGTGATTCCGTCGGCTCGCAGCACGGTCAGCACGTCACCCCGGTCCTCACCCCCAGCGGAAAGTGTCCGACACCCGTCCACCATGCCCAGCACGCGATAGGCGTTGACGACTCCGGAGGTGTTGGCGAGATGCACGCCTATCGGCCGGGGGTGTGAGCCGACGAGCGTGGCCGGATCCCGTAGGTGGTCCAGGTGCCAGCAGGCATGACCAACAGGGCCTGGTGCAACAGTGCCCGGTCCCGCCCTCGCTCCACTTTGTGGCTGCCTTCTCCCGGAGCGGGCCACAGCGCGGTGGCCCGATCGGCGAGGTCGTCGGCGCGAGCGAGGATTTCCGACATGCCCCAGCGCGTGGCCTCGCCGATTCGGCGGTTCATCTCCAGGTGGCTTCCGGACAGCAGGTCCTGCTTGCGCTGGAACGGGTGGTTGGACAGCTTGGCGTTCTCAGCGGTCAACGTGAGGTTGCCCAGGGTGTGGACAAGGCGCTCGTGAAGCTCCTCCGCCGACTCGTCCTCGCCCGCATCCTCAGCGAGTACCGCCAGCCACTCTCCTCCCGGGTTCTGCGGCAACACGTGTTCCACGGTCAGCGCGGCAGCGGCGAAGTCCACCGGCTCCGGGTGCCCGTAGCTTCTCTTCCAGCCGTAGCAGGACCATGCGTTGCTGCTCCGTTCTGTCCTGCCAGATACATCCAGGGCTGCGGGCCCTGACGGTCACGAGGTCGGATCGGGCGAGCGGTCGACGAGGTAGACCTTCTCCGTGGTGGCCAGCGGCGCGTCGGCGGGACCTTTGAGGTGTGGGTTGATCCAGACGGGTCGGCGGCGGGGTGAGTGCGAAGTCGCACGACGTGCACGTCGCTGGCGGGGTAGCCGTCACGGGCGGCGCGGCGTTGCTGTTGCCGTGGTAGCCGTCGATGTTCGACGTCGGTGATGCCGGGCTGGGTCATCAGCAGCCAGGCCGCCCGCACGGTCTGGATCCACGGTGCGATGGATTGGGACGGGTCTACCTGGTCGGTGACGTCACGGTTGGCCGCGACCAAGCCGACCCGGTCCTCGGGTGGCCAGCGGGGATGTATGCCCTCTTACGTGCGCAGGCGTAGTAGACGCGTTTGCGAGTCCTGCACCCCCGCTCCGCCCGCACAGGTCGCAGAAGAGGTTAGGCACGAAGAGCCAGGACCGTCTGGTCTGCAAATGTTCGGTGTTGCGTCCGGCGGCGGCACGGGAGCCGAAGCGGTGGCCGCTGACGTCTTGGTCAGGACGAAGGTGTCAACATCGACCAGCACCTCGTGCACGGGCTCGAGGCGACAGCCCGACGAACATGGATCGCGCGGACGTGGCCGTCCCAACTTCTCAGTGGATCACACCTCCGACTGGCGTGGCCCGTTCAACAGGCGCGAGCTCACCGCCGCTGCACTGGATGCCCGCGGCTACAAGCTGTTCGCGCTGACCAGACGTACGCAGCCGTTCGCTGGTGTGTCTGTCGCGGTGAGGCTCCGCAGTTCTGTCGGCGGTCCGTGACATCCTGGGTAGGATAGCTCGCTGATCTTCACGAACTGCCCGTCGAACGTGTGTTCGTACGCATGGCACAATGGAGGACACATGGAACGCGGCCATCAGCCCACTGCAACGTGGTGCTGCCTCAGCGGAGAAGCGTCTTGATGGTTGACCGCGTCAAAGAGGCCCAGCGTGGCGAACTGCACAAGACCATCTGGCGTATCGCCAACGACCTGCGTGGCTCGGTCGACGGCTGGGACTTCAAGAGCTACGTCCTCGGCATCCTCTTCTACCGGTTCATTTCCGAAAACCTAGCGGCCTACATCAACGAAGGCGAGCGCAAGGCCGGTGACGAGTCGTTCGACTATGTCACGCTGAGTGACAAGCAGGCAGAGCTCGGTCGCCGGGAGACCGTCGCCGAGAAGGGCTTCTACATTCTCCCAAGCGAGCTGTTCGTCAACGTCCGCAAGCGCGCTTCTGGCGACGAAAACCTCAATGAGACGCTGGAGCGGATCTTCGGCAACATCGAGGACTCGGCGAAGGGCACCGACTCCGAGGACGACCTCAAGGGTCTGTTTGATGACCTCGACGTCAACAGCGCCAAGCTCGGCAACACGGTGGCTCGTCGGAATGAGAAGCTCGTCAAGCTGCTCAACGCCATCGGCGACCTGAACCTCGGCGACTTCAACGGCCACGCCATCGACACGTTCGGTGACGCCTACGAGTACCTGATGCAGATGTACGCGGCCAACGCCGGCAAGTCGGGTGGCGAATATTACACGCCGCAGGAGGTCTCCGAGCTCTTGGCCCGCATCGCGGTCGTCGGCAAGAAGTCAGTAAACAAGGTCTACGACCCCGCCTGCGGCTCAGGCTCGCTGCTACTCAAGTTCGCCAAGGTGCTCGGCAAGGATAAGGTCCGCCAGGGCTTCTTCGGTCAAGAGATCAACCTGACCACGTACAACCTGGCTCGCATCAACATGTTCCTGCACGACGTGAACTACGAGAAGTTCAGCATCGCCCATGGCGACACCCTCATCGAACCGGCCCACTGGGACGACGAGCCGTTCGAGGCGATCGTCTCCAATCCGCCATACTCGATCAAATGGGAGGGCGATGCCAACCCGTTGCTGATCAACGACCCGCGCTTCGCCCCGGCCGGCATCCTCGCTCCGAAGAGCAAGGCCGACCTCGCCTTCACGATGCACATGCTCTCGTGGCTGGCGGTCAACGGCACAGCAGCCATCGTAGAGTTCCCGGGTGTCCTGTACCGCAGTGGTGCAGAGCAGAAGATCCGCAAATACCTAATCGACAACAACTACGTCGATGCCGTCATCCAACTGCCGCCGGACCTCTTCTTCGGCACAACCATCGCCACCTGCATCTTGGTGATCAAGAAGTCAAAGAAGGACAACTCAGTTCTGTTCATCGACGCCACAGCCGAGTCGGTTCGGCCGGGTAACAAGAACAAGCTCTCGGAGGCCAACCAGCAAAATATCCTCGCGGCTTATATGGCCCGCGAGGACAGAGACCACTTCGCCAAGTTGGTCCCGAACAGCGACATCGCTGCTAAAAGTTACAACTTTACCGTCGCTTCTTACGTCGAGAGTGAGGACACCACAGAAGCGGTGGACATTGCGGATCTGAATGCCGAGCTAGCGAGGGTGGTTGCTCGGCAGGCGGGACTCAGGTCTGCCATCGATGAGATGGTCGCAAGCCTGGAAGCAGGGGGAAATGAGATTGTCTGACCTGCTTTCTAGGGCACCAGACCCTACCCCCGCACAGGTAGAGGGGTTTCTTGACGATCGCCGACTCGGCTGGGGCCGACACAAGCGGATCAAGGTTGGCAAGGTCTTTCACAATTTTTACTGCCGCCAATGTGGCGACCAACGCACGTTTGAATCGGGAGACGAACTCTCGTGCCTCAGCTTAGGCGATCAGGCTGTCAGCATTGACACCACACTGAGATGTGGCGCGTGTCGCGCTTCGGTGGAAGTTTGGTTCCTTCTGCGAAGCGAGGGCGACATGTTCGACCGGGCACCGACTGTTCAAATCGAGCGATACACCGAGAACCTTCGAGATCGTGCCGATCGAGTTGGATCGACTGCTGGACCTTTTGCGGACCTGCTCATGCGCGCGCAGCTTGCGTACGAGGAGGGACTGGGAGCCGGGTCGATGATCTATCTGCGCAAGATATTTGAATCGATCACACTTGAGGTCGCAGAGATCGCCATGATTGCGACTACCACTTCCAAGGGGAAGCGGCGCCCCTTTAAGGATGTGCTCCAGGAGGTCAATGAGCAGCGGAACATCATCCCGCAGCGCTTTTCCGCCAACGGATATCTTCTGTTTAGCGAGCTAAGCGAGGTAATCCACGGCAACTCCAGCGAGGACGAGGCGCTCAAGAAGTTCAACCCTTGTCGTCAGCTGGTACTTGGCGTAGTCGAGGAAGTCAATCGCGACAACGTCTTTGCCAAGGCCATCGATGAACTCGGTTGGAGTGTCGATAACATCGATGAGATCGCGGGAGAGGGGGCCATGTCGTGAGTCGGATCGATGACCTGATCAAGGAGTTCACACCTGAGGGGGTTCCGTTCAAGGCGCTCGGGGACATTGCGGTCTTGGTGCGCGGCAACGGCATGCCTAAGGCGGACTTGACGACCGAGGGCATTGGTGCGATTCACTACGGTCAGATTTACACCCGCTACGGAGTGTGGACCGAGGACACCCTATCGTTCGTCACGCCTGAAACGGCGAGCAAGCTTGCTTCTGCCGATCCAGGCGACATCATCATCACTAACACGAGTGAGAACCTTAAAGACGTAGGTAAGGCGGTCGCCTGGCTTGGAACCGAGCCGATCGTGACTGGTGGCCATGCCACGATCATCAAGCATAGTGAAGACCCGAAATTCTTGTCGTACTGGTTTCAGTCGACATCGTTCTCTGTGCAGAAGAAGGCTCTTGCGACTGGCACGAAGGTTATCGATGTCTCGGCCAAGCAGCTCGCCAAGGTGCGAGTGCCCGTGCCGCCGGTCGAGGTGCAAAACGAGGTCGTTCGGATCTTGGATCGGTTCTCAGATCTTGCGACGGGCTTGCAGGCAAACCTCGATGAAGAGCTGCGGCTGCGGAGGCGTCAGTACGAGCACTACCGCAATCAGCTGTTCACAGACACAACGGGTGATGTCCGATGGTCTACGTTGGGCGAGATCAGTACGAAGGTCTCGTCCGGCGGAACGCCGTCGTCCGGACGAGACGCCTACTACGGTGGCGATATCCCGTGGCTCCGCACTCAAGAGGTCGACTACAACGGCATCACATCTACTGGAGTGACCATTACGGAAGAGGGGCTCCGCAACTCGTCGGCCAAGTGGATCCCCAAGCACTGTGTGATCGTTGCGATGTATGGTGCGACCGCAGCAAAGGTCGCCATCAACGAGATTCCGCTGACAACCAACCAGGCGTGCTGCAACCTTCAGATCGATCCTGAGCAGGCTGACTATCGCTATGTCTTTCACTGGGTTGCCAACGAGTACGAACGGCTTAAGGCGCTGGGTGAGGGCTCGCAGTCGAACCTGAACGCTAAGAAGGTTAAGAACTATCCGATCCCGGTTCCGTCCCTTGAACGACAGCGTCAGGTCGTTGAGACATTGAACGGGCTCGATGCCGTGGTGAGCGAGCTTTCGGTGATCGTGTCGGCGGAGCGCGACGCCCGACGGAGGCAGTATGAGTACTACCGCGACCGGCTCTTCGCCTTCGAGGAGCTCTCAGCATGAGCGAGGCTCCAGCACGCCAGTACGACCCCATCGCCGTCAGCTCGGAGAGCACGGTTGTCGCACAGTTCGTTCCGGTCGCCGCGACTACCACCGTCTACCAGTCCGAGGCCGACCTTGAGAAGGAGTTCATCAAGCTCCTAAGAGCCCAGGCTTACGAGTACCTGCCGATCTCCTCGGAGGAGCAGCTCGTCGCCAATCTCCGCGCCCAACTCGAAGTTCTGAACGGCATCACGTTCAGCGACTCGGAGTGGGAGCGGTTCTTCACCCAAAAGATCGCTGGGGCCAACGAAGGCATCGTCGAGAAGACTGTCCGCGTACAGGAGGACCATGTACAGATCCTGAAGCGGGACGACGGCACAACCAAGAACATCAGCCTTCTCGACAAGAAAAACGTCCACAACAACCGCCTGCAGGCCATCAACCAGTACACGGTCGGATCGGGTGAGGGCGGCACCAAGCACGCCAACCGTTACGACGTGACCCTCCTGGTCAACGGTCTCCCTATGATCCACATCGAGCTGAAGCGTCGGGGCGTGGACATCCGCGAGGCGTTCAACCAGATCGACCGCTACCAGCGGGACAGCTTCTGGGCTGGATCGGGCCTGTTTGAGTACGTCCAGCTCTTCGTCATCAGCAACGGCACGCTGACGAAGTACTACTCCAACACCACCCGGCGCCAGCACATCAGCGAGTCGGGCGGCAAGAAGACCCGCAAGACCAGCAACTCGTTCGAGTTCACTTCGTGGTGGGCAGACGCCCAAAATAAGCCGATCCAGGACCTGACGGGCTTCGCGAAGACGTTCTTCGCCCGGCACACGCTGCTCAACATCCTGACCAAGTATTGCGTCCTGACGGCCGACCGGATGCTGCTCGTCATGCGTCCGTACCAGATCGTGGCGGCCGAACGGATCCTGAACCGGATCGAGATTTCGACGAACTACAAGCAGCTCGGCACCCTCAAGGCGGGTGGCTATGTCTGGCACACGACCGGGTCCGGTAAGACCCTGACCAGCTTCAAGGCAGCCCAACTCGCCAGTCGGATGCCTGACGTCGACAAGGTGTTATTCGTCGTCGACCGCAAGGATCTCGACTACCAGACCATGAGGGAGTACGACCGCTTCGAGAAGGGCGCGGCCAATTCCAACACCTCGACTGCGGTGCTCAAGCGGCAGTTTGAGGACCCGAGCGCGCGGATCATTATCACCACGATCCAGAAGTTGGCGACCTTCATCGGCGGCAACAAGGGCCACGACATCTACAGCGGCCATGTCGTGATCATCTTCGACGAGTGTCACCGCTCGCAGTTCGGCGACATGCACTCCGCCATCACCAAGGCGTTCAAGCGGTACAACCTGTTCGGCTTCACTGGTACTCCGATCTTCGCCTCCAACGCGGGCACCAGCGGCAACCCGAAGCTCCGCACCACGGCCCAGGCATTCGGCTGCTTCCTGCACGGTGATCCGGTCAACTGCCCGCCTGAGGGCCACCAGATGGCGATCCATGCCTACACGATCGTTGACGCCATCAGTGACAAGAACGTCCTGCCCTTCCGCATCGACTACGTCAACACCGTCCGCGTCTCCGCCAGCCTGACAGACAAGCAGGTGTCGGCCATCGACACCGAGAAGGCTCTGCTCGCATCGGAGCGGCTGACCAAGGTCGTCGGCTACACGCTGGAGCACTTCGACCAGAAGACCCGCCGCTCGGAGCACTACTCGCTGGGCGAGCGCCGTGTCCACGGCTTCAACGCCCTGTTTGCTACTGCCTCGATTGAGGCAGCCAAGCGGTACTTCACCCGCTTCAAGCAGCAGCAGGCTGACCTGACGCCGGACCGCAAGCTCAAGATCGGGCTGATCTACTCCTATGCCGCCAACGAGGCGGTGGCCGACGACTACCTCGACGAAGAGGGCTTCGAGACCAGCGAACTCGACCAGTCGTCGCGCGACTTCCTTGAAGCCGCGATCCAGGATTACAACGCACTGTACGGCACGAGCTTCGACACCAGCTCGGACAAGTTCCAGAACTATTACAAGGACTTGTCGCTCCGGCTGAAGAACCGCGAGATCGACCTGGTCATCGTGGTCAACATGTTCCTGACCGGCTTCGACGCCACGACGCTGAACACGCTGTTTGTCGACAAACAGCTGGTGAATCACGGCCTCGTTCAGGCCTACTCGCGGACCAACCGCATCCTGAACTCGGTCAAGACCTACGGCAACATTGTTAGCTTCCGCGACCTGGAGGACGAGACCAACGACGCCATCGCGTTGTTCGGCAACAAGGACGCCAAAGGCATCGTCCTGCTCAAGCCGTACGCCGAGTACTACGCCGAGTATGCAGAGAAGGCTCAGGAACTGCTCACGCAGTTCCCACTCGGCCAGCCGATCGTCGGTGAGGCGGCACAGAAGGCGTTCATCGCCCTGTTCGGCCAGATTCTGCGACTAGAGAACATCCTAACCAGCTTTGACGACTTCGCCGGTGACGTGATCCTGACCGAGCGCCAAGGTCAGGACTACCGAAGCGTCTACCTGGACCTCTACGCGGATTTCAAGAAGGAGACGAAGGCCGAGAAGGAGTCGATCGTCGAAGATGTCGTCTTCGAGATCGAGCTGATCAAGCAGGTCGAGATCAATGTCGACTTCATCTTGAAGCTGGTCCAGAAGTACCGCGAAGCCAAGGGGGACGGTGAGGATCGGGAGATCCAGGCGACCATCTCCCACGCCATCGATGCGAGTCCGAGCTTGCGCAACAAGAAGGACCTGGTCGAAGACTTCGTCGACTCCATATCGGCGACAGGCGACCTCGATGAGGAGTGGGCCGCCTACATCGCAAAGCGCCGTGCCGAAGAGCTCAATGCGATCATCAAGGACGAGAACCTCAGACCTGACGAGACCCGAGCCTTCATCGAGACCGCCTTCCGCAACGGCGAGATCAGGGCTAGCGGCACGGCAATCACCAAGGTTCTTCCACCCGTTTCACGCTTCTCAGCCGACGGCGGTCACGGCGAGAAGAAGCAGCGGGTGCTGACGAAGCTGACCACGTTCTTCGATCGCTTCTTTGGTCTCACGTCTGGTGGAGGCGGGGTTTGATGCCTGGCCGATCTCCGTTCAGCAGGCAGCCACCAGGACCTCTTCCTGGCCAACGCCATGCTCTTCGGCGTCGTCACGCCGCAACAGGCTGGCCTCGTCGCCGAAGTCTCGACCAGGACAATCCGAACGACCGCAGCCAAGCGGCACGGCACAAGCCGCTACCAAGTCGCCTCCGAACTCACCACCGCGCCTCGACTACCTCCTCGGCTGCCCTTAGTCCATCGGTGTGACCACACACATGGCGCTGCGTGCAACGAAGGGGCAGGTGCAGGGTCTGTCAAACACGAGCGGCTCTGGCGCACTTCCGGTGGTGGTGCGGTGGGTCCCCAGCAGGGGGCAGGTTGGTGTTGTCATGATCGTTTGTGGCTCAGATGGCGAAGCTGGTCGGTGTGGTGTTCTCGGGGCTTGCGGCGCTGTCGGTCGAGGGGGTCGAGGACGCCGGCGATGTGATCGTGGTGCGGGCATCGACCAGGGGCGACGAGGTGGAGTGTCCTTCGTGCGGGACGCCGACGTCCCGGGTTCATGCCTTCCATGAGCGGATTCCCGCGGATGTGCCGGTCGACGGACGTCGGGTGCTGGTGAGGTTGCGGATACGTCGGATGCGTCGTCCTGTCACGGAATGCGTGCGCCGGACGTTCCGGGAGCAGGTGCCGGGGTTGATCGAGCGATACCGGCGACGCACCGTCCGGCTCGATGAACAGGTCCGCGGTGTCGTGCGCGAGCTGGTGGGCAGGGCCTCCGCCCGGGTGCTGCCGTCGCTGGGGATTGCGATCGGGAGGGACACCGCGGTGCGGGTCCTGTTGGGCATCCCGTTACCCGATCGCGCGGTGCCGCGGGTGCTGGGGATCGACGATTTCGCCCTGCGCAGGGGGCACGACTACGCCACCGTGGTGATCGACGCCGACACCGGTGTCCGGATCGACGTGCTGCCCGGACGCGGCGCCGGGGTGGTGGCCGATTGGCTGCGGGCGCACCGGGGAGTCGAGGTCGTGTGCCGGGACGGCTCCACCGCCTACGCGCAGGCCGTGCGGGACGCGCTGCCGCACGCGGTCCAGGTCGCCGACCGGTGGCATCTGTGGCACGGCCTGTGCGACGCCGCGGG